>JBOHDX010000001.1:0-7550 GCA_050700835.1 Nocardioidaceae bacterium
AACCGCCGCCACCTCGGTGACTCTCTGTTCGCCGGCACCGCAACCGGTGCCGGCGTGCTGATTCTGGCCGTCCTGGCGGGGGTCGCCGGCTTCCTGGTCCTCGACAGCCTGCCGGCGATCACCGCCGGCAACATCGCGACCGACGCGGGCCAGTCCAACGTCTGGTCGTACGTCTGGCCGCTGCTGTTCGGCACGGTCCTGTCCTCCGCCATCGCCCTGCTGATCGCGACCCCGCTTGCCATCGGGGTGGCGCTGTTCGTCTCGCACTACGCACCGCGGCGACTGTCCGCACCCATCGCGTACGTGCTCGACCTGCTGGCGGCGGTGCCCAGCGTCGTGTACGGACTGTGGGGCATCTTCTTCGTTGCTCCGCACGTGGTGCCCGCCTACACCTGGCTGGCCAGTCACCTGTCCTGGGTGCCGCTGTTCGCCGGGCCGGCCTCGGTGACGGGACGCACGGTCCTCACCGCCTCGATCGTGCTGGCGGTGATGATCCTGCCGATCATCACCGCGTTGTCACGCGAGATCTTCCTGCAGACACCGCGGCTGCACGAGGAGGCCGCCCTGGCCCTCGGCGCCACGCGCTGGGAGATGATCCGGATGACCGTGCTGCCGTACGGCCGGTCCGGGATCGTCAGTGCGGCGATGCTCGGTCTCGGTCGTGCCCTCGGCGAGACGATGGCGGTCGCCCTGGTGCTGTCGGTCAGCGGCGTGGTGAGCCTGAACATGATCAGCAACACCAACCCGAGCACGATCGCGGCCAACATCGCGCTGAAGTTCCCGGAGTCGAGCGGGGTGCTGACGAACCTGCTGATCGCCTCCGGACTGGCCTTGTTCGTGCTCACGTTCGCGGTGAACTTCGTCGCCCGGGCGATCGTCGGCCGTCGCGCCGACTTCTCCGGAGCGAACTGAGATGGCCCCGACTCTGTCGACTGCCGCGCCGGAGGCGCCGGTCGAGCGGCGGGCCGGCCCACCGGACCTGCACGGGAACCGTCTGCGCCGGGGCGCGCCGGCCGCGGTCCTGGCAGGGTCCGCGGTCGTCGGCTCTGCCGGCACGTCGGCCCTCGGCGGCGGGGTGGCCGCCTGCGTCGTCGTGTCGTGGCTGGTGTTCGTCGTCGCGTTGCAGGTGGTGTCCCGCCGCTTCGAGGAGCGTCGGCATGCCAACGACCGGCTCGCCACGACCCTGATCGTGTCCGCGTTCGGGCTGGCGCTGCTGCCGCTGGTGAGCCTGCTGTGGGTCGTGATCTCCCGGGGCGCCGGTCAGCTGTCCGCGCAGTTCTTCACCTACTCGATGCGCAACGTGGTCGGGGCGGGTGGCGGGATCTACCACGCCATCATCGGCACCGTCCTGATCACGCTCGTCGCGGCCGTCATGTCGGTGCCGATCGGGTTGTTCACCGCGATCTACCTGGTGGAGTACGGCCCCGGCCGGAGGCTGGCGGCCTGGATCACCTTCCTCGTCGACGTGATGACGGGGATCCCCTCCATCGTCGCCGGCCTGTTCGCGTACGCGCTGTTCGCGATCTTCCTCGGCGACGGCACCCGGACCGGCTTCGCCGGTGCGGTCGCACTGAGCGCGCTGATGATCCCGATCGTGGTCCGATCCAGCGAGGAGATGCTGAAGCTGGTGCCGAACGAGCTCCGGGAGGCGGCGTACGCCCTAGGGGTGCCGAGGTGGCGCACGATCGTCAAGGTGGTTCTGCCCACGTCGTTGGCCGGCATCGTCACCGGCGTGACACTGGCCATCGCCCGGGTGATCGGCGAGACCGCGCCGCTGCTGATCACGGCCGGCTACACGTTGTCGACCAACACCAACCTGTTCGGTGGCCGGATGATGACGCTCCCGGTCTTCGCCTACCAGTCCTACAAGCAGCCGGGCGTCCCCCCACAGTTCGGGTACGACCGGGGATGGGGGGCTGCACTGGTGCTGATGCTGATCGTGATGGTGCTCAACCTGGCGGCACGACTCGTGTCCTACTTCTTGTCCCCCGCGAGGAGCTCCCGTGGCTAGAAGCATCGACGTGTCCGGCCTGGACATCTACTACCGCGACTTCCTCGCGGTCGAGGGCGTGTCGATCACGATCGCCGCGCGGTCGGTGACCGCGTTCATCGGGCCGTCCGGCTGCGGCAAGTCGACGTTCCTGCGCTCGCTGAACCGGATGCACGAGGTGATCCCCGGTGCCCGCGTCGAGGGCAAGATCACCGTCGACGGCCAAGACCTCTACGGCGACGACGTCGATCCGGTGGCGGTCCGCCGGATGATCGGCATGGTGTTCCAGCGGCCCAACCCGTTCCCGACCATGTCGATCCACGGCAACGTCCTGGCCGGCCTCAAGCTGAACAGCCACCGGATGAAGAAGTCGGCCGCAGACGAGATCGTCGAGCGGTCGCTGCGCGGCGCCAACCTGTGGGAGGAGGTCAAGGATCGTCTCGACAAACCCGGCTCCAGCCTGTCCGGCGGCCAGCAGCAGCGGCTGTGCATCGCTCGGGCCATCGCCGTCGAGCCGCAGGTGCTGCTGATGGACGAACCCTGCTCGGCCCTCGACCCGATCTCCACCAGCGCCATCGAGGATCTCATCCACGAGTTGAAGGACCGCTACACGATCGTCATCGTCACCCACAACATGCAGCAGGCAGCCCGGGTCTCGGACACCACGGCGTTCTTCAACCTCTCCGGTGTGGGGAAGCCGGGCAAGCTGGTGGAGTTCGGGCCCACGCCGAAGATCTTCGCCAACCCCGACGAGGCCGCCACCGAGGCGTACATCTCCGGCCGGTTCGGCTGAAGCGACCGAAGAATCGATATTGGCGTCGCCATGGCGATGCCAATGTCGATTCTTCGGTCAGATCCTTGTCAGCCGAGGAACAGGGACCCGATGCCATAGGCGCCGGCCGCCACGAGTGCCGCCGCCGGGATCGTGACGATCCAGGCGAGCACGATGTTGCGGGCCACCCCCCACCGCACCGCGGACAGGCTCTTGGTGGCGCCGGCACCCATCACTGACGAGGTGATCACGTGGGTGGTCGACACCGGAGCCTGGAGGCCGAGCGCCATCACGTACAGCACAGTGGCCGAAACGGCTTCGGACGCGAACCCGCGCGGGGTGTCGAGGTGGATGATGCGCCGGCCGAGCGTACGCATGATGCGCCACCCGCCGGAGTAGGTCCCCAGCGAGATCGCCGACGCCGCCGCCACCTTGACCCACCACGGGATCGGCTGGTTCGCGCTCACGTGACCGGAGGCGAGCAGGGCCGTGAACATCACGCCCATCGTCTTCTGCGCGTCCTGCAGCCCGTGGCCGAGCGCCATCGCGGCCGCCGAGACGGTCTGGGCCGCCTTGAAGCCGCGGTTGACCTTGCGCGGCGCGACCGAACGGAAGATCCACAGGATCAGGAGCATGACCGCGAACGCACCGGCGAAGCCGATCAGCGGTGACAACACCATCGGGATGACGACCTTGTTGAACACTCCGGTCCACAGCACCGGGGCCGACGCGGCGAGACCGGCTCCGACGAGCCCGCCGATGAGCGCGTGCGACGACGAGGACGGGAGGCCGAAGTACCACGTCACGAGGTTCCAGGCGATGGCGCCGACGAGCGCGCCGAGCACCACCGTCAGACCGTGCTCACCCTGAAGACTCGCCGAGTTGACGTCGAGGATTCCCTTCGCGATCGTGCTCGCCACCTCGGTGCCGAGAAATGCGCCGGCGAAGTTCATCACCGCGGCGAGGAGCAGCGCGATACGCGGGGTCAGCGCCCGCGTCGATACCGAGGTGGCGATCGCGTTGGCCGCGTCGTGGAAACCGTTGGTGAAGTCAAAGATCAGGGCGATCGCGACGACCGCGATGACGAGAGCAAGCTCCACCGGTCAGGATTCCTTGACGGCGATCTGCTCGACTGTGTTCGCCACCGACTCGAGCGCGTCGATCGCGTGCTCGAAGGCGTCGACGACGTCCTTGAGCTTGAGCACCTCGAGCGCGGGGTACGCCCCGCTGAACAGCGTCGCCACGATGCGGCGGTAGCTGCGGTCGCCTTGGTTCTCCAACCGGTTGATCTCGATCCAGTACTCCTCGAGGGCCTGCATGGTGCGCAGCCTGGGCATGGCCTCGGCGGTCAGCTCCGCAGCGCGCTGGAGCACCTCGATCTGGGCGGCGACCTCGGCGGGCAGCTCGCCCACCTCGTACAACACGATCAGGTCGACGGCCTCCTCCATGAAGTCCATGACGTCATCGAGGTTGTTGGCCAGGCGGTAGATGTCCTCGCGGTCGAACGGCGTGACGAAGGTGCTGTTGACCCGGCGGACGATCTCGTGAGTGGTCTCGTCGGCCTGGTGCTCGATCTCGCGCATCTGGGTGCCGAGCGCGACACGGTCGCTCGTGGCGTCGAGCAGGGTGGCGAGCAGCTCGGCTCCGGTGACCAGGTTGTTGGCGGATCGGGCGAAGAGTTCGTAGAAGGAACCCTCGGTCGGACGGATCTTCAACCGCACGACAGACTCCCGTCAATCGGGGGGGATGGCCTCGACCATGCTAGGGGGTGGTGGCTGGGCAGGTGGCACCGAGACCCCGCCGGGGCCCGGGGCGTGTGGAAGGCGCCGACTCAGCCGATGCCGAGGATCTTGTCGACCTGTTGCTGGCTCAGCGGACCCTCTGCCTCGGAGGCGGCAATCATCAGATTGCTCGTCATCTCGATCTCGGCCAGCGCATCGTCGTCGCGCAGGCGAGCGTCCAGGGGTCCGGTCACGTGTTCTCCTGAGTCACCCACGAGGGCGTGCGGTTTCGAGGCCCCGTGCAGCCAAGCGTACGCCGGGCCGGGGTCGCTCGGAGCCGAACGGCCGAACCGGTCCCGGTGCACATCCCGGAGCCGGACGACACCACATCGTCTGCATGGCGCTGGCCCCGGGATTGAGTTGAGTCGAATCTGGCCGAATGGGTGACGCCCCGCCCGCGAGATGCCCGGAGACTAGGCAAGTCAAGAGCTGACCTGGGGGAAGACAAGAGTTGTTGAACATGGCAGGGCGGCGGTCTCGGGGCGTCGCCGACCATCACAGCACCTCGGCCCTGATCGCAGCAGGAGCAGTGTTCCTCGCCGTGGTCACGGCCGCTCTGACACCGACGACTGCGGCGCTGGCCGAACCCGTGGCGGCCAGCCCGCGGTCGTCAAGACCGGTGGCCTTCCCCAAGAATCCAATGGGACCGAAGCCGCCGCAACGGTTCGGCCGGGCCATCGACGCCACGCCGATGTACCAGGCGCAGAACGACTGCTCGTCGGTCGCACTGCCTGGCACCCGCCGGCTGCTGGCGCTGCTGATCCGGACGTACGGTCGCGGTCAGGGCAGCAGCGCCGCGCCCCGCGCCTGCACCGAGAGCGGCATCTCCGAGCACAAGGACGGGCGGGCCTTCGATTGGATGGTCAACGTGGCCAACAAGTCTGACCGACTGGCCGCCGCGAACTTCCTGTCCTGGCTGACGACCAAGGGGCCCGACGGGCAGGCCGGCTACATGGCTCGACGGCTCGGCGTCATGTACGTCATCTACAACCGGCGGATCTGGGGCGCCTACGAACCCGGCTGGCGCCCCTACACCTACGGCGATCCGCACACGTCCCACATCCATGTGTCCCTGACCTGGAACGGGGCCCGTGCGCACACCTCGTTCTGGACGGGGCATACGTGGCCCACCGACTACGGCACCTGCGCCGTCTTCTTCGGCTCCCCGGCGGTCGTATGGACGTCCCGGCCGCGACTCGTCGAGTGCGCGCGGCCGGTCCGCGCCCCGCGCACTGAACCCGGCCCCTACCTGTGGCTCGGCTCTGCCGGCACGGCCGTGACCGACCTGCAGCGCAGGCTGCACATCCGGGCCACCGGCAGCTTCGGGCGCGCCACCCAGCGGGCGGTGCTGCGGTACCAGTTCTGGCACGACCTGCCGCGGACCGGCGCGATCGACTCGCCTACCCGCGCCTCGCTCTATCGGGCCGGCTCGACGTGGAACGCCCCCACCTGGACCGCCCGCGCGGCCGCCCGCTTCGCCCGCACCAACCTCGGCTCACCGGTGCTGCACCCGCACGACTTCGGCACTCCGGCGCTCGCTCTGCAGACTGCGCTGCGGATGCCGCGGGGGCTGCGAACCGGCTACATCGGCTACCGGACCGTGGCCGAGCTGACGGCCTTCAAGGTGGCGCACGATCTCCCGGCCACGGGACGCGTCGGCCCGGCGGTCTGGGCACTGCTGCCGGTCCCGCCTCCCGCTCGGCGCGCCCGGGCGTACCTGCTCGGCCCGTGACCTGACGGTGGGCGTACCTGCTCGGCCCGTGACCTGACGGCGGGCCGGACAGCGCTGGGCCGTCGCGCGCGTGGCACTCGTGCACCGTCCGCCCCAGCGTCGTGAAAGATGCACCCGATACCGGCGCCTTCCGATGCATCCCTCACGACACATCGACCTCGGTACGCTGCGGCTGGGCGGATCGCCGCCCGGGCCTCTAGCTCAATTGGCAGAGCAGCGGACTTTTAATCCGCGGGTTGTGGGTTCGAGTCCCACGGGGCCCACCACCCGCCCACCACGCGCCCACCACGGGCCACTACGGGGCCCCCCTCAGCCCACCGCCAAGCCGAACCCTGGCGATCTGACTCACGACGACTCCAGCAGTGCCTTCGCCTTGTCCAAGGCCGCCATCTGGCTGTCCATCGACTTCTGCACCGGCTTGGACATGAACAACCCTTTGATGCCGCCCAGATGAGCTTGCAGCGAGAACGTCACCTCGGTGCCACTGCCGGCCGGAGCGAACCGGAACCGTCCGAGCGGACGGACCGGCCCAGCGATCACCGTGAAGGCCACGAGAGATGGCCGGTCGAAGGCCGTGATCTCGAAGTCGGCGCGGATGTCGCGACCACCGGGACCCACCAGCACCTGACGCACCGTCGAGCCGTTCCTGACCTCGGCCGGCGCCACGACCTCCTTCAGATGTGGGCGCCACTTCCGGTCGTTGTCGAAGTCGGTGAAGAACGCGAACACGTCGTCAATGGAGCGCTGGATCGTCACGGTGCGTTCTGCTTGGGGCATGTCGACTCCTCGAGGCCGGGAACCCGGTCGGGCTGGCCTCACCCATCGTGGCACCTCGGCAGGCGTCGCCCGGATCCGTCGCCTACTGGGGTGGCGCCGGCGCCGACGTGTCGTTCTGCCACAGTCCGAACTCGTTCCCCTGGGGATCGGTGCAGGTGGCGAACCACCCCATGCCCGGCACCGGTCCGGGCTCGTTGGCCCGACCCCCGAGCTCCGTCACACGCGCGGCTCCGGCGTTGATGTCGTCGACGTCGAAGTAGACGCGTGGACCCTGCTTGCCCGGCTCCATGTTGGTGATCGCACCGCCGGTCTGGTCGCTGATCTGGGTCATGTGGTACTCGAACGGACCTGGCACGGACTGCCACTGCCAGCCGAACAGCCCGCCCCAGAACTCCCGGGCCTTCCCCGTGTCGTCGGCTGGAATCTCAAGGTGCACCACGTGTCCTGTCATGGTGACCGTCCTCTCGCGTCGTCGTCGTCCGGCGGTGGCCCATGGGC
>JBOHDX010000002.1:0-1773 GCA_050700835.1 Nocardioidaceae bacterium
GACGAAGACACCGCCGAACTTCGCTTCCCCCATGTGGCATTCGACGCCGTCGATCCACACAGCTCCGTCCAGCGTTACTTGATCGCACACGCTCTTGTCGTCGACGTGGGCGGCCTCGAATCCGCCACCGAGCGAGGTGTTGTACCCATCTACTCGGCGCCCCTTCTCGCAGACAGGCTTCGAGCAGCACTCGTCGCAGATCATCTCGTAATGCCAGGCCCGGCCGATTGCAGGTCTGCCGCAGATGGGGCATGGGTGGGCGATGTCGCCGACTCCGGCCATCTCCATGATCCAATCGTTCGCCGCCAACGCCTTTAGCGCGTCCTCCACTGTGGCGCTCTGAACCTGCCGGCGTAGGAACACGTAGATGTAGTCAGCTCTCGCGATATCGGTGATTCCGGGCTCTTCACAATCGGGGGTGTAGTCGCGGCCTGAACCCTCCGGTTTCCAAGAGCGACCGGGCGAGGTAGTTGGCGAGGTTGCGGAACCCCAAGGCAGAGCCGCGGAGGTGTTCGAGTCGTCCGTTGATCGCTTCGGTCGGTCCGTTGGATGTGCCGGGCCGGTCGAAGTAGGCGAGCACATCGTCGGCGCGCTTCTTCAGCGTCCGGCCGAGCGTGACGACCTCGGTCAGTACCCTCGGGACGCCGTTGCTGAGCTTGGCGATCAGACGCTCCATGAGCGCGCGGCCCTGCGTCCGGTCCGGCTCGCGGTACGCGGCGATCATCTGCTGGTAGACACCCCAGGTCGCTTCGACCTGGACGTGCTCGTCTTCGGCGAACAATGCGTCGAGTCTGGCCTGCTGTTTGTCGGTGAGGAGATCGGCGCCGGTGTGCAGGGTCCGCCTGGACTTGTAGAGCGGGTCGTCCTTGCGGCCGCGGTGACCGTGGAGGGTCTGCTGGACTCGACGCCCGCACTGATCGAGCGCGTCGGCGCCCAACCTCACGACGTGGAAGGGGTCCATGACTGCGACGGCGTCTGGGAGCTCTTCGGCCGCGGCGGTCTTGAATCCGGTGAACCCATCCATCGCGACCACCTCGACCCCGTCGCGCCAGGCCTGCGGTCGCTCGGCGAGCCAGGTCTTGAACACCTGCTTGGAGCGGCCCTCGACCATGTCCAACAACCGCGCCGGCCCTGTGCCGTCACCGATCCCGGTCAGGTCGATGATCACCGTGACGTACTTGTCGCCCTTCCTCGTGTGCCGCCAGACATGTTCATCGACGCCGATCGCGGTGACGCCGTCGAACCGGGTCTCGTCGGCGATCAGGACCCGCTTGCCTTCGGCGAGGACGGCGTTGTTGGCGGTGTTCCACGCCACGCCGAGGCCCTCGGCGACCCGTGCGACGGTCAGGTGTTGGACCACGATCCCTTCAAGCGCCCACCGCAGCCCGCGGCGCGACAGCTTCGCCTTCGGCTCCGCGGCCCTGCTGGTGTCTTGCTGCCACACGCGCCGGCACTCCCCGCACCGGTACCTGCGGATCGTGAGAACCAGCGTCGTGGGTCGCCACCCGAACGGTTCGTGCGCCAATCGCCTGACGACGGTGTCCCGCGCGACGCCCTCGCACCCGCACTGCTGGCACCACCGCTCGCCCGAGTCCTCCGGCTCGCGGACCCGACACGCCAACCACGCCCGCCCCGGATCGAGTCGTTGGCCGGTCACCTCGAGCCCAAGTTCGTCAAGGCGGCAGAACGAAGTCAGATCAGCGCAGCCGAAGCCTGCGCCGACGGTAGCGTCGGGCACGTCGAGGTCTTTCAGGTGGAAGGCTAGGAACCTCC
>JBOHDX010000003.1:0-52523 GCA_050700835.1 Nocardioidaceae bacterium
CGCGTGGGTCGGCTGCGACCGGGAGCCGCGGCGCGGGCCGCGGCCTGGGCCTCGCGCTCGGCGCGGGTGGCGGCCACCTCTCCCTTGTAGATCCACACCTTGACGCCGATGCGGCCGAAGGTGGTACGCGCTTCGTAGAAGCCGTAGTCGATGTCGGCACGCAGCGTGTGCAGCGGCACCCGGCCCTCGCGGTAGAACTCCGATCGGGACATCTCCGCACCACCGAGACGGCCGGAGCACTGGATCCGGATGCCCTGGGCCCCGCTGCGCATCGAGGTCTGCAGAGCCTTGCGCATCGCCCGGCGGAACGCCACCCGACCGGACAGCTGCTCGGCGACACCCTGAGCGACCAGCTGAGCGTCGATCTCCGGGTTCTTGACCTCGAGGATGTTCAGCTGGACCTGCTTGCCGGTGAGCTTCTCCAGCTCGCCGCGCAGGCGCTCCGCCTCGGCGCCACGGCGCCCGATCACGATGCCCGGACGCGCGGTGTGGATGTCGACACGGACCCGGTCGCGGGTGCGCTCGATCTCCACCTTGGAGATGCCGGCACGGTCCATGCCCTTGGTGAGCAGCCTACGGATCGCGACGTCCTCGCCGACGTAGCTCTTGTACAGCTTGTCGGCGTACCACCGGCTCTTGTGGTCGGTGGAGATGCCCAGCCGGAACCCGTGCGGGTTGACCTTCTGTCCCACTATCGGGTCTCCTTCTCACTCGTGTCCGCCGAGGCGTTCGTGGCGGTCGCCTTCTCGTCGGTCGACTTGGCGGCGGTCTTCTTGGCGGCGGTCTTCTTGGCGGCGGTCTTCTTGGCGGCGGTCGACTTGGCGGCGGTCTTCTTGGCGGCGGTCTTCTTGGCGGTCTTGGTGTCGGCCGCGGTCGGCTTGGGCGGCGTCTGCTCGACTACGGGCTGGACGACGACGGTGATGTGGCTCGAGCGCTTGCGGATGCGGTACGCGCGGCCCTGCGCGCGGGGCCGGAACCTCTTCAGGGTCGGTCCCTCGTCCACGAGCGCCTTGGACACGACGAGCGTGGCGCGATCCAGTCCCTCGCTCCCCTCGGCGTTGGCCACCGCGCTCTCCAGCACCTTGTAGACCGTCTCGGCCGCGGACTGCGGGGCGAACCGCAACAGGTCGGACGCGTCGTCGACGGGCAGACCGCGCACGAGGTCGACCACGCGACGAGCCTTCTGCGGCGTCACGCGGACGAAGCGCGCGACGGCGAAGGCGCCCGGCTCGTCGCCGAGCAGGCTGTCGCGACGGGCGCTGACACGCCTACGCTCCATAACGCTCATGTCTTCGAACTCTTCTCTTCGCTGGGATCAGCCTTCGTCGTACTGGGTCGTGCTCGTGGCAATGCGATCGCCGGGGCGACCCCGGGTTTGATCAGCGTCGACGGGCCTTGCGGTCGTCCTTGTCGTGCCCACGGAAGGTGCGGGTGGGCGCGAACTCGCCGAGCTTGTGGCCGACCATCGAGTCGGTCACGAAAACCGGGACATGCTTGCGGCCGTCGTGCACCGCGATCGTGTGGCCGATCATGGCCGGCACGATCATCGAGCGTCGTGACCAGGTCTTGATGACGTTCTTGGTGCCCTTGTCGTTCTGTGCGTCCACCTTCTTGGTCAGGTGGTCGTCGACGAACGGGCCCTTCTTCAGGCTGCGTGGCATTGTCTGCAGGCCCCTTCTCAGCGCTTGCCGGACTTGCGGCGACGGACGATCAGCTGGTCGCTGGCCTTGCGCTTGCGCGTGCGGCCCTCCGGCTGGCCCCACGGGGACACCGGGTGGCGTCCGCCGGAGGTCTTGCCCTCACCACCACCGTGGGGGTGGTCGATCGGGTTCATGGCGACACCGCGGACCGTTGGGCGCTTGCCCTTCCATCGCATCCGGCCGGCCTTGCCCCAGTTGATGTTGCTCTGCTCGGCGTTGCCGACCTCACCGACGGTCGCGCGGCAGCGCACGTCGACGTAGCGCATCTCGCCGGAGGGCAGACGTACCTGGGCACGGCTGCCTTCCTTGGCGACCAGCTGGACGCTGGCGCCGGCGGACCGCCCCATCTTCGCCCCGCCGCCAGGACGAAGCTCGATGGCGTGGATCGTCGTGCCGACCGGGATGTTGCGCAACGGCAGGTTGTTGCCCGCCTTGATGTCGGCGTTGGGGCCAGCCTCGACGGTCGCGCCCTGCCGCAGACCCTGCGGCGCCACGATGTAGCGCTTCTCACCGTCGGCGTAGTGCAGCAACGCGATCCGGGCGGTCCGGTTGGGGTCGTACTCGATGTGCGCAACCTTGGCGGGCACGCCGTCCTTGTCATAGCGACGGAAGTCGATCAGCCGGTACGCACGCTTGTGACCGCCGCCCTGGTGCCGCGTCGTGATCCGACCCTGGTTGTTGCGGCCGCCCTTCTTGGGGAGCGGGCGCACCAGGGTCTTCTCCGGCGTAGAGCGGGTGATCTCGGCGAAGTCGGCGACGGACGAGCCTCGTCGGCCAGGTGTCGTCGGCTTGTACTTGCGGATAGCCATGAGTCCCTCAGTCCTTCGTCAACCTGGCTCAGGCGTTCGGGCCGGAGAAGATGTCGATGCGCTGACCTGCGGCGACGCTCACCACGGCGCGCTTGGTGTTGGCGCGGCGGCCGACACCCAGGCGGGTGCGCCGGGTCTTGCCCGGTCGGTTGAGCGTGTTGACCGCAGTCACCCTGACGTCGAAGATCTCCTCCACCGCGATCTTGATCTCGGTCTTGTTGGCGTCCGGCCGGACCAGGAACGTGTACTTGTTCTCGTCCAGCAGGCCGTAGCTCTTCTCGCTCACCACGGGGGCGATCAGCACGTCGCGGTGGTCCTTGTGCAGCGTGCTCACGTGGTCTCCTCCTCGACGGCTTCGGCAGCCGGTTCGGTAGCGGACTCGGGCGCCGCACTGTCGACCACGTCGACCGCGTCGACCACATCTGCCTCGGACGCCGTGCCGACCGCCTTCACCGAGCGTCCGCTCGGCCTGCCCTCGAGCAGCCGGTCGAAGGCACCCCTGGTGAAGACCACGTCGTCGGCCAGCAGCACGTCGTAGGTGTTCAGCTGGTCGACGTGCAGCAGGTGCACCGTGTCGACGTTGCGAAGGCTCAACCAGGTGAGGTCGTCGCCGCGCTCCAGCACCACCAGCGCCCGGGCGCGGTCGGTGACCGCGGCGAGCGCGGTCAAAGCCGTCCGGGTCGACGGCTTGTCGCCGTCGAAGAGCGCCGTGATCACATGGACCCGACCGGCGCGGGCCCTGTCCGACAAGGCGCCACGCAGCGCGGCCGCCTTCATCTTCTTGGGTGTGCGCTGGTCGTACGAACGTGGTGTCGGGCCATGCACGACACCGCCTCCGGCGAACTGCGGGGCTCGGGTCGAGCCCTGGCGGGCGCGGCCGGTGCCCTTCTGGCGGTAGGGCTTGCGGCCACCGCCGCGTACCTCGCCACGGTTCTTGGTGTCGTGTGTCCCTTGGCGAGCCGCGGCCTGCTGGGCGACGACGACCTGGTGGATCAGCGGGATGTTGACCTGGACGTCGAAGATCTCGGCGGGCAGGCCAACGGTGCCTGACTTGGCACCCTTGGCGTCGAGGACGTCGATGGTGCTCACTTGGCGGCCTCCTTGACTTCGGCGATGCGCTTCGCCGCCGAGCGGATCACGACGAGGCCGCCTTTGGGGCCTGGGACGGCGCCCTTGACCAGCACGATGCCCTTGGCCGCGTCCACCGCGTGGATGGTGAGGTTCTGGGTGGTGACACGGTCGGTGCCCATGCGGCCGGCCATCCGGAGCCCCTTGAACACGCGGCCCGGTGTGGCGCAGCCGCCGATCGAGCCCGGCTTGCGGTGGTTGCGGTGGGAACCGTGCGACGAGCTGACCCCGGCGAAGCCGTGTCGCTTCATCACCCCGGCGAAGCCCTTGCCCTTGCTGACGCCCGTCACATCGACGAAGTCACCGGCGGCGAACGTCTCGGTGCTCAGCTCTTGGCCCAGCTCGTAGTCACCCGCGTCGGCGGTACGCAGCTCCATCAGGTGCCGGCGCGGCGTCACGCCGGCCTTGGCGAAATGACCGGCCCGCGGCTTGGTGACCTTGCGGCCGTCGATCTCCCCGAATCCGATCTGCACGGCGGCATATCCGTCGGTCTCTGCTTTGCGGATCTGCGTGACCACGTTGGTGCCGGCGTCGATGACGGTGACGGGCACGAGGCGGTTGTTGTCGTCCCAGATCTGAGTCATGCCGAGCTTGGTGCCCAGCAGCCCCTTGATGGTACGTGTCTGGCTCATTGGTGTCGTACCCCTCAGAGCTTGATCTCGATGTCGACACCGGCCGGCAGGTCGAGGCGCATCAGCGAGTCAACCGTCTTGGGCGTGGGGTCGATGATGTCGATGAGACGCTTGTGCGTGCGCATCTCGAAATGCTCGCGGCTGTCCTTGTACTTGTGCGGCGAGCGGATGACACAGAAGACGTTCTTCTCGGTCGGCAACGGCACCGGCCCCGCAACCTTCGCACCAGTGCGCGTCACCGTGTCGACGATCTTGCGCGCCGAGGTGTCGATCACCTCGTGGTCGTAGGCCTTGAGCCTGATGCGGATCTTCTGTCCCGCCATAGCTCTCGCTGTGTCCTTCACTGTCGTACCGCTGACGTCTCGAACGCCCTCGGGTGAGGTGCGCCGCCTGCTCCCCGCTCCGACCCCCGAGGTCGGGTGTGTCGTGTGCTTTCACAGCACGACCCGACCACGATCTTGGTTGGGAGTGGCGCCCGGCGGGCGCCGGACTGGGCGAGATCTCCTGGTTCGGCGCCACGGCAGCCCGATGAGAGGCTCACACGAAAGGCACCCCGGCGATCCCACCGGAGCAACCGGACTATCTTGTCAGACCCGGTGCGCCGATGCCAAATCAGTGCCCCCTCCCCCTCGCGGATTTGCGGGGAAGTGGCTCGGATCCGGGCCGAGAGTCAGCCACAATCCCGCAATTGCGGTCGCCGGGACGGGCGGGTTGGAGAACCCGGTGGGGCCTGACGGGGTGGTGTGGGACAGTGCGGCCGATGCGGATGTTCGTGGCGGTCGTGCCGCCGGACAAGATCCTGGACGAGCTGGGCTCGTTCTTGGAGACGCGCCGCGACGTGGACGCCCCGTTGCGTTGGACGTCGCCGGAGCAGTGGCACCTGACCTTGGCGTTCTTGGGCTCGGTTGACGACCGGCACCTCGACGAGTTGACCGAGCGGTTGGCCCGGGCGGCGGGCAAGCGCGCGCCGTTCGCGCTACGACTCGCCGGTGGGGGCGGCTTTCCCGACGTTGCCCGGGCCCGCGTGTTGTGGATGGGGCTCGCGGTGACCTGGCCCGCAGGCCTGCCGGGACGCGACGACCCGTCCGCCGCCGATCCGATGGGACCGACCTGCCTCGCGCGCGCGAGGCAGGTCAGCGCCAGCGAGGAGTTGTCAAGGCTGGCCACCGGGGCCCGGTCGGCAGCGAGCAAGACCGGCATCGCGGTCGACGGAGCCCGCTTCCACCCGCACCTGACGCTCGCGAGGCTGAACCATCCGCGCGACGTCACCCGATGGTTGCGGGTTCTCGACGCCTTCGCCGGTGGTGGCTGGGTTGCCGACGGGATCTCCCTGATCGAGTCCCACCTCGGCGAGGGCCCCAACGGCAAACCCAGGTACGAGAGCCGGGCCACGTTCAGGTTGGGCTGATCGTGGCGCGTACCCGGTCCGGACTCGTCCGACGACGCGCATTTGATGCGATGTGGCTGAGCCGTCGCCGTGCGGACAGCCATACCGCACCAGTTGAGGTCCGCGAAACGCAGCAGGGGTACGCGGCATGGGTACGCAGCAGGAATATGCAGCAGGGCCCCGGACGTCGGTCCGGGGCCCTGCTGACGGGGTGCTAGGAGGTCACTGGTTGATCTTGGTGACCCGCCCGGCGCCGACCGTCCGACCACCCTCGCGGATGGCGAAGCGCAGACCGTCCTCCATGGCGATCGGCTGGATCAGCTCGACCTTCATCTCGGTGTTGTCGCCGGGCATGACCATCTCGGTGCCGTCCGGCAACGTCACGACTCCGGTGACGTCGGTGGTGCGGAAGTAGAACTGCGGCCGGTAGTTGTTGAAGAACGGCGTGTGCCGGCCACCCTCCTCCTTGCTCAGGATGTAGACCTGTGCGTCGAAGTCCGTGTGCGGGGTCGTCGTGCCCGGCTTGATCACGACCATGCCGCGCTCGACGTCCTCACGCTTGGTGCCGCGGAGCAGCAACCCGACGTTCTCGCCGGCCTGACCCTCGTCGAGCAGCTTGCGGAACATCTCGATCCCGGTGACGGTGGTGGTCTGCTTGGCCTCGCGGATCCCGATGATGTCCACGGTCTCGTTGAGCTTGACCACACCGCGCTCGATCCGGCCGGTGATGACCGTGCCGCGGCCGGTGATCGTGAAGACGTCCTCCACCGGCATCAGGAACGGCTTCTCGGTCTCCCGCTCGGGCGTCGGGATGTACTCGTCGACCGCGTTCATCAGCTCGAGCACCGACTCCGACCACTTCTCGTCGCCGTTCAGCGCTGGGTACGCAGCGACCCGGACGACGGGAGCGTTGTCGCCGTCGAAGTCCTGGTCGGACAGCAGCTCGCGAACCTCGAGCTCGACGAGCTCCAGGATCTCCTCGTCGTCGACCATGTCGCACTTGTTGAGCGCCACGACCATGGCCGGCACGCCGACCTGGCGGGCGAGCAGCACGTGCTCACGGGTCTGCGGCATCGGCCCGTCGGTGGCCGCGACCACGAGGATCGCGCCGTCCATCTGGGCCGCGCCGGTGATCATGTTCTTGACGTAGTCGGCGTGGCCGGGGCAGTCGACGTGGGCGTAGTGCCGCGCCTCGGTCTGGTACTCGATGTGCGCGATCGAGATGGTGATACCGCGCTGCCGCTCCTCGGGCGCCTTGTCGATCTGGTCGAACGCCTCGGTGCTGGGGTTGGCAACGGGGTACTTGTCGTGCAGCACCTTGGAGATCGCCGCGGTAAGAGTGGTCTTGCCGTGGTCGATGTGACCGATGGTGCCGATGTTGACGTGCGGCTTGGTCCGCTCGAACTTCGCCTTAGCCACGGGGGCTCCTCCTGATTATCTGTCTCGTACGCCGTACGACGGATAGGAACGTTATCTCAAAGATCCGGTCACTCGCCTCGGGCCTTCTTGATGATCTCGTCGGCGACGTTCTTGGGAACCTCGGCGTACGAGTCGAACTGCATCGAGTACGACGCGCGGCCTTGCGTCTTGGAACGCAGGTCGCCGACGTATCCGAACATCTCCGACAGCGGGACGAGTGACTTGACCAGTCGCGCGCCGCCGGCACCTTCCTCCATGGCCTGGATGTGGCCACGCCGGGAGTTGAGGTCACCGATCACTTCACCCATGTAGTCATCGGGCGTCGTCACCTCGACCTCCATCATCGGCTCGAGGATGACGGGGTCGGCCATCCGGGCCGCCTCTTTGAACGCCATCGATCCGGCGATCTTGAAGGCAAGCTCGGAGGAGTCGACGTCGTGGTACTGGCCGTCCCGCAGCGTCACCTTGACGTCCACCATCTGGTAGCCGGCGAGAACGCCGAACTCCATGGCCTCCTGCGCGCCTTCGTCCACCGCGGGGATGTACTCGCGCGGGATCCGGCCACCGGTGACCGCGTTGACGAACTCGTAGCCACCATCGCCCTGGCCACCGGTCGGCTCGATGTCGATGATCACCTTGGCGAACTGCCCAGACCCGCCGGTCTGCTTCTTGTGCGTGTAGCTGACCTTCTCCACCGTCCGCTTGATCGTCTCGCGGTAGGCCACCTGCGGCTTGCCGACGTTGGCCTCGACGCGGAACTCGCGCTTCATCCGGTCAACGAGCACCTCCAGGTGCAGCTCACCCATGCCGGCGATGATCGTCTGGCCGGTCTCGTCGTCGGTACGGACCTGGAACGTCGGGTCCTCCTCCGACAACCGCTGGATCGCGGTGCCGAGACGCTCCTGGTCGGCCTTCGACTTGGGCTCGATGGCGACGTGGATGACCGGCGCCGGAAAGGTCATCGACTCCAGCACGACCGGCTTGGCCAGGTCGCACAGCGTCTCGCCGGTCGTGGTGTCCTTCAGACCCATGACAGCCACGATGTGCCCCGCGCCGATGCTGGCGATCTCCTCGCGCTTGTTGGAGTGCATCCGGTAGATCTTGCCGATCCGCTCCTTCTTGCCCTTGGTCGGGTTCAGCACGGTGCTGCCCGTCTCGAGCCGGCCGGAGTAGAGCCGGAGGTACGTCAGCTTTCCGAGGTGCGGGTCGGCCATGATCTTGAACGCCAGGGCCGAGAAGGGCTCGTCGTCGCTCGGACGGCGCTCGACGATCTCCTCCTCGTCGCCGACGGCATGACCCTCGACCGCGGAGATGTCCAACGGGGACGGGAGGTAGTCGATGACCGCGTCGAGCAGCGGCTGGACGCCCTTGTTCTTGAACGCCGTTCCGCACAGCACGGGGGTGAGCTTGTCGGCGACCGTCGCCCGGCGGATGGCAGCCTTGAGCGCGTCGACGGATGGCTCCTCACCCTCGAGGTAGAGCTCCATCATCTCGTCGTCGGCCTCGGCGATGGTCTCGAAGAGCCGGTCGCGCCATTCGCGGGCGATCTCGTCGTGGCTGGCCGGGATCGGCTCGACGTCGTAGTCCTCGCCCTTGGCGGTCTCACCGCGCCAGGTGAGGGCCCGCATCCCGACCAGGTCGATGACGCCGATGAAGTCGGCCTCGGTGCCGATCGGGAGCTGCAGGACCAGCGGTGTCGCCGCCAGGCGGTTCTCGATCATGTCCACGCAGCGGTGGAACTCGGCCCCGGTGCGGTCGAGCTTGTTGACGAAGCAGATTCGTGGCACTCGGTAGCGGTCGGCCTGGCGCCACACCGTCTCCGACTGAGGCTCGACCCCAGCGACCCCGTCGAACACGGCGACGGCGCCGTCGAGCACCCGCAGCGAGCGCTCCACCTCGACGGTGAAGTCGACGTGTCCCGGTGTGTCGAGGATGTTGATGGTGTGGTTCTTCCACGAACAGGTCGTCGCGGCGGACGTGATCGTGATTCCGCGCTCCTGCTCCTGCTCCATCCAGTCCATGACCGCGGCGCCCTCGTGGACCTCGCCGATCTTGTAGGTGATGCCGGTGTAGAACAAGATCCGCTCGGTCGTCGTGGTCTTGCCCGCGTCGATGTGAGCCATGATGCCGATGTTGCGCACCCGGCCCAGGTCGGTGGTGATCTCGGTTGCCACCTGAGGTATCCCTAGTCTCGATGTCGTGCTGGGCCGCGGCTCCTCGGTCGGGTCGTGACCGGGGGCCGCGAGGTCACCAGCGGTAGTGGGCGAATGCCTTGTTGGCTTCGGCCATCTTGTGTGTGTCCTCGCGCTTCTTCACGCTGCCGCCGAGGCCGTTGCTGGCGTCGAGCAGCTCGTTCATCAGGCGCTCGGCCATCGTCTTCTCGCGGCGCTCGGCCGAGTAACGCACGAGCCAGCGCAGGGCGAGGGTCGTCGAACGTCCGGCGCGGACCTCGATCGGCACTTGGTACGTCGCGCCGCCGACCCGGCGACTCTTGACCTCGAGCGTTGGTTTGACGTTGTCCAGCGCACGCTTGAGCGTGACCACCGGGTCGGTGCCGTTCTTCTCACGGGCGCCTTCGAGGGCGGTGTAGACGATGCGCTGCGCCACCTGCTTCTTGCCGTCCTCCAGCACCTTGTTGATCAGCTGGGTGACCAGGGGGCTGGCGTAGACCGGATCGACCTCGATCGGCCGGCGGGCGGCGGGACCTTTGCGCGGCATCAGCTCTTCTCCCTCTTCGCGCCGTAACGGCTCCGCGCCTGCTTGCGGTTCTTGACGCCTTGAGTGTCCAGCGAGCCGCGGATGATCTTGTAGCGGACGCCGGGGAGGTCCTTCACCCGGCCGCCACGCACCAGCACGATCGAGTGCTCCTGCAGGTTGTGGCCGACACCTGGGATGTAGGCCGTGACCTCGATGCCGCTCGAGAGCCGCACGCGTGCGACCTTGCGCAGCGCGGAGTTGGGCTTCTTCGGCGTCGTCGTGTAGACGCGGGTGCACACGCCGCGTCGCTGAGGCGCACCCTTCAGGGCCGGTGTCTTGGTCTTGGACACCTTGTCCTGACGGCCCTTGCGGACCAACTGGTTGATCGTGGGCACCGCGTACTTCTCTCTTTCGTGGAGGCTGCTGGGTCGAGCTCGCGTGAGTACCGGACTCCGACCCCCGAACTCGGGTGTGTCGTGCTCCGTGACGGCTCAGTCCTGATGGCACGCATGACGGCCCGGGACAGCCCAGGCACAAGAAGCAAGGTTACCGGAGCCCCGAACCACGGTCAAAACGACTATCGCGCGCCGTCGGCCGACCGCGGGCGGCCGCCAAGAGCTCGGCGAGGTGGGTCCCCTGGACACCGGCGAGGTCGTCGAGCTGGGTACGGCACGAGAAGCCGTCGGTGAGGATCACAGTGCCGGGAGCGGCGGACCGCACCGCGGGCAGCAGATCGTGCTCGGCCACGGCGACCGACACGTCGTGGTGGCGACGCTCGACGCCGAAGTTTCCGGCCAGGCCGCAGCACCCACCCAGCCGGCGTACCTGCGCCCCGGAGCGACGCAGGAGGTCCTGGTCCGCCGACCAGCCGAGGACGCTGGCGTGGTGGCAGTGCGGCTGGGCCACGACGGCGGTCTCGGACAGGTCCGGCGGTTGCCAGCCGGGGGTGGCGGCCAACTGCTCGGCGAGGGTCCGCACCGCGCCGGCCACCGACCGGGCCGCCGGGTCGGCGAGCAGGTCCACCGCGTCGGCGCGCAGCACCGCGGTGCACGACGGCTCCAACCCGACCACCGGTACGCCGGCATCGACGTACTCCGCCAGTGTGGTGACCGTGCGGCGCAGGATCTTTCCGGCCGCCTCGACCTGGCCGGTGCTGATCCAGGTGAGGCCGCAGCACAGTGACCGGTCAGGAATCTCCACCGAGTACCCCGCGGCTTCGAGCACTTCGACGGCCGCCCGGCCGACCTCGGGGGTGAAGTGGTTGGTGAACGTGTCGGCCCACAACGCCACCCGGGGCCCGTCCGGCGATGGTGCGCGCCCCCGCGCCCACGATCGCAGTGTCTGGGAGGCGAAGCGTGGCAGGGAGCGGCGCCGGTCCACGCCAGCCACCCACGTGGCCAGGCGGGCTCCGCCGCGGGTCGTGGTGCCCAGGTTCGCGAGCGCCGGCGCTGTCGAGGCGAGCCGGGCCCACCGCGGCAGCCACCCCAGCGTGTAGTGGCTTCGCGGGCGCACCCGGTGGCGGTAGCGCTGGTGCAGTGCCTCGACCTTGTAGCTGGCCATGTCGACACCGGTCGGGCAGTCGTTCGCACAGCCCTTGCAGGCCAGGCACAGGTCCAGTGCGTCGTGTACCTCCGGCGCAGCGAAGGCCTCGCTGGTCAACGAACCGCCGACCATCTCCTGCAGCACCCGGGCCCGGCCGCGAGTGGAGTCCTTCTCGTTCCGGGTCGCGAGGTAGGACGGGCACATCACTCCCCCGGAGCCGGTGTTGTCCGCCAGGCACTTGCCGACCCCGGTGCACCGGTGCACGGCCGCGCTGAGGTCTCCGGCGTCGTGGATCAGTCGCAGGCCGAGCCGCGCACGTACCGGTGTGCGCGCCGTGAGGCGCAGGTCGTCGTCGACCTGCGCTGCGTCCACGAGGACCCCCGGGTTGAGCAGCCCAGTAGGGTCGAAGACAGTCTTGACCCGTTTGAACAGCGCGATCGCGTCGGCGGAGTACATCAACGGCAGGAGCGCGGAGCGGGCCCGCCCGTCGCCGTGCTCACCCGACAGGGACCCGCCGTACGACGCCACGAGCCGCGCCGCGTCCTCAACGAACGACCGCAGAAGTCGCGGCCCATCGGGGGCCTGCAGAGGGAAGTCGATGCGGATGTGCACGCAGCCGTCCCCGAAGTGACCGTAGGGGACGCCGTGGACCCCCCGCTCGGTCATCAGGTCCTCGAAGTCGCGTAGGTAGGCACCCAGCTGCGCCGGCGGGACGGCGGCGTCCTCCCACCCGGCCAGGGCCGGGCGACTCAGGCTGCGGGCGGCGAGCCCGGCACCGTCCTCGCGGATCCGCCACAGGGCCGCCATGTGCGCCGCATCGATGACCACCTCGTGGGCGGAGGTGGCCGCGTCAGCGACGACCCGCGCGGCGGCGTCGGCCACCTCGGACTCGGTGTCCCCGACCACCTCGACGAACAGCCAGCCCTCCCCCGGCGGCAGCGGCGGGACCGCGGCGGCGGCGCCGCTTGCCCGGACCACATCGACGATGCGCGAGTCGAGCCCCTCGCAGGCGATCGGGCGGTGCGCCAGCACGCTGGGCACGTCGTCGGCAGCCACCGCCATCGACGGGTACGCCAGGACGACCAGGGCGCGGTGGCGTGGAGTGGTGACGAGCCGCACGGTCGCTCCCAGCACGACGGCCAGGGTGCCCTCCGTGCCGACGAGCGCCTTCGCGACGTCGAAGCCGCTCTCGGGCAGCAGGTGTTCGAGGCTGTAGCCGGACACTTGGCGGCTGAATCGGCCGAGCTCGGTGCGGATGGTGCTCAGGTCGCCGTCGACCACCTCACGCAGCCGGTCGAGGATCGGCGTCATCGGACTGCTGGGCGTCAGCGACATCCGCAGGCCGCCAGCGGTGACGACGTCGAGGCCCGCCACGTTGTCGGCGGTCCGACCGTAGCCGAGCGCGCGCGAGCCGCAGGCGTTGTTGCCGATCATGCCGCCGATCGTGCAGCGGTTGTGCGTCGACGGGTCGGGACCGAAGCGCAACTCGTGCGGTGCCGCCGCGCGCTGCAGCGACGCCTGGACGACACCCGGCTGGACCACCGCCGTCCGCGCCTCCGGGTCAATCTCGCCCACGGTGTCCAGATGCCTGGCCAGGTCGAGCACGACCCCGGATCCCACCGCGTTGCCCGCGATGGACGTGCCCGCGCCGCGCGCCGTGAGCGGCGTGCCGGTCGTTCGGCAGACCTCCAGCGTGGCGAGCACCTCGTCGATGTCCCGCGGGCGTACCACCACCCGGGGAAGGACGCGGTACAACGACGCGTCGCTGCTGTACAACGCCTTGGCCAGCCGGCTGTCGTCTACGTCGCGCACCCCGGCGCCCCGCAACGCCGCCGCCACATCGTGGACCTCTTCGTCAGTGCGGGTGACCGTGCCCCGAGGGGTGCTCATGCGGTCCAGTGTCCCGTGCCGGCGGAGCAGTCTCGTCACCAGCCCGCAGGGGAGAGCGTTCCCATCTGCCCTTACATCGCAGGTCGTGGATGGGGATGAGTGCTCACCACAGCTCGACCGAGCCGCGCAGGATGCCGGCGACGTCGTCCTCGGTGACCTCGCGCGGCGCCGTCGCCAACAGTCGCTGCTGCTTCATCGTGCCGGCGACGAGTGAGCTGACGTCGCCCTCGGTGTAGCCCACAGCGCCGATGCCGTTGGGGATGTCGATGTCGCGCATCAGCCTGGTGAGCACCTCGGGCAGGTAGTCGCGGTCCGAGCCGGGCCGGTCCGCGGCCGGGTCGATCAGCTGTGCCGCTCGCAGGTGCCGCTCGGGGTTGGCCTCGAAGGTGAAGCGGAACGCTTCGGGGGCGGTCAGCGACACCGACATGCCGTGCGGCACCATCGGCTCGTCCCGGGGATAGTCCTTCGGGTGGAACTCCTTGACCTGCCCGGCGATGGGGTACGCGTTGGCGTGCGGGATGTGCACACCGGCGTTGCCGAAACCCATCCCGGCAAACGTGGCCGCCATCGCCATGTCGGCGCGCGCGGCCTCGTCCTCCCCGTGCTGCACTGCTCGCCGGAACGACCCGGCGAGCAGGCTCATCGCCTTCTCCGACCACATGTCCGCCACCGGGTTCGAGCCGCAGTAGGGCACCCGCTGGTCGGGCTCCTTGTGCTCGAAGGTGGTGTACCACCGCGCTGTGTAGCTCTCCAGGGCGTGACACAGGATGTCCATCCCCGAGCTGGCGGTCACACCCGGCGGCTGGGTGAGGGTCAGCAACGGGTCGATGACGGCCAGCGTCGGCCTCAGGCGCGCGTGGCTGATGCCCGTCTTGACCTTGAGGCTCAACACGTCCATCACGCAGACAGTCGTGGACTCACTGCCGGTGCCGGTGGTCGTCGGCACGGCCACCAACGGCTTGAGCGGGTTGACCGGCGCCTTGCCGCCGCCGACCGGCACGTTGATGTAGTCCATCAGCTCACCGGGATTGGTCGTGAGCAGGTTGATCGCCTTGGCGGTGTCGATCGACGACCCGCCACCCACGCCGACGTAAGCGTCATAGGGGCCCTGCTCCCGGGCAAACTCGATCGCCTCGCGCAGGCTGTCGTCGGTCGGCTCGACGTGCGACCCGTCGTACACGTCCGCCCGGATGTCGAACCGCGACATCTGGTCGGCCACCCTCTGCGGGAGGCCCGTTGCCGCCACCCCCGGATCGGTGACCACGAGCACCCGGCCGACGCCGTACTGCGACAGGTCGTAGCCGATCTCGTCACTGGCACCCGACCCGAACTTCAGCATCGGGGCGCCGTACGTGAAGACGCTCTCGGGATTCGTCGGTGCGGCGAACGTCATGGCGTTCCTTCCTCAGCTGTAGCTCTCCGGGCGCCCGCCGCATCGAGCGAAGCTGCTCGGCGTCGTCGCCGAACACGACCGTTCATGACTCGCAGCGAGGTGGAATGGCGACTGCCAGGCTGTCACCGACATTGGCACGGTGCGATTCGTGCTGCAATTCCGGTTCATCCCCATCCGGCAGGGTCAGCCCCCTGCAGGGCGTGCAGCACCACCGGGAGCACTTCGATGTCCCCATCGAGCACGGCTGCGACCGGAACCCACTCGACGGCGTCGGTGGTGCCATCCGTCTCGACGACGCCGGCTCCCTGGCCCGGATCGGCGAGATGGGTGACGAAGATGAGGTGGATGCCGTGGAAGTCCTCGATCCGGCCGTTCGGCGCCCGCCCGGTGATATGGGTGTCGTGCACCGCATGCAGGACGGGCTCGGTGACGTCGAGGCCGGTCTCCTCCGCGAGCTCGCGCCGGACCGCGGCCGCGGGTGACTCTCCGTGGTCGACTCCCCCGCCGGGCAGCGTCCACGCTCCGGGGCGATGGCCCACAGATGAGATCCGCGTCAGCAGGACCTCAGGGCCGCGCCGGGCCGTCCGCCCGATCAGTGCGTACGCCGAGATCCGCTGGACCTTGGGCGGCTCGGGCACGTCCAGAGTCTAGGAGCCGCCGCACGAGACAAGGGCAGACACCGCGTGCGGGATAGCGCACGGGGTTTCTGCCCTTGTCGTCCACAGATGTGCTTCGGCACCTTCCCCGGCGATGTCGACACCGTCATCCTGATCCGGTGAGCCAACCTGTCTCGATGTCGCGACCGCCGCGACGGCGAACCTTCCCACAGCTGGCCGACATCGCCGCGCGACAGGACGGTGTCGTCTCCCGTGCCCAGCTGCGAGGGGCGGGGGTGAGCAGGTTCGACGTACGAAACCAGGTGGTCGCCGGTCGGTGGAGCAAGCCGGGCCCGACCACGGTAGTGTTGGCGACCGGCGCGCTGACTCAGCGACAGCTCTGGCGGCTGCCGGTGTTGGAGACCGGGTGTTCCGCGGCGGCGCTCGACGGTGTGACGGCGCTTGTGGCGGCAGGACTGCGCGGCTACGCCGACCCGGTCACCGTGTCATGTCCGGCCGGCGCCAAGCCGCGCCGAGTGGATGGTGTCCAGATGCGCGTCACCCGATGGCGTCGAGCCGGTGACAATGTTTCCGTGGGTATCCCGCGCGTACGTCCCGAGGTCGCCGCCGTACACGGGGCGCTGTGGGCGCGAACCGATCGGCAAGCGGCTCTCATCGTTGTGATGACCGTGCAGCAGCGACTCACCACGGCGACGCGGATCGGCGCGGAGCTGGCCCGGATTCGTCGTCATCGCAGGCGCTTGCTCCTTGCCGCGGTGATCAAGGACGTCACCGACGGGGCGCAGGCGCTTGGCGAGCTCGAGTTTGCTCGCCTGTGCCGTGATCGTGGACTGCCGTCACCGAGCCGACAGGTGCTGCGACGCGCCGGACCCGGGGTGGCATACCTCGACGTCTACTTCGAGGAGCATCGACTCGTCGTCGAGATCGACGGATGCCACCACGCCGACGCGGCCAACCAGATCGACGACGCTCTCCGGCAGAACGAGCTCACCATCGACGTGCCGTGCTCCGGATTCCCCTGCTCGGCCTCCGGATCGCACCCGACAGGTTCCTCGATCAGGTCGAGGGGGCGCTCACGATGCGACAAGGGCAGACACGGCGTGCGGGAAAGCGCACGGGGTGTCTGCCCTTGTCGTCGGTGCTGTCAGTTGCGGTACGACCCGAAGTCGAAGTCGTCCAAGGCAACGGACTGACCAGTCGGAGTGCCGAAGTCGTAGTCGTACGACTCGTACCCACTGACGGAGAACGCCGCAGCGCGAGCCTCCTCGGTCGGCTCCACCCGGATGTTGCGGTAACGCTCCAGGCCAGTGCCGGCGGGGATCAGCTTGCCGATGATGACGTTCTCCTTCAGACCCATCAGCGCGTCCGACTTGGCGTGGATCGCGGCGTCGGTGAGCACCCTGGTTGTCTCCTGGAACGATGCCGCGGACAGCCACGACTCGGTCGCCAACGAGGCCTTCGTGATGCCCATCAGCACGGGCCGGCCGGAGGCCGGGGTGCCCCCCTCGGAGACGACCCGACGGTTCTCCTCCTCGAACCGCACCCGATCCGCCAGCTCACCGGGCAGCAGCTTCGAGTCACCCTGCTCGATGACCGTCACCCGACGGAGCATCTGGCGCACGATGATCTCGATGTGCTTGTCGTGGATGGACACGCCCTGGCTGCGGTAGACCTCCTGGACCTCGTCCACGAGGTGCTCCTGGGCCTTGCGGACACCGAGCACACGCAGCACGTCCTGCGGGTCCGGGGTGCCGTGAGTGAGCTGCTGTCCGACTTCAACGTGGTCACCGTCGGCGACCTGCAGCCGTGAGCGCTTGCTGACCGGGAAGCTGTCCTCCTCGGATCCGTCGTCCGGGACGACGATGATCTTGCGGGACTTGTCGGTCTCCTCGATCTGCACCCGGCCGGCAACCTCCGAGATGGGCGCCTTCCCCTTGGGCTGGCGTGCCTCGAACAGCTCGACGACGCGAGGCAGACCGTGGGTGATGTCGTCACCGGCCACACCACCGGTGTGGAAGGTACGCATCGTCAGCTGCGTGCCGGGCTCACCGATCGACTGGGCCGCGATGATGCCGACGGCTTCGCCGATGTCGACCAGCTTGCCGGTGGCGAGCGACCGCCCGTAGCACTTCGCGCATGTGCCGGTCTTGGCGTCGCAGGTGAGCACCGAGCGGACCCGCACCGAGTCGATGCCCGCCTCGACCAGCTCGGCGATCTTGACGTCACCGAGATCGCCGCCAGCCTCGACCAGCACCTCACCGGTCTTGGGGTGGGTGATCTCGGTCGCCGCTGAGCGGGAGTACGCCGAGGTCTCGACGTTCTCCGCGGTCACGAGACGACCGTCGTCGAGCCGGGATCCGATCACCTTGGGGAGCCCACGCTCAGTGCCGCAGTCGTCCTCACGGATGATCACGTCCTGGCTGACGTCGACGAGTCGACGAGTCAGGTAGCCCGAGTCTGCGGTGCGGAGCGCAGTGTCGGCCAGACCCTTGCGGGCTCCGTGGGTGGAGATGAAGTACTCCACCACCGACAAGCCCTCGCGGAAGTTCGCCTTGATCGGGCGCGGGATGATCTCGCCCTTCGGGTTTGCCACGAGCCCGCGCATGGCGGCGATCTGGCGGACCTGCATCATGTTCCCGCGGGCCCCGGAGTGCACCATCATGAAGATCGGGTTGCTCTTCTCGAAGGTGTCTTCCATCTCCTTGGCCACTTCGTTCGTCGCCTGCGTCCAGATCTCGATGAGCTCCTGGCGGCGCTCCTCGTCGGTGATCAGACCGCGGTCGAACTGCTTCTGCACCTTGGCGGCCTGGTCCTCGTAACCGAGCAGGATCTCGCCCTTGCGAGGCGGTGTCACGACGTCCTCGATCGAGATCGTCACGCCCGACCGCGTCGCCCAGTGGAATCCGGTGTCCTTCAACGCGTCCAGCGCGGCGGCGACGTCCACCTTGGAGTAGCGCTCGGCGAGGTCGTTGACGATGACGCCGAGCTGCTTCTTGCCCACCTCGTAGTCGACATAGGCGTAGTCCGACGGCAGCGCCTCGTTGAAGATCGCATGACCGAGCGTGGTCTCCATCAGCAACGGACGGCCCGGCTCCCAGCCTTCGGGCGTCGGGTAGCCGACGGGCGGCACGACATCCTTGAACCGGATCTTGACCTTGCTCTGCAGTGTGATCTCGTGTCGGTCGAAGGCCATGATCGCTTCGGACATCGAGCCGAAGGCGCGGCCCTCACCGGGCTCGCCGTCTCGATCCAGGGTGAGGAAGAAGATGCCGATGATCATGTCCTGCGTCGGCATTGTCACAGGCCGACCGTCGGCCGGCTTGAGGATGTTGTTGGTCGACAGCATCAGGATGCGCGCCTCGGCTTGCGCCTCCGCAGACAGCGGCAGGTGCACAGCCATCTGGTCACCGTCGAAGTCAGCGTTGAACGCCGAGCAGACGAGTGGGTGGATCTGGATGGCCTTGCCCTCGATCAGCTGCGGCTCGAACGCCTGGATCCCGAGCCGGTGCAGGGTTGGCGCGCGGTTCAGCAGCACCGGGTGCTCGGCGATGACCTCTTCGAGAACGTCCCACACGACGGGGCGCGACCGCTCGACCATGCGCTTCGCACTCTTGATGTTCTGCGCGTGGTTGAGGTCGACGAGCCGCTTCATCACGAAGGGCTTGAACAGCTCCAGGGCCATCTGCTTGGGCAGACCGCACTGGTGCAGCTTCAGCTGCGGGCCGACCACGATGACCGAACGGCCGGAGTAGTCGACACGCTTGCCGAGGAGGTTCTGGCGGAAGCGGCCCTGTTTGCCCTTGAGCATGTCGGACAACGACTTGAGCGGACGGTTGCCCGGACCCGTGACCGGACGGCCACGCCGGCCGTTGTCGAACAACGAGTCCACGGCCTCCTGCAGCATCCGCTTCTCGTTGTTGACGATGATCTCGGGGGCGCCTAGGTCCAGGAGCCGCTTGAGCCGGTTGTTGCGGTTGATCACCCGGCGGTAGAGGTCGTTGAGGTCGCTCGTGGCGAACCGGCCACCGTCGAGCTGCACCATCGGGCGCAGGTCCGGCGGGATGACCGGGACGCAGTCGAGCACCATCCCGCGGGGGCTGTTGGTGGTCGACAGGAAGGCTGACACAACCTTGAGCCTCTTGAGTGCACGGGTCTTGCGCTGACCCTTGCCGGTGGCGATCGTCTCGCGCAGCGACGTGGCCTCGGCGGCGAGGTCGAAGCTCTCGAGGCGCTTCTGGATCGCTGCGGCACCCATGAACCCCTCGAAGTACTTGCCGAAGCGGTACTTCATCTCGCGGTAGAGGATCTCGTCTCCCTCGAGGTCTTGCACCTTGAGGTTCTTGAACCGGTTCCAGACCTCGTCGAGGCGGTCGATCTCGCGCTGCGAACGGTCGCGACGCTGCTTGACCTCACGCTCGGCGCCCTCGCGGACCTTGCGACGCTGATCCGCCTTGGCCCCCTCGGCCTCCAGGGCGGCGAGGTCCTCCTCGAGCTTGGCCATGCGCTGCTCGATCTCGTTGTCGCGGCGAGACTCGAGGTTCTTGCGCTCGACGTCGATCTTGGCCTCGAGCGAGGACAGGTCGCGGTGACGCGCGTCGTCGTCGACGTGCGTGATCATGTACGCCGCGAAATAGATGACCTTCTCCAGGTCCTTCGGGGCGAGGTCGAGCAGGTAGCCGAGCCGGCTGGGGACGCCCTTGAAGTACCAGATGTGGGTGACCGGTGCGGCGAGCTCGATGTGGCCCATCCGCTCGCGGCGGACCTTCGAGCGCGTCACCTCGACGCCGCAGCGCTCGCAGATGATGCCCTTGAAGCGGACGCGCTTGTACTTGCCGCAGTAGCACTCCCAGTCCCGGGTCGGGCCGAAGATCTTCTCGCAGAAGAGGCCGTCCCGCTCGGGCTTGAGCGTGCGGTAGTTGATGGTTTCGGGCTTCTTGACCTCGCCATGGCTCCACTGGCGGATGTCCTCGGCCGTGGCCAGCCCGATCTGCAGCTGGTCGAAGTAGTTCACGTCGAGCACTTGGTTCTCACTCTCCAAAGACGAGTCGAAAGTCGAACGAGACGGGTCGGGGACGGCGCTGAGCCCGTCTCAGACTTCCTCGACGCTGCTGGGCTCGCGGCGGGTCAGGTCGATGCCGAGCTCCTCGGCGGCCCGGAACACGTCCTCTTCCGCGTCGCGCATCTCCACCGCGGTGCCGTCACTGGACAGCACCTCCACGTTGAGGCACAACGACTGCATCTCCTTGACGAGCACCTTGAACGACTCGGGGATGCCGGGCTCGGGGACGTTCTCACCCTTGACGATGGCCTCGTAGACCTTGACGCGACCGTTCACGTCGTCGGACTTGATGGTCAGCAGCTCCTGCAGTGCGTAGGCCGCGCCGTACGCCTCGAGCGCCCACACCTCCATCTCACCGAAGCGCTGGCCGCCGAACTGCGCTTTTCCGCCGAGGGGCTGCTGGGTGATCATGGAGTACGGGCCGGTCGACCGTGCGTGGATCTTGTCGTCGACCAGGTGGTGCAGCTTGAGCATGTACATGTAGCCCACCGACACCGGTGCCGGGAACTGCTCGCCGGAGCGTCCGTCGAACAGGGTCGCCTTGCCGTCCGATCCGACCATCCGGTCGCCGTCGCGGTTCGGCAGGGTCGACCCGAGCAACCCGGAGATCTCGTCCTCGCGGGCACCGTCGAAGACGGGGGTCGCGATGTTGGAGTCCTGCGGGGCTTCGGTGGCGCCGATCTGCTTGAGTCGCTTCTGCCAGTCCTCGGCGTTGCCCTCGACCTTCCAGCCGGCCTTGGCGACCCACCCGAGGTGTGTCTCCAGCACCTGGCCGATGTTCATCCGACCAGGCACGCCGAGCGGGTTGAGGATGATGTCGACGGGCGTGCCGTCCGACATGAACGGCATGTCCTCGATCGGCAGGATCTTGGAGATGACGCCCTTGTTCCCGTGCCGTCCGGCCAGCTTGTCGCCGTCCTGGATCTTGCGCTTCTGTGCGACGTAGACCCGGACCAGCTGGTTGACACCCGGGGGCAGCTCGTCACCCTCCTCACGGTCGAAGACCCGGACACCGATGATCGTGCCCTCCTCGCCGTGCGGCACCTTGAGCGACGTGTCGCGCACCTCGCGCGCCTTCTCACCGAAGATCGCGCGCAACAGCCGCTCCTCGGGAGTCAGCTCGGTCTCGCCCTTGGGCGTGACCTTGCCGACCAGGATGTCGCCGTTGCCGACTTCGGCACCGATCCGGATGATGCCGCGCTCGTCGAGATCAGCGAGCATCTCCTCGCTGACGTTGGGGATGTCGCGGGTGATCTCCTCCGGGCCCAGCTTGGTATCGCGCGCATCGACCTCGTGCTCCTCGATGTGCACCGATGTCAGGAGGTCCTGCTGGACGACCCGCTGGGACAGGATGATCGCGTCCTCGTAGTTGTGGCCCTGCCAAGGCATGAACGCCACCAGCAGGTTGGTGCCGAGGGCCATCTCGCCCTCGTCGGTGCACGGGCCGTCCGCGACGGGGCTGCCGACCTCGACCCGGGCTCCCTCGAGCACCAGCGGGCGCTGGTTGATGCAGGTGCCCTGGTTGGAGCGGCGGAACTTCGCCAGCTTGTACGTCTGGTTGCTGCCGTCGTCGTTCGCCACCTCGACGAAGTCGGCGCAGACCTCCGTCACGACGCCCGCCTTGACCGCCGTGGTGACGTCACCGGCGTCGACTGCCGCCCGGAACTCCATGCCGGTTCCGACCAGCGGGGAGTTGTTGCGGATCAGCGGCACCGCCTGGCGTTGCATGTTCGAGCCCATCAGCGCCCGGTTGGCGTCGTCGTGCTCGAGGAACGGGATCAGCGCGGTCGCCACCGACACCATCTGGCGTGGCGAGACGTCCATGTAGTCGACGTCCTCACCGGGGACGTAGTCGATCTCACCGTCGCGCTGCCGCACGAGAACACGGCTCTCCGCGAACGTCGACTTCGACGTCAGTGGGGCATTGGCCTGCGCGATGACGAAGCGGTCCTCGTCGCTGGCGGTGAGGTAGTCGATGTCGGTGGTGACCTTGCCCTTGACGACCTTGCGGTAAGGCGTCTCGACGAATCCGAAGGGGTTGATCCGGCCGTAGGTCGACAGCGACCCGATCAGGCCGATGTTGGGTCCTTCGGGCGTCTCGATGGGGCACATGCGGCCGTAGTGCGACGGGTGAACGTCGCGCACCTCGTAGCCGGCCCGCTCGCGGCTCAGGCCACCAGGACCGAGGGCCGACAGGCGACGCTTGTGCGTGAGCCCGGCGATCGGGTTGGTCTGGTCCATGAACTGACTCAGCTGGGACGTTCCGAAGAACTCCTTGAGTGCCGCCACGACCGGGCGGATGTTGATCAACGTCTGCGGCGTGATCGCCTCGACGTCTTGCGTGGTCATCCGCTCGCGGACCACCCGCTCCATGCGGGACAGGCCGGTACGGAGCTGGTTCTGGATCAGCTCACCGACCGTGCGCATGCGCCGGTTGCCGAAGTGGTCGATGTCGTCCGCCTCGACCAGGATCTGTCCCTGCGGCGCCTCGAACTCGGTCTTGCCGGCGTGCAGCGCAACGATGTAGCGGATCGCGGCCACGATGTCGTCGATGGTCAGCGTCTGCTGGTCGAACGCCTGGTCGAGCCCCAGCTTCTTGTTGATCTTGTAGCGACCGACCTTGGCCAAGTCGTAGCGCTTGGGGTTGAAGTAGTAGTTGTCCAGCAGCGTCTGGGCAGCCTCGCGGGTCGGCGGCTCGCCCGGGCGGAGCTTGCGGTAGATGTCGAGGAGTGCGTCGTCCTGGCCGGACGTGTGGTCCTTGTCCAAGGTCAGCCGGATCGACTCGTACTCGCCGAACTCGTCGAGGATCTGCGCCTCGGTCCACCCGAGCGCCTTGAGCAGGACGGTGACGTTCTGCTTGCGCTTGCGGTCCAGCCGGACACCGACGGTGTCGCGCTTGTCGACCTCGAACTCCAGCCAGGCACCACGACTCGGGATGATCTTGGCGGTGTAGATGTCCTTGTCGCTGGTCTTGTCGGCGGAGCGCTCGAAGTAGACGCCCGGCGAGCGGACCAACTGGGAGACGACGACCCGCTCCGTGCCGTTGATCACGAACGTGCCCTTGTCGCTCATCAGCGGGAAGTCGCCCATGAACACGGTCTGGCTCTTGATCTCGCCGGTCTCGTTGTTCATGAACTCTGCGGTCACGAACAGGGGTGCGGCGTAGGTGAAGTCCTTCTCCTTGCACTCGTCGACGGAGTTCTTGGCCGGCTCGAAGCGCGGCTTGTCGAAGGAGAGAGACATCGTGCCGGAGAAATCCTCGATCGGTGAGATCTCCTGGAAGATCTCCTCGAGACCGGACTTCCTGGACACATCGGTACGACCTTGCTCGAACTGCTGCTCGACTCGGGCCTTCCAGGTGTCGTGACCGATGAGCCAGTCAAAGCTGTCGGTCTGCAGGGCCAAGAGCTCGGGAACCTCGAGGGGTTCAGCGATCTTGGCGAACGAGATGCGGCGGGGGGTGTGAGTGGGGCTGGCGGTGCGCGAGGCGGCCAAGAGGGGTCCTTCCGAAGGCTCGCGGGCTCATCTGCGACGGCGCATGACGACATTGCCCCGTCAAGGGCCGAAGCAATAGAAGGCAGCGCAAAAGAGCAGTCTAGCCGATACGGCACACTGCTGTCGAGCCAGGGTCTGGTCGGGCACCCGTCTCATTCATCACTGTCCGCCGAGCATGACTCTTCCACCGCCTCACGTCAAGCATTGGCGCGCAGTTGGTGGTCTCTTTGGCCAATCTCGAACTATGCCAACCCGGGCAATGTGCACCGTCACAGCGGACTGATCGCGTCCACCAGCCAGCTGCCGCCCACCTTGCTCATGGTGAACACCACCCGGTTCTGCTCGACCCCCGCAACCTGCTGGTTGGGGCTGGTGTTGGTCTGGTCCATGAACATGAAGACTTGGACCTGGTCGGTGCTGCACTGGTCGCCGCACGGCAGGACCGAGGACGCCAGCACCTTGTTGGTCACCACGCTCTTGCTGGCCGGCGCGACCTTGGCCACCGTCTGGTCCCAGGTCGCGTCAAACTTCTTCGCGTACGCCGGGGTGAGCAGCCTCTGGTCGGCGGCCCGCTCGGAGTCGAGGTGCTGGTAGTTCCACGACAGCAGCGTCGTGGCGGCGCTCTGAGCGGCGGACGTGGCCGGGTCGGCGTTGCCGGCGATCTGGTGCCGCTGCCATGCCTGGTAGCCGACGACGGCGGCGAGCACCACCGCGGCGGCAGTGACCAGGGCGAGCGGCACCAGCACCGCGGTGATGATCGTGCGCGACAGGGTGGCCCGGGGCCCGTCCTTCGGTGCACGCCGAGCCGCGTTCCGCTTCACCAGGTCGACGCGACCCCGCTGCACCGGGTCGGCGCGACCCCGCTGCACTGGGTCGACTGGTTCGGCGACCTGTGGCGGCCCGGTGGCCCGGCCGCGTTCGCCGGCGATGCGCGGCCGGCGGCGAGTCGTCTGGTTGAGGCTCTGCTGAGGGGTCATGGTGTCACGCACACGGGATCGAGTTGGTGGGTTGCGACTCGTACTGCTGGTACTTCGAGACCTTCCAGGCGCCGCTGATGTTCTGGAGGTCGACGGCCCAGCGGAAATGCCGGACGCGGGTGCAGGTCGTGGTGCCGATCGTGGACTTGGCGGTGGCGTCGGCGGCGACGAGCACGGTGGCGGAGTCCGGGTCCATGTTGCTGACCCCGGCCTGCAGGACGGTGCCAGAGGTGCTGAGACCGCTCTTGGCCAGCTGGGGGAACAACTTGCTGGTCGCCTGATCGAACTCGGCGCCGAAGCTGCCGGTCATCAGCGGGTCGACCCGGGCCTGGTAGCCCGAGACGTCGCTGACCTTGTAGGAGTTCACCTCGAGCACGAACTGCCTGGCCGCCGCGACCGCCGCCTGGTCCTGCGCGGTGCGGCCGTTGTCGGACTCGACGTAGCGCCAGGAGTACCACGCCGCTCCGACGGCAGCGACCAGGAGCAGAGCCAGCGCCACCGCCACCGTGATGAACCACGCCGGGGCCCGGGAGCCCTGCGCATCGCCCCTCGTCTCGGCCGTCATGTCGTACCTCTCAACCTTCTCAACCTTCGTGCGTTGCCGATCAACGGCTCTGTCTTGTTCGGACGGTTCCCGCCGGAGCGGGTCGGTCACAGTGGGTCTCATTGGCCCAGCGCCCCCAGGAAGAGCCAGCTCAGGTTGTCGGAGCCGAACACGCGGGCGCCGTCGGACGCTGAGCTGGACACGGATGGTTGGTGCTTCGGAGTCGGCGTCAGCTGCCCGGTCCGCAGGTTGTACGTCGCCACAACCGGCGCCCGGTCGTACGACGCGTTCTGGGCACCTCGGGCATTGCTCTGCGACGGGGGCTCGTCGCAGTGCGCTCGGACGTTCAACGGAGTCTCCTGCCGATCTTGCGGTGTCCGTTGCGGAGTGCCTTGGTAGCCGCTGTGGCAGACGGGGGGATTCTGGGTCAGCACCAGGCCGAAGTGCGCGTCGTACAAGCCGGTGGCGGGATCCTTGCCGATGACCGTGAAGCCGCCCTCCACGACGTAGGGGTAGAGCACCAGGATCTGGGCGATCCCGGGGAGCTTCGCCTCGACGATCTGTCCTGTCGTCAGCAGGTGGCTGAACAGCGCCGACAGGTCAGCCCGGTTCTGGGCGATGAAGGTGCGCAGCGTGGTCGCCGCTCCGCTGCCGTTGTCGATGACGCGGCGCAGGTCGTGGTCGGAGCGCACCAGCGTGTTCGAGAACAGCGCCAGGTTGTGCGCGAAGGACTTGATGTTGGCGCTCTCGTCGAGTTGGGTCTTGAGCACCGTGCCGCCGTCGCGGATGAGGTTCGTCGTCAGCCGGAAGTTGTTGTTCGCGGTCTCGATGAACGAGTTGGAGGTGTCGATGATGCGGGCCAGGTCTGGGCCGGTGTTCTGGAAGCTCCGCCCCAGCTGATCGATGACCACACCAAGGTTCTTCTTGTTCACCGAGTTGACCAGGTCGTCGAGGTTGACGAGTAGCTTCGTGGTCGGCAGCGGAGTCCGGGTATCGGCGGCCGCGATCTGCGATCCGGACGACAGGTAGGGGCGCGAGTCGGTGCGCGGCTGGAGGTCGACGAACTGCTCACCCACGGCGGAGCGGTCGGCGACCACGGCGAGCGTGTCGGCCGGGATGTTCGGGTGCGAGTTATCGATCTCCAGCGCGACGTCGACCCCGGAGCTGGTGAGCGTCATGTTGCTGACCCGACCGACGCCGACGCCGCGATAGGACACCTCAGCGCCAACGAAGATGCCGCCGGACTGCTTGAAGTGCGCCGTCACCGTGTACGCCTGGGACGACACGAGCCGGTCGAGCCGGGCGTACTTCGCGCCGACGTAGCTGACGCCCAGCAACGTGATGGCGACGAACACCAGCAGCTGCAGCTTGGTACGGCGGGAGATCACTGGCCACCACCGCCCACCAGGAAGAGGCCCACGAGCTTGGGGTCGTAGGGCAGGTTCAGCTGCGCCAGGGACCGCCGCACACCAGGCGCGTAGTCGGTGGCGTTGACCGGAGCCAGGAAGCCCGACGACGCGCCGCGGCACAGCCCGAGGATCTGGCACAACGGCGGGCTGCCACTCCCACCGCCCCCGCCGGTGCCGCCGCCGGGGGTGCCTCCGAGACCTGGGAGGGTCGGCAGTGAGGCCGTCGGCAAGGACACGGTCGGCAACGTCGGCAAGCCGGTCGGGGTCGTCGGCAAGGGTCCCCCTCCCCCTCCGCCGCCGCCGGGACCGCCCGGAAGCCCCTGCAGGACCGTCTGCAGCTTGAGGTCGGCCTGGACCGAGAGGTTGGTGTAGTCGCCGATGTGCATGTTCCGAGCAACAACAGGAGTGGTGCCGACGGCGGCATCGACGAAGGGGTACGTCGCGAACACCTGCATGTCCCTGGTCAAGGAGTTGCCGGCCGCATTGAGCTGGGTGAGCACCGGAACGAGGTTGTTCAGGACGCGGACGGTGTCGGCCTTGGATGCCTTGATCACCCGGGTTCCGACCGTGCTCAGTCGGCTCAGTCCCTTCAACATCTTGACCAGATCGGTGCGCTGCGCGTTCAGCGATCGCAAGGCACCCGGCATGGTGTCGAGCGCGGTGATGATCTGCCGCTTCTGCTTGGTGACGTTCAGGGCCAGCCGATTGACCTTGCGAAGTGCGGTGACGATGGACGACTTGTTGTTGTCGAGCTGACCCATGAACGTGGACAGCTGGTTGAGCAGGGACCGGACCTGCGGTTCACGACCACCGAGCGCGTTGTTGAGCTCCTGGTCGATGGTCTTGATCTCGGCGAGCCCACCACCCTTCAGCAGCAGCGCGAGCGCGGACAGAACCTCCTCGACCTGCGGGTTGCGGCTGGTGTGGTCGAGCGGGATAACGTCGTTGTTACCGAGGGTGCCCACGGCGGTTCCCTTGGGGGGCTGGGACAGAGCCACGAACTTCTCGCCCAGCAGGCTGGTCTGGCGCAGCTCCGCCCGGGCGTTGTCGGCCAGGTGGACGTCGCCGTTCAGCTGCACCGTCACCTTGGCCTGCCAGCCGTGCAACGAGACGTCGGTGACCTTTCCGACAGTGACGTCGTCGACCTTGACCGCGGACTGCGGCACCAGGTCGAGGACGTCGTTGAAGTAGATGGTCACGGAGTACGGGTGGGACCCGACGTCGGCGCCACCGGGCAACGGCAGATCGTAGATCGAGAAGCTGCAGCTGCCCAGCAACAGGGCGGAGGCGCCCAGCGCCACGACCTGCAGGAGGCGACGTCCCCGGCTGGAGCACCTCATCGGTTCACCGCCAGCAGCCCGGCCAGCGTGGTGTCGACGTGCTCGACCTGGACGTGCGACGCCCGCCCCCCATGGGGGAACGGCGCGCTGCGGGGCAGCCCGGAGATGGGCGGCAGCTTGGGGAGCTTGTGCAGCAGGCCACCGATGGTCTGGCACGCGTGTCCCGGGTTGCCGGCCTGGTTGAGCAGGGCACACAGGAAGACCCTGGGGTCGTTCCCCAGCTGGTTGACGTTCTCGCCGATGTTGTCGCGGTTGTCCAACGTGCCTGTGGTGCTGTTGTAGGCCGCGGCGAGGTTGGTGAGGGCCAGCGGGGCGTTTCGCAGGGTCTCGGTCAGGGCCGCGCGTTGCTTGACGAGCACCTGGGTGACCCCCACGAGCCCATGGATGTTGCGCCGAAGAACGCCCTTGTTCTGCTTCACGAAGCTCTCGACGTCGGTCAGTGCCCCGCCGAGCGCGTGCAGAGAAGCGGCCAGGTCGTGACGCTGCCCGGCGAGGACGGTGGACACACCCGCCAGGCTCGAGTTGAACCGGCGTACCGCGCCGTCGTTGGCTGCCAGCGCGTGCACGAACGTCTGCACCTGCCGGAGGCTGCCGAACAAGGCGGTCTTGTTGTCCGAGAGGGTGCCCGTGAGCAGGGAGAGATCGTGGATCGTCTGGTTGATCTCGGCGCCTCGACCACCAAGGTTGGCGGCCGAGACGTTGACTAGCCGGCTCAGCGCCCCCGGCTTGCCCGACCGGCTCTTGTTCGCGCCCTTCGGGCCGAGCGCCACCGACAAGTCGTCCAGGGACTGGTAGATCTGGTCGAGCTCGACCGGGACGGCTGTCCGGTGCAGCGAGACGGTCGCGTTGTCGGCCATTACGGGGCCGCCGGTGTAGGCCGGGGTGAGCTGGACGTACCGGTCGCCGACGATCGCCGGCGAGATCACCACGGCCTTGGCGTCGGCCGGCACCTTGTACTTCGCGTCGTAGGAGAGCTTGACCTGGACGTGGGTGCCCATCGGCGTGATGCTGTCGACCTGTCCGACCTTGACGCCGAGGATCCGCACGTCGGAGCCGGTATAGAGCGACACCGTGCGGCTGAACTCCACCGTGAGGTGGCGCTGGCTCTGACTCGGCCAGAACGCCACGCCGAGCGCCGCGATCACGGCGAGCACGATGGCGGCGGTGATGGCCTGGCCGACCCTCGACATGCGCGAGATCAGTGCGGGAGTGCGGTGGTCGTTCATCACTGCCCTCCCAGCGCCGGAACCGGTGGGAGGTTCTGCACGAACGTGTCGAACCACGGACCCGTGCCCAAGGTGTTGGCGAAGACGCGGTAGAACGGCGCCATCAACCGAAGGCTCTGGTCGATGTTGTTCTCGTTGTTCTGCAGCACCTGTACGACGTTGGCCAGGTGGCTCAATGCCGGGTGGAGGTCCGCCTGGGTGTCCCTGACCAGGCCGGACAGCTGCGTGGACAACTGCGTGGTCGAGACCAGCAGGTTATGGATCGCGACCCGGCGTGCGGTCAAGGCACGGAAAAGCACGTCACCGTCCTTGAACAGCTTGACCAGCTGCTGGTTGCGGTCGGCGAGCACCCCCGAAACGGACTGGAGGTTGATCAGCAGCGACTTGATCTGGGAGTCGCGTGCGGCGACGTTGCGCGACAGCTGCGACAACCCCGTCAAGGTTCCCTGGAGCGGCTTCGGAGCGTTCTTGAACGTCGCGCTCAGCGTGTTGAGCGCCGTGGCCAGCTGATGGGTGTTGATCCGCTGCGTGCGCTGGGCCAGCCCGGAGAAGGCCTGCACCACGTCGTAGGGCGAGGTCGTCCGCGCGAGCGGGATCGTGGAGCCCGCGGCGAGGTTGCCCGGTCCGACCGGGTCGACGGCGAGATACATCGCGCCCAGCAAGGTCTTGATCTTGATCGCCGCCGTGGACTCCTGACCGAAGTCGACGCCGTCGTTGACCTGGAAGGTGACCCGCACGTGGCTGCCCGTCAGATCGACGGCGGTCACCTTGCCGACGCGGACACCGGCGACGCGCACCTCGTCGTTGGGCTTGAGTCCGGCCGCCTCGCTGACGTTGGCGTAGTAGGTGTTGCCCCCGCCGATCAGTGGAAGCTGGTCGGCCTTGAAGGCAGCCAGCACGATGACGGCGATCGCGGCCAGGCCGGCGAAGCCGATGATCACGGGGTTGCGTTCGCGGAAGGGCTTCACGGCAGTGAGCACCTCGCCGAGTTGACGTTGTAGTTGATCGGGATGTACTTGGGGATCCCGAGCTTTGTCAGGTCGACAGGCACCTCGAACTGTCCCTTGAAGTTGCACAGGTAGAAGTTGAAGAACGACCCGTAGGCGGCGGTGTGCCCGATCTTGTCGAGCTTGATCGGGAGGATCTGCAGCGCGTCGTCGATCTGCTTCTTGTTCCGGTCCAGGCGCTGAGCCAACGACTTCAGCTGGCGGACGTCCTCGGTGACGCCCGGTCGGGCCTGTGACACGAGACTCGCGGTCTGAACAGCGAGATCGGACACGGAGTTCAACGAGCCGAGGATGGCCTGCCGGTCGCCCTTCAACCCGGTCGCGAACTGCTGCAGCGTGGTGATCGTGTCGGAGAGCTGCTTGTCTCGGCTGCCGACCGTGGTGAGCACGTCGTTGAGATTATTGATCACGTCGCCCACGAGCTTGTCCCGGTTGGCCAGCGTCTGGGTGATCGAGGCGGTCCGGGCAAGCAGGGTGTCGACCGTGCCGCCTTCCCCTTGCAGGGTCTGGATGATCTCGTACGCCAGCTTGTTCACGTCTGCGGGAGACAGCGCGGCGAACAACGGCTTGAAGCCGTTGAACAGGACAGTCAGGTCGAGCGCGGGGTTCGTCTTGCTGATGGGGATCGTCGCGCCGCCCGAAAGGAGCGCGGACGCGTCGGCGGTGCCACCCTGCTGGTACAGCGCGACGTAGCGCTGGCCGACCAGGTTGCGATAGCGGATGTCCGCGTGCGTGGCTTGAGTGAGGTGGATGTCGGAGTCGATGCTGAACGACACCTTCGCCTCGTTGCGGTTCACGATCGAGATGCCGTCGACGGTGCCCACGCGGACACCGGCGATCCGCACGTCGTCGCCGGAGTTGAGGCCGGTGGCGTCGGTGAAGATCGCGCCGTAGCTCCTTTTGCTGCCGAACGTCAGGTTGCCGATCGTCACGATCAGGACCCCGGTGGCCAGCGTCGTGACCACGATGAAGATGGTCAGCTTGATCAGGGCGGAGACGCTTGCCTTGTTGAGCGCGCTCACCGGATCGTCACCGCCGTCGCCCGCGCCATCGGACCGAACATCAGGCTGGCCACGCCGGGCACCTGGTCGGGCTTCAAACCCATTCCGGGGGCGATCATCGAGGCGATGACCGACCGGTCCTGGCGAGTGCCGGAGTACCAGACCCGCGGGGCGGTCCCGAGCATCGGCGCGGCACGGAACTTGCCGTGCGACCCGTGGATTCCGGCCTTCGTGAAGGCGCCCTGCCCCGGTCCGGGCCCCGGGTTCGCCTGGCTGTACGGCGGGTTCGGCAGCGTGTGGCAGGCCGGACCGGTGTCCAGGCCGTTGCGTGGCTTGTCCGCGGTCGTGTAGCCGGTCTCCTGGTTCGGGATCAGCTCGAGGTTGATGTGCAGCGTGTAACCACGGAAGGCCTGCGTGGCTCGGGGGATCCAGTTGTCCAACCCTCGCAACAGGCACGGGAACTCCGGGGAGTACCTCGCCAGCAGGTCGGTGAACGGCACGCTCACCTTGCCGAGGGCGACGAGGTTGTCGCCATTGGCGTCGAGGAAGAAGCGGCTGGTGTCCGACAGGGCCGTGACCTGGGTGAAGAGCGCCTTGAGGTTCGCCCTCTCGGCCACCACCGTCTGGGAGGTCACCGAGAAGTTGCCCAGCGTGCGGCCCAGGTCAGGCAGGACCGAGGAGTACTCGTCGGACACCTTGCCGAGCTTGCGCAGGTCGCCGATCAGGCCCGGCACCTGCGGGTTGAGGCGGGTCAGGTAGCCGTCCAGCCGGACGAGGTTTGCGCCAAGCCGGTTGCCTCGTCCCTGCAAGGCCGTCGACAACGCCGACAACGTGGTCGACAGCTCCTTCGGCTTCAAGGCCTTCAGCAGCGGGTAGATGTCGGCCAGAACCTTCTCCACCTCGGGCTTGAGCACCGTCTCCTGGATCTGTTGACCAGCCACGATCGCGGTCGGGCTCGGATGCGCCGGCAGCTCCAGGGAGACGTACTTCTCGCCGAACAGCGTCTTGGGGAGGATCAAGGCGGTGACGTTGCCGGGGATCTCGCCGACCTTCGACGGGTCGATGGCCAGGTGCAGGATCGCGCTGTTCCCGACCACATCGGCGCTGCGGACCTCGCCGACGATGACGCCGCGGATCTTCACGTCGGCGCGCGGGTTCAGCTGGAGGCCGATGTTGGACGTCTTCACCGTGACCGGCACGTAGTCGACGAACTTCTGGGAGAAGATCGCGTACGTCAGCCAGACGAAGAACAGCAGCATGGCCAGGAAGATCACGCCCAGCACCCGACCGTTGAGCGCGGTCTTGAGGAAGACTCCCCGATTCGTGGTGGCCATCGCGCTACCCGGCCAGCCGCACGGTTGTCGTGGTGCCCCAGATCGCCATCGACAGGAACAGGTCGATCACGTTGATCGCGACGATCGAGGTGCGCACGGCCCGACCCACCGCCACGCCCACGCCGGCCGGTCCTCCGGAAGCGTTGTAGCCGTGGTAGCAGTGGATCAGGATCACCACGACCGCGAAGACGAGCACCTTGCCGAACGACCACAGCACGTCACCCGGCGGCAGGAACAGCGAGAAGTAGTGGTCGTACGTGCCCGAGCTCTGGCCGAAGAAGGTCGTCACCGTCAATCGAGTGGCGAAGTACGAGGACAGCAGACCCACGACGTACAACGGGACGATCGCGATCAGGCCAGCGATGATCCGGGTGGTCACCAGGAACGGCAAGGACGGAATGGCCATGACCTCGAGGGCGTCCACCTCCTCGCTGATCCGCATCGCCCCGAGCTGTGCGGTGAAGCCGCAGCCGACCGTTGCGGCCAAGGCGATGCCGGCCACGAGAGGGGAGATCTCGCGGGTGTTGAAGTAGGCCGACACGAAGCCCGAGAAGGCCGCCGTGCCGATCTGGTTGAGGGCGGCATAGCCCTGCAGACCCACTTCGGTGCCGGTGAAGAACGCGAGGGCGGTGATCACTCCCACGGTGCCACCGATCACGGCGAGGGCACCGGATCCCAGAGTGACCTCAGCGAGCAGCCGGAGTATCTCCTTCTTGTAGCGGCGGATGGTGCGAGGGGTCCAGGCCAGTGCCTTGACATAGAACTGGAGCTCGTCGCCGAGCTTGTCCAGATTCGCCAACGGCACCTGGTAGACGGACCTGAGACCTGTCGTCACGCCGGACATCGCTACGACCCCTTCGACGGCACGAGCTGGAAGTAGATCGCGCTCATCACGAAGTTGACGATGAACAGCAGCAGGAAGGTGATGACGACGGACTCGTTGACGGCATCACCCACGCCCTTCGGGCCGCCGCCGGCGTTCATCCCCTTGTAGGACGCGACCACAGCCGCGATGAGACCGAACACGAGCGCCTTCGCCATGCCTTGCCACAGGTCCGGCAGCTGGGCGAGGGCGGTGAAGGAAGACAGGTACGCCCCCGGCGTCCCACCCTGCAGGACGACGTTGAAGAAGTAGCCGCCCATGACCCCGACGACGCTCACGAGACCGTTCAGGAAGACCGCGACGAGCATGCACGCGAGGACGCGCGGGACGACCAGACGCTGGATCGGGTCGATGCCCAGCACCATCATCGCGTCGAGCTCCTCGCGAATCCTGCGCGCGCCCAGGTCGGCGGCGATGGCCGAACCACCGGCTCCCGCGATCAGGAGCGCCGTCGCGATCGGAGCCGCTTCGCGGACCACCGCCAAGACGGCGGCCGACCCGGTGAACGACTGCGCGCCGAACTGCTGGATCAGTCCCCCGACCTCGAGCGCGATGACGGCGCCGAACGGGATGGCCACAAGGGCGGTCGGGACGATCGTGACGGACGCGATGAACCAGGCTTGCTGCAAGAACTCCTGCAGCTGAAAGGGTCGCCGGAACAACCCGCGCATCACGTCGAGTCCGAACGCGAACAGCTTGCCGGCGGTGCCGACCGGCTGGGTCACCAGTGACATGCTCACGAGCGCGCCCCGATCATGCGGAGCTGCCTGGCGTCATCACCATCGACGGCTCGAAGGAACCAGCCGGTGCCGTCATCCCGTTGTCGCGCAGCCATGAGCCGGGCTGCCTCTGCGTCACCCGGGGCTGACCGTCCGAGGGGTCCAGCTGCCGCGGGATGGGCGGCAACGGTGGCAGGCTCTGGTCCTTCTCCTGGGCAAGCTCGTCGGCGTCCTTCTCCTCACTCATGCCGATCGGGCCGATCCGTTGCGCGTTGAGGAACTGGCGGACGACCGGCTCCTCACTGGACAGCAGCATCTCGCGGGGCCCGAACATCGCCAGGTGCCGGTGGTAGAGCAGGCCGATGTTGTCAGGGACGGTGCGGGCTGTGTTGATGTCGTGGGTCACGATCAGGAACGTCGCGGAGATCTGCGCGTTGAGGTCGACGATCAACTGGTTCAGGTACGCGGTGCGTACCGGGTCGAGTCCCGAGTCGGGCTCATCGAACAACACGATCTCGGGGTCGAGGACCAGTGCCCGCGCCAGCCCGGCCCGCTTGCGCATGCCCCCGGAGATCTCGCCCGGCAGCTTGAACTCGGCTCCGATCAGGCCGACCATGTCCATCTTCTGCATGACGATGTCGCGGATCTCGGACTCGCTCTTCTTGGTGTGCTCGCGCAGGGGGAACGCGACGTTGTCGTACAGGTGCATGGAGCCGAACATCGCGCCGTCCTGGAACAGCACGCCGAACAGCTTGCGCACTTCGTACAGCTCCCGCTCGGAGCAGTTGGCGATGTCGTGTCCCTCGATGAAGACATGTCCGCGATCCGGCTTGAGCAGGCCTATCAAGGTCTTCAGGAATACCGATTTGCCGGTGCCGGACGGGCCCAGCATCACCGAGATCTCACCAGCGGGGAGCGCGAGCGACACGTCTCCCCAGATGAGTTGCTTGCCGAACGACTTCGTGAGTCCCTCGACCTGGATCTCGACGCCCACGCAAGTCCCTCCTGACCGTGGCGACGCAGGTGTGCAGAGCAGGTGACGTGGTGGCCGAGCCCGAGCAGACCGCACGTAACACACCGGTACGCGGTCCAACGATGTCGGCCCAGACAAGTTACGCAAGTTACGCCCAGGTCACCGTGCCGGCGGTGCCGGCGTACCTCGCCCCGGCACAACCGTCACGACCCGGGCATTCCGCGCAGGCTACCGCGAGGTAACTCTGGTCACAAAGTCGCTGCGCGGCCTGACCGGCAGCCTCGGAACACGCCGTAGGGGCGGTCGCCGACGTTGCGCGACCGCCCCTACGAGCGGAGAGGACGGTGCCGGCGGTGTCCGCCAGCCGGTCCTACTTGACTGAGATGGTGGCCCCGGCTCCTTCGAGGGCCTCCTTGGCCTTGTCCGCGGCCTCCTTGGTGACCTTCTCCAGGATGGGCTTGGGGGCACTCTCGACCAAGTCCTTGGCCTCCTTCAAGCCGAGGCTGGTGAGGGTGCGCACCTCCTTGATGACCTGGATCTTCTTGTCGCCGGCAGCCTCGAGGACGACGTCGAACTCGTCCTGCTCCTCCACGGCTTCGGCGGGGGCACCGGGAGCGGCGCCGGCGGGGGCTTGCATGACCGGGGCGGCGGCGGTCACGCCGAAGGTGTCTTCGAACTGCTTCACGAACTCACTGAGCTCGAGCAGGGTCATCTCCTTGAACGTGTCCAGGAGGTCGTCGGTGCTGATCTTCGCCATGGTGGCGGTCCTTCCTCGGATGGTGGTGCGCGGTGTGGTTCGTGGTCGAGGCTCAGGCCCCGGCAGGCTCAGGTGCTGGGTCTGCCGGCTCTGCTGGCTCTGCTGGCTCTGCTGGCTCTGCTGGGTCTGCCGGCTCTGCCGGCTCTGCTGGCTCTGCTGGGCCAGAGTCGTCCTGTGCTGTCTTGCTCGCGAGAGCACCCAACGCGCGGGCTGCCTTCGCCAGCGGGGCGTTGAACAAGGACACGGCATTCTGCAGGGACGCCCGCATGTCGCGTGCGAGCTTGGCGAGGAGCACCTCGCGCGACTCCAGGTCCGCGATCTTGCCGATCTCCTGGGCGGACAGGGGCTTCCCGTCGAGGATGCCGCCCTTGATGACCAGGGGGTGGTTCTCCTTGGCGAAGTCACGCAGGCCCTTGGCGGTCTCCACGGCGTCGCCCTTGATGAAGGCGATGGCCGAAGGGCCGGTCAGGAGCTCGTCGAAACCGTCGATGCCGGCGTCTCGGGCCGCGAGCTTGGTCAGCGTGTTCTTCACCACGGCGTACGTGGCGTTGTCACCGAGAGCTCTGCGCAGGTCGCGCAGCTGCTTCACGGTGAGTCCGCGGTACTCGGTGAGCACGGCGCCGGTGCTGCTGCGGAACTGTTCCGCCAGCTCGGCGACGGCTGCCACCTTGTCGGGGCTCGCCATGGGTCTCCTTCCGCACGTGCACGGGTGTCGTGCCGCGTCGCGCAAGGTCCCGGTCGGCGGGGACCCTGACATGCAGAACGCCCCGGCGCAGGGGGCACGGGGCGCGGCGCGTCAGCGGACGCGTTCGACTCGATCTCCTGCGCGGGTCGCCCGCAATGCGGGGCCTTCGGTCGAGCGGTGTCGGACTGCGACGGCTCGACGACCAGCGGTCTTCGGCGCAGTAAGCGTACGGGACGTCGCGGGGCACCGACAAATCGGCGGATCAGCGGAGCGGCTCAGCCGTGGGCCGAGCCGCCGAACGGGTTCTTCGCCGACACCTGCGACGCCGGCGGGGCTGCGATCGAGACCGGCTTGCCCCAGTGGGTCATGTCCAGCTGCACCGTTGTGCCGCCGATGTCGGACGTCAGCCGACGCGGCAGGTTGTCGTGGGTGATCCACATGTCGTAGGTGACGGTGCTCGGCACGGATCCTGACATGCTTCCGAGCTTGCCCATCTTCATCGCGGTGAACAGCTTCTTGGTGTCGAGCGTCACCTTGTAGTGGGTGGTCGGCGTGCCGCCGATCGTGTCGTGACCCACCGTGGTGAACCCGGTGATCGCGGACTTCATCGCCGCAACGCTCTGAGCCGGGTTGAGGTTGGCCAGCACCTGGTTGAACGTCGAGCCGAGCGGGTTGTTCGGGTCGTTGAGATCGATCTTGACGTACTTGTTCTGCGTGGCGGTGCCGAGATTCATGTACAGAACCTTGTGCACGAAGATCAGGTGGAACGTCCCCGCCGACCCCGTCTGCATGGTGATGTTCTCGGCCACACCAGCGAGGGACGACCCCGACTTGACGTCGCCGGTCATGGTGATCGTGTTGCCCTGAGCGGTGAACTTGCCCGAGAAGTGAGCCGTCTTGGCCTTCGTGGACGCATCGGCGACGGTCGTGGCGAAGTTCGCTTGGGTGAGCGCTCCGCTGCTTGAGCCACCGGTACTGCTCGAGGTCGGAGAGTCCGCCACCTTGGCGGCTTGGCCGCCGCAAGAGGTCAGTAGCAGCAGCGGGAAGGCCGCCACGACTGCCAACGTGGTGCGGAGCTTCATGTCGGTGCCCCCGAGTCTCGGTCGTGGATGCGGGTCGGTCGACGAACGGCGTCCCGGGCCGGCCGGGCCCTTGCAGTCTACGTGAGTCGGCGGGAGAGGCTCAGGCCTCGTCCTCGCCGGCGACGTGACGCGTGCGGTTGGGATCCACCTGGACACCGGGGCCCATCGTCGTGGAGATGGTGACCTTGCGGAGGTAGCGACCCTTGGAGCTGGCCGGCTTGAGTCGCAAGATCTCCTCGAGCGCGGCCGCGTAGTTCTCGGCCAGCTGTTGTTGGGAGAACGATGACTTCCCGATGATGAAGTGCAGGTTGGCGTGCCGGTCGACGCGAAACTCGATCTTGCCGCCCTTGATGTCCGAGACGGCCTTGGCGACGTCGGGGGTGACAGTGCCGGTCTTGGGGTTCGGCATCAGACCGCGGGGTCCAAGCACCCGACCGAGCCGACCGACCTTGCCCATCATGTCCGGGGTGGCGACGACAGCATCGAAGTCGAGCCAACCGCCGGAGACCTTTTCGACCATGTCGTCGGCACCGACGAAGTCAGCACCTGCCTCACGGGCTGCTTCGGCCTTGTCGGCGGAGGCGAAGACAAGGACGCGGGCCGTCTTGCCGGTTCCGTGCGGGAGGTTGACGGTGCCACGGACCATCTGGTCCGCCTTGCGCGGATCGACGCCGAGCCGCATCGAGACGTCGACGGTCGAGTCGAACGTCGTGGTGGACGACGCCTTGGCGAGCTTCACCGCTTCGAGCGGGCTGTAGACGGCGGCCTTGTCGATGACGTTCTCCGCCTTGCGGTACGCCTTGCTGCGCTGCATGTCTGGTTCCTTCTCGTAGTTGGCGCCCGAAGTGGTTGCGCCAGATGTGGTCGTGATGGGCGAGGAACCGCCCTGCCACGTGCTGCTGGGTAGTGCTGGGTCTGCTCTGGATGGTGCGTCAGCGACTGACCGTGACGCCCATCGAGCGAGCAGTGCCCTCGACGACCTTCATCGCCGCCTCGATGTCGTTGGCGTTGAGGTCGGGCATCTTGGTCGACGCGATCTCGCGGACCTGGTCCCGGGTGAGGCGGCCCACCTTGTCGGTGTGCGGCGTGGACGAGCCCTTGGCGAGGCCGGCTGCCTTCTTGATCAGCTCCGCCGCAGGGGGCGTCTTGGTGATGAACGAGAACGTGCGGTCCTCGTAGATGGTGATCTCCACCGGGATGACGTTGCCGCGCATGGACTCAGTCTCGGCGTTGTAGGCCTTGCAGAAGTCCATGATGTTGACGCCGTGGGGGCCCAGTGCGGTCCCGACGGGGGGAGCCGGTGTCGCGGCTCCGGCCTGGAGCTGCACCTTGACCAGGGCAGAGATCTTCTTCTTCTTGGGAGGCATTGATCGGTCCTTGCTCGATGCGGTTGCGTGCTGCTGGATTGGCTCTGCGGGGTGTGCCGGACGCGTCAGACGCGCTGGATCTGGTTGAAGCTGAGCTCGACCGGCGTCTCGCGGCCGAAGATCTCGACCAGCGCCTTGACCCGTTGGGCGTCGACGTTGATCTCGGTGATGGTGGCGTGCAGGGTCGCGAACGGGCCGTCCACCACCATGACGGAGTCGGACACGACGAAGTCGGTGAAGTCGACCTTGGAGGCCTTCTGGCGCTGGGTCGGAGCCTCCGACGACGAACCGGCCGCGACCTCCGCCTCGACCGCGGGCGCCAGCATCTTCTCGACCTCCTCGAGGCTGAGCGGCACCGGCTGGTGGGAGTGACCGACGAACCCGGTCACCGACGGGGTGTGGCGTACGGCGGACCAGGACTCGTCGGTCAGGTCCATCCGGACCAGGACGTAGCCGGGGAGGACGGTTCTCTTGACCATCCGGCGCTGGCCGTTCTTGATCTCGGCGACCTCCTCGGTCGGCACCACGACCTCGAAGATGAAGTCCTCCATGTTGAGCGAGGTCACGCGGTTCTCGAGGTTCTGCTTCACCCGGTTCTCCATGCCGGAGTAGGTATGCACCACGAACCAGTCACCGATCTGGCTGTGCAGGTGCTCGCGGAACTCCGCCAACGGGTCCACCGCAGGCTCTGCCTCCTGCTCCGTCTCCGGCTCCGTCTCCTGCTCCGTCTCCGGCTCCGTCTCCGGCTCCGTCTCCGGCTCCGCGCCAGGCTCGGCCTCGGAATCGGCCCGGGACTCCGCCGCAGGGTCGGGTACGGAGTCCGGTTCCGGGTTGGGCACCTCGTCGGGGTCGTCGACGGCGAGCCGGTCCGGCTCGACCTCGTCGTGGGACTGGGACACGGTTGGTTCCGTCACCTTCACTCACTCGTCCGTTGCATGGGTTGTCGATCGTGCGCAGCCGCACCGTCTGGCTCAGCCGAAGATCGCGAACATCGCCTTGCCGAAGCCGTAGTCCAAGCTGGCGACGATCGCCATCATGACCAGGACGAAGATGAGAACCACGAAGAAGTACGTCACCACCTGCTGCTGCGTCGGCCAGACGACCTTGCGCAGCTCAGCCACCACCTGGCGGTAGAACACGGGCGGCGTCGTGCGGCGCTTCCGTCCGTCCTTGCGCACCGGGGTGGTCGAGCGGGTCTCGCTCACGCCATCCACCTGCCCTGGTCTCGTCGGTCGATCTTCTGGGTCGTGCGGGTGCTGCCGGGTGTCCTGGCGGAACCAGGTCACCCCTCCGGCCGGCTGGCCGGGGATGCAGGGCAGGAGGGACTTGAACCCCCAACCTCCGGTTTTGGAGACCGATGCTCTGCCAGTTGAGCTACTGCCCTAGGGGAGTCACACCCGCGAGCACCACACCCGGACGGCACACGGAGCGGCGGCTCCACCTGCCTGCGGGCATGGCGATCAAGGGTGAGATTCCACCGGTGGTCCCGAGTGTACGGGCTGCGGATACCGGGCGTCGAACCGAGCCGAGACCGCTCCCACCGAGCGGACTGCCTGGCGGGCTGCTCGCGCCCGGTGGAACGATGCTGGCATGAGCGAGTCTGCCAGCAGCCCCCGCCCTCGTGTCTCAGCCCGGGTGGGCGGCATCACCGAGTCCGCGACTCTTGCCGTCGACGCCAAGGCCAAGGCACTCAAGGCAGCCGGGAGACCGGTGATCGGCTTCGGGGCCGGCGAACCCGACTTCGCGACTCCGGACTACATCGTCGAGGCTGCCGTGGACGCCGCGCGCGACCCGCGCAACCACCGCTACACCCCGGCCGGCGGCCTGCCGGAGCTCAGGACCGCCGTCGCCACCAAGACCGCGAGGGACACCGGCTACGTGGTCGAGCCGGCGCAGGTGCTGGTCACGAACGGTGGCAAGCAGGCCGTCTACGAGGCCTTCGCCACGCTGCTCGATCCCGGCGACGAGGTGCTGCTGCCCACGCCGTACTGGACGACCTATCCAGAGGCGATCCGGCTGGCTGGGGGCGTACCCGTGGAGGTGGTCGCGGACGAGACACAGGACTACCTCGTGACCGTTGGACAGCTCGACGCGGCCCGCACACCGCGGAGCAAGGTGCTGCTGTTCTGCTCGCCGTCGAACCCCACCGGCGCGGTCTACGACCGGGCCCAGGTCGAGCTGATCGGCCAGTGGGCGGTCGAGCATGGGCTGTGGGTGGTGACCGACGAGATCTATGAGCACCTCACGTACGACGGCGTGCCGATGGTCTCGGTTCCGGTGGCGATGCCCGAGATCGCCGACCGCTGTGTCGTCCTCAACGGGGCCGCCAAGACATACGCGATGACCGGCTGGCGGGTCGGCTGGATGATCGGGCCGAAGGACGTCGTCAAGGCCGCCACGAACCTGCAGTCGCACCTGACCTCCAATGTCGGCAACGTGTCCCAACGCGCGGCTCTGGCGGCCGTCAGCGGCAACCTCGATGCGGTCGCGATGATGCGCGCCGCTTTCGACCGGCGGAGACGCACGATCGTGGAGATGCTCAGCGACATCGACGGGGTGATCTGTCCGCTGCCGCTCGGGGCGTTCTATGTCTACCCGTCCGTCAAGGGCGTGCTCGGTCGCACCGTCGGTGGACGCAGGCCGACGACGTCTGCGGAGCTCGCGGAGGTGATCCTCGACGAGGCCGAGGTCGCCGTGGTCCCCGGTGAGGCGTTCGGGACACCGGGCTACCTGCGACTGTCGTACGCCTTGTCCGACGACGACCTGGCCGAGGGTGTGGGGCGGATCCAGAAGCTGCTCGGATCCTGACGCCGCCGGTGCGGTCGATCAGCGCGCTGCCGAAGGCGCACCTGCACCTGCACTTCACCGGCGCCATGCGGCACTCGACGATGGTCGAGCTGGCCGAGCGCGACGGGATCCGGCTGCCTCCCGCGCTGACCGAGGAATGGCCCCCGTTGCTGTCCGCCGCGGACGAGAAGGGCTGGTTCCGGTTCCAGCGGCTCTATGACGTGGCCCGGTCGGTGCTGCGTACCCAGGACGATGTCCGTCGCCTGGTGCGCGAGGCAGCCGAGGACGACCGCGAGGACGGGTCCGGCTGGATGGAGATCCAGGTGGACCCCTCCGGCTACGGTGCCCGGTTCGGGGGCGTCACGGCGTTCACCGACCTCGTGCTGGATGCGGCGGTGAACGCCGCCGACCGGACGGGGATCGGCATCGGCGTGATCGTCGCAGCCAACCGGACGAGACATCCGCTGGACGCCCGGACGCTGGCCCGGCTGGCCGCGCAGTACGTCGGTCGAGGAGTGGTGGGTTTCGGATTGTCCAACGACGAGCGGCGGGGGCGTACCGAGGACTTCGCGCCGGCCTTCGCGATCGCTCGCCGGGCCGGGTTGTCCAGCGTGCCCCACGGCGGTGAGCTCCGCGGCCCGGCGAGCGTGGCGCACTGTCTCGACGACCTGCACGCCGACCGGGTGGGCCACGGCGTCCGTTGCGTCGAGGACCCCGACGTGCTGGCCAAGATCGTGGACGCGGGCGTCACCCTCGAAGTGTGTCCGACCTCGAACGTGTCCTTAGGCGTCTATGCGACGTTCGAGGAGGTGCCGGTTCTGAGGCTCTTGGACGCGGGCGCCCGGATCGCCCTCGGCGCGGACGACCCGCTGCTGTTCGGGTCGCGGCTGGCCGCCCAGTACGCCGTCGTCCGCGCCGCACACGAGCTCGACGACGCGACCCTGGCCGACCTGGCCCGGATGTCGATCGAGGGCTCGCGCGCGCCCCTGCCGGTCAAGTCCGAGTTGTGCGCGGGCGTCGACCGATGGCTCGCATCGCCCCCATGACGCCCTGCTGGTCTGGCATCCTCACCGCATGACCACGCCCGACGACCCGTTCCGCAAGCAGCCACCGCCGGGTCAGCCGGGCCCCTATAGTCAACAGCCCGGCCCATATAGTCAACAGCCCGGTCAGCCCGGCCCCTATGGTCAACCGGATCACACGGGTCAGCCCGGCTACCCTCCACCGCCCGGCTACGGGCCGCAGGGCTACCTCGGGTACCCGATGGCACCCAGCGACCACCCGCGAGCCGTGACGGCGCTCGTCCTCGGGCTCCTCGGATTGCTGCTGTGCCAACTGGTCAGTCCGTTCGCCTGGGTCATCGGTAAGCGCACGGTCGACGAGATCGACGCCGATCCGCGCCGCTACGCCGGCCGTGGACAGGCGCAGGCGGGCTACATCCTCGGCATCGTCGGCACGATCCTGCTCGCCGCCGGGCTCGTGTTCCTGGTGGTCGTGCTCGTCATCGCCGCAGGCGTCACCACCTCCGCGGGCCACGGCTGACCGACGCCGCCCGCCACTGCTCAGAGCCGGCAGCCGACCGTCACGGGCTCGTTGACCAGCTCGATACCAAACGCCCGCCACACCCCGTCACGAATCTCACGCGCCAGCTCGAGCAGCTGTTTCGTGGTGGCGGAGCCCCGGTTCGTCAACGCCAACGGGTGCTTGGCGGAGAGGCGAACAGGCCCCGTGCCGTACCCCTTGCCGAAGCCGGCATGCTCGATCAGCCACGCGGCGCTGGTCTTCACCATCCCGTCCGGCTGCGGCCACTGTGGAGCATCGGCAGGCAGTGCGGCCGCCTGCGCGCAGGTGAGCATCGGGTTGGTGAAGAAGGAGCCGGCGCTCCAGGTGTCGTGGTCCAGGTCGTCGAGCACCATGCCCTTGCCGCGCCGCAGGGCGACGACGGCCTCGCGGACATCGCGGACTGGCGGACGCGCCCCCACGGCCAAACCGAGACGCCGGGCCAGCTCCGGGTACGTCACGGGTGCGGCCAGCGCACCGAGGCGAAGCCGGAACTCGACCGAGAGGACGACGTGACGGTCGGGCTCCAGCTTGAACCGGCTGGTGCGGTAGCCGAACCCGCAGTCGGCGGCCACCCACGTCACGTGACACCCCTTGCGCCGATCCCACGTGTGCACCGTCGCGATGGTCTGCGCCACGTCCTGGCCATAGGCGCCGACGTTCTGGATCGGCACCGCCCCGCACCGTCCGGGGATCCCGGACAGCGCCTCGACACCCACCCATCCGGAGGAGACGGCTCTGACGACGACGTCGTCCCAGACCTCGCCCGCCGCCACCCGGACCAGGGCTCCGCCGCCGGCGTCGGAGTCGACGACGACCCCGGTCGTCCGGACCAGGACGACCGTGCCTGGGAACCCCTCGTCGGCCACCACCAGGTTGCTGCCCCCGCCGACGACGAGAACCGGTTCGCCGGCGGCGTCAGCGGCGGACACCGCCGCCACCAGATCGGCGTCCGTGGCCACCTCGACCACCTTGCCTGCGGGGCCGCCCAGGCGGAGCGTGGTCAGGGCGGCGAGGGTCCGCTCACGCATCGGCGTTGCCGGGCGCGGCCACCACAAATGCACGCGCCATTCCCAGTACCTTCACCCCGCCGCTCGTGACGGTCAGGTCGAGCCGGCAGCGGCCGGAGTCGTCGCTGGGAGCGACCGTCCCGGCCACCTGCACATCCACACCCTCGTCGTCGTCGGGCACGAGCACCGGTTTCGCAAAGCGCACCGCCATCTCGGCCAGGCGCGCACCCGGGCCGGACCAGGCGCCCACGGCGCGGGCGGCGAGGGCCATCGTGTACATCCCGTGCGCCAGCACCCCCGGCAACCCGACGGAGACGGCGACCCGGTCGGACCAGTGGATCGGGTTGAAGTCGCCCGACGCCCCGGCGTAGCGGATCAGGTCGGCGCGGCGTACCCGATAGACCTGCGGCTCCAGCTGCTGTCCCTCCTGCAGCGCCGTCACGCCGGCGCTCCGCCGCGGTGCGCGAGGGTGGCGTAGGCAGTGCAGACGTGCTCGCCGTCGGTGGTGCTGATCTCACTGCGGGTGCCGATGATGTCGGCGCCGCCGATCTGCCGCACTGACTCGATGGTCAGAGCAGCGGTCAAAGCGTCTCCGGAGCGGACCGGTCGGTCGATCACGAACCGCTGGTCGCCGTGCACCACGTTGCGCAGCTCGATGCCGAGCCGTGTATCCCGCATCAGTGCCGTCATCGCTTCGAACGCGACCACGATCGGGTACGTCGGTGGCGCGATGACGTCGGGGTGCCCTAGCCCTCGCGCAGCGTCCGGGTCGCGGTGCTCGGCGGCGGTCTCGCCGATCGCGTCCGCGAAGGCGACGATCGCGGAGCGGCTCACGTCATGCGCCGGCGTGGGCGGCATCGTGGTGCCGACCAGCTCCTGGGGCACGGGCATGACGGTGACGCTAGCAGGGGCGCCGATGCCGACGAGGCCGCTCCCGGGCCGGATCAACGTTGGGGTCGCCACGGCGTACCGAAGGTCAGCGAGTCTCGCGGTGGTCGGTGTGATTGCGGCAACGGGGGCAGAACTTCTTCAGCTCGAGCCGGTCGGGGTCGTTGCGGCGGTTCTTCTTGGTGATGTAGTTCCGCTCCTTGCACACGGTGCAGGCCAAGGTGATCTTGGGACGGACGTCGGTGCTCTTGCTGGCCACGGGGCTGCCTCTTCTGTGCTGGACATTCGGTGCTTGACACGTACTGGTCTGCGTGCGGGTGGTGCGGGGGTGCTGCTGTGCTGCTGTGCTGCAACACGAACGGCTGTGCAACGCGAACGGCCCTGCGGGCATTCCATCGCACCGTCGAGCGGTGACGTAGCGGGGGCGGGACTCGAACCCGCGACACCACGATTATGAGCCGTGTGCTCTGACCACCTGAGCTACCCCGCCGCAGGACATGTGCAGGCCGCAGGCTCGACACCTGCGGCGAACCCGTCCCCGAGCCCCAATACGGAATCGAACCGTAGACCTTCTCCTTACCATGGAGACGCTCTGCCGACTGAGCTATTGGGGCACGCGCGACCCGGCGAGGATACACAGGGCCGTCGGGCTAGCGGAAATCGGTAAGCACCAAGATGTGGGGCATGCCCGCCGAGGTCACCACCGCGTTCTATCGCGTCGTCGACACCGGTGAGGACTTCGAGATCGTCCAGCCCGGACAGACCACGGTGGGCCCGTGGAACCCGCGCGTCCAGCATGGCGGACCGCCGGCCGCGCTGCTCGGTCGCGCGCTGGAGCGGCTGGCCGCCGCCAGCGGGCAGCCCATGACGGTGAGTCGCTTCACCTTGGACCTTCTTGGTCCCGTCCCACTGTCTCCGCTCCGGGTACCCGCGGCCGTGCTGCGCTCCGGACGCTCCGTCGACCTGGTGACCGCCGAGCTCGTCGACCCCGCCGCGGGGCGCACGGTCGCCCAGGCCCGGGCGTGGCGGGTCCCGTTGCGTACCCAGGGTCCGGTGACGGCGGCGACCGAACCTCCGCCCGGCCCTGAGCACGGGGTGCACAAGGAGCCACCGCCGTCGTGGCGCTGCGGCTACCTCGACTCGGTCGAGTGGGCGTGGATCGAAGGCGCCGTGACAACCCCGGGACCTGCCGTGATGTGGATGCGGCCACGGATCCGCCTCGTCGAGGACGAAGACCTGTCGCCGCTGCAACGCCTGCTCGTGTGTGTGGACTCCGCCAGCGGCGCCAGCTCCGAGCTCGACGCCCGCGAGTGGGGCTTCCTCAACACCGACCTGACCGTCCACCTGCTGCGTCCACTCACCGGAGAGTGGGTCGGACTCGTCGCGCGTACCGAGCTCGGCGGTGGCGCCGCGGGCACTGCCCTGTCCCAGGTGTTCGACCGTCGCGGGCTTGTCGGGCACTCCGCCCAGGCACTGCTGATCGCGCCGCGTTGACGTCGGTGCGCGCGGAGGGGCCCGCCTGACCACCCACCGCAATTGCGGCGAAGTGGCTCCGAATCGCGCCGGTCGACAGCCACTTTCCGGCAATTGCGGGAACTGCTCGCGTTGGCGGACCCATCAGGGCCCGGACCCATCAGGGCCCGGACCCATGAGGACCCGGTACTCGGTCGTGGCAGGTGTTGGGTTCGAACCAACGTAGGCGATGCCGACGGTTTTACAGACCGTTCCCTTTGGCCACTCGGGCAACCTGCCGTGAGCCACGGCGGTGCACCCGGCCGCAGCGGGTGAACACGATAGCGCAGCGCCTAGGCTGACCGCGCAACGCATTCCGACCGGCCCGAGAGGGTCGACCGCTCGCATCGGAGGGACACCCATGGCCGGCGACTCGTCGTTCGACATCGTCAGCAAGATCGACCGTCAGGAGGTCGACAACGCGCTCAACCAGGCTGCCCGCGAGATCAACCAGCGGTTCGACTTCAAGCACACCGGAGCCTCGATCGCCTGGCAGGGCGAGTACGGCGTGGAGATGAGCGCCAACGCCGAGGAGCGCGTGCTCGCCGTCCTCGACGTGTTCAAGGACAAGCTGGTCAAGCGCGGCGTCTCCTTGAAGGCACTCGACTCCGACGAGCCCCGCCAGTCCGGGCGCGACGTCAAGATCTCCGCCACGCTGAAGAACGGCATCAGTCAGGAGCAGGCCAAGAAGGTCGGCAAGCTGATCCGCGACGAGGGCCCGAAGGGCGTCAAGGTGCAGGTGCAGGGCGAGGAACTTCGGGTCTCGAGCAAGAAGCGCGATGACCTGCAGGCGGTTATCGCCCTGGTCAAGGGAGCCGAGTTCGACTTCGCCCTGCAATACACGAACTACCGCTGAGACGACGTGTTTGCGCAGGTCAGAGGCCTAGTGGGTGCCACGAGTCCGCACAGAGTCCGCAAAGTTTTTGGTTTTCCCCGGGAAGACCATCGACATCAGGCCCGCGGCAGCGTTGCGCGTGCGGTCCTCGGCCTTGGGCCACAGATGGCTGTAGGTGTTGAGGGTGATCGACGGCGAAGAGTGCCCCAGAGCGTGCTGGACTGTGACGACGTCGCAGCCGGCAGCGATCAGTCCTGAAGCATAGAAGTGGCGCAGGTCGTGAAGGGTGAACTCGTCCATGCCGACGTGCGTGCGGACCCGCCGCCACTGGTTGCCGGCGCTGTTGCGGTTGTAGACGTAGCCGCCCAGCGAGAATAGGTAGCCATCGTCGCCGTGCGGCGCGGTGCGCTCGAGATGCTGCGACAACATCGTCACGAGGTCGTCCGGAAGGTAGATGACACGGCCGGACTCGTACTTCGGTGAGGTCTCCGCGGTCTTGCTGTTGACCTGCCCCTGGATCTGTCGCTCAACCATCAGTGTGCGACGAAGGAAGTCGATGTCGCCGAGCTGTACGCCGGCAGCCTCCCCGAGCCGCAGACCCGCGAAGGCGCAGACCGCCAGGAACGCGCGGAACTCAAGAGGCGCGACCAACAGCGCCTGGGCCACCTGCTCAGCGGTCGGGATCCGCATCTTGGTCTCGGCTTTGGGCAGCTTCGGCGGCGCAATCGCGGCCGTCGGGTCGAGGCGGATCAACCGCGCTCGCACCGCTGCTGCGAAGCACATCCGGACGTAGTTGAACCGGGTACGCCGAGTCGAGGCGGCCAAACCGTGCTTGCGCCTCGGGCCCGGAAGTCGCTGCGCTTTCATCCACTGCCGCACATGGTTCTCAGTGACGGCCCGGATCGGCAGCTGGCCGAAGCCGATCGACGCGAGTACCTGATCTGCCGTCGCTACCGTGCCGGCGGCCCAGTCCTGCGACGCTGCCCATTGGCCCCACCACTGCGCAAACGTGATCCTGCCTGCCGCTGGATCGACCCAGTCGCCCCGCACGAGACCGGCGGTCGCATCATCGAGCCAGCGCTGAGCATCGGCCTTCTTCGAGAAGTGACGTGCGTGTTCCACGCCGGCCTCATCGCGGTAGCGAGCGCGATAACGCTCGATCGTGACCGCTTTCCCTTTGCCGGTCTTCTCATCAACGATGACGCGCGTGGAGGTGCGCTTGGTTACGCTGGCCATACCTCATCATGCGTCGACAAGCCGCCAAGTCCCAGAGCAGCAACCGCACACGGCGTTGGCCATAGACGGCGACTGTTGACTGTGAACGGCCATCACCGTGTTGAGTTCATCGCCGCGGAAGGCGCTGGTCGTCCCGCAGGGGATCGTTCTCCGGGGCAGCGTCAGTGACGGACGCGTCGCCATGCAGTGAGCAACCATCCGACCATCAGGCCGGCGAAGGCACCACAGAGCGCGGCCGGCAACCCGACCTCGATGATTGCGAACCAAGCAGTCGGCGCGTAGGCGTGGAGCCCGATGACCAACCCCACGACGGCGCCACCTGCGCCAGCGATGACCGCGCCGAGCAACACCGATCGCGGAACAGTCGGCAGAGCCGCGACCGCACGACACAGCGCCTTCATGGCTTCACAGTAGGTTGAGTCATGGTGGCGTGGTCCCGCTCGCTATCCACTATCGGGCGCGGCTCCTCGCATCCGACAGGCTCAGCGGAACGGGCCACCCTCGGCGTCGGCATGGCGAGGGTGGCCTCTCGGTGTTTCCGCCGCCGAGTTCATGCGCCGGTCCTTCCGTCGACCCCCTCGCGAAGCAAATCGAGGTGGCCGCAGTGCTGGGCGTACTCGGTAATCATCCGGAGCACCAGCCAGCGCAGATCGACGTCCTCGTGCCAATCCAGAGGGCGCGCGGTGTCGTCGAGATCGTGTGCGGCGACGATCTCGCGGGAAACCAAACACTCGGCGCGCCAAGCCGCCAGGTCGGCAGCGAAGTCGGCGTCCGAGGGCGGATCGAAGTCGAGGTCAGGGCTCTCGGCGGTGAAGAAGAGGAACGGCACGTCGCGGTGCTCGAAGTTCTGCTGAAACCACCAGCGCTCGACGCCGGCGAGGTGCCGGACCAGGCCGTGGAGTGACAATTTGGATGGCGACATGGAGCGGGTCCTGGCCTGCTCCCGGGTCAGGCCCCGGCACTTCATCTCCACCGTCGCCCGGTAGTACTCCAGATACGCCGCGAGCGCCTCACGCTCGGCGGCTACACGCGGGATCCGCGGGCGGTCGTCGTCGGCCCAGATTGGCGCGAAGTCGTCGTCGGTCAGGCCTGACTCCGGCCGGACCGTGCCCTCCGCGGGGTGATTGCTCATACCCTGCACTCTGCCAAAGGCACCTGCGGCGGATCCACACCTGGCGCCGCTTGCCGACTCAGGGACAGCCGAGCTCGACGTCCCCGCAACGGGATCCGCAATCGGTGACGCACGCCCATCGAGGCGTCAGCCCGGCGAAGCTGACGAGTCGCCGCAGACGGTTCGGCTACTGGGGCGATTCGCCATGCTGATTACAGCGCGTGGGTGAAGACGTAGTGCTCGGGCCCCTGTTCCACGACGACACCCGCAGCGGCTGCCTCGTCGAGCAGTTCGAGCACATCTTCGACGTCGAGGTCGTCGCACGCGGCCACGGTCTCGGCGTCGAACTCGCGCCCCCCGACTGCCGCGCTGCGCACCACCTCGAGCTGGATCGGTGCGCGGCGTATCCAGGGGCCGGCGGACTCAGCTGCGGGCCGGGCGTCCCGACTGCGGCGCGACCGGGGAGGGGTGCTGGTCCTCGGCGCCGCCGGTGGCACTGCCCATGAGCCGGGCGGTGGGGCTGAGGGACAGCACGACGGCAGCCGTCAGCATCGGGACGGCGGCACCGAAGAGCGCCAGCCGTAGGTCGATGCTGACGAGGACCCCGATCATGATGATCGACAGGGGCTCGAAGATCATGCGGGGTACGTCGATCACGCTGTTCACACGTCCGAGCACCGACTCGGGTGTCGTGGTCTGGATCCAGGCGGGCAGCGCCACGTCGGTGGTGTAGGCGACCCCGAAGCCGAGCAGCACGAACAGCGGCGCCACCAGCCATAACGACGGGATGAAGCCGAGCACCGCGAACGAGACGCCCTCGACGTAGGCCATCGCGATGATGAGCAGCCCCCACCGGTGAGGCAGACCCGTGAACCCGGCGGACGCCGCTCCAAGGAACTGGCCGGCTCCCCAGCAGGAGTACATCAGGCCGAGGGCGAACGCGCTTTGCGAGAACGTCTGGGCCAGCGCGGGCAGGCCGACACCGAATAGGCCGCTGTAGGAGAGCGCCGCGGCCGATATGATGATCAGGACGACGCGGACCCCGGGTTTGCGGCGCGCGTAGGAGAGCCCCTCCCGAATCTCGGTAAGCGTGCCACGGACCGACAGAGCCGATCGCGGGGCCGACTCGGCCGCGGGGCGGGGCGCGACCCAGATCGTCGAGGCGGCCACCAGGAACGTCGCGGCGTTGACGACGAGAGCGGGCACCGGCCCGACGAGTGCGACCAGCAGACCGCCGAGCGCGGGTCCGCCGAGGCTCGCCCCTTGCTCAGCCACTTGGTTGACCGCGTTGGCCTCAACGAGCTCCTCGGCGGGGACGAGCGTGGCGATGATGGTCTTGCTCGCTGGCCAGAAGAAGGCGTCGGCCACGCCGAAGGCCGCGGAGATGGCGAAGAAGTGCCAGGCGTGGAGGGTGCCCCACGCAGCGGTGGCAGCCAAGGCCGCGACCAACGCCACCCGGCTCGCGTGGGAGCAGAACATCACCCACCTGGCCGACAGGCGGTCGGTCAGCGCGCCACCGACGAGGAGCAGCACCGCACGCGGGACCACGACGCAGATGAGGCTGACAGCCAGGACCTTGGGTGTGCTCTCAGTGAGGATCAGCCAGGTCAGGGCGATCACGTAGATCGAGTCGCCGATCATCGACACCAGCTCGCCGCCCATCACGATGACGAACGGCTTGCGTCGGAGCACGGCCCAGCGGGTCGATGTCACAGGGTCTCCTTCTGGAGGGTGTCGACGAGGTGGGCCATCGAGCGGATGGTGGCACCCTCGCCCAGGATGGAGCCGGGTGGCACGTCCACACCGAACGTCCGTGCGACCAGGCGCTCGATCCGCATGCCCTGCAGCGAGGCGCCACCAGCGTCAAGGAAGTGCTCGTCGGCACCGCATCCTGGCTGGACCGACCGCCACAGCCGGGCCACCTCGTCGAGCGTGGGTACCGCCTCGACCGTCTCGGGGAAGGGAGTCACGGCGAGCGCGGCCAGCTGCTGGCGGTCGACCTTGCCGATCTGCGTCGTCGGGATCGACGCGAGGACGAGCAGCCGGTCGGGTGCGACACCGAGCTCGGCCAGACGCTCAGGCAGGCTCTCGTCAGCGACGTCCGGTACGACGACCGCGCAGCCGACCAACTCGCCGACGCCCTCCTCGGAGAAGCCGAAGACCGCGACATCCTCGACGACGTCGATCGTGCGGATCCTGCCCTCCCACTCGCCGGGGACGATCTTGGCGCCGGCCCGGTTGATGACCTCAGCCGCTCGGCCGGTGAGCCACAAGTCGCCCCGGGCATCGAGATGTCCGATGTCACCGGTCCTGAGCCAGCCACCCGCGAACGGCTCGACGGCGCCCACGCCGGAGTCGCAGTATCCGCCGCAGACCTGGGGGCCCCGCACGTAGATCTCTCCCTCGTGAGAGGCGGGGACGGCCTCGCCGTCGGGACCGACGACCCGCACCTCACAGCCGACCGCCCTGCCGACGCTGCCGGGCGTCCGGTCGTCGCCGGGCGCCTCACCGG
>JBOHDX010000004.1:0-87513 GCA_050700835.1 Nocardioidaceae bacterium
TCGACCACACCAACTGGCAGACCATCCCCCAAACCCTGACCGCACACGGCCCACCCACCCGACTGCGCATCAAGGAAGCCACCCCCCTACTCACCGGACCCCAGTAGCACCCTGCCCAGCGGCGAGGGTGATGGCCGGGCCCGGCCGGCATCAGGGCGCCTAGACTGCGCGATCGAGCCAGAGTGGTGGAATCGGCAGACACGCGGCACTTAGGATGCCGTGCCTTCGGGCGTGGGGGTTCAAATCCCCCCTCTGGCACACCCCCTCTGGCACCGTCGTCACGGCGCTGGCGTTCAGTAGGCCATTGTTAGTGTGGCTGCGGGACCTATACGCACAGTGATGGTCCACGATCACATTCGTAGTAACGGTCACAGGCAGGCACCGCCGATGCCAATCTATGCCTGCTGCCCCCGCCGACCTTTACCCCCCGAGAATGGTCGGCGGGGGCTTCCCTGTCCAAGAACGACGACAGGAGACATCGACATGGGGGACGGCGACGAGTCAGTGACCCGGGGCTGCGCTGAGCGCCTGGTGATAGCGCACGCGGGCCTTGTGCTCGCGAAGCACCGCTTGGAACAACCCATCCGCCGGCAGCCCCCGCTCCACCGCGAGCGCGAGCTCACCAACCTCGCCTTCTGCGGCGCGATACTCGCGCCGGGCTTCGGCGATCTCCCGAGACAGATCCTGCACGACTGCCCCTCATCGGAATCCGCAGAGTGATCGATGGGTAACGCACCGTTAGCGTCCAGTTCAGCGTACTCCTCGGTAGAGGTGGTGTCAGTCGCCCATACGGTCACATCTGGGCTCACCTCTGGTCATTGCGACAGGGCGTCGATCAGCGCCGGGACGATGGCCCGCAGAGCCTTGCCACGGTGACTGATCGCGTCCTTCGCGGCCGCGTCCAGAACACCATTGCTGACCTTTTGACCACTCGCGACGAACAACGGGTCGTAGCCGAAGCCGCCCTCGCCCTGAGGCTCCCGGAGGACCGTGCCGCGCATGACTCCGATCTCCACGACCTCGGTGGGCGGTCCGCCCCCGTCGACCGGCTGCACGAGGGCGACTGCGCACCGGAACTCCGCCCCACGATCGCCGGCCGGGACGTCGTCGAGCTGCGCCAGCAGCAGGGCGTTGTTCGCCTTGTCATCCTTGGCGGGCCCGGCCCAGCGTGCCGACCGCACACCGGGCATGCCGTTCAACGCATCCACGCAGATGCCTGAGTCGTCGGCGAGGCTCGGCAGGCCGGTCACGTCAGCGGTCACCCTCGCCTTGATCAACGCGTTGCCCTCAAAGCTCGGCTCGGTCTCGTCCGGCTCGTCGAAGGGAACAAGATCGTCCAGGCCCAGCACGACCACGTCCGGTACGGCCGGCTCGAGGATGCGGCGCATCTCCACCAGCTTGCCCTTGTTGCGGGTCGCGACCACCAGCCTCGGAGTCATCCCAGAGCCTCGGTCTGACGCTTCGTCAGCTGCGCGCACCCGCTCTCGGCCAACGCCAACAACCGATCGAGCTCGGGCCGGTTGAACGGCGCCCCCTCGGCCGTGCCTTGCACCTCGACGAACGCTCCGCGGCCGGTCATGACGACGTTCATGTCCGTCTCGGCTCGGACGTCCTCCTCGTACGCGAGGTCCAGCATGGCCGCGCCGTCGACGATGCCGACTGAGACGGCCGCAACCGACGCGGTCAGTGGCTCTGAAACCAGCGCGCCTCGCTCGCGGAGCACCGAGACCGCGTCCGAGAGAGCGACATAGGCGCCCGTGATGGCCGCAGTGCGGGTCCCACCGTCAGCCTGAAGCACGTCACAGTCGAGCACGATCGTGTTCTCCCCCAGCGCCTTGTAGTCGAGCGCCGCCCGCAGCGAACGACCGACCAACCTGGAGATCTCGTGGGTACGCCCCCCGATCCTGCCCTTGACGGACTCGCGATCCGAACGCGTGTGCGTGGACCTGGGCAGCATGGCGTACTCGGCCGTGACCCAGCCGAGGCCCGAGCCCTTGCGCCAGCGCGGAACACCCTCGGTCACACTGGCCGCACACAGCACCCGGGTCTTGCCGAACTCGACCAGGACCGAGCCTTCGGCGTGGTCAAGCCAGTTGCGGGCGATGCGTACCTCGCGGAGCTGATCGGGCTCCCGGCCATCGATGCGGGTCATGACAGGGAGCCTAGGCGACGGAGGCAGGACGGCCCGGCGGCAGGCCGTTCAAAGCTTGCGGGGGAACCCGACCCCAGGAGGCTACGCGTCCGGCGTTGTCCTCAGATGTCGTACGACGCGAAGGGTTTGACCAGCTCGACGTCGCCGACGAAGTGCGGACGCGCGTCGCCGAGCACCTCGTCGCGGTCGGTCCACGGTGGGATGTGGGTCAGCAGGAGCCGCCGTGCACCGGCCGCACGGGCTGCCTCCGCCGCATCACGACCGGTCATGTGCAGGTCGGGCGGGTTGGACCGGGACTCGACGAACGACGACTCCGCCAGCAACGTGTCTGCCTCCTTCGCCAACGTGACGAGCGCGTCGCACGGCCCGGTGTCGCCGGAGTAGACAAGCGTCGAGCCGTTGCTGGCAACCCTGATCGCGTAGGCCTCGACGGGGTGGGCGACCCGGGCGACCGTCAGCTCGAACGGTCCCAGCCGGACCGGCTCCGGCCCCCACTCCGACACCTCGAACTGCGACGCCATGCCCGGCTCCTCAGGCAGGTCGTAGGCCCTGGCCAGCCGGGCCGCCGTGCCCGGAGGACCGAACACCGGCAACGCCGGCCAGGGCCCGTCCGGGTGATAGCGCCGCACGACGTACATCGCGGCCAGGTCGATGCAGTGATCGGCGTGCAGGTGCGACAACGCCACCGCATCGATGTCGAGCCCCGGCACCACGCGCTGCAACGCGCCAAGGGCACCGCTTCCCATGTCAAGCACCAGCCGGTACGTCCGGCCCTGCCATGCGGCCTCGACCAGATAACAACTCGCCGGCGAGTCCGGTCCAGGGAACGATCCCGAGCAGCCGACGATGGTCAGCCTCATACGCCGACCCAGGAGAACTGGTCCACGATGTCGAGCTCAGGGCCGAGGAACCGCCGACCGACGTCGCGGAACTCGCCGGGCTGCCCGGTCGTGAGGAACTTGTGCGCCGGCTCCGGCAGACCGGGGTCGCGCTGCAGCCTGTGGCGCACCAGCAGCGCATAGACGTCCTTGGCGGTCTCCTCCGCGCTCGACACCAGCGTCACCCCGCCGCCCATTACGTAGGACAGCACCCCGGTCAGCAGCGGGTAGTGCGTGCAGCCGAGCACCAGCGTGTCGACGTCAGCGTCGATCAGTGGAGCGAGGTAGTCGTTGGCCACCCCGAGCAGTTCGTCGCCACCGGTGATCCCGCGCTCCACGAACTCGACGAACCGCGGGCAGGCCGCGGTGTGCAGCCGGATGTGGGGGGCAGCCGCGAACGCGTCGTCGTAGGCCATGGTGGCAGCGGTTGCGCGAGTGCAGATGACGCCGACCTGGCCGTTGCGGGTGGCGGCCACCGCCCGGCGGGTCGCCGGCAGGATCACCTCGACGACCGGCACGGCGTACCGCTCACGGGCGTCGCGCAGGACGGCGGCGCTGGCGGAGTTGCAGGCGATCACGAGTGCCTTGACCCCCTGGTCCACGAGGTGATCGAGGCACTCCAGCGCGTACTCACGCACGTCGGCGATCGGTTGCGGGCCGTACGGCTGGCGGGCGGTGTCGCCGAGATAGAGCACCGGCTCGTGCGGCAGCTGGTCGAGCACGGCACGAACGACCGTGAGGCCGCCGAAGCCGGAGTCGAAGATGCCGATCGGTGCGTCTGCCACGGCCACGAGCCTAAGGCGTGGAACGGACCGTCCGGAGCGTTCGCGGCGCACCTCACAACGTGAGTCTGGTTACGCGCCGAGCATCCCAGGACGAGCCGTACGTCGGCGGCCGAGCCGCACGCGTGGTCCGTCTCCGAGCCCAGCCGGTAAGCAGCCTGCTCGACGAGGACGAGGCGGTGGGTCAGTGGACCCCGGCGAACGGCAGCCTGGGCTGAGGCGGAGCGTGCGTCGGGTCGACGCCGTCGAAGAGGCTGCTGACCGACTCGCCGGCGTGGATGCGCCGAATGGCCTCGGCGAACAGGCTGCTGACCGAACGGACCGCCAGCTGCGGCCACGGCTCGTGCGGTCGCGGAACGCTGTCGGTGGTGACGACCTCGGTGACGTGGGGGTGGTCCCGCAGGCGCTGGACGGCCTTGCCGGCGAACAGCCCGTGCGTGCACACGACCACGGCTTCGGTGCTCCCCTGCTCGGCGAGCCGCGACAACAGCTCGACGATGGACCCGCCGGTCGCGATCTCGTCGTCGAGCACGATGACCCGCTTGTCCGCGACGTCGCCGACGATGGCGTCGATGACGACCTGGTCGTCGGCCAGCCGCTGTTTGCTGCCGGCCGCCACCGGGAGCCCGAGCAGCCGGGCGAACTGCGTCGCCGTCTTGGCGTTGCCGAGGTCCGGTGAGACGACGACCGTGTTGGTCAGGTCGCGACCCTGGAAGTGCCGGGCCAGCTCACCGATGGCCGTGAGGTGGTCGACGGGCACGGAGAAGAACCCGTGCACCTGAGGGGCGTGCAGGGTGAGCGTCAGGACCCGGTCGGCACCGGCGGCTGCCAGCAGGTCGGCCACCAGCTTGCCGCCGATCGAGATCCGGGACGCGTCCTTCTTGTCGGACCGGGCGTACGCGAAGAACGGGATGACCGCGGTGACCTGGGCCGCAGAGGCGCCACGTGCCGCATCCAGCATGAGCAGCAGCTCCATCAGGTGCTCCTGGGTGGGCCGCACCAGCGGCTGGATGATGTAGACGTCGCGCTGCCGGCAGTTGGCCTGCAGCTGCACCTGCAGACAGTCGTTGGCGAACCGGACCACGTCGGTCTGCGACAGCGGCACCCCCAGCTCGCTGCAGATCTTGTCTGCCAGGTCCTGATGGGCACTGCCGGAAAAGACCACGATCTCGCGCACGTCGCCGCCCTGGGAATGAGATTGCTCGCCGCACCGAAGGCTAACCGAGGGTGGCGCGAGGGCCTACACCGCCCGGCGCCCTGGGGCACGTCAACGGGGTCGGTCCGACGTACCTGGCGGGTCCGATCCACCCCATTGACGGGCCGGCACGAGTTCACCGACCGTGCCCTGCACAGTCGTTGATGGATGCGCCCTGCCGGCAGCCAAGGCTCCCAATCTGGGGGTGTGCGGCTGCCACAAGCAACGACATCGACGATCGCTGCGCTCTTCGAGCACCAGCACGGTGTCATTTCGCGGGCGCAAGTGTTCGCGGCAGGAGGTGACCGGAACCTCATCGCATGCAAACTCCGCCGTTGGGACTGGTCCAGGGTCCATCCGGGTGTCTACGCGGAACACACTGGACCGCTGACTTGGGAGTCACGCGTCTGGGCGGGATGTCTCTACTACGGCGGCACAGCTACTCATGAGACAGCGTTGGCGCTTCACGGTCTCGCGGCTCAAAAGCTGCCCATCCACATCGGTGTCTCGCAACCCACGCACCGCGTGAGCATCGAGGGCATCCGGCTCCATCGGACTCGCGACCTGGCCGGCCGGACGCAGTGGAACCGGAGCCCCCACTGACAAGGCTGGAAGACGCGGTCATCGACGTCGCCTCGACAATGCCCAGCCGTTCTCGGGCCTATGCCCTGCTCGCGGACGCCTGCCAGCAACGGCGCACCACCGCACGTCGGCTCCTCGACGCGTTAGCGGCGCGCAGCAGGTTGCGCCACCGTGCATGACTGATGGCGGTACTCGGGGATATCTGCGCAGGGCGCTCTCGGTGATGGAACACACCTATCTGGTCCGGGTGGAAAGGCGGCACGGTTTGCCCAAGGCGCGGCGGCAGCAGCCGGCGCGTGGTGCGTCCGGGGCGGCGGCTTACCGCGATGTGGAGTACGAGGAGTTCGCGCTGGTCGTCGAGCTCGACGGGCGGCGTGGACACGAGCGTTCGACCGAGCGGTTTGACGACATGGATCGGGACCTGCTCGCCGCGGTTGACGGACGCCATACCGTCCGGTTGGCCTGGTCGCACGTGGAGGACGCACCGTGCCGCACTGCCGGGCTGATCAGCCTGCTCCTGCGTGATCGGGGCTGGCAAGGATCTCCCACTCCATGCGGACCAGACTGCTCCGTGGAGCGCGCTGCCTAGCTCTTGCGATCGAGGCGTCTGAGGGGCATCTAGGGGGTGGGGGGGTCAATGGGGTGGATCCGCAGCACGTGCTGCGTCTCATCGACCCCAGTGAGCTCGGAGCTGAGCCCGGAGCTGGGCCCGGAGCCGAGCCCGGAGCACGTGCCGGGGGGACCTGGCGCCAGCCGGAGTCAGGCCCACAGCTGACCGTCGAGCGCCGCCTCGGCTTGGTCGATGGTGCCTTCGTAAGCCCCTGTGGACAGATATTTCCAACCCCCGTCGGCGACGACGAACACGATCTCGGCGGGCTCACCGGACCGTATCGACTTGGTGGCCTGCGCCAGCGCGGCATGCAGGATTGCACCAGTCGAGATGCCGGCGAAGATTCCCTCTGCGTCAAGCAGCTCCCGGACGCGGCGCACGGCGTCACGGGGACCGACCGAGAACCTCGCGTCGATCAGGGACGGGTCGTACAGCTCGGGGACGAACCCCTCATCGAGATTGCGCAACCCGTACACCAGCTCGCCGTACCTCGGCTCCGCGGCCACGATGGTGACCTCCGGCTTGTGCTCGCGGAAGAACCGCCCGGCTCCCATCAGGGTGCCGGTGGTGCCGAGGCCGGCGACGAAGTGCGTCACCGACGGGAGGTCGGCGAGGATCTCCGCGGCGGTGCCGTCGGAGTGGGCGCCGGCGTTCGCCGGATTGCCGTACTGATAGAGCATCACCCAGTCGGGGTGCTCGGCGCCCAGCGCCTTGGCCATCCGGACCGCCTCGTTCGAGCCGCCGGTCGCCGGCGACGACACGATCTCGACGCCCCACATCCGCAACAGTTGGGCCCGCTCCGTCGAGGTGTTCTCCGGCAGCACGCAGACCAGCCGGTAACCGCGCAACCGCGCCACCATCGCCAGCGAGATACCGGTGTTGCCACTGGTCGGCTCCAAGATCGTGCAGCCGGGGCGCAGGCGACCGTCCTTCTCGGCCTGGACGACCATCGCCAGCGCCACCCGGTCCTTGATCGAGCCGGTGGGGTTGTGGTCCTCGAGCTTGGCCCACAGGCGTACGTCCGGCGACGGAGACAGCGTCGGCAAACCGACCAGCGGGGTGTCCCCGATCGTGTCGAGCAGGGAGTCGTGACGCATCGGCGTCAGCGGCCGCCGTCGAACCGGAGAATCGGCATCGCGGTCGCCCCGGCTACATCAATGTCGATTCTCTCGTCGTGGCGCAGCGCGCCGCCGGCCACTGCGGGCAGGATGACCACGACGTCGCCGTCTGCCACCTGGGTGCCGAGGCCACCGGTGAAGCGCACGTCCTCGTCGTTCACGTAGACGTTGATGAACCGCCGCAGGTCGCGCCCCTCGATGATCCGGTCCTTGACTCCGGGGTGGTTATCGTCGACCTCGTCGATGACCTCTGCGAGGCTCCCGCCGACGGCCTCGACTGCCTTGGCTCCCCCGGTGAAGCCGCGCAGGATCGTCGGAACGCGGACCTCGATCGCCATCTCGTCCTCCATTGCTCGGGTGCCGGTCGCCCCGACACGTTGAAGACAACTGCTTGGGTCAACTTGGGATCGGCCGCCGATCATTCCCTCACAGACAGGCGCGAGACGACCGTCACGTCCTCCTCGGTGACCTCGCCGTCGACGATCCGGTACGACCGGAAGTCCGCCCGGCCATCGGCGCCCGCCACCTCGCGGGTCGACACCAGTACGTAGTGCGCACCGGGCTCCTGCGCGAGATCGATGTCGGTACGACTGGGGTACGCCTCGGTCCCCGTGTGTGAGTGGTAGATGACCACCGGCTCCTCGTCCCGGTCGTCCATCTCGCGATAGAGCGCCAACAGGTCGGCCGGGTCGAACTCGTAGAACGTCGGTGACATCGCCGCGTTGAGCATCGGTACGTGACGGGTCGGGCGGTCAGACCCGGCGGCCCCCGCGACGACGCCGCAGGCCTCGTCGGGGTGGTCCCGACGAGCGTGCGCGACGATCGCGTCGTACGTCGCCTGCTCGATGGTCAGCACGCGGTCGAGCGTAGGTCTCCGCGGCGGGCGATCCTCACCGTCGGCAGCCGCGTCCGGATGCCGAGACGCCGGGCCGGCCGCCGCTTCGCCAGGTCATGCACGCGGCCATTCGACGGACCCATCGCCGGGCGCCCAACGCCCACTCGCCGGACCAATCACCGGACCAATCACCGGACCAATCCCCGAGCCAATCACCAGGCCAATCACCGGGCCACTCGCTAAGTCGCGCGGGCGAGCACGACATAGCGGTCGTCGTCGACCTCGCCACCCCACAGGGCGGGGTCGCCCAGCCGGTGTACGGCGACCTCGCGCGCATGCGGCCGCACCAGGTCGACCACGGTCGACTGGGCCAGGCCGGCACCGGTGGACCACTCGCCCTCAACGAGCACGAAGCGGCCGCCAGGTCGTAGCAGGGCAGCCCAACGGCCGACCACCTCGGCTGGTTCCGGCAGTGCCCACAGCACGTGCCGGACGAGCACCACGTCGTACGCCTCGGGCGGAAGCGCGGGGGTGGCGGCGTCACCGACGAGGAAGCGGACGCTGACCCCAGCGTCGGACGCCTTCTCGGCCGCACGCTCAACCATGGCCGGCGCGAAGTCGAGCCCGGTGACGCGGTGTCCGTCCTCCGCGGCCAGGACCGCCAGCGACCCGGTGCCGCATCCGAGGTCGACCACATCGCTGCGGGCCACGGGGAGCCACTCGCGCAACCGCGCCCGCCAGGCCGCGCGAACCTCGTCAGGGCCCAGTCCATGGTCGGGCTCCTCGTCGAACGTCGCCGCCTGGCCGGCCCAATAGCTGCGCTGCTGCTCGTCGACCTGAGGCTCGCGCTGCGTCATTCCCGAACCCTAAGCGTCCCGAAAGGCACCCCTGTCACCGACGCCCCGCACGGTCGAGGTCACCCACCGGGCGCGTCACTGAGTCGCGTGGATCAGGGTCTCCTGGACGTACGCCAACCAGTCGTACACGTCGTGCAGGAGGGAGTCGGGATCGTCTGCGGGGAGGGAGTTCCAACGCTCTTCGTCGTCCTGCTCGACCCCGAGCCTGGTGCCCATGGCGAGTCTGAGGTCGGTCAGGCAGCGCAACCACGCCGCCACGCCCGCCTGGTCGAGCTCCACCTCCACCGGCTCGGCGTCGGCGTCGTCGACGGCCGACGACGTCGGGTCCAGGCCACCGGACACCAACGAGGCGATGACCTCCGAGGCGTTGTCGGACTTGCCGTCGCGCAGGCCACGCTCGGTGTAGCGACGGAAGTCGCCCGCGCCTTCGTCGTCGTCGCGGTAGGCGTCCGGCAGCAGGCGGGCGAGGACCGGGTCGTCAGGCGCCTCGCTCGGCCCGTCCGTGTCGAGCAGCGCCTCGAGCGGGTCCTGGGTCGGCCTGGACTCGGGCTCACCGTCGCGGAGCAGCTCGATCAGCTGGGCCGCGAGGTTGGCGATCATGCGCGCCTCGTGCGGCTCGAACTGGGCGAAGACCCCGCCCCGCATCCGATGCTTGAAGGGCTTCACCGGCGGCCCTCGTCGGCGCACGTGGCGGCGCTCACTGGTCATCCTTTTGCAGCGTGGCCCATAGACCGTAGCCGTGCATGGCCTCGACGTCGCGCTCCATCTCCTCGCGGCTGCCGGTGGAAACCACCGCCTTGCCCTCCTGGTGCACCGCGAGCATCAACTTGTCGGCCTTGCTCTGCGAGTAGCCGAAGTAGCTGCGGAACACGTAGCTCACGTAGGACATCAGGTTCACGGGGTCGTTCCAGACCAGAGTGATCCAGGGGCGTTCCAGCGCCAACTTCTCCTCGGCCTCGGGGCGGTCGACCTCGGTCGGCACAGGCGTTGACGTCACGGGTGCATTGTCTCGCACCGCCAGGACGGCCCTGCCCCCACCATCACCGATGCTGCTCAGCGACCGAGCGTCGCGGCGTACACCGCTGCCTCACTGCGACCCCGCAGCCGCAGCTTGCGCAAGATGTTGCCGACGTGGTGCTCGGCCGTCTTCGTCGAGATGACCAGCCGCGTGGCGATCTCCGGGTTGGACATGCCCTGAGCCAGCAACGTGAGCACCTGGCGCTCACGATTGGTCAGTACGCCCAGGGGTCCGTGATCGGCCGACGCCGGTCCGCCTTCGAGCCGGTGCAGCAGATCCTGCGCGGCAAATCTCTGCTGCGCACCGATAGGGCTGAAGCCGGCCAGCGCACGCCGCGCCTCAGACCGCGCCGCCACCGGGTCGAGGGTTGCCAGCACGGTAGCCAGCTCCAGCCGCAGCTGAGCGTCGGCATAGGCCTCCAGACCATCCAGCAGCTCGGCTGCCTCGGACCAGCGGCCCTGGCTGATCCGCAGGTCCGCCAGCACCGTGCGGGCGCGGAACCGCTGGTCGGCGCCCAGGCTCTCGGCCTCGAGCATCGAGTCGCGAAGCGTCGCCTCGGCTTCAGCCCACCGGCCGGCCAGGCACAGCAGCGAGCCGTAGGCGCTCCGGCAGTGGTTGAGCATCATGCTGGGAGTGGCATCCCGGTGCCAGGCGAGGGGCTCGCCCTTTGTCTCGACGGCGAGCCACGCCTGCAGCCTGGGCAGGTCACCGACCCGTTCGCAAGCCGAGATGAACGAGCATGTCACCTGCCCGGTGATGAAGATGTTGTCGCATTCGCCGCTGCTGGCCATCGTCATGGCCTCGTCGATCCGGTTCATGCCGTCGTCGAACCGGCCTTGGTCCACGAGCGCCAGCCCGGAGTCGGCCAGTGCGCGACACTCCAGGTCGACATCGTCCAGCTCACGCGCCAACCGCAGGGCCAACCCGGCGTCGCGTTCCAGTGCGTCCGCGCTCGCGATGCTGCAGCCGATCAGCGCCAGCGCGACCCAACCCCGCTCGACGCATTGCTCGTCGCCTTCGAGCAGCCGCAGGGCCCGGGCCAGCCAGCCCGCAGCCAGCACGGCGTTGCCGAACCCGGAGTGCTGCAACCGACCGAGGTGGCAGGCCGCGAGGGCGGCGCGACGTGACCGGCCGTCCTTCCGGTACGCGCGGTACGCGCACTCGAGACAGCGGCCGCTGGTCTCGAAGTCGGACATCGCGAACGCCAGATCTCGTCACCGACGGACCCGTCCTTCGGCCCGACGACGCTGGGTACGACGAGGAGGTCGCGACGTTCAACCTGGCCACCGCACACAGACCAGAGGTCGTCGTCGGCGCCACCGGAACGGCGGACGTCGTCGCCGCGGTGTGCTGGGCGCGTCAAGCCGGCCTGCCGGTGGCCGTGCAGGCCACCGGGCACGGTGCCAACAGTCCCGTCGACCACGGCGTCATGGTCAACACCCGCCGCATGACCGGTGTCCGCATCGACCCGGCCGCGAGGACGGCGACGATCGGCGCCGGCGCGAAGTGGAAGGCGGTCATCGATGCCGCCACGCCGCACGGCCTCGCCCCGCTGTCAGGGTCGTCGTCGGACGTCGGCGTCGTCGGATACACGGTGGGCGGGGGACTCCCGGTGCTCGGCCGGGCCTTCGGCTACGCCGCCGACATGGTGCGCAGCTTCGAGGTCGTGACCGGCGACGGCCAGGTCCAGCAGGTCGATGCCGAGCACGAGCCGGAGCTGTTCTGGGCGCTGCGTGGCGGCAAGGGCAACGTCGGCATCGTGACGTCGCTGGTGTGCGGCCTGGTCCCTTTGGGCCGGTTCTACGGCGGCGGCGTGTTCTTTCCCGGCAGTGCGGCACCGAGGCTGCTGGACTCGTACCGTCAGTGGACGGCGACGCTTGCGGACACCACCTGCACCGCCCTGGCGTTGCTGCGGCTGCCACCGCTTCCCGACATCCCCGAGCCGCTGCGCGGACAGTTCGTCGTGCACCTGCGCTTCGTGCATCTCGGTGACCGGTCCGAAGGCGAAGCCCTGCTCGCACCGATGCGCGCCGTCGCACCGGCCATCATCGACGCCGTGGACGAGATGGGATATGCCGACATCGACCATGTGCACCAAGACCCCGACCATCCGGTACCGGCCAAGGAGAACAACACGCTGTTGCGTGAGCTGACTCCGGAGGCGGTCGACGCGTTGCTGGAGGTCGTCGGCCCGGACGCGTCCTCGCCACTGACCATCGTCTAGCTCCGCCACATGGGCGGGGCGCTGGCGCGGCCGGCGACCGTACCCGACGCCATCTCGGCCCGCGACGCAGCCTTCTGCTGCCTCGTGATCGGGATGATGGCGCCGCCGGTCGCTGGCCTGGTGCCCGCCGCGATCGACGACGTCATCGGCGCCCTCGCGCCCTGGTCGACCGGACGGTCGATGGTGAACCTGCACGGCACACCCGGCGACGACGCCGACCGCGCGCGAGCTTGGACCGACGGTGACCTTGCGCGCCTGCGCCGGGACAAGGCGAGGTACGACCCCGACAACCTGTTCCGCTTCGGACACTCGGTCCGCCCATCCAGCGCCTGACAAGGGGATTCTGACGGGCGGTGCGTGGTCGGGCATGGCCTAGCCTTGCGCCGTGACCTCCACGGCCCTGCTGACCGATCAGTACGAGCTGACCATGCTGCAGGCCGCGCTGCGAGACGGCACCGCCCGCCGGCGCTGCATCTTCGAGCTGTTCGGCCGACGACTCCCCAACGGTCGCCGCTACGGTGTCGTGGCCGGCACCGGCCGGGCGCTCGACCTGCTTGCCGACTTCCGGTTCGACGCCGAGGCGCTGGATCACCTGCATGCGCACGACATCGTCGACGCCGACACGCGTGAGTGGCTCGCGACGTACCGCTTCAGCGGCGACGTCTGGGGGTACGCCGAGGGCGAGACCTACTTCCCGGGCTCACCGATCCTGGTCGTCGACGGCTCGTTCGCGGAGGCGGTGCTGCTCGAGACGCTGCTGTTGTCGGTGTTCAACCACGACTCGGCGATCGCCTCGGCAGCCACGCGCATGCGGTTGGCCGCTGAGGGGCGTCCATGCATCGAGATGGGGGCTCGGCGTACTCATGAACAGGCGGCGGTCGCCGCCGCTCGCTCCGCTCACATCGCCGGGTTCGCGGCCACCTCGAACCTCGAGGCCGGACGCCGGTACGGGATCCCGACCGCCGGGACGAGCGCGCACTCGTTCATCTTGCTGCACGACGTCGAGCGCGACGCGTTCACCGCCCAGGTCGACTCGCTCGGGACCGGGACGACGCTGCTCGTCGACACCTATGACGTGGCGGAGGCGGTCCGGCTCGCCATCGAGGTGGCCGGACCCGGGCTCGGGGCGGTCCGGATCGACTCCGGCGACCTTGTGTCCCTCGCCCGACAGGTGCGCCGGCACCTCGACGACCTGGGGGCGAGGAACACCAAGATCATCGTCACCAGCGACCTCGACGAGTACGCCATCGCCGCTTTGACCGCCGCGCCGGTCGACGGCTACGGCATCGGCACCGCCCTCGTCACCGGCTCTGGGCATCCCACCTGCGGGTTCGTCTACAAGCTGGTCGCGCGGGCGACGTCGGTGACCGGCGGGGCACCGCTGGTGGGCGTCGCCAAGAAGAGCAAGGACAAGCTGTCCGTCGGCGGCCGCAAGTGGGCACTGCGGCAGCTGAACGCGCGTGGCACCGCGACCGCCGAGGTGATCGGCATCGGCGCGATGCCGGACGGTGACCTCGACGACCGTCCGCTGCTGGTCCAGCTGGTCAAGGGCGGCGAGCGGGTCCACGACGAGTCGTTGCAGACTGTGCGGGACCGGCTCGACGCGTCATTGGCGGAGCTGCCCGTGCAGGCACGGCAACTGTCGCGGGGCGAACCCGCGATCCCCACCAGGTACCACATGGAGACTGCTCGATGAAGAAGGCACTCATCGTCGTGGACGTGCAGAACGACTTCTGCGAAGGCGGTTCCCTGGCGGTCAGGGGCGGCGCCGAGGTCGCCGCCCGGATCGGCGCCCTGCTGCAGGGCTGGCTCGACGGGGCCAAGGACGTGCATGAGTACGCCGCGGTCGTCGCGACGAAGGACTATCACGTGGACCCCGGCTCGCACTTCTCCACCGACCCTGACTTCGTCACCTCCTGGCCGGTGCACTGTGTGGTCGGGACCGACGGCTCGCAGTTTCATCCGGCTCTGCGGCCCCGCCCGTTCGATTCGGTGTTCACCAAGGGCGAGCTGGAGGCGGCGTACTCCGGCTTCGAAGGCATGGACGACGCCGGAACCCGGCTGGGCAGCTGGCTGCACGAACGGGACATCGACCGGGTCGACGTCTGCGGGATCGCGACGGACTTCTGCGTGCGCGCGACCGCTCTGGACGCGGTCGAGCACGGCTTCGCGACGACGGTGCTGCTGTCCCTGACGGCAGCGGTGGCCCCGGACAACCTGGGCGACACGATGGCCGACTTCGACGCGGCCGGCATTCGCCTTCGCACCGGGCCTGACCTGGCCGTGTGAGCCGCCGCACCGCGTCGACTAGACCCCGAGGATCTTCAGGTCCTGCGGATCCGGCTCACCGGCGGCGAGGGCGAACCTGCGCATGCCCGCGAGCACCTGCTCGCGACCCTCGTCGTCGAGGCGGTCGAGGATCTTGGCGATCTCCCGCCGCCGCGCACGAGTCACGTCCCTGACCAGGACCCGGCCGGACTCGCTCAGCTCGATCAGCACCTCTCGACGACTTTCGGGGTTGCCGCTGCGTACGACCCAGCCGCGCTCCACCAGCCGATCGGCCATCCTCGACAACGTGGACGGGTGGACCCCGGACAGCATCGCCAGGTCGCCGGAGCGCGTGGGGCCGCGGGTCGACAGCAGCACCAGCAGCCGGAACTGGGTCAACGACACCTGCTCCAGGGCCGCACCGACGGACTTCGCCACGACGCCGAGCAGGGCCCGGGACGACACCAACGTGGCGTCGACGGCATCACGATTGCTCACAAGGGAAGCCTACGGTCCCGGGGCGGGAGGAAGTGCCGAGTTCTCCGACCTGGTGGCCGACGGGCAAGAGTTTCCGATGTGCACGCGTACGGGCAGGATGACCTCATGTCGTTCACTCTGGTCGACCTGCTTCGCGCCCACGGTCGTGACCACGGCGACCGGCCCGCGGTGGCGTGTGGCGACCGCACCCTGACGTACTCCAACATCGACGAACGGTCGAATCGGTTCGGCCAGGCCCTTCGTGCCGACGGGCTTCGGCCCGGATCGAGGGTTGCCTATCTCGACCTCAACCAGCCGGAGTTCTTCGACGTGCAGTTCGGGGCGGCCAAGCTGGGAAGTGTCGTCGCCCCGCTGAACTGGCGGCTGACGCCCTCCGAGCTCGGTGCGATCGCCGCCGACGCCGAGGCGGAGCTGCTCGTGATCGGGCCGTCATTCGCAGACCTCGCCGGCCAGATCAAGGAAGCGGCGCCGTCGATCCGGCGCGTCGTGGTTCCCGGCGTCGAGTACGAGGAGTGGCTGGCGGCCCATGATCCCGTCGACCCCGGCTTCGCCGGGGGACCCGACGACGTGGTCCTCCAGCTGTACACGTCCGGCACCACCGGGCTGCCCAAGGGCGTGATGATCTCCAACTCCAACTGCTCGGCGCTTTTCAAGGTGGCCGACGCGTGGTCGGTGGACCATGAGTCGGTCTCCCTGGTGGCGATGCCGCTGTTCCACATCGGCGGATCCGGCTGGGCCATGGTCGGGCTGGCGCATGCCGCGCTCAACGTGTTGGTCCCCGAGATCGAGCCCACCAGGCTGCTCGACCTGATCGTGGCTCGCCAGGTCAGCAACGCGTTCCTGGTGCCTGCGGTGCTGGCGATGCTGACGGCGGTACCCGGTGCCGCCGAACGCGACTACACCTCGCTCCGGTCGCTGGCGTACGGCGCGTCCCCGATCACGGTGCCGACGTTGCGCCGTGCTCTCGAGGTCTTCCGCACGCCGCTGTACCAGGTCTACGGACTGACCGAGACAACCGGCGCGATCACCCAGCTCGATGCGGACGACCACGACCCCGGAGGGCCGCGGGAGCACCTACTGCGGTCTGCTGGCCGGCCGTACCCGTGGGTCGAGCTCAAGACGGTCGACCCGGTCAGTGGCGACGACTGCGCAGCCGGCACGGTCGGGGAGGTGTGGATCAGGTCCGTCCAGGTGAGCCCCGGCTACTGGCGTCGGCCCGAGGAGACGGCGGTCGCGGTGACACCCGACGGTTGGTTGCGCACCGGGGACGCCGGCTACGTCGACGGCGACGGCTATCTGTTCCTGACCGACCGGATCAAGGACATGATCGTGACCGGCGCCGAGAACGTGTACCCGGTCGACGTCGAGAACGTCCTGGCGGGGCACCCCGACGTGGCCGACGTCGCGGTCATCGGCGTGCCGGACGACACGTGGGGCGAGACCGTCAAGGCCGTCGTCGTCCGACGCCAGGGATCCCACGTCGGTGAGGCCGAGCTGCTGGAGTTCGCTCACGACCGACTGGCCGGCTTCAAGCGTCCGCGCTCGGTCGACTTCGTCGCCGACCTGCCGCGCAATGCGACGGGCAAGCTGCTCAAGCGGGTGCTGCGGGAGCCGTACTGGGCCGCGCGCGGTGACCGCCGCATCGGCTGACCCGGCTCGACCAAGGATCCGACGCTGCACCGGTCCTGGCCGGCTCAGCGTCGGATCCTTGGTCTGTGGGGTGCGGGCTACTTCGCCGCAGTGCCGCCGGCCTGCTGTGGCGGCATCTTGATCACCGGGGTCGGCGCCACGGTCGCGGCCTTCTTGGACTTCTTGGGCTTCCTGGCCTCGCGGCCTGGCTTGTCCTTTGCCATGGGTCCTCCTTCTCGTCCTGGGGCGGGTGGCTCGAGGTCGACGCACGTGGGGCTGCCTTGGATGGCTGCCTGCCATGCTGCCTGCCATGGTGCCCAGCGTCGACGGCCTGGGTCGGAAGAAGCGCCTCACTCCATGACGAGCTCCTCAGTGCCGCAGATCGATGACGAGACGATTCGGACCATGCAGCTCGGTGACCTTGAACGCCGCCCGGTGGCTCAGGCCCAGACCGAACGAGACAACACCCTCGAAGTCACCGGTCTTCGCCACACCGCGCAACGTCGGGAAGGAGTACGCCTGCCGCCGGGGACCACGGTAGACGTTGTGGCCCGTGGCGTCATGCGCATTCGCAGAGCGCAGCGCGACCGACAGGAACCGGATTCCGTGGACACGGACCGGGCGTCCTGAGGGGTCGGCCGTGAGGTGGCGGACGAAGCGGACCGTGTAGCCGGTGAACCTGCCGCGGAGGTCGACGACGACGCGGTCGAAACTGGCATGCCGGCCGACCCGCAGGTTGACGATCCTCGGTGCCGGTACAGGATGCCGTCGCACCACGACCGGGCAGGTGGCAAACCCACCGGCGGCCATCTGCATCGAGTCCGACATGACCGAGCAGGACGGCCCTTCGTGCGCGACCACCGGGGCGGGACCAGCGCTACCTGCAGCCCCACTCGACGGGGCGGCTCCGCCCACCGTGGTCGCGGCCAGCGCCACCGACGCGAGCACGAGAGGCATTCGCAAAGAGGAGAAGCCCATGTGATCCACCACCTCAGCCGCGAAACGGCGTCCTTGTGAGTATGCGACGCAGCGCGGCGACTGTCACCTGTCGAGGCCGGTGCGGCCCCGGCTGCGCCCTCATGCGGTAGACGCCGTAGGACCGGAGTCGGTTCACACCCGGCATTCAGGCACTGGGCATTCAGCACCCGGCATTCAGCACCCGGCATTCAGCAGCACTCGGCATTGAGCACTCGGCAGTCAGCACCCGGCGCAGGCGTACACGAGGGTGATGCCGTGCCGGCGTCGCCCAGACCGCGAGATCACATGTCGAGGCGTGTCCGCACCGCCGATCCGCCTTGATGTGTGATCTCGGCGGGGTACGCACGTCGGCGCCGACGTCAGTCAGCCGTCGGTCGTACCCGCAGAAGGTCCCCGGGGCGATCCTTCGTGGACGAGTTCCGGGTCTGCAGCGAAGGCTAACGCCGTCAGCGCCATCGCCTTGGCGCCCTCGACCAACGTCGCGTCACCCTGCGGGCTGACGCAGTGAGCGGCGAACTCGTGCTGATGGTTGACCGCGGGCCAGGAGTGGACGGCGAGGTCGGCGTGCAGACCCGGCACGCGCTGACTGACGTTGCCGAAGTCGGTCGACCCGCTGCTGCCGCTTCCGCGCGGGTCCAGCGTCAGCGGTCGCCCGATGGTCTCGCACGCAGTGGCAAAGGCTGCGACGAGACCGGCGTTCTGCTTCACAGGTTCGTAGACGTGGCCGACTTTGGTGATCTCCACCTCGGTCCCGGTCGCGGTGGCGGCGCCCTCGAGGCAGGCACGCACCCGGGACCGCAGGTCCTCGAGGTCGTCCATGTCGGCTGCCCGCAGGTAGTAGGCCGCTTCGGCCCGATCGGGTACGACGTTGGGCGCGTCACCGCCGTGCGTGATGATGCCGTGCACCTGCTGGTTCGGGGCCAGATGCTGACGCAGCATGGCGATCGCGGTGTAGCCGGCGACGACGCCGTCGAGCGCATTGCGGCCCAGATGCGGTTCGGCGCTGGCGTGCGACGCCTTGCCACGCACGACCGCAGCCCACTCCTCGATCGCGAGACTGACCGAGCCCGGCTCGTCGAACGGGGCGGGATGCATCATCATCGCGGCGTCCACCCCGTCGAACGCTCCGGCCAGGATCAGGTCGACCTTCCCGCCGCCGGCCTCCTCGGCTGGGGTGCCGAGCACGGTGATCCGGAGCCGAGCCGCCTCGCACACCTGCCGCAGGCCGAGCCCGGCACCGATCGCCGACGCTGCGATCACGTTGTGTCCGCAGGCGTGCCCGACACCGGGAAGTGCGTCGTACTCAGCACAGATGACCAGGTGCGGACCGCTGCTGCCGGCCCGAGCGGCGAAGGACGTGGGGAGACCGTAGGCGCCTCGCTCGACCTCGAAGCCGTCACCTTCGAGCAGGTCGGCGCAGCGGCCGGCGGACTTGACCTCCTGGTACGCCAGCTCGGGCTCGTCATGCAGCGCGTGCGACAGCCCGATCAAGTCTGGCGCGAGCTCGTCGATGCGGCCGAGGACGGCCTTGTCGTGTGGGGTCATGGGCGGCAGCCTAAGCCGCCACGGATTCGTCAGCGCCGAATGTGGCCAGCGCCGAATGTGGTCAGCGCCACCGCTAGCACCAGGCGGCGACCCGTCCAACCTGGCTTCACACGTCTGCGGTACCGAGTTGGGCCCGATTTGTCGGGTTTCGAGTTACCGCAGACGTGTGAAGCGGGACAGCCGAAGCCGCGGCCGGGAGCAGCCGCAAAGCCTGACAGCCGAAGCCGCGGCCGGGAGCAGCCGCAGAAGCCGGACGGCCGGAGCCGCTGCCGGCTGGCGAGCTACCGCGGCACGAACGACTGCTGCAACGCGCAGGTCCACTCGGTCGGCTGTGGCAGCGCACCGGCCGCCGCCGCACTCGCACCGAAGACGTCACCCTGCGAAGTCAGCGTGTGCGCGTACGCGCCGTCCGCCCAGTGCCGCGACAGTGGCAGCAGGCTGCGCAGCGGACCATGTCCCGGCCAGAAGATGACCTGCCGCTCCGGGATCGCTGGCGGGGCCGGATTGGTGCCTGCGAACCCCACCACGTCGCCGTTCGGTGCGACGCCCATCGCACGGGAGAACTCGTCACCGGCGAACAGCCCGAGGTTGCGCACGTGACCGTGCGGACCCCACACCACGGCGTACTTCGTGTCGCCGGCGGTCGTCGCCTCGCCCACGGTCCGGAGGCGGACGTTCGCGCTCCAGGCGGCGGCGTCACCGCCGAGCCCACGCAGCCGGTGAACGCGACCCGACGGGTCCCAACGCACCGCCAGCTGGTGGAGCGGCCCGTTGGAGAAGCTGCCCCCCACGACGTCGCCGCGATCGTTGAGCCCCTGCGCGAACGATCCGTCGTAGCCGCTTACGGGCCGCAGCTTGACCGGTCGGGACCACCAATGCCACCAGATGGCACCGAAGTCGTTGCCCTGCGCGTCCAGCGCCTCGCCGACCATCTCGCCGTGGTTGTTGATGGCCCGCACGAACGCGAGCCGGCCACCGGCGAAGTCCTTCAACCGGTGGATCCTGCCGTGGGTGTAGACCCAGGCGCCGACCGCGCTGATGTTGACCCCGACGACCACCACGCCACGACGATTGACGCCGGTCGCGGACAGTCCCGAGAACGGGGAGGTCAGGCCGAAGTCGCCCAGGTCGTGAACGTGCCAACGCCCCGCGCGCAGGTGCCATACCGCGACGTCCTGATGCTGAGCGGCGTCGGCGACGAGCCCAGCGGCGTACCTGCCCGTCGCGGCGAGCACGTCACCGTTCGTGTCGCCGGCTGGCATCGGGAGCGCGATGATGGCCGGCCTGCAGCTGGGAGACGGCTCGCTCGGCCGCGCCGTCCCGTCCGCGGCGGAGGCCGATCCGATCTGGACAACCGCTCCGGTGAGGAGCAGCGCCGCCGCCACATGTGGAATACGCCTGCTGTCCATGGGATCGGCTCCCTTCGATGAGTTCTCGTGGTACCGGCCGACGCTAGGGAACTGCGTCTTCGCGCGGATCACGGAAACCGGTGAACTTTCGAGCCAGCTCGGTACGCGAGCGGACCCCCGCCTTGGCGAAGATGTGCCGCAGGTGGGTCTCGACGGTGTTCACGCTGACGAACAACCTCGCTGCCACGTCCCGGTTCGTCGCACCTTCGGCCACCATGGCAGCGACCAGGCGCTCCTGCCTTGTCAGCGCTGCCTGGTCCATCGGCCCGCCACCGGTGCGCCGACCCGCGGCGCCCATTTCGGTGCGTGCACGGTCGACCCATACGTCGGCGCCCAGCCGGCTGAACTCCGCCAGCGCCTCGTCCAGCCGGATGGAAGCCTCGGCGCGTCGCCTGGTCCTTCGAAGCCGCTCACCCCAGCACAACAAGGTTCGGGCCCGTTCGAGCGGCCACGGGTCGTCCTCGTCGTACGCGAGCGAACGCTGGAACTCGCCGTCGAACCGGTCGGGATCGGCCAGCAGCCCGCGACACCGGTGGACCAGGGACAGCGCGTGCGGTCGGTCAAGACGACGGGCGTCCATCTCGAAGGCGCCAAGCAGATCCCGCGCGGCACTGGCGTGCCCGGCACGCAGCAAGGCCTCCACGAGGTCGCCGGCGACCGGCGCGAGCACGCCGGCCATGGCCAAACCCCGCTGCTCGTGAGTGCGCAGCGTCGCCTGGAACAGCGGAACCGCCGCCTTCGGATCGCTGAGCGCGAGATGGAGCAGTCCGAGCGCCGGATGCGGCAGCGGGTCCGGCCCGACCCGGACGCTCAGGTCGAACCGTTGCTGCACGTGTCGTCGGCACTCGTCGACGTCGCCGGCGAGCGCGTCGCACCAGGCGACGTGACCGAGAGCCTCCTCGTGCTCCATCAGCAGTCCGAACCCGGCAGCCAACTCGAGCTCCTCGGTGGCGGCGATGCGCATCCGATCGACGCGACCGCAAACAAGCTCGATGCTGAACAAGAGCGCAAGCGCGTAGCGCAGCTCCCCAAGCGCACCATCGTGGCGGGTCCGGCGGATCACGGCGTTCGCCAGCTCGCGGCTTCGTTCGTAGTGCCCTCCGCTGAACAGTGATTCGACGAGGCACAGGCGGGCCCGTGGGTCGTCATGGACCGACGGCGCACCGTCGGCGATCTCCCCGGCACTGCGAAGGGCGCGGTAGGCCACCATGTAGTCGCCGCCCACGGCCACTGCCTCGGCCCGCGCCGCCTCGACGAGCAGCGCCAACACTGGATCTACGCCGTCGACCAGCGCCCGTGCGCGTTCGACCACGCGCATTGCGTCCTGGGGCCGACTGGCGGTCGACAGGGCCGTCGCCGCCTCCACCAGCAGGCGCGCAGCCGCAGCGGGATCGGAGCCCGACCGCAACTCGGCGACCCGACTCAGCACGGTCGCGCCTTCGATCAGGGCACCCTCGGCCACCATCAGTCGGCCGTCTATCTCGTCGATCTCCACGGCGATGCCCGGAGCCACGCCCTCGCGCGCCCGGTCCAGCAGGCGCCGGGTGTCTGCGACATTCCTGGCGTCGAAGGAGGCCCGCGCCGCACCGACCCACCGCCGGCTCTGCAACAGCCCCGGATCACTTAGCAAGGCGGCTCGTTCCAGTGCCCACGCGGCGGCCGACGGGTCGGGGCTACGCACCCCCAGGGCCTGAAGCTCGGCCGCCAGCTCCTCGTCGGACCCGACCGCCGCAAGCGCGCGATGCCGGGTTCGGGTGTCGCCGGGTGGCAGCACGGCGGCGAGAGCCGCATGCGTACGCCGGTGCTCGTCGTGCCACGACCGGTCCAGGACCAACGACCTGAGCAACGGGTGACGGATGTCCAGTCGGCTCCCGGTCAGGATCACCAGGCCGCGTTCGGCGAGCTGCCGGATGGCCTTCTCACCGACGACGGCCGCTACGACCGACGGGTCGCCAGTGGTGTCCAGTGCGGTGGCGAGCAGGGCCAGCCGGCAGTCCTCGGGAAGCGACTCCAACCGTTCGGCGAACAGCCGCTCTGCGACGCTGCCCGAGGTCCGCGGAGCGGATCGCTCGCGAGCGAGCTCCACCAGGGCGAGCGGGTTTCCGGCCGCGGTACGCCGAATTGTTGTCAAGGTGCTTCCGCCCAGGCCGGCGTCGACGAGCAGGGCAGTTGCCGCGGCTTCCTCCAACGGGTCGAGATGAAGCCGGTCGATGCCTTCGACGCGATCCAGTGACGGTGTCACGTCTCGGGTCGCGATCAGGAATGCGGCACTTATGCCGTGCAGTCGACGGGCGGCGAACGTGATGGCCCGGGCCGACACGGGGTCGATCCACTGCAGGTCGTCGGCCAGAACCAGCACCGGCCGGCACTCCGCGGCGCTCACCAACAGCGTCGTCGCAGCGGCCGCCAGCGCGAAGGAGTCGGCAACGCTGTCCGTCAATCCCAGCGCCGGCGCGAGCGCGGATCGCAGCGGTGCCGGCAGAGCCGGGAGCAGTCCGCGCAGCGGCTGCAGGATCTCCAGGAGGGAGGAGCAGGCAAGACCCGACTCGGACTGGACACCACGGGTACGCAGGACGGTGAAGTCGGGCGCCTGGTCCTGCGCCGCGTCGAGCAGAGCCGTCTTGCCGATACCGGGCTCGCCAACCACGGCGAGTGCGGACGATGTACCTGCTCGCGCGCCGGCCAGCATCGTCTCGATGCGCTCGAGCTCGACGGTCCGCCCGATCAACATCGGGTGACCGACCCGGTCTCCTGGTACGCCGGCTCCGGCTCGTCGTACCAGGCGCGCGACAGTCCGACGTGGTTAGGCGTACGCGCGTCGACCCGACCGAGAACGGCCTGGTCCGGTGGGGCCACGGCAGGCAGCCTAGGGCGCGGCGGATGGGTGCGGATGGGTAAGCTGCGGATGGCGTAAATCGCGATGTGTCAGCGAAGGTGACCCGTCCCGCCCGGCTTCACACGTCTGCGGTACCGCGGAACCCGACAAATCGGGCGCAAATCGGTACCGCAGGCGTGTGAAGCCGGGGCCGCAGAGCCTCGGTCCGCGCCTTCCGCTCCACCCCCCGGTCCCGTCAGGCGCTCCCCTCGTTCCTCGGTCCGCGCCTTCCGCTCCACGTCCACGCATAGACCCCGTCGTCGACCGCCGTACCCGCTTCGCCGAGCTCCAAGGGCCGGAAGGTGTCCACCATGACCGCGAGCTCGTCGAAGTAGTGCACACCCAGCGCCCCCTCGATCGCGCTCGGCTGCGGCCCGTGGGCGTAGCCACCGGGGTGCAACGAGATCGACCCCTTGCCGATGCCGGACCCCTTGCGGGCCTCGTAGTCACCGTCGACGTAGAACATCACTTCGTCCGAGTCGACGTTGGAGTGGTAGTACGGCACCGGGATCGCCAGCGGGTGATAGTCGACCTTGCGCGGGCAGAAGTTGCATACCACGAAGTTGTAGCCCTCGAACACCTGGTGCACCGGCGGGGGCTGGTGCACCCGCCCGGTGATCGGCTCGAAGTCGGACACGTTGAAGGTGTACGGATAGAGGCAGCCGTCCCAGCCGACCACGTCGAACGGGTGGGACTCGTACGTCATCCGAGTGCCTACCAGACCAGACGGCCCGTTGCCGCGGTGCTTGACCAGCACCTCGATGTCCTCGCCGTCGACGATCAGCGGCTCGGTGGGGGCGTGCAGGTCCCGTTCGCAGTAGGGCGAGTGCTCCAGGAACTGCCCGTAGCGTGACAGGTAGCGCTTGGGCGGTGCGATGTGGCTGTTGCCCTCGATGGCGTACGCCCGGACCGCACCGTCGGGCACCCACCGGTGCGTGGTCGCTCGCGGGATGACCACGTAGTCGCCGGTCCGGAACGGCAACGAACCGAACACCGTCTCGACCGCGCCCGAACCCGCTTCCACGAAGACGCACTCGTCGCCGACCGCGTTGCGGTAGTACGGCGAGGTCTCGCCGGCCACAACGTAGGAGATCCGCACGTCACCGTTGCCCAGCACGAGACGGCGACTGGTGACCGGGTCGTTTGCCTTCCAGGCCAGCTCGTCGGTGCCGAAGAGGTCGTGCAGCTTCAGATGGCGCGGGGTGAGCGGGTGGTTGGCCGTGGTGCTCAGATCAGGCAGCTCCCACACCTGCGACTCGACGATCGAGCTCGGGACGCCGCGGTGATAGAGCAGAGAGGAGTCAGACGAGAACCCTTCCTCGCCCATCAGCTCCTCATAGTGCAGCGGCTGCGATCCCGACGCGCCGTGGAACTGGGTGTGCCGCTTGGGAGGCAGGTCGCCGATGCGCTGGTAGTGGGCCATCACCGCTCCTCAACATGTCCGATTATCGGACCAGAATGTCCGGTCCTGTTCACGATGCGCTAGCCTCGCCAACGTGTCAACCGTCGCCGTCCCACCGCTCAGCCGAGGGTTCGTGGACGACGCGGCGATCTTCCCGCCCGGCAACCTCGAGCTCCCGGATGCGCTGTCGGAGCACCGGAGGCATGACGCCACGTGGTACGCCGGGGTGCTCGGCCCGCTGGTCTGCGACGACCGCAGGCTGCCGGCTCTGACCCGGCTGCTCGACGCCGGACCCGCGAGCGACGACGGACCACTCGCCCTGTCCCTGGTGGTGACCGGCGGCGCGGGAGCGCTCGGCCCTGCCCTCACCTGGGCGCAGCGGCACAAGCGGCTGTCACTGCGTGCGGTCGAGATCGCCCTGCGCGACGAGGACGATCTCGCCCGCAACGCGGAGCGGATGGCGACGGTGCTGTCCCTCGAGCTCGAGGCAGACGCCGTGGCGCACATCGAGATGCCGCGGCTGACCGAGTCGGACCCGACACACGGCTGGCTCGCGGCGGCCGACGTCGTCGCCGAGGCGGGTCACCGGCTGAAGTTCCGCACCGGCGGGGACACCCCCGCGGCCCATCCCGACGAGGCGGAGCTGGCCAAGGTGATCGCCGCCGCACTGGACCGAGAGCTCGCGTTCAAGTGCACCGCGGGCCTGCACCACGCGATCCGCCGGACCGACCCGGCGACGGGCTTCGAGCAGCACGGTTTCGTGAACGTGATGGTCGCGACCCGGGCGCTGCTGGACGGCGCCGGCATCGACGACGTCGTACGCGTGCTAGCTGATCGGGACGGCGCCGCCCTGGCGTGGGCCGTCTCCGGCGCAGACCCCACCAGCATCCGGCGCTGGTTCACCTCGATCGGCTCGTGCAGCATCGACGAGCCTGTCACCGACCTGGTCGAGCTCGGCCTGCTGACCGCGTCGCACGCGTCCACCGGCGCTTCCGTCGAACACCCGGTGGACGTACCGTGACCGAACCGGCCGCGACATCGTGGGTCAAGGGGGCCGCGGGCAGCGGTCATGACGTCGACCACCTGCCGTACGCGGTGTTCTCGGTCAACGAGGACCAGCCCCGCGTCGGCGCCCGGATCGGCGATCAGGTCGTGGACCTGGCGCCCATTGCGGCGGCCGACATGCTGGCCGGGGCCGAGATGTTCGCGCAACCCACGTTGGGCCTGCTGATGTCGGCGGGGCGAACCACCTGGGCCTCGACCCGCGAGTGGCTGCGTGGGCTGCTCACCGACCCGGCCGAGCGCGATCTCGTCGAACCGCATCTGGTGGCCATCACCGACGTCGCGCTGCACGAACCCTTCGCGGTCGCCGACTACGTCGACTTCTACTGCTCCCTCGACCACGCTTCCAACGTCGGGCGGATCTTTCGGCCCGACGCCGAACCGTTGCTGCCCAACTGGCGGCACCTTCCGGTGGGCTACCACGGCCGCGCCGGCACCGTCGTCATCTCCGGCACCGACGTGGTGCGCCCGTGCGGTCAGCGCAAGCTCGCGGGCTCGACGACACCGGAGTACGGCCCGTCGCAGCGGCTCGACATCGAGGCCGAGCTCGGCATCGTTGTCGGCGCGGGGTCCCGGCTCGGCGAGCGGGTGCGCACGGACGAGTTCGCCCAGCACGCCTTCGGGGTGACCCTGCTCAACGACTGGTCCGCCCGCGACATCCAGGCCTGGGAGTACGTCCCGCTCGGACCGTTCCTCGGCAAGTCGTTCGCCACCTCGATCTCGCCGTGGGTGACCCCGCTGGCGGCGCTCGAGGCGGCGCGGGTCAGCCTGCCCGGGCAGGATCCCGAGCCGCTCGCCTACCTGCGTACCGCCGACCCGGCCGGCTACGACATCGACATGGCTGTCTCGATCAACGGCACAGTGGTGTCGCATCCGCCGTATGCGTCGATGTACTGGTCACCGGCTCAGATGCTCGCGCACCTGACCGCCAACGGTGCGTCCTTGCGCACTGGCGACCTGTTCGCGTCCGGCACCGTGTCGGGCCCAGAGCGCCACCAACGCGGGTCCCTGCTCGAGCTGTCCTGGGGCGGCACCGAGCCGGTCGCGCTCGACGGCGGGGGTTGCCGGACCTTCCTCGAGGACGGCGACGTGGTGACCCTGTCGGCGACGGCACCGGGCCTGCTCGGCGGGCGACTGCAGCTCGGCGACGTCACCGGCCGCATCGTCCCGGCCCGGCCGTAGCGAGTCCAGCGGTGCGCCTTGCCTCGGCTCGCCGGATCCGAAACGCTCCCATCCCTCGCAATTGCGGGAAGGTGGCTCGGCTCCGGGCCGGATCCCGACCACTTTCCCGCAATTGCGGCTCGGCGACGCACTGCGGGGCCGGCGGGGCACCGGCGGAGGCCGGCGGAGCACCGCGGGCACCGCCCGGCAGCCGAAGGGTCCGCTCAGAGCCGGGCGGGCTTGCCGTCGTGATAGATCCAGGTCCAGAACACAGAGCCCAGTCGCTGACCCGACACGCGCGCTGCCAGCCGTCGCAGTTGCGCGGTCGTGCCGTGTCCTTGACGATGCTGCCTCGCCCACGTCCGCAGCACGGTGAAGAAGTCCGGGGTACCGATCCGCTCCCGCAGAACCTGAAGGGCCATGGCGCCGCGGGCGTACACCGGTGTGCCGAACAGGTGCGCGCCGGACCCGGGACGGCCGGGCGGCGGGCTCCACAGCGAGCTGTGTGGCCCGTTGTCGCGATACAGGCGGCGCAGGATCCGGTGCGGGGCGCCGGGGTGGCTGCGGGCCCGCCACAGCCATTCGGCGTACGTCGCGAAGCCCTCGTTGAGCCAGATGTCGGACCAGTCGCGCAGCCCCACGGAGTCGCCGTACCACTGGTGTGCCAGCTCGTGCACCAGCGTTGACTGATCGGGTACGAACGGGAAGACCGGTCGCGTCTGGACCTCCAGGGCGTAGCCGTAGTCGGCCCTATCGATGATGATGCCGGCCGAGCTGAACGGATAGGGGCCGAAGTCGCGACTCCACACCCGCAGCACGCCGGCGACCCGGTGCGCCACCGCGGCCGCGCCGGCCATGCTCGGGTCGACGAATGAGCGGATCGGCACGCCCCGCGGTCCACGGCCGGTGATCATGCGGAACCGCCCGATCGTCGCGGTCACCAGATAGCTGGCCATCTGGTCGCGCTCGCGCCACACCCAGGTCGTCAGTCCGGCATGGCTGCGGTGGCTGCGCAGCCGGCCGTTGGAGATGCCGGTGAGCCCGCGCGGCACCGTGATCGACAAGTCATAGCTGGCCTTGTCGGCTGGGGTGTTGTTGACCGGGAACCAGGTCATCGCGCCGAGCGGCTCGTTGACGGCGTCAGCGCCGTCCGGCGTCTGGATCCAGCCGTCTTCCGAGCCGTCCTGGTCGATCCAGGTGTGTGGCCTCCCGTGGTACCGGATCACGACCAGGTGCGTCGTCGCTCGGGCCAGACGGTGCCCCGGGGCGACGCGCAGCTCGGTGCCAGAACGGCGCCAGTGAGCAGTTCCGCCGTCGACCCGGACCGAGTCGACGTGCAACCGCGACAGGTCGAGGTTGAACGTGTCGAGCGGCTGATGCGTGCGCAGCCGGATCCGGTCGATGCCGTGCAGCACCCCGTCGGTCGGTGAGTAGCGCAGGGTCAGACCGTAGTGGCGCACGTCGTAGCCGCCGTTGCCGGCGTGCGGGAACAACGAGTCGCCGGCGCCAGGTGACCCGTGGATCAGCCGGTCCGGGCCGGTGCCGCCCCCCGTGCCGGGGGTCGCGCTGGCTCCGGTGGTGACGAGCGCCGCAGCGGTCGCCACACTGGTGAGGGCGGATACGATGATGGCCACGCGGGCCGTGCGGCTGCGCATGGCCGGATCCTCTCACGCTGACCGCGCGTCAGCTTCCCACTGTCGGGCCGCTGGTCGTACGTTGCGACGCATGATCGAGTGCGACAGCTGCCACCAGGAGTTCGAGCCCGTGCGTACCCGCTGGCTGTGTCCACACTGCAAGCACAAGGCGTCCTGCTGTGAGGGCGAGCCGCAGCACCAACCGCGGGAGGCTTCCTCCCCGGCATGACCACGGACGCAAACGCGACGTGGCTGTTGCGGCTCGAGACGTCCGGCGACGGGCCCAGGTTGGCGGTCAAGGACTGCATCGACGTCGCCGGCACACCGACCACGGTCGGATGCGAGGCGATCGCGCTCGACGCCGTGCCCGCCGCCAGCGATGCCCCCGTCGTCGCGGCTGCGCGGTCGCAGGGGGCCCGGATCGTCGGCAAGACCAACCTGGTCGCCCTGTGCCGGTACGCCGACGGCGTCAACCCCTGGACCGGGACACCGGCCAACCCGATCGACGCGACCCGGATCCCCGGCGGCTCATCGTCGGGGTCCGCCGTGGCGGTGGCCGGCGACGAGTGCGACGTTGCGTACGGCACCGACACCGGCGGGTCCGTGCGGGTGCCCGCGGCATGCTGCGGCATCGCCGCGCTGAAGACCACCGAGCAGCGGATCCCCACCCACGGCGTGTTCGAGTTCTCCCGCACGCTCGACACCGTCGGACCGATGGCGCGTGACGTCGAGGGGCTCGCACTCGGCATGCGGTTGATGGAGCGAGGCTTCACCTTCGCCGTACACCCGGACCGGGTGCGAGTGGGGCGCCTGCGCGTCGCCGGCGTCGCCGCCGATGTCGACGCGGCTATCGACTACGCCCTGTCCGCAGCCGGCGCGGGCGTCACGGACATCGACGTCGGGGTCACCGAATGGGAGTCGTGGATCGAGGCCGCTGGCACGATCATGGACGCCGAGGGTTGGCATGCACAGAGGCACCTGCTCACCCGCGCAGACCTGCTCGAGGCACGCGTGGCCCGCGCTATCCGCGACGGCGCTGACGTGGATCCTCAGTCGGTGGTCGCCGCACGTCGCACCAGCCAGAACGCTCGGGCGGTCATGCGTCGGCTGCTCGATGCGCACGGCCTGCTGGCGCTGCCCACCCTGCGGACGGAACCGCCTCGACTCGATGACCGGGGCGCGCGCACGACGTACCTCACCGTTCCGTTCAACCTCGTCGGGCTGCCGGCGCTCTCGATGCCGGTGCCCATGCCTGGCAGCGTCTTCCCCGCGTCGTTGCAGCTGGTCGGCGGGTGGTACTCCGAGGAGCGACTGCTCGGAGCCGCCTGGCAGCTCGAGTCCGCGCTCGCTCGTGGCGCCGCGAGCCGAGGAGACTGACGGGACCATCCCGCGAGATCACATTTCGAGGCGTTCCCCGGGCCTCGGATCGGCATCAAAATGTGATCTCGCCGTCCCGACGCGTCGCCGCGAACCCCGACCACCCGCCGCGAACCCCGACGCCCGCCGCGAACCCCGACCACCTGCCGCGAGTCCGCGTCTCAGAGGTTGCCGCGCAGCTCCTGCTCCCGCTCGATCGCCTCGAACAGCGCCTTGAAGTTGCCCTTGCCGAAGCCGAGCGAGCCGTGTCGCTCGATCAGCTCATAGAACACCGTCGGTCGGTCACCGATCGGCTGGGTGAAGATCTGCAGCAGATAGCCGTCCTCGTCCCGGTCCACGAGGATCTTGCGCTTCTGCAGCTCCTCGACGGGAACGCGGACCTGGCCGATCCGCTCGCGCAGCTCGGCGTCCTCGTAGTAGGAGTCAGGGGTGTCGAGGAACTGCACGCCGTTGGCACGCATCAGGTCGACCGTGCCGAGGATGTCGTTGGTGGCAAGGGCGATGTGCTGTGCTCCAGCGCCGTCGTAGAACTCGAGGAACTCGTCGATCTGGCTCTTCTTCTTCGCGATCGCCGGCTCGTTGAGCGGGAACTTCACCCGGTGGTTGCCGTTGGACACGACCTTGCTCATCAGCGCGGAGTAGTCGGTCGCGATGTCGTCACCGATGAACTCCGCCATGTTCACGAAGCCCATCACCTTGTTGTAGAAGGCGACCCAGTCGTCCATCTTGCCGAGCTCGACGTTTCCGACGATGTGGTCGATGGCCTGGAAAAGGCGCCTGGGGTGTCCCTCGCCGCGGGCCACCGTGGTCTCGAGCGCGACATAGCCCGGGAGGTACGGCCCGTCGTAGCCCGACCGGTCGACCAGCGAGTGCAGCGTGTCGCCGTAGGCAGCGATGGCCGCCAGACGTACCGTGCCGTGCTCGTCGGAGACGTCGTGCGGCTCCTGGACGACAGAGGCGCCCATGACCCGCGCGTGTGCGATGCACTTGTCGACGTCGGGCACCTCGAGCGCGATGTCGCTGATCCCGTCGCCGTGCTTGCGGTGGTGGTCGAGCAGCGGGCTGCCCGGATGCACGCCACCGTTGATCACGAACCGCGCCGAACCTGACTTCAGGACGTACGACTTATAGGTGCGCTGCCCGGTCTCGGGACCGGAGTAGGCGACCAGATCCATGCCGAACGCGAGCTGGTAGAACTGCGCGGTCTGGGTGGCGTTGCCCACCGTGAACACCGCGGCGTCCATCGCCGTGACCGGGAACGGATCCTTGGCCTCGTCGTACTCGACCAGGCCCACCAGCTGCTTGAGCTGCTCCAACGTCAGGTCAGCCTGTCGCTCTTGCGGCGTCAGTGTCTCGGTCATCGGGTAGCTCCCTCGTGAATCACTCCGCGGTTTCGCCGAGCATGGTCGCGTCGTGCAGGTTGCGCAAGAGTCGTTCGTTGGGCTGGACAGCTTGTACGATAGGTCAGGGTGAGCCAGTCGATCTGCGGGCAGGTTGCCCAACGGGCAGGACTGGCCCATCGACCCGGTTGGCCGCCGGGCCGCGGGTGGTCATGACAGCACGGAGGATGGATGACGCGACGCGTCGACACCTTGGACTCCTCGATCATGCAGCTGTACGCCGCCGAGCCACGGATCGGGGTGCTCGAGGCGTCCCGGCGGCTAGGAGTCGCCCGTGGAACGGTGCAGGCACGACTCGACCGACTCGCCGCCGACGGGGTCATCCGGGGGTGGGGACCGGAGGTCGACCCGGCCGAGATCGGCTATCCGGTGAACGCGTTCCTGACCCTGGAGATCCGGCAGGGCGCCGGACACGAGGCGGTCTCGGAGCACCTGGCGTCGATCCCGGAGGTGCTCGAGGCGTTCACCATCACCGGTGCCGGCGACCTGTGGTGCCGGTGCGTCGCGCGGTCCAACGCCGACCTGCAAAGAGTAATCGACGCCGTCGTCGACTATGACGGGATCGAGCGCACGTCGACGACGATCGCGCTCGCCACCCAGATCCCGCACCGGGTCGTACCCCTGCTGGCGGCGGCCGTAGCCGAGCCGTGACCGTTGGCCCGATGCGCCCAGTCACCCGAGCGCCCAGTCAGGTGAGCAGTGCGGCCATCTCCCGCGCCGCTCGGACCACGCGCGGACCGATCCGGGTCTCGTCGAGCTCGGCGAGCGCAACGACGCCGACCGAGGCCGCGAGAGCGGGTACGCCAAGAACGGGAGCCGCGACACCGTAGGCGCCGGACTGCAGCTCACCCTGCGTCACGACGTAGCCGGGGTCGGCCAGCGGACCAGCCAGCGCGCGCCCGGCCGCACCGCGGCCGAGCGGATGACGGGCGCCGACCCGGTAGGCCACGTGGTAGTCGGTCCACGTCGGCTCGACCACCGAGACCGCGAGCGCCTCCTCGCCGTCAGTGATGGTCAGGTGCGCGGTCGCACCGACGTCCTCGGCCAGTGCCCGCAGCACCGGAGCCGCCTTGTGCTGAAGAGAGGGCTCAACCCCTCGGGCCAGCCGCACGACGCCGAGCCCGATGTGCACGACACCGTCGTGGTCACGGCGTACCAGGCTGTGCTGCTGGAGGGTGGCGACGAGCCGGTAGACCACGGTCCTGTTGATGCCGAGGTCCGTGGCGAGCTCGCTGACCGTGCGCCCGCGCGGCTGGTCGGCCAGGATTGCCAGCAGCCGCAACCCCCGATCAAGCGTCTGCGACGTCTCGGCGACCACCCGCGCAGCCTAACCGTGTGACCGCGCACCCCCCTCGCTCAGCCTTGGGAGCGGGTCAGGCGGAAGGGCGGGCGGCCCAGTCGCGAAGCGTCTCGATCCGCGCGCCCAGCTCGTCGGCGGTCGCCTGGGCGGCCGGCGGACCTCCGCATGCCTGCCGCAGCCTGGCGTGAGTGACGCCGTGCGGCTGCCCGCTGCGGTGGTACCACGCGGCGACCAGCCCGCTCAGCTCGCGGCGCAGCAGCGAGCGGCGTTCATGGGCTGCCGGACCGTTCGCGCCGGAGTCCTCGTCGGCCCCGGCGACCCGACGCTGCTCGCGCAGTCGCTCGCTCTGGCGGCGGCTCAGGAGGGCGCGCACCTGGTCCGGCTCGAGCAACCCCGGGATGCCGAGGAAGTCCATCTCCTCGTCGCTGCCGAGCGCGGTCACGCCCTCGTGGCCGAACTCGCCACCGTCGAAGACGACTCGGTCGAACGCGGCCTCGCTGCCGAGCGCCGCGAATCCAGGCAGGTCCTCAGGCACGTGGTCGTCCCGCTGCGCGCTGTCCACCAAGTCCCGCTCGGCGGCGAAGATGTCGTCCTCATCGGTCACCGGGCGTCCGAGCGCGTGGTCACGCTCGACCTCCATGGTGGCCGCTAGGGCCAGCAGCCCGGGCACGCTGGGCAGGAACACCGAGGCGGTCTCGCCGTGACGCCGCGCCCGGACGAACCGCCCCACCGCCTGCGCGAAGTACAGCGGCGTCGCGGTGGTGGTGGCATAGACACCGACGGTCAGTCGAGGTACATCGACGCCCTCGCTGACCATGCGCACGGCGACCATCCATCGGCTGTCGGATCCTGCGTACTCAGCGATCCGCCGGCCGGCCGACGCCTCGTCCGAGAGGACGACGGTGGGCTTCTCACCACTCACAGCGGCCAGCGCGCGGGCGTACGCCCGAGCCGACTCCCGGTCGCTGGCGATCACGAGGCCGCCGGCGTCGGGGACGTGCCGACGCACCTCGGTGAGCCGGGTGTCGGCCGCGGCCAGCACCGCGGGGACCCACGAGCCCTGTGGGTCGAGCGCGGTGCGCAGCGCCTGCGCGGTCAGGTCCTTGGTGAGGGGCTCACCGAGCCGAGCCGCGATCTCCTGGCCGGCACTCGACCGCCAGCGCATCTGTCCGGAGTACGCCATGAACAGCACCGGCCGCACGACGCCGTCGGCGAGCGCCCGCGCGTAGCCGTAGGCGTAGTCGGCCGCACTGCGCGGCACCCCGTCGGCATCCGGCGCGTACGTCACGAACGGGATCGGGTTGACGTCGGACCGGAACGGTGTGCCGGTCAGCGCCAGTCGCCGCTCCGCGGGCTCGAACGCCTCCCGGACCGCCTCTCCCCAGGCCAAGGCGTCACCGGCGTGGTGCACCTCGTCGAGGATGACCAACGTCTTCGAGCGTTCGACCCGCACCCGGTAGGCCAGGGGGTTCGTGGCCACGCCGGCATAGGTGAGCGCGAAGCCCTGGAAGTCGCGCGACACGAGGCCGGTGCGACCGGTGTAGGACGGGTCGAGCGGGATGCCCGCCCGCCCGGCCGCCTGGGCCCACTGGGTCTTGAGGTGGTCGGTCGGCGTGACCACCACGACCCGGTCGATCCGCCGGCATTCAAGCAGCTGCGCCGCGACCTGCAGGGCGAACGTCGTCTTGCCGGCGCCCGGTGTGGCGACAGCGAGGAAGTCGCGGGAGTCGCGGGAGGAGTACGCCTCCAGCGCGTCGGTCTGCCACGCGCGGAGCTTCGTCGCAATGCCCCAGGGGGCCCGGTCCGGAAAGGCGGGTGGGAGGTGGGCAGCCTGACTCACGTGGTCCTTCCATCGGGTCCTGGGGCGAGGCGTCAGGGTAGCCCGAGGCGACGTGGATCCGGCGCCCGACTCGCGACGGGTCAGTGCGCCGAGACCGGTCGCGGCGGCAGCACCCGCCACGCGACCGCCAGCGCGGCCAGCGCCACCAGGACCGGTGCAGCGAACACCGCGGCGAACAACGTCACCTGGTCGGTGGCGCCCCGCAGCGAGGCGTACACGACGCCGCCGAGACCCGCGAGCACGATCGAGCCGAGCGCGTCAGCCATCTGCAGCCCGGCGGAGTTGACACCTTGCTCGTCCGGCGAGCTGAGGTCCAGCAGCAGCACCGACAACGAGGAGAACACCATGCCCATGCCGATGCCCGCGGTGGTCCAGCCCAAGGCCGTGAACCACGACGGCACGGACCACGGGGCCCGGTCCCACACCGGCGAGACGCCAACCATGATTCCGACCAGCACGATCCCGGCGCCGATGCGGACGATCCGCCCCCGCGCCTCGAGGCCGGCGAGCCGCCCCTGCCACCAGGACCCGAACGCCCAGCCGAACGCCGCGCCGGTCAACGACAGACCAGACCCGGTGGGCGTGAGGCCGCGATGCGTCACCAGCATCAGCGGCAGGAACGACTCGGTGGCGAAGAAGGCACCGGCCATCACCCCGCGCAGCGCGATCACCGACGGGAGACCGCGGCGAACCCGCAACGTGCCCGGGGGCAGGAGCCGGTGCAGCGCCGGCAGCATCAGGGCGACGCCGGCCGCCGACAGGAGTACGCCCGGGACCACATGGCCGTCCTCACCGAGGGTGCCGCCCTGCTGCAATGCCACGACACCCACGGCGAGCAGCACCGCCCACGTGGTCCGCCGCCCAGCGAGCCGTGGCGCCTCCGGATCGGGCACGCGCGAGGCCGGGACGGCGGGGTGGACCAGGAGGTACGGCAGGGCCACGAACGGAACCAGGCCCCAGAACACCCATCGCCACGACGCGTGCTCGGCCAAGGCGCCAGCGACCAGTGGGCCGACCACGGACGGCACCACCCAGGCGGCCGAGATCCACGCGAACATCCGGGGCCGCAGCGTCACGGGGTACACCTGCCCGACGACGACGTAGACGGCCACGATCAGCGCGCCCCCGCCGAGGCCCTGCACGGCGCGCCCGACGATGAACACGAGCATCGTCGGCGCCGTGCCGGACAGCCCGAGCCCGGCAGCGAAGACGACCACGCCGGCGACGAGGGGCAGCCGCGGCCCGAGCCGGTCGCACAATGGACCGCTCACGGCCGTCGCGAACAGGCTGGCCGTCATGAATGCGGTGAACGCCCAGGCGTACAGGCGTAGGCCGTGCAGCTCACGGGCCGCCACGGGCATCGCGGTGGCGACCGCCATCGCCTCGAACGCCACCAGCACGATCAGCGCCACCAGGCCGACGGTGGCCCGCCGCAGCCGAGGATGGAAGACGGACCCTGGGGCCGATCCGGTGTCCGGTACGACGGTGGGACCGTGGGTACCGCCGGCCACCGATGTCATGACCAAAGGGTACTCATGACCCTGACGGTCGAGGAGTCATGCGTCCGGGTCATGGTCGTCTCCGCCGGGCTTCATCCCCTCCCAGGCTTCCTTGCACTCGGGGCAGACCGGGAAGCGTTGCGGGTCCCGGCTGGGCACCCACACCTTCCCGCACAGGGCGATGACGGGCGTGCCTTCGACCATCGCCGCCACCAGCTTGTCCTTGGGCACATAGTGGGAGAACCGCTCGTGGTCACCGTCGTCGGTGACCGGACGGGTGCGGGTGTCCTCCACCGTCTGGGTGCCTGGGCTCGGCATGATCGTCACCCAGGCAGTTTAGGCCGGGACTGGCGTCTCAGTTGTGGGTCGGGTCGTCAGGATAGGTCGACAGCAGCCGCAGCTCGCCTGGCTGGCGACGCAGGACCGACGTCCACAACCGGGACGGGACCGCGGTGGTGAGGTCCTCGTCCCAGGCGTCGACGAGGAACCAGGCGCCTTCGTCGATCTCGTCGTCGAGCTGTCCGGCCGACCATCCGGCGTACCCCGCGAAGACCCGCATCCCGGCCAACGCAGCCGCGACGACCTCCACCGGGGTGTCGAGGTCGACCAGCCCGATCCGTCCGTGCATCGGCCGGAATCCCAGTGGCGACTCGGAGTCGGGACCGCCGTTGAGCAACCCGACGGCGATCGCGGAGTCCGGTGCCACGGGACCGCCGCCGAACAGCGCATCCGGGCTGCTCACCGTCCCGTCCCAGTCGGGCAGCACCACGTCCACGCGGGTCTCGAGGGGACGGTTCAAGATGACGCCGAGGGTCCCGTCGTTGTCGTCGTCGAGCACCAGCACGACGGCGCGCCGAAAGTGCGGGTCGCGAAGGACAGGGGCGGCCACGAGCAGCTGCCCGGCTCGGGTGCTCACTGGTCCATCGTGTCACTGCACACGCCGCGACGGGTCCAGTCGGCCGAGTTCCGTGCACCACCCCCACCGTGAGACGCTTGGCCGCGTCGGATTGCCACGATCTCGTGGTACGTCGGCACTTCTCATGGCTCACAGTCCATGTGAAGTGACAAGGAACCGTGAGAGTGCGGGTGAGGTCAGCGAGGCGGATCGATGGGTGACGCGAGTGGGGCCGCAGCCGCCGCGCGGCCGGACGAGTTGACCGTCGACGAGCTGGCCGCCCGGGTCGGCATGACGGTCCGCAACGTGCGTGCCTACGCCGGTCGCGGACTGATTCCCCCGCCGCGCCTGGTGGGCCGGACCGGCTATTACGGCAAGGAGCACGCCCAGCGGTTGCGTCTGGTGCGTGAGCTGATCGGCCGGGGCTACACGCTGAGCGCGGTGGAGAAGGCACTGAGCTCCTCGGCCCCGACAGCTGCCGGGCACGCGCTCGATCTGCTTGAGGTGCTGGAGAGCCCGTTGCAGGACGCCGAGCCGCCCGAGGTGATAACCCGGGAGGGCCTCGCCGCACTCGCCGGCATCGACCGCGACGATGTCCTGGTCGACCAACTGGTCGAAATGGGCCTCGCCTCCCGGCTCGATGCGGAACGGCTGACGCTGCTGCGACCCTCGGTCGTCCGCGCCGGCGCCAGGGCGATCGCGCTGGGGTTGCAGCCGGACACCGTGCTCGCGTTGCTGCCGGTGCTGTCGGACCGCCTGTCGACGCTGGCCCGCGCCTTCGTCCACGAGGTGCGCACCCAGGTGTGGCACCCGTTCATCGAGGCGGGCATGCCGGAGGAGGACTGGCCACGGGTGCTCTCGGTGGTGCAGTCGCTGCTCCCTGTTGCCAGTCAGGCCACCCTCGCGGTGTTCCGCAACGAGATGTCCGCGGCCGTCCACGACGCGATGGGTCAGGAGCTGGTCGAGCTGTCGTCGCGACAGCCGTCGTCCTGACTCAGCCCCTGGGGCGGACGCCCTGGCTCGCCTCGACCGACTGGCGCACCGCGGTCGCGACGGCCTGGTGGATGTCCGGGTTGAACACCGACGGCACCACGTAGTTGGCGTTCAGCTCCTTGTCGGTCACGACTGAGGAGATCGCCTGCGCAGCGGCGACCAGCAACGCGGTGTTGACCTCGCGGCTCTGCGCGTCGAGCAATCCGCGGAAGACACCCGGGAACGCCAGGACGTTGTTGATCTGGTTGGGATAGTCCGAGCGACCGGTGGCCACGACCGCGGCATGCTGGCGGGCCAGACCCGGGTCGATCTCGGGGTCTGGATTGGCCAGCGCGAACACGATCGAGCCCTCGGCCATCGAGGCGACGTCGTCCGCTCCGAGCAGGTTCGGCGCGGACACGCCAATGAACACGTCCGCACCCACCAATGCCTCGCGCAGCCCGCCCGAGCGTCCCTCGGAGTTGGTGTGGTCCGCGATCCACTGCACCGAGTCGTTCATCGCGGACCGGCCCCGATGGATCACTCCGTCGATGTCGGCGACGGTGACCCGTTGGAGTCCGGCGGCGAGCAACAGCTTGAGGATCGCGCTCCCGGCGGCACCGGCGCCGGACATCACCAGACGTACGTCGGCGAGCTTCTTGTCCACCACGCGCAACGCATTGGTGAGTGCCGCCATGACCACGATCGCCGTGCCGTGCTGGTCGTCATGGAAAACCGGGACGTCGAGCAAGGTGCGCAGCCGGGCCTCGATCTCGAAGCAGCGCGGTGCGGAGATGTCCTCCAGGTTGATCCCCGCGAACACCGGCGCGATCAGCTGGACGGTACGCACGATCTCGTCGGTGTCCTGCGTGTCGAGGCAGATCGGCCAGGCGTCGATCCCGGCGAACCGCTTGAACAGCGCCGACTTGCCCTCCATCACCGGCAGGGCCGCGGCCGCGCCGATGTTGCCGAGGCCGAGCACTGCCGAGCCGTCGGTGACCACCGCGACGGAGTTGCGCTTGATCGTCAACCTGCGCACGTCTTCGGGGTTCTCGGCAATGGCCTGGCAGACCCTGGCGACACCCGGCGTGTAGACCATGGACAGGTCGTCGCGGTTGCGGATCGGATGTTTGCCGGCCATCTCGATCGTTCCACCCAGGTGCATCAGGAAGGTACGGTCGGACACCTTGTGCACGGTGACGCCGGACGAGTCCCGGAGGGCCTCGACGATGCGCTGTGCATGGTCGGTGTCACTCGCGGCGCAGGTGACGTCGATGCGGAGCCGGTCGGACTCGGAAGCGGTGACGTCGAGCGCGGTCACGACGCCACCGGCCTTCTCCACGATGGTCGTGAGCTGGCTGGCGGCGCTGCCGCCAGCGGCAACCTCGAGCCGCACGGTGATGGAGTACGAGATGCTCGGTGGTGCTGGCACGCGGTCATGCTCTCACGCGCTCCGGATGCAGCAGCCATCCCTAGGCAGCCATCCGACAGTTGTGCACGGGTGCCTAACTGTCGGATCGCCGGGGGAGGTTGTTCAGGCTGCGCAGGTGTGCCGCAGCCGACCGAGCCAGCCCGCGCGGTGCCCGGCCGGCGGTTGGCGGTCCAGAACGATGCTCCGCGCGTCGTCGCGGAGCTCGAACCCGATGCCGACGGCGTCCGGGTCGTCCATCGCGGCCAGCCCGGCGGCCGACGCGAGGTATCCGAGCTCCTTGTCCCGCGCTTTGCCAAGGGCGGGGACGTCGTCGTGCGCGTCGAGGATCGCGCGCATCCCGGGCAGGTCGGCGGCCGCGTGGCGCCAGGCGCGGGCGATCGCGGACCGAAGGTCCATCGGGTCATTCATCAGCTCGCGGTCGATCCGTCCGGACAGCCGGGTGTGCCAGCGCATCTGCACCGCGAGCAACAGGTCTGAGGTGGAGTCGAAGACCGACGCGGCGTCGATCTCGTTCCAGGGCAGCCGGCCGTCACGATGGCGGTCGGCCACCTCGTCGAGCCGGCGAAGAATGTCGTCACGACGGTGATAGGCATCCCAGGTCATGGGTCTGCTCCTTCCAGTCGTTTCCTGTGCGTACCCGACATACTGTCGGTACGTACTTTCAGTATGGAACGGTGGGCGCCCGGAAGCAAACTCTGAGTATGTGATCTGGGCCACCACGCAGTAGGGTGCCCGGGATGTCCGGGAGCAGAGAGACGACTCAGCCGTGACCCGTCCGGCCAAGGTCCTGCGCGCCGCCTCGCGGGCGAAGTCGCGTCGGCATGCCTACTCCGCCTCGACCCGCAAAGCCCTCATCGACAGCGCCACCCGGTTGTTCTCCGAGCGCGGATACGCCGCCACCAGCCTCGACGAGGTGGTGGCGGCGGCCAAGCTGACCAAGGGCGCGCTCTATCACCACTACCGTGGCAAGCAGGCGCTGTTCGAGGCGGTCTTCGACCGGCTCGAAGCCGACTCGACCAAGGCGATCCAGGCCTCCGTCCGCAAGGAGGAGGATCCGTGGCAGCGGGCTCTGGCCGGGCTGCACGCGTTCGTCGGCCAGTCCAAGCAGCCCACCTACCGGCGCGTGGTTCTGCAGGAAGGACCGGTCGTGCTCGGCTTCGAGCACTGGCGTGAGACCGAGGAGCGGTCGACGTACGGCCTGGTCCGCGAGATCGTCATGGACCTGGTCGCGGAGTATGGCGTGCAGGGGTCACTCGCCGAGACGTTCACCCAAGTCTTCTACGGCGCGATGCGCACCGCCGGCATGTCTGTCGCGGAGGCCGACGACCCTGACCGAGCCAGCGACGAGGTCGAGATCGTCATCGCGGCGGTGCTCGCCGGTCTGCGGCAGTTCGCCGAGGCGGGTGGCAACCTCACCGCGACGATCCCGACCGCTCCACCGGCTACTTCCAGCTGACGGAGCCGCCCTTGGCCGGCACGAGCTCGATCCAGGTCTTGCCGGCCGGTACCTTCATCGTGGAGCCGTCCTTGGCCTTCAGGTTCAGCGTCGAGCTCAGGTCGTGCTTGTTCCAGGTGCCCTGCTCGAGTCGGCCGTTGTGGAACAGTACGGCCTTGCCGGTGCCCTTGAAGATCGTGTCCGGCACCGGGTTGCCAGCCGGGTCGACGTAGCCGGCGTTGCCCACCTTGACCCTCAGGATCAAGATGTTGGTCGGCACGAAGTCGTGACCGGGCTGGGCGAAGCTTCCCGGGCGCAGCCAGCCCTTGCCCGCCTTCCACTGCCAGTTGGTGGTGTGTCCGCCGGAGAACGTCGCGGCGATCCTGGTGATCTTCCGGGTGCCATGGAAGTCGGCGTTCGTGCCGAACGGGAGGTACGGCGGCGGGACGCTGCTGTCCTTCATGGTCGACACCAGGTCGGGGAGCTTCATCATCAGGTTGTAAGGAGCTGCGCGGTTGGTGGACCGCTGGAAGCCCTTGGCTCCCTCGGTGTAGGTCTTGATGCCGGCGGCGGAAAGCACCCGCACCGTCTTGGGCGCTGCGCCGGACGCCACGATCACCGCATGCGCCGGAGTGGCGATCCCGACGTCACTGGCTCGCATCGACCGCACCGGACCGACCTCCGAAGGAATCTGCGAGTCGTAGAAGACGGCCAGCCGGGTCAGGCCACCCTCGACCAGCTCCTCGGTCACCAGGTCGGCCTTGTCGAGTCCGATCTGAGGCTGGGAGGAGGCGGTGTTGTCGATCTTGACAATGACGATCGGATGGCTGGGCAGCGAGCCCGACGTCGGCAGACCGGTAAGGGGCCAGGCCTCGACCAGGCTGCCCGCGCCACGAGTCTTGTCCGCCGACGGGCCGGACGACGAGGGGCTGGACCCCCCACAAGCCGAGGTCCCGAGCACCAGCGCGCCCGCCGCAGCAACCGCCAGCGAGCGGCGAAGTGATGTGAGTCGATTGTCTTTGAGCATGGCTCCAGTGTGACGCAGGGCCCGCACAGAATCGGACAGCGGCCCTGTGTGTTGGGTCGGATCGTCAGGTACGTCACACGATCGACGCGCCCTGAACATGGACGGAGGAACGTGGCCGGGCGTCAGAACCGCCGGGTCGCTGCCACCCACGACGACGTCCACGGACTGGCCCGATGGACGTGACGGCCCGGGTAAGGCGAGTGCAGCAGCACCCGGCGACCCCGGTGCCAACCGAGGAAGACAGCTACGTGATAGATGCCGCTGCTGTCGTAGAAGAACATCAGGTCGCCCCGGTGCATCCTTGCCTTCGGGATGCGGCGCATCGATCGATACTGCGCCGCGGCTGTACGCGGAAGATGAAGTCCCGCGCGGTCGAAGGCGAACATGGTCAGACCGGAGCAGTCGAACGCGTTCGGACCCGACGCACCGTAGCGGTACGGGTCGCCGACCTTGTGGACCGCGATGTTGACCGCACGGAGGATGTGGTGGTTGCGGTGGTGCTTGCGCGCCATCGTCACCGCGCTCGCAGGTTGCACCGTCGACATGACGACGAGCAAGGACACGCAGGCCAGGACGGGCAGCAGGACAAGCCGCTGCCAACGGGGTTTCGCAGACATGGGTGGGTTCCTTCCCACGCCTACGAGGTGAGCTGTCGGGTTGGGGCGAAGAAGGTGCCCTGCCGCCGGTTGGCGACTACACCCCGAGCGCGGCGGACCGCGCGGTGGACACGTCCGGCTGGCCCAGACAGGCGAGTCGGGCAAGGACGAACGCGTCGCGGGTGGTTCCCCCGCTCCTGCCAGAAATGGTCGGGTCAACGGACTGTCGCGCGGAGGGGTGGCAGGACTCGGCGTCTCCCGCGCGCGACTCTTCAGTTGTCAGGTGCTGTCAGGTGTGGCGCGTCACGAGCCCTTGCACGCAAGCGAAGTCAGGAACTTCTCAGTGCGGCGCGGGCCTCGGGGAGACTATGCAAAAGTTGAAGTCGATTCCAATCGAACGTCGTGGAAGTGAGAGTCGTCACCTCTGCGAGTTGTTCGACGTGTGGCCGCCCCGGATGTGCATGCGAGCCATGACCCTCCACCGAGAAACGCGGTCCCGTCGGTGGTCAGCCCCAGATGCCGCGGATAGAGGCGCGGCCGTGCAGCAGGTTGCGGGCGATCGTTCGCCGCTGGATCTCGTCGGTGCCTTCGTAGATCCGGAGCAGTCGTAGCTCGCGGTACCAGCGTTCGATCGGCAGCTCACGGGTATAGCCCATGCCGCCGTGCACCTGCAGCATCCGGTCGACGATCTCGTTCGCCTTCACCCCGCCGTACAGCTTGGCGATCGACTGTGCGTGCCTGGAGTCCATGCCCTGGTCGACCTGCCAGGCGGCACTCATCACCAGCCACCGGAGCGCGTCGAGCTCGACCGCGGAGTCAGCGATCATCCACTGGATCGCCTGCCGGTGCGCGATCGGCTCACCGAACGTGACCCGGGTACGGGAGTGCTCCATCGCCATGTCGATCAGGCGCTCGCAGGCACCGGCTGCCCTTGCCGGCAAGAGGTATCGGCCTTGACCGATCCATCGCATCGCGAGCGCGAAACCCTGTCCTACGTCACCGAGCACCTGCGACGGCGGGACCTTCACGTCGTCGAAGACCAGTGACGCCGGGCCCCACTCCCCCATCGTGTCGATCATCGACGAGGTCCATCCGCGGTCACGATCGACGAGGAAGCACGTCACACCGCCGTCTGCGCCCTTGTCCTTGTCAGTGACCGCGAACACCATGGCGAAGTCGGCGTCGTTGCCCCCGGTGATGAACGTCTTCTCACCGTTGATCACCCAGTCGTCCCCGTCCGGCCGCGCCGACGTGCGAATCGCGCGCGCGTCGGAGCCGGCTCCGGGCTCGGTGATCGCGAAACAGCTCTTGCGGGTGCCCTCGATGGTCGGCCGGAGGTACGTCGCCTGCTGCTCCTCGTTGGCGTCGAACAGGATGTTGTCGGCCTGGCCCCCGAACGCGAACGGGACGAACGACTTGCCGAGCTCGGTCTCGATGAGGGCGGCAAGGACTGCCGACAGCCCCATCCCGCCGTACTCCTTCGGGGTGAGCACGCCCCAGAAGCCGGCGGCTTTCGCCTTGTCCTGAAGGGACTTCAACTTGTCGAGCGGCAGGCCGCGCTCACCGGCACGCTCGCGCCGGAGCACGCCCGGCTCGAGCGGCTTGATCTCGCGCTCCACGAACGTGCGTACCCAGTCGCGCACATCCCGCTCGTCCTCGGTCAGTGACAGATCCATGGCACCGACCCTAAGGCCCTACAGCTTGCGGCCGCCGTCGACATAGAGGGTCTGCCCCGTGATGAACGAGGCCTCGTCGCTGGCCAGGAAGGTGATCGCAGTCGCGATGTCCTCGGGCTGACCGACCCGCCTGACAGGGGTCGCCTCGGCGGCGGCAGAACGGAACTGCTCCGGCTCGACCCCGACGCGCCGAGCGGTCTCGTCAGTCATGTCGGTCACGATGAAGCCGGGCGCCACGGCGTTGACGTTGATGCCATAGGGGCCGAGCTCGATGGCCAGCGTGCGGGTGAAGCCCTGCAGGCCCATCTTGGCCGCGGAGTAGTTCGCCTGGCCACGGTTGCCGAGGGCGGAGACGCTCGAGAGGTTGACGATCTTGCCGTACTTCTGCGCCACGAAGACCTTCTGTGCGGCCTGGCTCATCAGGAACGACCCTCGCAGGTGGACGTTCATCACCATGTCCCAGTCGGCCTCGGACATCTTGAACAGCAGGTTGTCGCGGGTGATGCCTGCGTTGTTCACCAGCACGTGCAGACCGCCGAGCTCGGCCACCACCCGCTCGACGGCCGCGGACGCCGACGTCCCGTCCGACACATCGCAGCCGATGCCCACGGCCTTAGCGGCACCGAGACCCCCTGCCGTGGCGGCTGCGGCGGACTCGTCGAGGTCGAGAACCGCCACCGCTGCCCCCTCCTCGGCGAACCTCCTGGCGGTCGCGGCGCCGATCCCTCGAGCCGAGCCGGTTACGAGCACGACACGATCGGCGAATCGCTGCATGAGGTCTCCTGAAGGTCGCGTGGACGTGCCCGACGCATTCGTGGCACGCCCGGGCGGGGCGACCCGACGTTAGCCGATCGCGGGGTACGTGCGGCGGACGGGAGTCACCGGGTCAGCCGAGCTGCGGCCACCAGTGCGATGCCGGCTCGGCGCGGCCGTACAACCAGCCCTGGCCCAGCGTGGCGCCCGCGCGGATGAGGTGCGCGGCCTGCTCCGGGGTCTCGATCCCCTCGGCGATGGTGCGCAGACCCATGGCGTCGGCCATGCCGAGAACACCCGAGAGCACGGTGTCGGCGGCACGAGAGCCGGGCTCCAATGCCTCGACGATCGACTGACCGCGAGGTGCGTCATCGACCACGACGACGACCGTTCCCGGTCTGTGCGGCAACACCGGCGGCTTCTCCCGTTCGTCCGCGCAAGGCGGCCTATGGCGGTCGCATGTCGCCAAGCGAACCGACATCGCGCGTCGTCCCGATGACCACCGACGCTGCCACCATGCTATCTGGGCAACCCTCGCGTACCGGTCAGTCCGCCACGGACCGGACACTCCACCGCCGGTGCCACACGCAGGCTCACCGGCCGCGACGTAGATTCATGTCGTGCCTCGCCACCCACCGCGTACCCGACCCACGGATCCACCCGACATCGCCACGGCCGGAGCCCTCCGCGCCGCCGGACACACCCACCGCACCGTCAAGCAGGAGTTGCGTGACAACCTGTGGTCCGCGCTCCGCGACGGACGGGACGCGTTCCCCGGGATCGTGGGCTTCGACCACACCGTCCTGCCGCAGCTCGAGCGGGCGCTGCTCGCCGGCCACGACCTCGTGCTGCTCGGCGAGCGCGGCCAGGGCAAGACCCGGCTGATGCGCACGCTCACCGGCCTGCTGGACGCATGGACGCCGGTGATCGAGGGCTGCGAGATCAACGACCATCCGCTCGCTCCGGTCTGCACCCGCTGTCGCCGGCTCGCAGCCGAAGCGGTCGACGACCTGCCGGTGACCTGGCGGCACCGCGAGGAGAGGTACGGCGAGAAGCTGGCCACGCCTGACACCAGCGTGGGCGACCTGATCGGCGACGTGGACCCGACCAAGGTGGCCGAGGGCCGCCGGCTGGGGGATCCGGAGACGGTGCACTACGGCCTGTTGCCGCGAGCCAACCGCGGCATCTTCGCCGTCAACGAGCTCCCCGACCTGGCCGAACGGATCCAGGTCGCACTGTTCAACGTGCTCGAGGAGCGAGACATCCAGGTGCGTGGCTATGCGCTGCGACTCCCCCTGGACCTCCTGCTGGTGGCGTCGGCGAACCCCGAGGACTACACCAACCGCGGCCGGATCATCACTCCGCTCAAGGACAGGTTCGGCGCCGAGGTACGCACCCACTACCCGCTGGAGATCGAGGACGAGGTCGCCCTCGTGGTCCAGGAGGCACAGCCGGCCGCGGAAATTCCGCAGCACCTGCTCGAGGTGATCGCCAGGTTCAGCTACGAGCTCCGCGGTTCGACGGCCATCGACCAACGCTCGGGTGTGTCCGCGCGCTTCGGGGTCGCAGCTGCCGAAGCCGTGGGGGCCACGGCGCTCCGGCGAGGTGCCTTGGCCGGCGAGGACGCTCCGGTCGCCCGGATCGGCGACCTGCCCCCCGTCGTACCCACCTTGCGGGGCAAGCTCGAGTTCGAGATGGGCGAGGAGGGCCGCGAGGAGGAGGTCCTGGCGCACCTGCTCCGCGTGGCCGTGGCGTCGACGTATCGCGAGCGGCTGCGGGGTGTCGACCTGGCCGGATTCACCGAGCACTTCGCCGGCGGCGACACCGTCGAGACCGGGCCGCTGATGACCGCGGACGCCCTGCTTGCCCAGCTCGGCACCGTGCCTGGCCTGGCGACGGTGCTCGAGCGCCTCGGCGTCGATGAGGAGACGGTGTCCCCCGGTCAGGTGGCGGCGGCCGTCGAGTTCGTCCTGGAGGGGCTGTACCTCACCCGGCGGCTGTCCAAGGACGACGTCGGCGACGGCGCGGTCTACGGCGCGTGAGCCGCTCGGAGCGCAGTCACCGGGGTCGCGACGACCGGTTCCGGTACGGGCTCTGGCGTGGCGGCGACGACCCGCTGGCCGCCCCGTTCGACGTACGCTCCGCCCTGGACGACCTGGGCAGGGACGTGCTCGAGGGCCAGAGCGTCGCCGAGGCCATGCGGGCGATGATGCGCCGCGGCGCGGACGGTCGCAGAGGGCTCGACGACCTCCGCCGCGAGGTCCAGCGACGACGGCGACGGCTCGAGCGCAGCGGCAACCTCGCCGGCACCATCGACCGCGTCAGGGCAGCCCTCGACCAGGTGCTTGCGGCCGAGCGGGAGACGCTCGCGGGTGAGCCGGACGACGTCGCCCGGCTCGCCGAGATGACGCTCGACGACCTCCCGCCGGACACCGCCGGAGCCGTACGCGAGCTCGCGTCGTACGAGTTCCACTCAGACGAGGCGCGCGCCGGTTTCGAGCAGATCCAGCAGATGCTGCGACGCGAGGTCCTTGTCGCGCAGTTCGCCGGCATGCGCGCGACGCTCTCGGGCAACGACCCCGAGGCGATGGAACGCATCCGCGCGATGCTCGCCGACCTCAACTCGCTCCTGGCCGCGCATGCGCGCGGAGAGGACACACCGCAGCAGTTCGACGAGTTCATGGACAGGCATGGCGAGTTCTTCCCGGAGAACCCGGGCGACGTGGACGACCTGATCGACCTGCTGGCCCGTCGGCAGGACGCAGCCGAGCGAATGATGCGGTCGTTGACGTCGGCCCAGCGAGCCGAGCTCGACGCCTTGATGAGCGAGGCCCTCGGTGACGTCGACCTCGAGAGCCAGTTGGCGCAGCTGCACGACAACCTGTCGGCGCTGCGTCCCGGGCTCGGCCGCGGGCGCCCCGCCGACATCGACGGCGCCGAGCCGCTCGGCTACTCCGACGCGGTCGGCGCCGTGGCCGACTTGGCCGACCTCGAGGCACTGTCCACCCAGCTCGGCCAGGACTATCCCGGCGCCAACCTCGACGACGTGGACGTCGAGGCCTTGGAGCGGCACGTGTCGCCTGCGACGGTCGAGGACCTGCAGGCCCTGCGCGAGCTCGAGGCGCAGCTGGAGCGGCAGGGCTACCTGCGCCGCGGGGTCGACGGGCTCGCTCTGACCCCGAAGGCGCTGCGTCGCCTCGGCGAGACGGCCTTGCGGCGGATCTTCACCGAGCTCGACGCGCATGCGCAGGCCGACCATGACGACCAGCGCACCGGCGCCGCCGACGAGCGGACCGGAGCCTTCCTCACCTGGCACTTCGGCGACGAGCGGCCCATCGACGCGGTGCACACCGTGCACAACGCGGTGCTCCGCTCGGCGGGCGAGGGACTCGACACGTCCGATGGGGTACGCCTGGCCGTCGACGACTTCGAGGTGGCCGAGACCGAGCGGCGTACGGGTGCGGCGGTGGCGTTGTGCGTCGACCTGTCCTTCTCGATGATCCAGGAGGACCGCTGGGGACCGATGAAGCAGACGGCGCTGGCGCTGAGTCACCTGATCGCGACCCGCTTCCGGCAGGATGCGCTGCAGATCATCGGCTTCGACCGTCTCGCAAGGCGCCTGTCGGCCCTGGAGCTCGCGGAGGTGGAGCCGGAGTGGGTGCAGGGGACCAACCTGCAGCACGCCTTGATGATCGCCGAGCGGCACGTGCGTCGGCACCCGGACGAGGAGCCGGTCGTCCTCGTCGTGACCGACGGCGAGCCCACGGCGCACTTGGAGCCGGACGGATCACCGACGTTCTCCTGGCCCACGACACCCGCGACGCTTCGGGCGACGGTCGGGCAGGTCGACACGCTCACCCGCTACGGAGCGACACTCAACTTCTTCATGCTCGGCGACGACCCCGGTCTCGCCCGGTTCGTCGACGCCGTGGCGCGGCGCAACGGTGGGCGCGTGTTCACCCCCGAGCTGGGCCGGCTCGGAGAGTACGTCGTCGCCGACTACCTGCGTGTGCGGCGTGGTCGCCGGCGTACCGCCTGACCGGGACCGGCCCGGCGCAGGCACGTGGAAGGGTGTTTAGCATGGCAGCAGACGACACGGCACTGGCCGAGCGACGGAGGGCCGCCCGCAACGGCGTCCGCCGTGGCTTGTCCGGTCACGCGCTCCAGACACCCCGAGAGGTCCTTGCGCGACTGGCCGCCGCCGATCCAGGTGAGTCCCTCGACCGGTACGGCCAGGACGGCGTCGTCGGCGACCTTGAGGCCGAGGTGGCAGAGCTGCTCGGCAAGCCGGCCGCCGTGTTCATGCCCAGCGGCATCATGGCGCAGCAGTGCGCGCTGCGAGTCTGGTCCGACCGCGTCGGCTCCCCACGGATCGCGCTGCACGGCCTGAGCCACCTGATCGTGCACGAGCTCGACGCGCTGCCGTCGCTGCATCACCTGCAGCCGGAGCATCTGACGGACGAGCCGCGCCAGCCCACGCCTCGCGACCTGGCTGCCCTGCCCGGTCGGCTCGGGGCTGCGACGCTCGAGCTGCCGCTCCGGGACGCCGCTTACCGGCTGCCCACGTGGGACGAGCTCGTGGCGTTCGCTGAGGCATGCAGGACCCGCGGCGTACCCCTGCACCTGGACGGGGCCCGACTGTGGGAGAGCCAGCCGTACCTCGCGCACAGCCACGCCGAGATCGCCGCCCTCGCGGACAGTGTGTACGTCTCGTTCTACAAGGGGCTCGCAGGCATCGCGGGCGCGGCGCTGGCCGGTCCCGAGGACATGATCGCCGAGGCGCGCCGCTGGCAGCGTCGGCACGGTGGGAACCTGTTCTCGTTGCTGCCCTATGCGGTGCTCGCCCGCGAGGGTTTGCACACCCACCTGCCGCGGATGGGTGAGTATCACGACGCTGCCGCCGGGTTGGCCACGCAGTTGAGTGCCGCCGGCATGCGAGTGGTCCCGGATCCCCCGCACACCAACGCGTTCTGCGTGTACGTCGAGGGTGACGAGGCCGCGGTCAACGAGCGACTGTTGCAGCACGCCGAACAGGAGCGCGAAGCGGTGATGTCTTACCTGTCTGCGGCGGTCACGCCCGGGTGGCTGTGGGCTGAGTTCTCCGTCGGTGCGGCCACCATCGAGGCCGGGATCGACACGGTGGCCAAAACGATGGCAAGGCTGCTGCTCGCTGACGAGTGACCGGCTCGCGGCATAACGCCGGATCTTGCTCGCGAGGGGTGTTGGTTGGCGACCCGGTCGCGTGGTGGTGCACTGGTGGCATGCGCGACCGACGGGTCATCGCGGCGATGCGGCGTCAACCCCGTGCGGCGTTCCTGCCCTCGGACCTGGTGGGACTGGCCGAACAGGACCGGCCGATACCCATCGGCGGCGGACAGACCAACAGCCAACCGACCACCGTGGCGATGATGCTGAGCTGGCTCCAGGTACGCCAGGGCGACCGGGTGCTCGACGTCGGTGCCGGCTCCGGCTGGACGACCGCCCTCCTGGCGGAGCTCGTCGGTCCAACGGGTTCGGTCTGCGGGGTCGAGCTGGACCCGCAGCTGGCCGAGTGGGGCTCGGCGAACGTGGCCGCTCGCGGTGTGCCGTGGGCGGTCGTCCGGCGCTCCGAGCCCGGCCAGTTGGGTTGGCCGGACACACCGCCCTACGACCGCATCCTTGTGTCCGCAGGCACTCACGAAGTGCCGCATGAGCTGATCGACCAGCTCGCCTCCGGCGGCACCATGGTGATCCCGGTCTCCGGACAGATGTTCGTCGTCCGCAAGCAGACCGACGGCACCGTCGACCTGCAGCGCCACGGTTCCTTCCGGTTCGTGCCCCTGGTTCGCTGAGCCTGGGCCATCCCGACTGGGTCAGCCGCGGGTCAGCCGCGGGTCAGCCGACCTCTATCAGCACCTTGCCGGTCGTCCCCGCCTCGACCGCCGCATGTGCCTGCGCAGCCTGCTCCAGTGCGAACACGTGCAGCGGCAGCCCGGCCTCGCGACCCACCGGCAACGCTCCGTCGGCTGCCGCCGCGGTGACTGCGCGCACGCCCGCCCGCTTGGCCTCGTCGGGCTCGGTGTACAGCAGCACGAACTGGAACCGCGTGTTCGGTGCCATGTGCGCGCGTACCGGCACGATGAGCTCGTCTCCCTCTGTGCCCGCATAGATCGCGATCGCCGCGTCGGCCCCGACGACGGCCGTGTCGAGGGTCGCATTGGCGGCGGCCGCCACCTCGACGATCGCGTCCACCCCGCCGGGCACGATGCCTCGGATCTGGTCGGCCGCGTCGGGATCGCGGTAGCTCACCACATGATGGGCCCCGGCGGCTTCGGCGAGAGCAGCCTTGTCCGGCGTGCTCACCGTCGCGATCACCCGCGCACCCGCCCAACGAGCCAGCTGAATCGCGGCGTGCCCCACCGCACCGGCACCGCCGGACACCAGCACGGCACGACCGGCGAGCGCCCCGGGCGCGAGCTCGGCCGGTGCCCACTCCGCCACGGTCAGACATCGGTGTGCCGTCCGCGCGGGGACGCCGAGACTGGCGCCCACCTCCAGCGGCACCCCGTCAGGGAGGCGTACCACCTGCTGCTGCGGCAGGACGACCTGCTCCTGCGCGGTCCCGTCCGGACGCTGGTACGCCGCGTCCCAGACCCACACCGGGTCACCGACAGCCACCCCCGTGACGCCGGGTCCGATCGCGTCGACGAGGCCGGACCCGTCCTGGTTCGGCACCTGCGGCGCGGGCGGCGTCGTCGCTTGGCGCGACTTCACGTCGGTCGGGTTGACCGCGGAGAACCGCACCCGCACGCGTACCTCCCCGCGCCCCGGTTCGGGCACGGGCCGCTCGGTCATGTGCAGCACGTCGGTGCCGCCGGACTCGGTGTAGACCATGGCCTTCATGCCTGTGCCAATGCGCTGCCGCGCACCGGTGTTCCCGAAGGGGCAATGGGCGTAGCGTCATCGACCTGACGAGGGACGGGGTCTGGCGACGCGGAGGTCACGATGGCACTGCAGCACAAGTTCCTGCTCAGCGAGTCCGAGATGCCGACGCGCTGGTACAACCTGATCCCAGACCTGCCGTCCCCGCCACCGCCGCCTCTGCACCCGGGCACTCTGCAGCCGGTCGGCCCCGATGACCTCGCGCCGTTGTTCCCGATGGACCTGATCGCCCAGGAGGTGACCACGGACTCGTACGTCGACATCCCCGACGAGGTGCTCGACGTCTATCGGCTGTGGCGGCCGTCGCCGTTGTACCGGGCGCACCGCCTGGAGACGGCGCTCGGAACGCCGGCGCACATCTACTACAAGTACGAAGGCGTCTCGCCGGCCGGGTCGCACAAGCCGAACACGGCCGTACCGCAGGCGTTCTACAACGCCCGCAGCGGGGTCACGAAGGTCACCACGGAGACCGGCGCCGGCCAATGGGGAACCGCGCTCGCCTTCGCCTGTGCACAGTTCGGCCTCGACTGCGAGGTGTGGCAGGTGGGCGCGTCGTTCGACGGCAAACCGTACCGTCGCTCGGTGATGGAGACGTTCGGCGCTTCCGTGCATCGCAGCCCGTCCGACCTCACCGAGTCGGGTCGCAAGATCCTCGCCGACGACGCGCACCACCCGGGCAGCCTGGGCATTGCGATCAGTGAGGCGGTCGAGAGCGCTGCCCAGGACGAGCACGCGCACTATGCACTGGGCAGTGTGTTGAACCACGTGCTCCTGCATCAGACGATCATCGGTGAGGAGGCGCTGCTGCAGTTCGAGCAGGCCGGAGAGACGCCTGACCTGATCGTCGGCTGCACGGGCGGCGGGTCGAACTTCGCCGGGCTGTCGTTCCCGTTCCTGCGCGAGAAGCTCGCCGGACGCATCTCACCGGTGATCCGTGCCGTGGAGCCGTCGTCCTGCCCCTCGCTCACCCGCGGCAAGTACGCCTACGACTTCGGCGACACGGCCGGCTTCACGCCGTTGCTGAAGATGCACACCCTCGGCCACGACTTCATCCCCGACCCGATCCACGCCGGAGGTCTGCGCTATCACGGGATGAGCCCGTTGATCTCGCACGTCTACGAGCTGGGGCTGATGGAGGCGATCGCGATCCCCCAGCTGGAGTGCTTCAGTGCCGCGATCACGTTCGCTCGGAGCGAGGGCATCGTGCCGGCGCCCGAGCCGACGCACGCACTCGCCGCATGCATCCGCGAAGCGGTCGCCTGCAAGGAGTCGGGTGAGGAGAAGGTGATCCTCACGGCACTGTGCGGTCACGGTCATTTCGACATGGCGGCGTACGACGCGTACCTCGGCGGCACCATGGTCGACGAAGAGCTGACCGACGAGCGCTTCGCCGAGCCGTTGACGCGGCTTCCCCAGGTCGACCTGTAGCCGAGGCGACCCGGCTCGGCAATGCAGGGTCGAAACCCGCGGATCGGCGGGCCGAAATCCACGGATCGGCGGGCCGAAACCCGCGGATCAGCGGGCCAAGAGGGTGAGCTCCTGCAGCTTCGGCGCGGCGTGGTGGGTGGCCGAGTGGACCCGGAGCCGGACGTACCGCGCGCCCGTGGCTGGGAACGTGAGCACGTCGCGCAGGCCGGACTTGCGGCCCCGGACCCTCGCGACGGTACGCCAGGAGTGTCCGTCGGCGGAGACTTGGACGTCGTAGGAGATCGCTCGCAGGGTCAGCACCGGCTTGGGGGGTGGCGGCACGTTCGGCGCGGGTGCGGGCGGCCACTGGCGCCCCCAGCTCACCACCGCCCGGCCGATCGTGTCGCGCCGGCCCAGCGACACGGTCAGTGTCGCGGGCACCCTGGTCGGCTGCCAGAACGTCGCCGGGCTGCCGTCGACCGCGGCCAGCGCCGGACCGAGGGAGGTGGCACTGCTCGCCGAGGCGGTACGGCAGCGAGCAACGTCCGCGGTCGGTGTCCTGTCGGGGCGGCGAGTCGGCACGACCAGAGCGGCCCCGGTTCGTACCCGGTGCACCTTGCCACGCACGCTGACCGGAAGGGGCGGACCGCTCTGGAGAGTGACCCGGGTCGTGCGGGGGCCTACATCGACGGTGAACGACCGCCCGCGCCACCGCAGCGAGTGCAACGTGACGCCACCGAGCCGGCCGGTCAGGCTGGGATCGAGTTGGACCGTGTGCGGGTTCCACCGCAGTCCGGTGTAGCCGTACAGGAACTCCTGCAGGAAGCCGCCGATACCGGTCGAGAACGTGAACGCGCCACCGGTGCTCGTCTCGGAGAACTGGTCGAACACGTCACGGATGAACGGGTCGATGCTGCGGACGGTGTAGGCGTACGACGCGCAGCCCGGCGAGCCGAGGGCAGCAGTGTCGATGGAGCTGATCGCGTCGGACATCGACGGGCCGAGCGGGTCCGTACGCTGCACGTAGTAGTTGAGGTCCCGCTGTGCCACGGAGGCGGCCATGGGTCGGCGCCACGGGTACTGCAGCATCGTCACGTCTGCCTGTTTCACCAGTTGGCCCTGGTATCCCGCGAACTCGGGATGGATGCCGAGCTTCGAGTCGTAGCGCAGGACCAGGTGGTTCGCGATCCGGTCCCAGGCGGCGTGCGGACCCTTGCCCAGGATCCGGGCCGCACTGGCCGCATGGCGCAACGTGGTCGCCGCCGCGACGTTGGTGTAGGCCTCATCGGTCACGTCCGGGTTCTCCTCGTCCGGGCCCGTGACGTGCCGCAGGTGCTCGCTGCCGTGCGCACCGCGCACCACCCGGCTGGCCCAGAACCTGGCCGCCCCGGACAGCACCGGCCAGCCGCGGGTAAGCAGCCAGTGCCGGTCACGGGTGACGAGGTAGTACTGCCACTGCGCGAGCGCGATATCGGAGGTGATGTGCTGCTCGTAGAGGCCTTCGCTGTTGACCGACACCGGCGGCGGGATCTGTTCGGTGCCGTCCAGCGCGCTCTCCCACGGGAAGCGGGCACCCCGCCACCCGGTGGCCCGTGCGTGCGCCCTGGCCTCGGCCAGCCGCTGGAACCGATAGGCGTTCATGCCGGCGGCGAGATCAGGGTGCTGGGCGAGCAGCGACGGGTACATCCACGTCTCCGCGTCCCAGAAGATGTGCCCGTCGTACCCGTTGGACGACAACCCGGCCGGCGAGATGCTCCAGTCGACGCCGTCGCGGGTGCTGGACCACAGGTAGAACTGGCTGGCGTTGACCTCCGTCGCCAGCGGCTGGTTGCCATGCACGTCGATCCGGCCCCGCCACAGGCGCGACCACGCGGCGGTGTTCTGCGCCAGCAGCCGCCGGTAGCCGGTGGCCGCGGCGTCCCTCGACCGCGCCCGGGCGTACGCGACCGGCCGGCCGGTGACCTGGGACGTGACCACGCCGACGTACTTGGTGACGGTGTAGGTGTGCCCCCGCTGCAGGGCGAGATCGACGCGCTGACCCACGCTCTGAGCACCGGCACCGGAGACCGGCCGAGCGGTGCCGGCGGCGCTGTTCGGGCTGAGCCGCAGGCGGCTCGCGAGTGCGGCAACCAGACGAGTTCCCTGTGTGCGCACGCTCTCCCAGTCCGCACGTGCGCCCGGGTCGTGTCCGTCGGCGACCGGCGTCGTCAGCGTGGCCGGCGTCCCGTCGATCAGGTCGGTGACCTGGGCCGGTCCGCTCCAGTGCGGAGTCAGCCGCAGCCGCACGGCCGCGACGTACGGCTGGGCGCGGTCGGTGAAGACGTCGTAGCGGAGGTCGGTGACGTGACCGTCGGGTGCCCGCCACCGTGCGGTCGTCGTGATCACCCCGGTGTGCAGGTCGAGTTGCTGCCTCCACTGGCTGACCGTGCCGTCGGCGAACGAGAACGTGTGCCCGCCCTCGGTGAACCGCAACGTCGACCAGGTGGGTACGTTGGCCCGCTGCTGCACCTGTTGCGTGCCCGGTGGCCGGGCGTAGAAGCCGGCCACCTCCGACTGCGTGGGCACCGTCCCCCCGACATAGCCCTGGCCCTGCGCCGGGACCCGGACCGCGAGATAGCCGTTGCCGGTGAAGGTCGGGGCGTAGCGCGGACCGCGATGGGTCGCGGTCAACAGGTAGCCGCCGACCCGGTCGGGGCTGGAGACCGTCACCAATGCGGGTGTGTACGGCTCGGATGCCGCCCTCGACGGCCCGACGAGCGCCACGATCATCAACCCTGCAAGGACGACGGACAGCCGGCGCATGGGGACCTCCCGACCTTGATGGCGACTCGAGTGGACGCTCACCGATCATGTGCCCGCACACCAGAGGCCGCAACCCGGACTCCCAACGCCGGCGTCGACTCGTTCTGAACCAACCTCCCGGCGGGCTCGTTCTCCTCACCAGTGGCTTGCTCGATCCACACACGTCCCGCCGGCACAACACGCATGCACGACAGGAGTCCTCCCATGTACGACCCGTTGCTGAAGGCAATTGCCGACCACGCCTCAGAGAGCTGAAAGACAACGCCGACGGGCGTCAACGCATCGCCGGGCTCCAACCGTCCCGGGACCATGCCTCCGTGGCAGCGTGTCGCGAGCGGTGGCCAGCCTGATCCGGACCGTAAAGGCACGACGCCCGCCGGGACGGCGCCCACGACCGAGCCAGGCGGCGGGTTCGGTGGCGACCGCCCACGCACGGGATGTCTCTGCTGCACACGCGGGGCTGTTGCCGAGGCAGCGATCCGCACCGTGGTCGAGGAGAGCCGCGTTCCACTGATGGCAGACTGCCCCTGTGAGTGGCGACCGATGGACTGAAGTCGACACGTACATCTGCGACCTGCTGGTCCCGGCGGACCCGGCGCTGGAGGCCACTCTGACGGCGAGTGAGGCAGCCGGGCTGCCTCCGATCGCGGTGGCGCCGAACCAAGGCAAGCTCCTGCACCTGTTGGCCCGCATCCACGGTGCCCGCGCCATCCTCGAGATCGGGACCCTCGGTGGCTACAGCACGATCTGGCTCGCGAGGGCGCTGCCTCCCGGCGGACACCTCACCACGCTCGAGTTGGACCCTCTGCACGCCGAGGTGGCGCGCGCCAACCTCGAACAAGCCGGCATCGCCGACCTTGTCACCGTCCGCGTCGGTCGTGCCGCGGACACGTTGGCGGAGCTGGCGGCTGAAGGTGCCGGACCGTACGACCTCGTGTTCATCGACGCGGACAAGCCGAGCAACCCCGAGTACTTCGAGTGGGCGCTGCGGATGACTCGGGTCGGGAGCGTGATCATCGTCGACAACGTGGTTCGCGGCGGTGCGGTGGTCGACGCAACGAGCCAGGAGCCGGCCATCCTCGGGACTCGTCGGCTCAACGAGATGATGGCCGCGGAGCCACGGGTGAGTGCTACCGAGGTGCAGACCGTGGGGAGCAAGGGGTACGACGGCTTCGCCTTGGCGCTGGTGCTGCCGGAGTAACTCGTCGCCTGACTGCTCGGCCGGTTGCTTCGATCGGTTGCTTCGACCAGCTGCGCCAGGCATGGCGAAGGCCCCGCCCCGCATTGGCGCGGCAACGGGCCTTCGGAGTGGAGCTGGCGTGGAGCTGGCGGGAATCGAACCCGCGTCCTCTGACGCAGACTCAGGTCTTCTCCGGGTGCAGTCTGCTTATCGCTTTTCTCGGCCCCGGTGCTAGCGCAGACACGTCACCGACGGGCTCAGTCGCTGTAGATGTCCCACTCACACCCCGCGACCGGGTGAGAGGAGCAAGCCTCCTAGATGAGGCCGGTTACTGGAACGGAGGCGCTCCCAGACCGACCCTTCGCGGTACTCGCCTCAGGCGGCGAGGGCGAAGTCAGTGCGCTTTGCGTTGGCACTTTTGGTTTCCAAGGATCGTTTACGAGATGACCCTGGATCCTCGACCCGCTTCTCCTGAATCGAAACGACCAAAGTCGAAACCGATCAGCCCCTCTTGAGTTGTCAACGCCGGTGGGCGGTGTCCCGCACCGCACTCCGGCATCGCCCAGCGTACCCGGTCCAACGACCTCGGCGCAGCCGTCATTCCGTCGAGGGGCACGAGTGGCGGTAGAGCGCTTGTCATCCACGGGTCCGAACAGATGTTCCCATAAGGCTCGAGCGGCTCTTACTGTCCCGGGTATGCAGGAAGTCTCGACCGCCCACACCACCTTGGCCGCCCTAGAGCGTGCCACGGGACTGCTGCGCGCGGCAGCCGACGCACCGTTGTGGCCGTTGTCCGACTCCGCGGTCACCGAGCTGCTGGATGCCGCCGCGGTCGCGCAGTCGGTGGCCGCCGCGGCTTCATCGTCAGCTCTGGCCGAGGCTCATCGTCGGGCCCTCGCCAGGCGGTCTGGGGCACCGTCCACGGCCGCGTGGCTCCGGCACCCGCCACCAGCTCGTGCCCAGCGCCGCCAAAGGTTCGGTCGAGCTGGCCACAGCCCTGCACACCGACGCGCTCGGGATCGAGCTCGCCGCCACGAGGGCGGCCCTTAGGTACGGGCGGGTTCGCGCCGCTCAGGCAGCAGCGATCGCCGGCGTGATCGCAGACGCACCGCGCTCGGCCACCGCAGAGGTCAAGACGGAGGCCGAAGCCCGACTCCTGCATGAGGCCAAGGCATTCAACGCGGCCGAGCTCGCGCGGTTGGGCACCACGATCTGGGAGCTGGTGGACCCTGACGCGGCCGATGCCGACGAAGCCGAGCGGTTGCGCCGTCAGGAGGAGCGGGCGTTCGCGTCCCGACGGTTGTCCCTGCCGCGACGGGGGGACGGGCTGACCGGCGTGGTCGGGCAGTTGGACGACGAGGGCGCGATGACCCTACGAACCGCGCTGTCGCCGCTGGCCAAGCCCCTACCGCGTGCCGCCGCCGGGCCGGACCCGCGATCATACGGCCAGAGGATGGCCGACGCGCTGGTCGAGCTGGCCCGCCGAGCGCTGGCCGGTGGCGACCTACCCGACGAAGGCGGCGAACGTCCGCAGCTGGTGATCACGATGCGGGAACAGACGTTGGCCGACGGCACCGGGCACGCCGTCGGCGGCAACGGCACACACCTGTCCGCCGAGGCGGCTCGCTGGATCGGGTGCGACGCCGACCACCGGTCGGCCGTCGTTGCTGGTCGAGTCCCGTTGCACGTGTCGCGGCGGCACCGCTTCTTCGGCGGAACCCTACGGATGGCACTGGTACTGCGAGACGGCGGCTGCGCCTTCCCCGGCTGCGATCGCCCTCCCGCCTGGTGCCAAGCCCATCACATCGTCCCCTGGCACCATGAAGGCGAGACCTCGCTGGCCAACGGCGTGCTGCTGTGTGGGCACCATCACCGGCTCGTCCATACCGCCGACTGGCACTGCCAGATGGCGGCCGACGGACATCCGGAGTTCCTGCCGCCCGCCTGGATCGACCCAGGTCGCAGACCGCTGCGCAACACCGTCCAACACCGGCTCCGGACCTGAGACGCCCTCCCACACCGCCTACGCCAACACTCACTCCGACACGTTCTCGGACACGTTCTCGGACGCGTTCTCGGGCAGCCCGAAGAGCCGCACCCCGTTGTCCCAGCAGACGGCGCGCAACCACTCGTCGCCGAGGTCGAGCCGGTCGAGCGACTCGATCTGGTGGGCGTACGGGTAGGGGATGTTCGGGAAGTCCGATCCGAGCAGGATCTTGTCGCGCAACGCCACGATCCGGGGCAGCCAGCGGTCTGGGAACGGCGCCATGGCCTCGAAGAAGTGAGTGAACACCATCGTGGTGTCGAGGTATACCCGCTCGTACCGCTCGGCGAGGGCGATGAACTCGTCGTACTCCGGCGCTCCCATGTGCGCGATCACCGCGCACAGACTCGGATGGGCCGCCAGCACGTCAGAGATCGGGCCGGGTCCGGTGTGCGCGTTCGGCACCGGACCTGAGCCGGCGTGGATCACCACCGGCAAACCGGACTCCGCCAGGGCCGACCAGACCGGTTCCAGCAACGGGTCGCGAGGGTCGAAGTTCCCGACCTGCACATGCGTCTTGAAGACCTGCGCACCTGCCTCGATCCGGCGCGTCACCTCATCGCCGGCGCCCTCCTCCGGATAGAACGTCGCCGAGGACAGGCAACCGTCCGTGCGCGACGCGAAGGCCGCGGCCCAGTCGTTGAGGTACCCAGCTACCCCGGGGCGATGCGCGTACGGCAGGGCGCTGAACCATCGGACGCCGAGATCCCGCAGCCGTGCAACGCGCTCGTCGTCGGTGCCCTGGTAGGTCACCGGCCAGGGCCGGCCGATCAGCGGTCCGGCGGCGGCGAAGTGCTCCCAGACCCGGCTCATGATCGATGAGGGGAGGAAGTGCACATGCGCGTCCACGAGCCCGGGGATCCCGAGATCCCGGCACCAACCGGCGACGTCGGCGTCGGCGAGCGAAGACCGGTCGCTCGTGGCTGTCTGGTTCTCGCCCTGCGACGATTCGGCGGTCGGGGTCACTCCACGCCCTTGGCGCGGCGGACCATGGCGCGCTGCGCCTCACGGTTGGCTTCCTTGGTCGCGAGTGCCTGCCGCTTGTCGTGGGTCTTCTTGCCGCGAGCGAGTGCGATCTCGACCTTCGCGCGGCCGTCCACGAAATACATCGCGAGCGGCACGATGGTGAGGCCGCGCTCGTTGACCCGAGACGTCATCTTGTCGATCTCCGACCGGTGCAGCAGCAGCTTGCGGCGGCGGCGCGGCTCGTGGTTGGTCCAGGTGCCCTCGGTGTACTGCGGAATGTGCACGCCGAGCAGCCACATCTCGCCGCCCTCGATCTCGGCGAACCCGTCGACCAGCGACGCACGGCCGGCTCGCAGGGACTTCACCTCGGTCCCGGTCAGTACCAGACCCGCCTCGAAGGTGTCCTCGACGTGGTAGTCGTGGCGCGCCTTGCGGTTCTGCGCGATCATCTTGCGCCCGGACTCCTTTGCCATGGCGCCATTGTTTCCTACTGGCCAGGCGGACGGCGACCCAGTTGGCGCGTCACAGCCAGGTCATGGGGTTCACCGTCACCCCGTTGACCAGCACCATGAAGTGCAGGTGGCATCCGGTCGACCAGCCGGTGGTCCCCGAGTACGCGACCAGCTGTCCGCGGTGCACCCACTGTCCCGGCATCGCCACGAACTTGCTCAGGTGGTTGTAGATGGTCACGAGATTCACGCCATTGACCGTGCCGTGGTTGACCAGCACCCGGTTGCCGTACGCCACGTTGTAGTAGTCGGAGATGACCCGTCCGGCCGCGGCTGCGTAGACAGGGGTTCCGCACGGGATGCCGAAGTCCGTGCCGTCGTGCAGCTCCCAGATGTGGATGATGGGGTTCAGCCGCATGCCGTACGGCGACGTGATCGGACCGTTCGCCGGGAAGCTCAGATAACCTCCGCCCCGATGGATCGTCGGCGAGCGGTCGCGCCGGATCAGCCGTTGGATCTTGCGCTGCAGCCCACGTCGCTCGCTGCGCAGGCGGGCGATGCGGTGCAGTTCGACCTTCCTCGCCGCGCGCGCCTTGGCCGCGGCGACCCGCCGCTGCCCGACGAGCTGGTGGACCTTCGCGGTCTCGGCGGCCGCTTCGCGTTCCAAGGCCTGCTTGGTGACGAGGTTGCGGGCGGCTTCGGCTCGGCCCCGTGCCACCTCAGCCGTGATCTGGGCAACCTCGGCCTTCTTGACCTCGAGCAGCGTCCGCGCCGCCGTGAGCCGGCCAAGAGTTGCACCTTCGGCGTTCATCATCGACGACGTGAGGCTGAGGTTCTCCGTTAGCTGGGACGGGTCCTGACCGGACAGGATGACGCCGAGACTGGTGAGCGTCGGGTCACCGCCTTGGTACGTCTGAACCACGAACTGCGCCGCGCGGCTTCGCTCGTCGCCCACCGCGGCCTCGCCTTGTGCCAGTGCACGTTTGGCGTCGTCGAGCCGGCGTACGGCGTCGTCCAGCTTCGCCTGCATCTGGGCGTCGAGCACCTTGGCTGCGGTGAGCTGGCCGCGGGTGACGGCCAGGTGGTTCTGGGCTGCCGTCAGCGTCGCCTGCGCCTTTCGTAGTGCCGCGGTTGCGCGAATCAGAGTGCGGCTGACCTCGTCGAGATCCGCTTTAGCACCCTTGATCTGACTCGTCACGTGATGCTTGCGGTGCTTGAGCTTGTCCTTCTGGTCCGCCTGGCCCGGGGCAGCGATCGACGCGGTGAGGACGAGCGCCAGCACGGCGCTCAACAGGGCAACGCGCCGACGGTTGCGCGGACCTCGACCGGCGCGCAGTGCGCCCGACTCGTTGCTGGGGCGCTGGGAACGACCAAGGGGGAAGAGTCGAGCCACAGGAAGGCCTTTGCTGTTGGCACCCGTAGGGGCGCACACGTCGGGCAGAGAGTCGCGAACCTCGATTCACCGGTAAGGAGGCCGTGCAGGCACTGATGGTGGTCACAGTGCCATGAGTCCCATGGGACTCCTGGGACGCATGTGACCAATGACTTCCGTGACGGTAGCCGACTCCGCCGCTCAACCCGCGGATTTAGACATCGAGGTAGCGACGTGTCATGACCAGCGTAGGTATCAATGCGAGCAGCGCGGCGAAAATGAACACAATGCCTCCCGTGATCAAGGCTTCGTGCCAACCGACCCACGTCGTGACCCGCAGATGCTCACGCAGCTTGTCGATCACGATGAACTGGGTGAACGCTGCCAGGGCACCGCACGCGATGACACCGGCGATGAACGCCGCCAGCAACGACTCGAGCACGAACGGGAGCTGGATGTGCCAGCTCGAGGCGCCGACCAGCCGCATGATGCCGATCTCCCGCCGTCGAGCGAACGCCGCCAGCCGGATCGTGTTGGACACCTGCAGGATCGCCGCGATGATCAGTGCTCCCGCCGTGCCCAGAGCGCCCCATCTCAGGTAGCCGAGCATGGAGTAGATCAGCGACAGCTGTTCGTGCAGGTCGAGCACCCCGGCAACGCCCTGCATGCCCTTGACCTGGCTCTCCACGCCGCTGAACTGACGTGGGTCCTTGAGGGTGACGAAGTAGGAGTTCGGGAAGTCAGACGGTCGCACGGTCGAGAAGATCTGACTGCCACTGTTGCTCTGGTCGTACAACTGCTTGGCCTTGTCGTAGGACTCCTGGGACGTCTGGAACCGGATCGACTGAACTTCGGGGTTGCCCGTCAGCGCCTTCTTCAGCACGTCCTGTTGCTGGGTGGTCGCCGCGCCGTTCAGGCATGTCCCGGCAGTCGAGTTGTCAGCGCATAGCACCACCTGCAGCTGCAGCCGGTCGCCGAAGAACTGCTCGGTCTTGTCCGACTGCATCCAGATCATCAGGCCGACGCCCACAAGGACGAGCGACACGAAGGTGGTGAGGATCAGGGACACCGTCATCGACATGTTGCGCTTGAGGCCGGTGCCGAGCTCGACGAAGACTTGCTTGATTTGCATGAGATCCCAGGTCGTCGGGGGCCGGTAGGCCCTGGTCACGAACCGCGACCGCGCGAGGCGGGCCGACGGTCAGGTCTGGTAGCCGTACACCCCGCGCGACTGGTCGCGGACGACCTTGCCGGCGTCGAGCTCGATCACGCGCTTGCGCATCTGGTCGACGATTCCGGAGTCATGGGTCGCCATCACGACCGTCGTGCCGGTGCGGTTGATCCGGTCGAGCAGCTTCATGATGCCGACCGAGGTGGCGGGGTCGAGGTTTCCGGTCGGCTCGTCTGCGATCAGGATCATCGGCCGGTTGACGAAGGCGCGAGCGACGGCGACCCGCTGCTGCTCGCCGCCGGACAGCTCATTGGGCATCCGGCCGCCCTTGCCCTCCAGACCAACCAGCTCGAGGGTCTCGGGCACGACCCGGTTGATCACCGACTTGTGCTTGCCGATCACCTGCAGCGCGAACGCGACGTTCTCGCTGACGGTCTTGTTATCGAGCAGCCGGAAGTCTTGGAACACGGTGCCGATCTGGCGGCGCAGTCCGGGCACCTTCCAGCTGGCAAGCCGGTTGATCTCCTTCCCGGCGACGAACACTCGGCCAGACGTCGGGCGGGCCTCTCGGAGCACCAGCCGGAGGAACGTCGACTTGCCCGACCCCGACGCGCCGACGAGGAAGACGAACTCGCCCTTCTCCACCTCAACGTCGACAGAATCGAGGGCGGCGTGCTGGCGCTGGCCGGGGTAGGACTTGGTGACTGTTTCGAATCGGATCACGTGAGGGCTGGGCCAGGTGTCGGGGACAGGGAAGGTTGTTCTCCGGCCGATCGCCGAGTGTACGTGTCGATCCTGGGGAGTCAGCGCAGGCTCGCGCGGCGGCGGATCGTCGGGCCTCGTACCCCCGTCACTCTGACTTGCGGAAGCTCGCCACCGCCAAGCTCATCAGTCCGAGCGCACACGCGAGCACCAGCAGCAGCTGGATGCCGACCGGCACGTGCCAGCCGAACCAGGTGATGTCCGGCAGCAACCGCGCCCTTTCGGCTTGCGTCAGGTGCAGCTGCGCCAGCACCAGATGGCGCATGGGCTGCACGACGTACGTCAGCGGGTTGACCCGGGTGAGCACCGACAACCAGTACGGCAGACCGTTGATCGGGAACAGCGACCCCGACAGGAACATCATCGGCGTGATCAGCAGCTGGCTGGCTGGCATGGCGGCCTGGATCGTCTTGATCCGGGTTGACATGACCACGCCGATCGACGTGAGCAGCAGTGCGCCCAGGAACAGGCAGCCGATCAGACCCAGCAGCATCCACGGGTCGTACGGCACGTCGACCAGTCCTGCCATGGCCAGCAGGATCAGGCTCTGCAGCGTCGCGACGATCGCCCCGCCGAGACACTTGCCGACAATGATCGAGGCACGCCCGATCGGTGCGACCAGCATCTCGCGCAGGAAGCCGAACTCGCGGTCCCACACCAGCGAGATGCCGGAGAACGCGGCGGTGAACAACACCGAGGTCGCCAGTACGCCAGGGAACAAGAACGTTCGGAAGCTGGTGTTGCCGCCGGTCGACACGATGCTGGACAGGCCGGTCCCCATGACAAACAGGAACAACAGCGGCTGGATGAGCATCACGAACATCCGGGTTCGGTCTTGCCCGAAGCGCAGCAGCTCGCGGCGCAGCACGACCCAGGTGGCGCGCACCTGGTGTCGCCAGCCGTGCGCGACCGACTCGAACGGCTCCCGGATCGGCTCCGGTTGCGGCCGGACGGTCTGCTCTGTCGTGGTCATCAGCGTCCCCTTCCCTGCGCCCATGGCGGCAACCCCCGCCCACCGGCGGCCTCAGTGTCCCGGATGGTGCGCCCCGTGTAGGCCATGAACACGTCGTCCAGGCTCGGCCTCGTCACGGTGACGGAGTCGATCCGGGCGCCGAGCTCGGTGAACAGGCGCGGCACGAAGTGCGAGCCCTGGGCAACGGCGAACGTCACCTGTCCCTCGTGCATGGCCGCCTCGACGCCCAGGCGGTCACGCAACCGCCGAATCGTCTCCTCATCGTCACCGCTGGTGAGCGCTACCCGGTCGGTTCCCACACTCGACTTCAGCGCCTCGGGAGTGTCCTCGACGACCAGCCGCCCGTCGTCCATGATTGCGATCCGGTCGCAGTGCTCGGCCTCGTCCATATAGTGCGTGGTGACGAACACCGTGATCTCGCGCTGCTCCCGGAGATCGCGCAAGTAGTCCCAGATCGAGGTGCGCGTCTGCGGGTCGAGGCCGATGGTCGGTTCGTCGAGGAACAGCACCGCGGGCGCGTGGACCAGTCCGCGGGCAATCTCCAGTCGGCGCTTCATCCCGCCGGAGTAGTTCTGCACCCGGTCGCCACGTCGCTCGGTAAGCCCGACCATCTCCAGCACCTCGGTGATTCGCTTGGACGACTCGCCCTTCGGCACGCCGTACAAGTCCGCGTGGAACCGAAGGTTCTGGTCCGCGGACAGCTGCAGGTCCAACGTCTGTGCCTGGAAGACCAGGCCGATCCGCCGCCGGACGTCGTCGCGCTGACGGACGACGTCGAAGCCCGCGACCCGCGCGTCGCCGCTGGTCGGGTTGCGGATCGTGCACAGCATCTCGATCGTGGTCGACTTGCCTGCCCCGTTGGGCCCGAGAAAGCCGTACGTCTCGCCTGGCTGTACGTCGAGGTCGATCCCCTTGACCGCCTCGACGCTGCCGTAGTTCTTCACCAGGCCCCTAGCCTGGACCGCCGCGTCGCTCACCCCGTTGCTCCGTCCGTCGTCCGTGCCTCCCCGACAGAGTAGAAGGGGACGGGGCTAGCCGGCGGCCTTGTCGGCGCCACGCCGCCAGCGGATGCCGGCCTCGATGAACTCGTCCAGATCGCCGTCGAACACCGCAGCCGGATTGCCGGTCTCGTACCCTGTGCGCAGGTCCTTGACCATCTGGTACGGGTTGAGCACGTAGCTGCGCATCTGGTCACCCCAGTTCGCGGTGACATCGCCACGCAGCTCGTCGAGCTGGGCCCGCTCCTCGGCGTGCTTGAGGGCGAGCAGCTTGGCCTTGAGGATCACCATGGCGCTGGCCTTGTTCTGCAGCTGGCTCTTCTCGTTCTGGCAGCTGACCACCGTGCCCGTGGGGATGTGGGTGATGCGGACGGCCGAGTCGGTCGTGTTCACGCTTTGACCGCCAGGACCGGACGAGCGGTAGACGTCGATCCGCAGGTCCTCCTCTGGAATCTCGATCTCGTCGGTCTGCTCGATCACCGGCACCACCTCGACTGCCGCGAACGACGTCTGCCGGCGACCTTGGTTGTCGAACGGCGAGATCCGCACGAGCCGGTGGGTCCCGGCCTCGACCGACAGCGTGCCGTAGGCGTAGGGCGCCTTGACCGCGAACGTCGCCGACTTCAGCCCCGCCTCCTCGGCGTAGGACGTGTCGTACACCTCGACGGCGTACTTGTGCCGCTCGGCCCAGCGGGTGTACATCCGCATCAGCATCTCTGCGAAGTCAGCGGCATCGACCCCGCCCGCGCCGGACCGGATCGACACCAACGCGTCGCGCTGGTCGTACTCACCGGACAGCAGCGTGCGTACCTCGAGCGCCTCGACGGCCTTGCTGATCCGGTCGAGGTCGGTCTCCGCCTCGGCGAACGCGCCCGCATCCCCCTCCTCCACCGCGAGCTGGGCCAGGACACTGAGGTCGTCGAGGCGCTGACGCAGGCCCGTCACGCGCTCGATCTCCGACTGCAACACCGAAAGCCGGCCGGTCACCCGCTGCGCGTTGGCCTGGTCGTCCCACAGGTCGGGCGCGGACACCTGCTGTTGGAGCTCTGCGACCTCCGCCTCCATCGCTGGTACGTCGCTGACCTGCTCGATCGTGTGCATCGTCGCGTCGAGCTGCTTGAGCTTGGTGTCGAACTCCGGGCCGGCCACAAGGCGCAGCCTACGCGGTGCGGTGGGCGGCCATCCTGAGTCGGTGACCGATCAGCGGACGCGGACCACAACCGACGACTGGCCGGTGACCGCGGTCCCGCTGCCCCAACCGAACGGCGCCACCGGCAGTGACATCGGAGTCGTCAGTCGCACGGCGACCGAGGTGCCGTCGGCACTGACGTCGAGGTGTAGACCCGGATACTTCACCCGCGCTCCGACCTGATCGAGGTAGCGCTGCACGTAGCCGCGGGCGGCATCCGGGTCGATCCGGGCCCGCGAGCCGAGACCGCCTTGATAGACCTGGTCGCCCTGGACGCCGTCTGCCGCCGCGAGCGCCGCGCCGTCGGCAAGGTCGTCAAGGCTCTCGCTGCGCAGGTACGCAGCGGACGCGTCGATCGCCACACCTGCTAGCAGGGCCAGGAACACGAAGAAGCCGACGATCATCACGGTGACCTGGCCATACTCGTCGCGTGACACCGCCGGTCAGCCCCACACCTCAGCGGCGATCTCCACGTTCAGGCGCAGCTTGGCGGTCTCCTCGTCCGCGGGCGGCCGATTCCTGGTCATGGACGGGATCGATCCTCGCGAAAAGTCCCGTAGGGCTCGGTGTGCGAGGCGGACACCCGGACCGACGGCGCGCCTCCACCCAGGACTCTTGGGACAAGCGGCAGCGCCTCTTGGACCGACACCGTGACGGTGACCAAGGAGCCGGGGCTCAGGCAGCGGGTCGGCTCGGGACGACAGGTGATCACCAACGCGCCCGGCACGAGCTCGACGCCCTGGTCCGCGAGCGCGATCTGCGCGGCTTGGCGCGCACGCTCCTCACCCAGGACCTGGTCCGGTGCCAGTACGAACGCCCGGCCGGCCGAGCGCGCCGCGGCACTGACACCGTAGGCTGCGCGTTGGGTGTCGAACACGGCGAGCAACGCGTAGACGAGTGGCACCATCAAGATCAGGCCCAGCCAGATGAACTCGATCAGCGCGGTTCCAGACTCGCTCCGGCCGTGAGAGCCCTTGCGGACAAGGGATCTCACGGGAGAGTCTCCTTCACGGCGTGGCCTTCGACATCGAGCGACACCGCCGGACCGAAGAGGCCGAGTGCAGGCACGCTGGCGTGCACGCGAACCACCACAGCCGGATAGCCGTCGGCCGACGTGATCTGCGCGCTCACGTCGCGGGCGTACCGCTGGGCCAACGCTCGCGCGATCAACTGCCGCGTACGGGAGGCGCCGTCGGCCGGGTCCCGGTCGTACCTCGCTGCCAGGCGAGCGCCGTTCGAGGCGGCCGCGGTGAGGGTATTTCGCACGTGTAGCACCAGGGCGACCTGGGCGATCCCAAGCACGAGGGGCACCAGTAGGGCCATGACCAGCACGAAGTCCACTACCGCGGACCCGGTGGCGGAGCGTCCCCCGCGCCGGCTCGGTTGCGCACCGCGGTTCGAGGTCATGGCGGCCGAATCAGCCACCGACGGACGATAGCGCCGACTCCAGCATCCCGCGGAGCGCCGGCCCTGCGACTGCGGTGAGGATCGCCACGAGCCCGGCCGTCATCACGGTGATCATGACCCAGCCGGGCACGTCGCCGCGCTCGTCGCGATGCTGCCCCTGGGAACCGGACAACCTGCGGTCGGTGAGCTCGGTGGACGCGGTGGTCACGGGCACTGTCGCTTGAGTGGTGGACAGGATGTTGCAAGGAGCAGACATAGCAGACATGGCATCGCCTCGGGGGTGGATGGACGGGTTAGTTCGACGACAGATGCAGGCCAATCACCCCGGGGAAGAAGGCGAACAGCACTGTCACGGGCAGGATCAGGAACACGACCGGCAACATCATGGCCACCTCCTTGCGAGCGCCCTGCTCGATCAGGGAGCGCCGCCCTGCCTCACGTACGTCGGCGGCTTGTGCATGCAGCACGTCCACCAGCGGGGTTCCCCGGTCGAGGGCGATCGCCAGCCCTTCTGCGAAGCGTGCGATCACTGGAACCCCCGTGACCGCCGAGAGCCGGTCGAGCGCCCGACCAATGGGGACGCCGGTGCGGACTTGTGAGAGAAGGGTGCGCAGCTCCAGCGACAGCGTGCCGTGACTGACCGCGACCACACGCTCCAGGGCAGCGACTGGTCCCTCGCCGGCGGCCACCGACAGGGCCAGCAGGTCGGCCACCGTCGGGAACTCCGTGAGCATCCGCTCCTCGCGCCGGCGTACTGCAGTGGACAGAGCCTGGTCGCGGGCGAGGACGCCGAGGGCGAAGGCGACCGCGCAGGTGGTCAACATGGGAATCGGCGCGACGGCGGAACTCAGCGACCACAGCACGCCGATCGCGGCCATGGCGCTGAATCCGCCGAGTCCCCACACGGCTTGTTGGACACGGAACTGCTCGACCGTGAGCCCCGACCCCAGACGCTCCAGGCGGCGACGCACTGAGGCGGCGCCGCCGAGGACGCGCTCGACGCCGACGGCGAGCCGGCGCACTGACGGTCCGAAGAGCACCCAGCCGACGGCGGTGGGGCCGGCGGCGCTCGGCTGCCCGCCCACCATCCTCGGTGCCTGCGGCAGGTCGTGGAGATAGGGCAGGACCCGGTCGTCCAGCGAAGGCCGGCGTGACCGGGCGAGAGCGGTGACGATGAGCCAGCCTCCCGCGGCGCTCCCCAGCCCGAGCAGCGCCCCCAGCGCAGCCCCGGTCACGAGAGGATCCGCTGCTCGGTTGGAAGGCGGCCAAGCCAGGTCATCAAGCGGTACGCCACGAGGCACACGACACCGCCGAGGCCGAGCACAACGACACCGGTGGTCGAGGCGTACCGCCGGATGACGTCGTGCTGGAACGACAGCATCAACAAGACGATCCAGGGGGCTGCGACGGCCAACCTGGCACCGTTGATCGTCCATGCCTGCCGAGACTCGAGCTCCCCCCGGGTGCGGGCGTCGTCGCGCAGGAAGCCCGACAGGGCGCGCAGCATCCTGCCCAGGTCGCCACCGCCGACGTCGCGAGCAATCCGCAGGGCCTCGACGACTCGGTCCCCCACCGGATCTGCCAGTCGCAGCTTGAGTTGGTCGAGCGCGACGCCGAAGCGGCCGCTGGCCTCGTAGTCGCGGGCGAACCGGCCGAACGGGTCTCGCAGTGGTTCGGGTCCGCGCTCTCCGAGCTGGCCGAGCGCCTCAGGAAGCGACATTCCGGCGCGGACCGCGGACGCGAGATTGTCGACTGCCTCCGGCCAGATCTCCGCCAAATCTCGCTGTCGGCGGTGGGCTCGACCATGCAACGCGGACAGCGGAAGGTAGCCGGCAATGAGCGTGAACGCGATCGCGACCGGCCACGTCCTCGAGATCACCAGCACCGCAAGTCCGCCGACCCCCGCGGTGGTGCCGCAGAGCGCCACCACTCCGGCGCCGGTGACGCCCTCGATCCCGGCGCGACCTATCAGAATGTCGAGCCGCGACGACGAGACGGGACGCGACCTCGGCGGCCCGGTCAGCGCCGTCCAAACGAGCAACAGCCCGAGTCCGGCGACCAAGCCCAGCAGGACACCCATCTCAAAGACCCTGCGTGACCGCTGCCGGCGAGTGCAACGGGGCCTGGCGCAGCACGGTCTGCAGGTCGATCCCGGCACGTTCGAAGCGCTCCTGCTTCGGCGGCATGCCCGACGCGCGTTCGAGCCGTCCCTGGCGTACGGCAAAGACCGTCTCGGTCTCGATGACGTCGTTCTCCACCCGGCCGGGTACGCCGACGATCTCCTCGATGCGGCGGTGTCCGGCGGCATCGATGCCCAGGTGCACGAGCAGATCGACGGACGCGGCCACCGTAGGGACCACGAAACGGCTGCCGATGTTGTCGCCCGCGAGCAACGGCAGCGTGCAGAGCTTCACCAAGGCCTCGCGCGCCGAGTTGGCGTGGAGACTGGCCATGCCCGGAAGGCCCGCGTTGAGGGCGAGCAACAGGTCCAGGCATTCCTCAGCACGGACCTCACCGACGATGATCCGCGACGGTCGCATTCGGAGTGCTTGTTTCACCAGCTCGCGTAGGCGGATCTCGCCGGTTCCCTCCAGGCCGGCTTGACGGGTTTGCATGGCGACCCAGTCGGGGTGCCCGCAGCGAAGCTCGAAAACTTCTTCGCAGCTGACCACCCGCTCGGTGCCCGGGACGGAGGCCGCGAGGCAGTTGAGCATGGTGGTCTTGCCAGCCTGCGTACCTCCGGAAACGACGATGTTGAGCCCGCTGAGCACGGCCGCGGCCAGAAAATCCGCGGCCTGCGCTGTCAGCGAGCCGAGCTCTACGAGGTCGATCAGGCTGTGGGCGCGGGCGATGAACTTGCGGATGTTGACCGCCGCGAAGTCGCGTGAGATCCCTTCGAGCACGACGTGAAGGCGGTGACCTCCGGGTAGGAGTGCGTCCACGAACGGCTGGCTCAGATCGAGTCTGCGGCCGCTGGACTTGAGCATACGCTCAACCAGCTCACGGACCTCCTCGGCGGACAGGATCGTGGTGGTCAGCTCGTGCCGACCCCGCCTCGCCACGAACACGCGCGCCGGCTCGTTGACCCACACCTCCTCCACAGTGGGGTCATCGAGATGGCGCTGCAGCGCGCCGAAGCCCGACACCCGGGACACCAGATCGACGACGAGGCCGGGCATGTCCTCAAGGGGGGCGACAGCCCCGGTCAGACTCCGCTGGTCGTGGGCGTTGGCGACCCGCTCGGCGATCCGACGGACGGCAGCGGGCTCGGCCTGCGGGTCGATGCCTTCAGCGCGGACCTGAGCTCGCACCTCGTCGGCGAGGTGGTCGCGAGGTGCTAGCGCAGGGTGACGCGGCACCGACAACGGCGCGACCGCCATGGCGACCCCCAGTCGTCACGGCGACCAGTCTGTCTGACGTGGAACCCGTTGACCGTGACCGATCTGGGCACTTTGCCATGAGTTTGCCCGGTTGCACCAGGGTCTTGCCCAATCTGGGACAACTCGAGCGGCCGCAGGACCCCTGTTCCCCGTCCCCGAGCACCGACCACCGGGCACCGGGCGCCGACCATCGGGCAGCGGGCGCCGACCATCGGGCACCGACCACCCGGACCCCGACAACTCGGACCCCGACGCGAATTGCGGGAAAGTGGTCGACGTCTGGCGCGGTGGATCCAGCCAGTTTCCCGCAATTGCGTGGCGGCCCCGGCGGCCCCAGTGACCCCGGGGACCCCGGCGGCCCGGCGACCCCGGCGACCTGGAGTCAGAAGCAGCGGCGCGCGCGGCCGACCTGCCGTAGGCCAGTGAGGTCACCCGCACCCCAGCGAGCAACCTTGTGGGTGGCAGCGCGGTACATGATCTCCCGATGGCCACGCGCATGACCGAGCCCGACGGAGTGGCCGAGCTCGTGCATCAGCACCTGCCCGATGGTGCCAAGGATCCCGGAGCTGGGCCCGGCTCCGAAGCCCGGCGCCAAGTGCACCCGGCGGTTCAGCTGTACGAACCCCCTGCGGATGGCGCCCGCGTACCGGCCGCCGGTCACCCATTCGGGTCCGCCGACGCCGGCGACGCCTGGCGGCATCTCCCGAGACCGGCTGGGGACCGTCCAGCCCACGATCAGCCGAGTACTCGGCGGATAGTGCTTGCGGAGGCTCGGGAACACCGTGGTCTTCCCGAGGTACCGGTAGCGCAGCCGTGAGCGCGCCGACAACCGCTGCACCGCCTCACGGACCTGCGGAACCGCGCGGCGAGGAGACTTCCACACATTGACCCGGTAGCCGATCACCCGGCACTTGTTCCAGTGGATCGGTGCGCCGTGGACCCTGGCCAGGAACGTGTAGTCGCGGGGGTTTCCGGCGGCGGCCGGCGCACTGGGCGGCGTGCCCGACGTCCGGCTCGCGGCGGCGGAAGTGCCCGAGACGCTCAGCGCCATCAGCAGGGCGGTCCCGGCGGCCACACCGCACAGAAGCACGCCGCGCCGGCGGCGGCAGGGCTTGCGGATGGGCTTGGGACCACTCCACGTCACCGTCGACAGGAAAGGGCTCACCCGCCCGATCATGCCCGCCCGATCATGCCCTCGCGAGCGGTCATCGCGGTGAGCAGGGTCGCCCTGAACGCGGGGGTCAGCCGCCGAGGAGGGAGCGAACGACCCGCAGGGCCACGGACAGCCGTGCGAGGTCTGGGGTCTCCTCGCCCCAGATCTCGTCCAACGTGGCCATCGCGCGTTGCAGCACGCTGCCCTCCTCCACGGCCCACGCGTCGATCCGGTCGTCGATGTCGCGCGACTGGCCGGTGGAGACGAGCACGCGCTGGGTGAGCTGCGCGTGCACGGCGTACAGGTCGTCGCGCAACGTCGCCCGCGCCATCGTGCGCCACCGGTCGTCGCGAGGCAGCGCCATGATCCGCTGCACCACCCGGTCGAGCCCGAGTCGTTCGCCCAGCGCGAAGTGCAGCCGGGCTACCTCGAGCGGATCGTTGCCCTCCTTGCGGGCGGTGTCGACGATCCCGAGCGCGCTGTAGGCGGCGGGAAGCCCGGCCACGTGGCTGGCCAGCTCCGTCGGCACGCCCTTGTCGACGAGAGCCTGGGCCGCCTTGTGCACCGCGTCCTGCTCTCGGCCGACCAGGAGTTGGGGCAGAGCGCGGACAACCTGACTGACCATCGGGTCGAAGAACTCGACAGCACCGTCCGCGTCGTGATGGCGGCGGTTGTTGACCAGCCAGCGAGTAACCCGCTCGGCCAGTGTGCGGACCGCGATCCGCATCGACGTCTGCACACCCGCGTCGACCACGTTGTCGAGGTCGTTGACCCGGCCGATCAGCTCCGGCGTCGCAAAGATCTCCTGCGCCACGGCGTGCGCCCGGGCGAGCTCCACGATCGTGCCACCGGTCTCGCCCGACAGGCGGTGGAAGAACGTGATGCCGGCGCCGTTGACGAGCTCGTTGACCACCTGGGTCACGACGATCTCCCGGCGCAGCGGGTGCTCCTCCATCCGCGCGCGGTAGTCCTGCCGCATCTGAGTCGGGAAGTAGCTGAACAAGTGGCTGCGCAGGAACGGATCGTCGGCCAGGTCGCTGCCCAGCAAGTCGTCGGCGAGCACGATCTTGGTGTACGCCAGCAGCACCGACAGCTCTGGCGCGGTCAGACCCTGGTTCTCAGCGGCCCGTTGGGCGAACTGCTTCGGGGTCGGCAGGAACTCCAGCGCACGGTCGATCAGACCGCCGCGCTCGAGTCGCTTGATCCAGTCGGCGTGCACGTGCAGCAGCCCGGGGGCCTGCGACACCGAGTTGGCCAGCGCGAGGTTCTGTTCGAAGTTGTCCGCAAGGACGAGTCGGCCCACCTCATCGGTCATCGCGGCCAGCAGGTCGTTGCGCTGCTCCTCGGCCAGCTCGCCGGTGGCGACGACGCGGTCCAACAGGATCTTGATGTTGACCTCATGGTCGGAGGTGTCGACACCAGCCGAGTTGTCGATGAAGTCGGTGTTGAGCCTCCCACCCGCCATGGCGTACTCGATCCGGCCAAGCTGGGTGAGACCGAGGTTGCCGCCCTCGCCGACGCAGCGGCAGCGCAGATCGGCACCGTCGACCCGGATCGCGTCGTTCGCCCGGTCACCCACCTCGGAGTGCGTCTCGCTGGCGGCCTTCACATACGTGCCGATGCCGCCGTTCCACAGCAGGTCGACCGGTGCGCGCAGGATCGCAGTCATCAGCTGCGGTGGTGTCATCGCGGTGATCGAGTCGTCGATGCCAAGAGCCTTCCGCACTGGCGCGGTGATCTTGATCGACTTCAGGGTGCGGGCGTGGACGCCACCGCCCTGCGAGATCAGGGCGGAGTCGTAGTCGGCCCAGCTGGACCGCGGCAGGTCGAACAGCCGGCGACGCTCGACGAACGACGTGGCTGGGTCGGGGTCCGGGTCGAGGAAGATGTGCCGGTGGTCGAATGCGGCCACGAGTCTGGTGTGCTCCGACAGCAGCATGCCGTTGCCGAAGACGTCGCCCGACATGTCGCCGATCCCGACACAGGTGAAGTCCTCGCGCCGACAGTCGACACCCAGCTCGCGGAAGTGCCGCTGCACCGACACCCAGCCTCCACGCGCGGTGATGCCCATCGCCTTGTGGTCATAGCCCACGGAGCCGCCGGAGGCGAACGCGTCGCCGAGCCAGTAGCCGTAGCGGGCCGAGACCTCGTTGGCGATGTCGGAGAACTTCGCGGTGCCCTTGTCGGCCGCGACGACGAGGTAGGAGTCGTCGGCGTCGTGGCGGACCACGCGGTCCGGGGGCACCGTCTCACCCTTGACGAGGTTGTCGGTGATGTCGAGCAGCCCGCACAGGAACGTCGTGTAGCAAGCGATCCCCTCCGCCAGCCACGCATCGCGGTCGACGCTCTGGTCAGGCAGGCGCTTGCAGTAGAAGCCGCCCTTGGACCCGACGGGCACGATGACGGCGTTCTTGACCATCTGCGCCTTGACGAGCCCTAGCACTTCGGTACGGAAGTCCTCCCGGCGGTCCGACCACCGCAACCCGCCCCGCGCAACTGGCCCAAACCGAAGGTGTACGCCCTCGACCCGCGGCGAGTAGACGAAGATCTCGTACCGTGGCCGCGGCTGCGGCAGGTCGTCGATCCTGCGGGGCTCGAGCTTGAACGAGACGTACCTCTTGTCCTGCCCATCCGTGTCGGGCTGGAAGTAGTTGGTACGGACCGTGGCACGGATCAGGGTGAGGTAGGACCGCAGGATCCGGTCCTGGTCAAGGCTCGCGACGTCGTCGAGATCGGTCGTGATGCGCTGCTCGATGTCTTCGACCTTGGCGACGCGCGCCTCAGAGTCGGCTGGCAGCGAGCGCGTCTCACCCGGTGAGAAGCGCGCCTCGAACAACTCCACGAGCAGGCGAGCGATCGGGATGTTGGCGAGCAGCGAGTCCTCGAGGTAGCTCTGGCTGAACGTCGTGCCGGCCTGACGCATGTAGGCGGCATAGGCCCGCAGGAGGCTCACCTGTCGCCAGGTGAGCCCGGCCCCGAGGACCAGCCGGTTGAAGCCGTCGGACTCGGCGTCGCCACGCCAGCAGGCCATGAACGCCGACTGGAACAGCGCGCGCGAGTCGACCGGGATGGCGCCGGTGTGCCGCAGCCCGAAGTCGTAGATCCAGGCCCGGTCGCCACGGCGTTCGAGGTGGTACGGCCGCTCGTCCACGACCTCCGCGCCGAGCGCGGTGAACAGGGGCAACACCTGGCTCAGGGACAGCGGCGTGCGGGCCCGGAACACCTTGACCCTGACCTCGCCGGGCGCAGCGCCTTCGGGGTCGTAGACGTCCATCCCGATGTCGTCAGGTGAGCTCAACGTCTCGAGCTTGCTGAGGTCCGCGACCGCGTTGCGCGCGTCGAAGTCCTCTTTGTACGCCTCCGGGAAGGAGCCCTCGTAGGTGCGCATGGCACGGCTCGCCTCGGTGTCGACCAGCTGGTCGTCGACGGCGCGGGCGAAGTCGTCATCCCACGAGCGCGTGGCCTCGGCCAGTCTCTGCTCGAGCGTGGGTACGTCCACCTCGCCGACGACCTCACCGCGCGGGGCGCGGACCACGAAGTGAAGTCGCGCCAGCACCGACTCGGTCACCCGCGCGGTGTAGTCGACACTGGGGCTGCCACCGATCGCCTGCGCCAGGATTCGCTCGATCCGCAGGCGAACCTGGGTGGTGTAGCGATCGCGCGGGAGGTAGACGAGGCAGGACAGAAAGCGTCCGTAGTCGTCACGACGCACGAACAGCCGGAGCTGTCGGCGCTCCTGCAGGTGCAGCACAGCGTTCGCGATGGAGGCCAGCTGGTCGACCGGGGTCTGGAACAGCTCGTCGCGCGGATAGGTCTCGAGCAGGTCCATCAACGCCTTGCCACTATGGCTGAGCGGGCTGTAGCCGAGACGGTGCATCACCTCGATCGCCTTGCGCTTCAACGCAGGGATCCGGGTGACACTCTCGGTGTAGGCGCTGGACGTGAACAGACCCAGGAAACGCCGCTCGCCCACCACGTCGCCGGCGTGGTCGAACGTCTTGACGCTGATGTAGTCCAGGTAGGCCGGCCGGTGCACGGTGGAGCGCGAGTTGGCCTTGGTGACGATCATCAGATGCTTCTCGCGCGCCTTGGCTCGCACCGGTGACGGCATCCGGCCGAACGACTCCGACATGGTCGGGTCGGACCGAAGCACCCCCAGCCCGGTGCCGGGTACGGTGCGCAGCACGTCCTCACCGTCGACGACACCCAGGACGTACTCGCGGTAGCCGAGAAACGTGAAGTGGTCGTCGGCCAACCACGACAGCAGCTCCTCCGCCTCACGCACCTCAGACTCGGGCAGAGGGGGCGGAAGTGTCCCAAGTTGCTCGACGATGTCGAGGGCTTGGGCACGGATCTTGGGCCAGTCCTCGTTGGCCTCGCGCACGTCGGAGAGGATCTTCGTGAGGGCCGCCACGATGGCGTCGACGTCAGCCCCCTCTGCGACCTTGTCGATCTCAACGTGCATCCACGACTCGCTCAGCCTCTGGTGTCCTGGCGCCGCATCGCCGCTGATGTCGCGGCCGGTGTCCTCACCACCACTGACCGCGCGCAGGGCGCCGGTGACGTCGCGGTCGACGTCCATCTGCGGGTGGATCACGAGGTTGATGATGTGACCGTCGGCGGTCAGCTGCGCGGTCACGGAGTCGACCAGGAACGGCATGTCGTCGGTGACGATCTCGACGACGGAGTGCCCGTCGGCCGACCAGCCGTCGTCCCTCTCGACCGGGTTGACCACGCGGATCGACGCGGTGCCCTGCGGGCGCTGATCAGCGAGCTGCCGGTGGCTCAGGGCGGCGCCGGCGATGTCGCTCGCCGACCGGTCACGGAGCTCGTCCGCGGGCACGTGCCGGTAGTAAGCCTCGAGCAACATCCTGATCTGGTCGGCCGTCACCTCCGGCCCACCCCGTGCGGCGCAGGCGGCCTCCACCGCCGCGGCGATCTCGTCGGGTGCATCGACTTGGCCGCTGACCATGGTGAGGAGTCCTCCACACGTGCTCACGGCGTCGCCGCCGGGCGCCGCACGCCGTTGTGCGACACACCGACATTAGACCCTCGAACGCCGAAGCGATGACACGGCCATGGGCCGCGTGGCGTGCAGGTCTGGTGACACCGGCGGCACGCCATGATGACCCCATGGACTACTCGCGGACGTTGACGTACGACGCCGACCCCGACGCTGTTTTCGCGATGCTGTGCGACAAGGCCTGGCGTGAGGACGTCTGCGCCGCCATGCAAGCCGCGAGCTGGGAGGTGTCGATCGTGACGAAGGGCGACGAGGTCGTGGTACAGACCGTCCGGGTGGTTCGCGCAGCCCTCCCGGACATGTTCCGGTCGATGGTCGGCGACACGATCGCGCTCGAACAGACGGAGCGATGGGGGGCCCCACACCCAGACGGGAGCCGGAGCGCGGACCTGCGGTTGAGCGTCAAGGGTCAGCCGGCATCGATGCAGGGGTCGATCCTGCTGTCCCGAGCCGGGTCGTGTTCGACCGAGATCGTGACAGGCGAGATCAAGGTCAAGATCCCTTTGCTCGGCCGCCGCATCGAGCCGGAGCTAGCCACCGGCATCGGCTATGCCCTCGACCAGGAGCAGGAGCGGGGAGCGGCATATCTGACCGCCCGGCGGTCCTGACGACCATCAACCCATGTGTGGATAGGTGTGGTCGACCGGTGCTACGAACGTCTCCTTGATCGAGCGGGTCGACGTCCATCGCAGCAGGTTGTGCAGCATTCCTGCCTTGTCGTTGGTGCCGGAGGCGCGGCCTCCACCGAACGGCTGCTGTCCCACCACTGCCCCGGTCGGCTTGTCGTTGACGTAGAAGTTTCCGGCCGCAAAGCGCAGTCGTGTCGCCGCGTCGACGATCGCGGCCCGATCCGTCGCGATGACCGACCCGGTCAACGCGTAGGGCGACGACGACTCCATCTGGTCGAGGACCCGGTCGTACTGCGCGTCGGGGTAGACGTGCACCGACAGGATCGGCCCGAAGTACTCGGTCTTGAAGATCTCATCGTCGGCGTCGCTGCCCTCCAGGATCGTGGGCCGCACGAACCAGCCGTCGGAGTCGTCGTAGGTGCCGCCGGCGACCACCTTGATCGTCGAGATGCGCTTGGCCCGGTCGACGGCCGCCTTGTGCTTTGCGAACGCCCGGTCGTCGATCACCGCGCCCATGAAGTTCGACAGGTCCGTTACCGGGCCGACACGCAGCGACTCGGTGATCGCCACGAGGTCCTTCTTCATCGTCCGCCACAGGCTGCGTGGGACGTAGGCCCGGGATGCGGCCGAGCACTTCTGCCCTTGGTACTCGAACGCTCCGCGGACCAGCGCGGTGCGCAGGACGTCGACGTCGGCGCTCGGGTGCGCGAGCACGAAGTCCTTGCCACCGGTCTCACCAACGAGCCTGGGGTACGTCCGGTAGCCGGCGATGTTGGCGCCGACCTCTCCCCACAGGTGCTGGAACGTCTTGGTCGACCCGGTGAAGTGGATGCCGGCGAGGTCGGGATCCTTCAGCGCCACCTGTGACAGCGCGATGCCGTCGCCGGTGACGAGGTTGATGACGCCCGGAGGCAGTCCCGCGGCCTCGAGCAGCCGCATCGTGAAGTGCGCCGCGAACTGCTGAGTCGGCGACGGCTTCCACACCACCGTGTTGCCCATCAGGGCCGGAGCGGTGGGCAGATTGCCCGCGATCGCGGAGAAGTTGAACGGCGTGATCGCATAGACGAAGCCTTCGAGCGGGCGATGATCGAGGCGGTTCCAGATGCCCTTGGAGTTGGCAACCGGCTGCTCGGCCAGCAGCTCTCGGGCGAAGAAGACGTTGAACCGCCAGAAGTCGATCAGCTCGCACGCAGCGTCGATCTCCGCCTGCACCGCCGTCTTGGACTGGCCCAGCATGGTGGCGGCGTTGAGGGTCTGACGCCACGGCCCCGACAGCAGCTCGGCCGCCTTCAGCAGGATCGCCGCCCGGTCGTCGAACGGGATGTCCCGCCACGCCGGACCTGCTGCTTTGGCGGCGCTCACGGCGGCACGTGCGTCGGCGGAGGTGGCGTTCTTCAGCACACCGAGGACCTCACGGTGCGCGTGCGGCTGGACCACCTTGATCGCGCGGCCGCCGCCCATCTGCTGGGTGCCGCCGATCGTCATGGTCAGGTCGAGCCGGTCCGATGCCAGCTCGGCCAGCCGGACCTCGAGCACGGCGCGCTCCGCACTGCCCGGGGCGTACGCCAGTACCGGCTCGTTGATCGGGTGGGGCACCTGGGTGCGGGCGTCCATGATCCTCCTCGGCAGTGGCGTCGTCGGCACTGGTCTCAGCATCGCACCCGGGTACGAACAGCCTCAAATCTCAGAGGCCGTCGAGCTCCTGCGTGGCGTACCACGACAGCTCCTGGTCGGCGAGCGCGTCGACCGCTGCTCGCCCGTCGGGGTCACCGAGGATCGCGGCGGGCAGCGCCTCGACGGCCGCGTGGACCAGGCCCGCGTCGGCTGGGTCGTCGACGTGGATCGCCGCGACGGCGGACAGCCGGACGGGCCGGTCGAGGTGGACGGCCGCGACGTGCTCGTCGGGTGCCTCCTCCAGCGACTCCACGTCGGCCGCCACCACGATCCGACGGTGTGCCGGCTCGGCGGCTGCCGCAAGCAGCAGCAGCGACGCGTCCGCCGCAGCGCTGAGCGCGGCGTACTCCAGCTGCTCGTCGTCGGCGTCTGGCAGCACGCTGCGAAGCTCCTCGGTGACCGCGAAACCGTCCACCATCGAGAGCTCCCCTGTGTCGCGCAGCGCCGTCAGCGTGGCCTCGTCGCCGGGCAGGTAGACGCGGAGCGGTCCACCGTCGGTCACGGCTTGGCCCTTCCTCGTGCCTTGCCGCGACCCCTCGGGGCCCGCTGGCGGTCATCGGCGCCGGCGTCGACCAGCTCGGCGAGCGCCTCACCGATGCAGGTCGCGAACACGTCCGCGTCGGGCACTGCGTCGCGGTCTGCGTCGATCCCGAAGAACACGCCGCCCTCATACGACGTCACACCGATGGCGATGGCGTGGCCCTCGACCAGAGGCAGCACGGGATAGGTCTCTACCATCCGGGCACCGGCGACGTAGAGCGGTTCTTGCGGCCCCGGCACGTTGGTGACCACGAGGGCGTAGCTGTTGGACGCGTTGCTCTGCGCAAGTCTCGCGCCAAGGGCATGGAATGTGGTCGGGGCGAAGCCCGGCAGGGCGGCGAGCTTGTTGGCCGCCACCGCTTGACCGGTCGCCTTGTGCGCCTTCAACGAGTAGGACACCTGATGCAGGCGTACGACCGGGTTCGACTCACCGATCGGCAGGCTCAGCAGGTGGCCGCGAACATGGCTGCCCAGCGAGGTGGGTTCGGCCTGGTCGTCGACGACGCTGAGCGGGACCAGGGCACGCAACCGTGACGTGGGGTGGACGGGCTCGCCGCGGGTGAGCAGCCAGCTGCGGAGGCCACCGGCGACGGCCGCGAGCACGACGTCGTTGATGGTGCCGCCGTTGGTGTCGCGGACCCGGCGATAGTCATCGAGTCGCGTCGCCAGCGTGGAGAAGCGACGCTGCCGGCTCGGCGCTGCCCAGAGCGGCCCGTCAGGCGCGATCCCGGGCCGGTTTGGCAGCGGCAGCCGCCGACCGATCGCGACGGCCTGACCGGCTACGGTCAGGGCGCCGCGGCGAGGGTGGCGGGCGGAGTCGGCGAGGCTGTCGGCAAGCAGGCGCAGTGGCGTCGGTGTCCGCTCAGGGTGCCAGTTCTCACCGGGGATGTCGCGGACCTCAGGACTCTCCTCGAGCAGCACCTGGGCGAGGTCCACCGTGTCGGTGCCGTCGACCAGGGCCTGGTGCGACTTGATCAGCAGGGCGACGCGTCCGCCCTCGAGGCCTTCGACGATGTACGCCTCCCACAAGGGCCGGTCGCGGTCGAGAGCGCGGGCCACCAGCCGAGCGACGAGCTCACGCAGCTGGTCCATCGAGCCCGGCCGGGGAAGCGCGGAGCGGCGCACATGGTAGGTGAGGTCGAAGTCGTCGTCGTCCACCCACACCGGGGTTGCCCACCCACCGGGCGGCTGCATCACTCGCTGGCGATACCGCGGCACGAACGCGATCCGGTCGTGGATCGATGACACCAGCTGGTCGTAGTCGAAGCCGTCCGCCCCTGGGTCGAGCACCGCCACGGTGGCCACGTGTCGCGGCGCGTTGCTCGCTTCCGCCGCGAGCATCGACACGTCTGTGGGGCTCAGCCGCTGTGGCATTGCGTCTCCTGTTTCACCGACCCGAACCGGGTCCATCATCGTCCCACCGCCCATCCGCGGGTTCTGGCCCGCCCATCCGCGGGTTCTGGCCCGCCGATCCGCGGGTTCTGGTGCAGTCATCCGGCCCGGCGCCGCCGGAACCGTCGACGATCCGGTGCCGCCGGTACGCCCGCGACGTCTCTCGCCAAGATCTGGAGCGCCTTGCGCAGCGGGGAGTCCGGAGCTGCCTCGGCGAGTGTCCGGCCCGCGACCCAGGCGCGATCCACAGCTGGCCGGTCGTCCGGAAGGAACGTGATGGGGGTTGCCCCCGTGAACCGGAACAGAGTGTCGGCCATCTCGTCCTGCGACCAGCCGAGCCCGGTGCGTACCCGATTGACCACGAGGCGTACGTCGACGCCCGGAACCGCTTCGGCCAGATCCACCACGCCGCGCGCGAGCCGGGCCAGCCCCAGCGGCTCGCCAGAGCCGACGGCAAGCACCGTGTCCGCGCGCTCGAGGGCGGACACGGTGGCGCCGTTGCGCCTGGGCGCGGCCGTGTCGAACGACAGTTCCTCGTCCTGCTCGAGGCAGAAGCCACAGTCGATCACGACGAACGCGGCGCTCTCACGGGCCGCGGCGAGCACGCCGGTCAACGCGCCGGGACGGAGCTGCGGCCAGCGGTCGGGCCTGGGGACGCCGGTGAGTACGCCCAGTCGGGGCCCGATCTGCCTGACGTGCGGCGCCAGTGCGGCCGGGTCGAGACGCCCGTCGCTGGCTGCTCGGGCGGCGGCCAGGACACCGGACACCTCATCGAGCATCGCGAGCATCTGACCAATGGCGCCGCCGTAGACATCCGCGTCGACCACCAGAGTGCGGGCGCCGAGGGCGGCCAGCCCGGCGGCGATACCGAGCGCGACCGTGCTGCGGCCGGGCGCGCCCGTGGGCCCCCAGACAGCAAGGACGTGTCCTGGCTCGGCAGCCGTCGCCGCCGCGAACGTGTCCACCGCGGGTTCGCTGGGTGCGCCCGCAGGCTGATTCGCCGTACGGCGTTCGGTGCGCGCGTTGGCCACCGTTGTGGCCAGGTACTCGAACGACTCCGGGGCGATTGTGGCGACACCCCATCGGGCGGCGCGTTGCGCGTCGTCGGCGTCACCGGGTCGGGCGACCACGACGGGTTCGGCGCCGGCATGCACAAGCCGGTCGACCGCGTCGGAGTCGAGGCCGGGCAGCCGCGCCGCCAGCACAGCCGCGTCGGCCTGGCCGCTCGCGGCCGTGGCCACGGCATCGGCGACATCCACACACCGGCGGATGACGACTACGCCTGACCCGGGCCGGTCGAGCAGGCGTACCAGATCGGGCTCCCAGTCGGCACCGGCAGCGGCGACGAGCACCTGCAACGTCATTCGGGAACCCGGACGAGCACCACCGTGCCCGTCGCCACGGCGGCGATCGTGGTGTCGAGCCGCCCTGCGTCGGCCGCGCCGCTGTCGAGGGTGACGACGACTTGCAGCGCGTCGAGCCCGCCGATCGAGGACGACGACGAGTTCACCGACGCGACGCGTACGCCGCTGAGCACCCGCTGGGCACGGCGGCCGGCGGCCGAGGTACCGGGCCGTGGCGCGACCCACACGTCGACGACCTCGCCGGGTCGCAGATCGCCCGGCATCGACGTCGAGGCGACGGCGAGCGGCAGCTCCGCAACCCCAGCGGCGCCGGCCGGTGCGAGCGCCGCCCGCGACAACAACTCGCCGGACGAGGCCGCCCGGGTCAGCCGGACCGAGTCCGGGATCGTCTCGTCGGAGGAGACGTAGAGCTCCTGGCGCGCCGAATCGTCGAAGTGCACGCGCGCCACCGTCACGTCGTCAGGCGTCAGCCGCGAGCCAGCCGGCACGTCGTGGGCGAGCGCCCACACCGCCACAGTGTGATCGGATGCCGCGACCACCCGGGCGCCGAGGACGACGGCCAGGGCCACCAGGATGACGCCGACCGCCAACCTCGGGTCACGCCACCGAGAACGCGTCAACCTCACCGCGTCGGGCGAGGTGGCGGCGCCACCCGACCCCGAATCCGTTGCCAGCAGCGACCGGGTCATGGGCTCATTGTGCTGATTCAGACAGATTCGTCCACCCCTCGCCCCCAGGTATTTCGCTCAACGCCAGGGACCTGGGGACAACCAGGCCCGCAGAACCTCCCGGCTGGCAGACTTGCCCCATGCCCCTGGGTTCGGAACCGCCACGGTTCATGTCGCTGGCGGATGTGGCAGAGACGCTGAGCATCTCGGTCGCCCAGGTCTATGCGCTGGTACGCAGGGGTGACCTGCCGGCCATCAAGATCGGCGGCCGGGGCCAGTGGCGGGTCGAGGCGAGCGAGCTCGAGGGCTACATCCAGCGGCAGTACAGCTCGACACGGCAGTTCATCGAGCGCCACCCCTGGGGCGAGGGCGACATCGAGGCTGCTGGCACGCCGGCCTCCGAGCTCGACGACGCCGGGCGCTAACGACTCCGCCCCCGGGGGAGGCGATACGCCGGCGTTGGCCCCGCAAAGGCTCCCCCGACCGACGCCATCCGTGCGTGTCGACCGAGTGAGTCACTGTGGTCGCGCAGTCCCGGCACGCGCCGGCTGCGCTTGGGGCCAGTCGCCAGGGTTGCTGGCTCTGGTCAGCTCGCTCGGATCAGGATCGCCGCGATCGCGGTGTAGGGCACCGCTTCAAAGCCCGACGAAGTGCGTGCTTCGTCGGCGTACCGACGCAGCTCGACGAAGTCAGCGCCGACGCGCTGCGCAACGCCACTGACGCTGGTCGCGTCAAGTCGGTGTACTACGACCGAGGCGCGATCGCGGGCGAGAACTCGCAAGGCCGAACCCCACCCGGCGCGTGCCTCCACATGCGAGACGTTGTCGGGTGCCCGGCTCGCCGTCGGCAGTCCGATGATCCCGACCACTGCCGACCCGGCGACCAACCAGTCCACTCCACCTGCGGCTTCGAGCAACAGCCATGCTGACGTCGCCCGGCGCAAAGTTCCGGTGACGACACCGAACCCGTGCACGCGCACCTGCAGCTCATAGCCCGCAGCAGCACGACACCGGTCGATGAGTGCGATACGCCCCAGCTCGGCGCGAGTGCGATCCGCGATCTCGGCATCGCGGTCGCGCTGCTCCAGCCCGGCCGCGTCCACCTCGAGGTCGGCGAACAAGTCGTCCCATCGCACCCTGGCACGGTAGGCCATCTCCGCCACCCCTCACGACCAAGCCGCGACGCCACCGCCCTCGGGCGACAGCTCTCGCGGGCATCCGGCCGGCTCCGGCGCCCCATCCGACAGTTGCGCCCCCGTGCCTTGCGTGGTGAACCGTGACCCGACCACCCCGGCGAGATCGCACTTTGAGGCGGCGAAGGCCACCAACAACCGTACCGAAATGTGATCTCGCCGAAAACGGACCGCGTAGATCCGCCTCGTCGCGTTCGCGTGGAGTCGTCTACCTGTGCAAAGCCAGAAGAGAACGGGACCGGTTACGGGTCGGGTCGGGTCGGGTCGGTTCGGGTCCAGCCTGGCTCTAGTCCTGCGGCCCAGGCGGCTGGGAGGGACTAGCACCCGGCGTAACTGTCGGATCGGCCGTCGGCTGGCCGGGCAACTTGGGCGTAACTGTCGGATCGGCGATCAGGTGCCGGCAGCTTGCGGCGTAACTGTCGGATCGGCCGTCGGCTGGCCGGGCAACTTGGGCGTAACTGTCGGATCGGCGACAGGGGCGATGAAACTGTGGATATCGGCTTGACCCGAGGGTAAGTGAGGTTTAAAACAAGCAAACAAAGATAATCACCGGCTAACACAGCGAACGGGGTCGAATCATGTGGGTGAGTCCAGCGCCGGATCGGCCCGCGGCAGCCGCGACATCGAGGACGACGGGCGGGACCGCAGAGGGGACGGGGGCTACGGCGGCGACCGCAGCGGAACCGAAGGCCAAGGCGACGTTCGCCAAGGCGTCGACGGCGCTCCGAGGGGCCGTTGTCCTCTGCGTGGGGGTCGCCATCGAGTCTCCGCTGCTCAGCGCCGCCGCGGAATCGGCTCTGCGCCTGCGTCATCTCGGCACCGACCAGCCGACGGCAGGACCGGCCTTTGCCGGCGCGATCGCCGACCTCGCCACAGTCGCGGCCACGCTGGCGTGGACATGGCTGCTGCTTGGAGTGGTGCTCACCTGGCTGAGCGCGGGACCAGGCCAGTGGTGCACCCGACTCCGGCCGTACGTTCGTGCCATCACGCCAAGGGCCTGGCAGGCGCTGGCTCTGGCCACCGTCGGAGTGGCGGTTTCTGCGGCGCCGAGTGTGCTCGCCACAACGAGCATCCCGAGCCACGGCCCCGACACCGTCCATGCACATGACGGGCCGTCGGTCCACGCGGCCCCGGCAGGATCCCGTGCGTTGTCCGGCCTGCCCTACCCGGATCGCCCGGAAGGTCCGGTGCCGCCACCGGCCGCCGCGATCACCAAGCCTCCGCCGGAGGTCGTGGTCGTGCGCGCCGGAGACTCCCTCTGGTCGCTCGCCGAACGCAGGTTGCCACCCGGCACCGACGACTCCCGGGTCGTCCACGCATGGCGGGCGTGGTATCGCCTCAATGCCCGCGTCATCGGACCCGACCCCGACCTGATCCTGCCCGGCACGCTGCTTCGGACACCGGCTCGCGAGGGCCTGCGATGAGCGCCGAGCACAACGGTGACGTCACTCGGCTACCGGAGAGCGCCGTCACCTCACCGGCTGCGGACGCGGCGGCAGCGACCGACGGATCGAGTGCGCTGTGGCTGCAACCAAGGACACCGGACACATCTGGCTGGGAACGCGACCTCACCCTTGTGCCTCAGCCGTTGCCCATGCCGCGGACCTCGAGGCAGTGGGCGTCGCCGCAGCATGCCCAGCATTTCGTCCAGGCGCTGATGGAGGTGCTCGGCGGCGATCGGCCGGTGCATCAGGTGTTCCGTTGGACCAACACCGCCGTCTACCTCGCCCTCGTCGAGCTGGCGAAGGTGGGGGCGGCCGCGGCCGATGGTGCGGACCGTGGCACGAGTCCGGTGGCGGCCAGAACGCGCCGGTCGCCCTGCCAGGTCGCGTCGGTCAAGGTGTTCACACCGCGGTCCGGGGTGGCAGAGGTCGCCGCGCGAGTGCGCCAGGGCACCCGCTCACGAGCGGTGGCAGCGCGACTCGAGAACGTCGAGGGCCAGT
>JBOHDX010000005.1:0-27280 GCA_050700835.1 Nocardioidaceae bacterium
TCCACGTTGAGCCAGTGCCTGCCGCTGAGACGCTGCAGGAACACGGTGGAACCCTTGTGGTTCGGCACGACCGTGCCGGTGAAGCCGACCCGCGCACCGAGCGGCACCCGCTCACGGCTGACCTGCCGGGTCACCACCGGGGCCACCCCGAGAGCCCGCTGGTTGCTGACCGCACCGAGGTACGGCGCCCCGGCGTACGTCGCCCGATAGACCGTGCTGCGGCCGGGGTTGACCGGGTACGCGAACCGGCCAGACGTGTTGGTGGTGGTGTGACCGAGCAGCTTGTAGGCGCCTCCCGTGGCTAGTCGGGAGAACACCGAGATGAGGCGCCCGGCCACGCTGGCGCGCCGTGACGACACCGACATGGTACCGGTGATCCGGGTGCGCCCGCCATAGCTGATCGTCGCCGGCCGGTTCAGCGTGAGCCGCGGGCCCATCAGCATCCTGGTGGAGGTCGCGTAGCCGGATGCATTGCGCGCGGTCACCGAGACGCGATAGTCCCGACCGCGGATCAGTCCGGCAAGCGTCGCGGACGTGACGCCTGGGAGCACCCGCATCCGATGGCTGGAAGGGTCGCCGGAGGCGCGGGCGGTCACGGTGTAGCCAGCGAGCGGGGCGTAGGTGTGGAAGCCCACGGGTCGCCACGTCACCTGACTCGACGTGAAGCCGCCAGGCACCCGCAAGCGCGCCGGCGGGTCCGCGTTGCACTTTCCGTTGGGGTTGCTGGTCACCGGCATTGCTACCGGGGTACTAGCCCCTTGTGTTTGAGCCTTGGTCAGCCACCCGGCGTAGCTCACGCTGTTGAGCGTGACCGTGTCCTTGGGGACCCCAGTCCTCCTGATCAGGTTTACCCCGACGTCGAACCGGTTCAGCCCGTCGGCGACCGTGGTCCTGCTCAGCAGGGTGCACATCAGGGTCACATGTGTGGCGACCGCGGGGGTGGCATGGTTGTCAACCTGGACACCGATGTCGCCGTTGGTGCCCTGGATCACCGATTTGAAGACCGAAACGGCTCCTGCCGTGTCGGCCAGAATTCCAGTCCCGGCCGCTGTGGCGTCCGGCCCGTTGTACTCATTGGTCGCGATGGTGCTCTTGCTGATGCTGGCCGCGGCTCCGTTCAGGATCGCCACGCTGGTGGACGGCGCCGTCGCCCCGGTGTCCGACCCGGTGCCAGGTCCGACGTTCAGGACACCTGCAACCAGGTTGACTGCGCCCTCGACGAGCAGGCCCTTGCCCTGGTAGTTGGAGATCCTGGTGTTGAAGACCTTGACGGTAACCGCGTGAGGGGTTGGTGGCACGTTGTTGAGGATGTCGATCCCGTCGCCCGAGGATGTTGGGTTCCCCGCTGGCTTACCGTTGATTGTGACCTTCTGGATCAGTCCGTTTGAGTTCGTCAAGCGGATCGCTGCTGGCGCCACGCTTGTGGCCAACGTGTCATTGATGGTCAGGTTCTTGATCGTGACTGGCAGCAACGGATCTGTGCCGTTGATGCCATCGAAGACCGGGCCCGAGAAGGGCCCCGAGGCGGGGTCGTCGGCCGCGAAGATGGTGAATCCGGCCCCGTCGACGATCTGCCCGCTGTTGCCGCCGGCAGTGTTGGTGGGATCGAGCGTGATCGGCTGCGTGATCGAGCAGTCCTCCACCAGGACCCAGGTGGTGTCACCGTTTGTAGTGAAACTCGGGTTGCAGAGGGGCGGTAGCGTTGAGGCGTCGGCGACGGCGGCGCTGCTGCTGAGGACGGGTAGCCCGAGCAGGGCGACGGCCCCAGCCGTGAGCACTGCGATCCGCTTGCTGGTGCTGAGTGTCCTGACGCGCATCGCCGCGCTCCCCTCCGTGAGCCCCCGGACCGGACGCCCGAGACGGCTTTCGAGAGCATCGTGCGACTGCACCGGAGAATTCCGCAGCGAATTCCCGGTAATTTCCAAGTCTTTAGGAAGTCACGATTTCGGAGCGTGTTCAGTGGCATACTTAAAGTGAGCGGTGGATAGCACTAATTCGTACTATCCCGCGATATTTGCCGATAACACCTCGACCGCGAATCGCCCCAGAAACGGCGCGAAGCCCACCGCTCTTCGAACCGACTCGCGACTCGCTGGAGACGAGCAACGCGCCGTTGTCTGATGAGCGACGGGCTTCGAGCTGTTGCCACCCCTTCCCACGTCGGCCGGTCACGCTCCGCTGTCGCGAGACCTGGAACGAGGGTCTTCGTACCTGCGGTGACTCACCCAGCCGGGCGAGGGTGGTGCAATGGTGGGACCCGCCGAGCCTGCCTAGCCGCACCCACCCTGTCAACCCGGCGCTGACCTGCATGGACGCGCCGTTTGTGCAGGTCACGGCGCGAACCGTTCAGCCCAAGTTTCTATGGCGTTTTCCGAGCCCTTCGGCGTGTCGGGACGCGACACGCCGACCGGGGCCGCTAGCCGCGCGCCGGCACCACCACGGTGCCTGTCGCGGTCACCGCCAGGACCGGCTCCGACAGCACCGACGACGCCGACGTGGGCTCCCCCGCCCCGCCCCGGCAGACCACGCGAGCCGCCAGCGCCAGGTCCCGGCTGCGGGTGCCCACCCGCGACACGGTTGCGGTCACTTCGACCACGTCACCGGCCCGGACCGGCGCCATGAATTGCACGTCGGAATACGACGCAAACAGACCTTCGTCACCATCGGTACGAATGCATACTTCTGTCGCCACGTCCCCGAACAATCCGAGCACGTAGGCGCCGTCGACGAGGTTTCCGGCGTAGTGCGCATGGGAGTAAGGGACGTACCGGCGTTGGGTCACCGTCAGGCCGAGCCGCCGGTCCCCGGGGGTCTCGCTCACGCGCTTCTCCCGGGCCCCAGCGGACTCGTCGGCGCAGTTGTGACGGCCCGGCCGTTGGTGACCAGCTCGGACACCAGGTAGCTGGCGACGTCGGCCGGCGTGCTGCCCCGGGAGAACACCCGGTCGACGCCGAGCTCGCCGGCCATCGCCTCGGAGAAGCGTGGCCCGCCGACGATCAGCAGCGGCCGGCTGTCGGCCGGATAGGCCTCGCGGAACGCCGCGGACATCTCCTTGGTGTTGAGGACGTGCGCGTCGCGCTGGCTCACCACCTGGGACACCAGCACCGCGTCGGCGCTCTCGGCCTGGGCCCGTTGCACCAGCCGGGGCACGGACACCTGGGCGCCGAGATTGACCACCCGCAGCTCGCGGTAGTACTCGAGCCCCTTCTCGCCCGCGAAGCCCTTGACGTTGAGGATCGCGTCGATGCCGACCGTGTGGGCGTCGGTGCCGATGCAGCCGCCCACGACCGTCAGCCGGCGGCCCAGACCCTTGCGTACGGCGAGGTTGACGTCCTTGGGGGTCAGCAGCGGGTAGCCCCGCTCGACCACGGTCACCTGCGCCACGTCGACCAGGTGGCTGACCCGGCCGTACACCACGAAGAAGGTGAAGTCGGGGCCCATCGCCTTGGCGTGGACGACCAGGGCGGGGTCCAGGCCCATCTTGGCGGCGAGCTGGGCGGCGGCGCCTTCGGCGAGCTTGCCGGCGGGCATGGGGAGGGTGAAGGAGACCTGGACCATGCCGTCGCCGGTGGTGTCGCCGTAGGGGCGGAGGATGCGTTGGTCTCCTGTGGTTGCCTTGGCTGCGGTGGCCGGGCTCTGCGGTGGGGGTGGGCCGTCCAACCGGCCTCGCTCCTTCGTCGCTCGGCTGCCAGGCCCATCCACGGACGGCCCACCCCCACCGCGCCGCCCTTTCTCAGGCTCCCCGGCGTCGGGGCGGGGGGTCATGGGTGCTCCAGGAGGGGCTGGGCGGGGTTGGCGTAGTCGGAGGCCTTGCGTTCGACGCCGTCGAGGCCACGGCCGGCGTCGGCGGGCCGCTTCATCAGGCCGAAGGTGCCGTCGGCGATGGCGTCCAGCAGGCCGTGGTCGTGGTCGACGATCTGCTCCAGCAGGTCGATGCTCTCGGCCAGCACCTGGCGGGCGCGGTTGGCGATGAAGCCGTCCGGCTCGGGGCGGAAGTCGTCGCCGAGGTTGCCGCAGGCGTTCAGGACGTACCGGACGTTCTGCAGGGCGAGGTCGCGGTCGGCCAGCCACGGGGTGACGACCGCCTCGGTCATCATGCCGACCAGCAGGATGTCTTGACCGGTCATGGCGCCGGCGAGGTTGAAGAAGCCGTCCAGGAGGTAGCCGCGGAACACGTCACCGGTCATGTGCCGGGTGGGCGGCATCCACTTCAGCGGGGCGTCCGGGAACAGCTGCCGGGCGAGCAGGGCGTGGGCCAGCTCGAGCCGGAAGCTGTCGGGTACGTCCGGGTTGATCTCGAAGGCGTGGCCCAGGCCGAGCTGCCAGTCGGCGAGGCCGGCCTCCTTGGCGAAGTACTCGTTCAGCAGCTGGCTGACCGTGACCGTGTGCGCGGCGTCGACCGCGTCGGCGGTGGTGAGGTAGTTGTCCTCGCCGGTGTTGATGATGATGCCCGCCCGCGCGTGGATCTGCCTGCTGAAGCGCTGGTCGACGAATGTCCGGACCGGGTTGATGTCGCGGAACAAGATGCCGTACATCGAGTCGTTCAACATCATGTCGAGACGTTCGAGGCCAGCGAGCGCAGCGATCTCGGGCATGCACAGGCCGGAGGCATAGTTGGTCAGCCGGACGTACCGACCGAGCTCGGCGCTGGTCTCGTCGAGGGCAGCCCGCATCAGCCGGAAGTTCTCCTGCGTGGCGTACGTCCCGGCGAACCCCTCGCGGGTGGCGCCTTCTGGCACGAAGTCGAGCAGGGACTGGCCGGTGGACCGGATCACCGCGATGACGTCGGCGCCCGCACGCGCGGCAGCCTGGGCCTGCGGGATGTCCTCGTAGATGTCGCCGGTGGCCACGATCAGATAGATCCAGGGCTTGCGGGGTGCGTCGCCCCACCGCTTGATCAGCCGCTCGCGCTCGCGGCGGCGGGTGTCGACCCGGCGGATCCCGTGGCCCACCTGCTTCTTGGCCGCGGCGAGTGCACGGATCCGGCCGCGCCCGTCTGGGATGCGGAACCGGACCGACCCGACAGCCGCCTTCTGGGCCAGCTCCGCAAGGTCGGACGCCTCGTCGCGCAGCAGCGCGTCCCAGACGGGCACCGAGACGCCGTGCGCGATCCCGACGTCGCCGAGGACCGCATCCACCAGCCGGTTGACCCACGGGGTGCCTTCGGGGTCGGCGCCGGACAGACCCGCCAGGCGCAGCGTGGCGCGTTCGACCGACACGGTGGTGTGCTGCTGGGCCAGCCTGACGATCGGCCGGCCGGCCCTGCGGGCCAGGGCGCGGGCCGTGCGGACCGTGCGGGGATCGAGGTCGAGCTTGTCGGCACGACGACGGGCGCGGGCGGCCACGGGCAACTCCGAAAAAGGATCTGCGGTGAGGCCTTCACGTTAGCGCAGCATCTCCGCCCGATCTTCGGTCCGGCAAGCCAACCTGGTGCTCAGGCGTTGAAGATCGTGCGTCCGTCCACGACGGTGCGTGTGCATCTCGGGGCGGCCTCGGCCCCGGACAGCGTGGGGAGTCCGCCGTGAAGGTCTTCGGCGTCGTCCCAGACCGAGTACGTCGCGGGGGCGCCGGGCACCAGGGTGCCGGCGTCGTCGTGGCCAGCGGCCTGCCAGCCGCCGCGGGTGTGGGCGGCGAACGCCGCAGCCGTGGCGAGCCGTGCGCCCTCGTGGTGGTGCCGGACGGCACCCCGGACGCCGCCCCACGGGTCGAGCGGGGTCACCGGCGAGTCGGAGCCGAACGCGAGCACGACCCCCTCGGCCGCCATCGCGGCGAACGGGTTGGCGCGGATGGCCCGGCTGGAGCCGAGCCGCTGGGCGTACATGCCGGACGTACCGCCCCAGGCGGCGTCGAAGGCCGGCTGGACGCTGGCGACGACGCCCAGCCGGGCCATCGTGGTGATCAGATCCGGATCGATCAGCTCCACGTGCTCGAGCCGGTGCCGCGCTGACCTGAACGCGTCCACCCCGACGTCACGCGCAGCGTCGGCCATGCCCTCGACCGCGGCTCGGACGCCGCGGTCGCCGATGCAGTGGAACCCGGCCTGCAGACCGGCGCGAGTGCAGGCGGCCACGTGGGCGGCCACCTGGTGCCGGTCGAGGTAGGCGTGCCCGGCGTGGCCGGGGGCGTCGTCGTAGTCGGACTCGAGGGCCGCCGTCCGGGAGCCGAACGCACCGTCGGTGCACAGGTCGCCGGCGGCTCCTCGGCAGCCCGTCGCCTGCGCGGTGGCGATGCCCTCGTCGCCGAGCTCGCCCCAGTAGCCGATCACCGTCGGCAGCGGTTCCTGCGTACCCAGCTCCTTGATCACGGCGAAGTCGACCGGGCTGCTGATGTGCGGTGCGCCCAACTCGTGGACGCAGCCGATCCCGGCGGCTGCCGCGTGCCGCAGTGCGGCCGCGAGGGCCTCGCGCCGTTGGCCGCTGGTGACCAGCGCGTGGGCCGCGGCGCGGGCGACGTGGTGCGCGTCCCGTTCGACCCGGCCGGTGCCGTCCCAACCCGGCGCCTGTTGTACACCGGTGGCTCGCGTTGCCAGAGCGGTCGAGATCAGCGCGGAGTGGCCGTCCACCCGGGAGAGGTAGGCCGGCCGGTCCCCCACAGCCCTGTCCACCTCGTCACCGGTCGGGGGACGAGCCTCCGGCCACCCGGTCTCGTCCCAGCCGAATCCGAGCAGCACGGCGGCGGTGCTGGTGGCCGCGAACCTGTGCAGCCGGTCCAGCGCCTCGGTCAGGCCGGCCGCGCCGGCAAGGTCGAGGCTCTGCAAGCTGAGCCCGGTCTGGGCCAGGTGCACGTGCGCATCCACGAACGCGGGGGTGACCAACGCCCCGTGCAGTCGCACGACGTCGTCGGCGGTGTCCTGGTGTTGGTCGGCGACCGCGTCGTCACCGACCCACGTGACGAGTCCGTGCGCCACGCCCATCGCGGTGGCGCCGGCGTACCCGGGCGCGAGGATGTGCCCCCCTCGCAGCACCGTCATCGTCATGCGCCCATCCTCTCGTGTCCATGTTCATCCCCCTCCCCAACCCCGTATGCGGCGATGCCGTCATGGTCCGCTGCCGCCACGGTCCGCTGCCGCCCTGGCCTTCACCCCTACCCGCCATCCGACAGTTACGCACCCCCGGTCCCATACCCCTACGCGCGATCCGACAGTTACGCACCCCCGGCGCGGAAGTTGCGCAGTTAGGCACCAGCGCACGGCCGCAGAGTGGTGCGGTTGTGCGCAGCGTCGCCAAGCACCGCGGCGGCGTGGTGCCGAAGTGCGCACTACCACCGCTGAATCGGTCCGACCGGCGACCCGACGTGGACGCCCTAAGGTCCGAACCCACAAGAGTGCGCAACTGTCGGATGGCGCGTAGGGGTAAGGGACCGGAGGGTGTGCGTAACTGTCGGATCGCGCAGTAGGGGCAGGGGCCGCGGGTATAGCGCGAGGGGTGGGCGGGGCGGGGTTGGCGCCGGGGAGGGTTAGGGCGAGAGGCGGGACTCGAACAATCGGCGGACCGCCGCGTTGTCCCGGACCAGCTGCAGCGCGAAGTCGGCGTGACCGGGGACGTAGCCGTTGCCGATCAGCATCGTCACGTCCGCGGCCAGACCCTCGGCCCCCAGCGCCGCGGCGCTGAACGACGTGGCCATCGAGAAGAAGATCACGGTCCCGCCATCGGCCGTGCACAGGATCGCGCCACCCTCACAACCGGGTACGTCCACGCACACGACGGTGACCTCGGCCGGTCCACCGGCCCGCGTGACGGCCGACGACAAACCCACCGGGTCCCGCGCGTCGGCCAGGGCGACCACGTCGGCGAGCCCGGCGCCGTCCAGCATGCGCGCCTCGTGCTGAACCGGCACCACTGCGATCAGGCGACCCGCCCCGGAGGCTGCGGCGGCCGCGAGCGAGAGCGAGCCGCTCTTGCCGGCGGCGCCGATCACGCACACGGTCGGGGTCGACCCCCTGGCGACGTAGCCCTGCACCACCCGCGCCGTCAGCGCCGGGGCTCCGCACACGTCCATCACCGACAGGGACAGCTCGCTGGCCAGGTCGTCGGGCAGCCGGGCGGCGATGCTGCGCCCGAACAAGATCGCCTGACCGCCACACGGCACCTGCTCGCTGGTGCCGTCCCAGTCGGCCAGGTCATCGTCGATCACCAGGGGCGTCAGCGTGAGCGACACCAGCGTGGCGATCCGGTCACCGACGACGAGTCCGAGCGGTGACTTCGGCCCCACCTCGGAGACCGTGCCGACGAGCATGCCGCCAGACCCGGTGACCGGGTTGTGCATCTTGCCCCGCGCGCGCACGATCGCCAGCACCTCGGCGCGGACCGCCGCCCCGTCGCCGCCGTGCTTGGCGTGCAGCTGGCGGAAGCTGGCCGCGTCGAGGTTGAGCCGCTCGACGCTGATGCGTACCTCGTCGGGTCGAAGCGGGCCACCGGTGTCGAGGCGCTGCGCTGCCTGCGGGAGCACGCAGCTCGGCTCGATGACGCGAGGAAGCCCCAGGGCGACGACAGCAGCATCCATCCGGCGTACCCCACGATTCCTTGTGCTCACGACTCGGTCCCCGTGCCCGCCACGGCTCAGCTTGACGACGCCGCCGTCTGCGCCTTGCGCCACGTCGAGATCTCCGCCGTGGCCGGCGGCATCCGCAGCCGCCGCAGCGTACCGGTCAGGCTCCGCGCATTGAGCACGTCGCCCGCCGCGTTGCGGAATCCGGCCGCTCCCAGCGCGGTCTGCCCGTTCGACGAGGCGAAGTACCTCACCAGCTGCTGGGCCACGGCAGCCGCGGTCGGGCCGGTGTCCGTGCGCACCACGACGGGATAGTCGAGGAACACGGTCCCATCGGCCGGTACGGTGACGTCGAGCTGCCAGGACGCGTGACGCGTCGACACCGCGATGTACTGCTGCTCGGGGATGGGGATCACGAGAGCGTTGCGGCTGTAGACCACGGCCCTGCCGAGCAGCTCCACCGCGTCCGGTACGAATCGGAACCTGGCGATCTGTGCGGCGATGACCCGGTCGACCAGGCGTCGCCGACTGGTGGGCGATCCGTGCTCGTCGGCCAGTGCCCCGATCGTCATCCAACTGGCGGGATCCTGGACCGGGTCGGGCAGGACGAACCCGGCGCTCGACATCGCCTTGGTCCAGGTCGACGGCCGACCCCGGGCGCTGCGGTGGGAACGCACCACCACGACCGGCGTCGACGCGGCCGAGCCCAGCACGCGCACCGTCGAGGACCCGGCGGGCAGCTGTTCGCGGCTCTGGAGGATCCACACGGTGGAGCCACCAGCGGCCTGGCCGGCCATCTGGGCGACGGCGGACGATGCGTCGAGACCGAGGACGTCGAGAGTGAGACAGCCGCGGTCGCTGACGCCGGCGGGCGTGCCCATCGTCCGCACGGCCCGACTGGTGAGGGGGACCAGCTCGTTCGGGACAGCGACGACGACCTGCGCCGACTTCGCGCACGCCGCCTGCGCGGCATCGTTGCGGAGATTGCGGACCACGACAGCACCGACGACCAGAGCGAGGACGACGACCACCACGCCGACGACCACCCGACCAGGCCGATGGCCTCCCCTCGACGGCACGCTGAGGTGCCGACCGGACATCAGACCTCCCGACCCCGGGACCGGGTTCAGGCTACAACCGTCACACCGCCGGCGGGCGCTTCTCATACGGTGTCGACAACACAATCGTGGTACGGGTCGAGACGTTGGCCGCGGCGCGCACTCGCGCCAGTAGATCCTCCAGGGCCACCGGGGTCGCGACCCGCACCAGCAGGATGTAGCTCTCCTGCCCGGCGACCGAGTAGCAGGCCTCGATCTCCGGCAGCGCTGACAGCCGGTCGGACGAGTCGTCCGGCTGACTAGGGTCGATCGGGCGGATCGAGATGAACGCGGTCAGCGGCAGACCCACCGCCTCGTGGTCGACCTCGGCGGCGTACCCGCGGATCACTCCGCGCGCCTCGAGCCGGCGTACGCGCTGATGCACGGCCGACGTGGACAGGCCGGTGGCCTTGCCCAGATCGGTGAACGACTGCCGGCCGTCCTGGGTGAGCAGCCGCAGGATCGCACGGTCGATGTCTTCCACGGGCGACACCCTAGCGGCGGGAGTGGCTGAGCCCGCGCTGATCGGCCGGGCCGTTCAGCCGCTCAGGACCGCCAGCTCACGAGGTGACCGGTTGAGCCGCTCCACCCCGTCCCCGGTGCACACCACGATGTCCTCGATCCGGGCGCCGTGCCGGCCCTCGAGGTAGATGCCCGGCTCGATCGAGAACGCCATGCCCTGCTCGAGCAGCAGCGAGTTGCCCTCCACGATGTAGGGCTCCTCGTGGGTCTGCAGGCCGATGCCGTGACCGGTCCGGTGGATGAACCGGTCGCCGTAGCCGGCCTCGGTGATGATCCGGCGGCCGACCGCGTCCACCGACTCCGCGGTGACGCCGGGCCGGGCGTACTCGCACTGGGCCCGCTGGGCCTGCAGCAGGACCGCGTAGTAGGCGGCGAAGTCCGGCGGCGGCTCGCCCCCGGCGACGTAGGTGCGGGTGGAGTCCGAGCGGTAGCCGGACGTGACGCTGCCTCCGATGTCGATCACGACGGGGTCACCGGCCTCGATCACTCGGTCGGACAGGTCGTGGTGCGGCGAGGCACCGTTGGGTCCGGAGCCGACGATGACGAAGTCGACCGTTGCGTGGCCCTCCTCGAGGATCGCGTCGGCGATGTCGGCGCCGACCTGGCGTTCGGTACGCCCGGGTCGCAGCCACCCCCCCATCCGGCGGTGCACCCGGTCGATCGCGGCGCCGGCCTCCCGCAAGGCCGCCACCTCGTGCTCGGACTTGCGCATCCGCAGCCGGTTGAGGACGCCGCCGGCCAGCGTTTGGCGCATCTGCGGCATCGCGTCGCGGAAGGCCAAGACCTTCTCCGCCCACATGTGGTCGTCCAGGCCGACGACGCCCTTGGCCGGAAGCATGGAGGCGACCAGGGAGTACGGGTCGTCGGTCTCGTGCCAGGCGACCACGGAGATGCCGAGGTCTCCGACCGGAGATGCCAGCGCCGCGGAGCGCTCGAGCGCCGGCACGACGAGGGTGGGATCACCGTCGGCGGTCACCACCAGGCAGGTCAGCCGCTCGAGCGGCAACGCCTGGTAGCCGGTCAGGTAGCGAAGGTCGGCGCCAGGTGAGACCAGCAGCGCGTCCACCTCAGCAGCACTGGTGGCTGAACAGGCACGGTCGAGTCGGGAACGAACGTCATCGGTCACGCCCGCAGCCTACGGGTCGGAACACCGGTGAGCGGGTGGCTGGGCGCTGGCGGCGGAGCCAGCGGTACGCGCTGTCCCGACCTGGCCCGAACCGCCCTGACGGTCAGTGCGGCACCCCGAACGCCCGCAGGATGTCGGGGCGCCGGTGCGCCTTACGCAGCGGCGCGCGGTGGACGAGGCGGGACACCGTGGCCGACAGGGCCAGGTGCGACAGCCGCCGGCGCACGACGACGTGGCGGACCGAGGGCGTGATCAGCACGGTCAGGACCTGGTTGGCCGACGAGTGGTTGCCGTCCTCGTCGAAGGTGACCAGGATCGCCAGCCGCCCGGCCCGGTAGTCGGGGCCACGCTTGATCTGGATCAGCCAATGCCTCAGCCACGTGTCGGCGCTCGCGAGTGAGGCGCTGTGCGCGTCGTGGAGCACGTTCGGGACCAGCAGCCCGAACGCCGGCAGCCGCCCGGACCTGACGGCGTTGTGCAGAGGACCCCGTGCGGTGCTGCCGGCGGGTATGTCGTGGCGCAGACAGCCCCGCCGCTCTCCTGCGGAGACGAAATAGGTCCACGGGTTGTGCCGCACCGCGTACGGGCCCGCGTTGAACTGCTGACAGCGGCGGGTCATGCTCTCGGCGTACGTCACCGCGCGGCGGCGCGACGCCAGCACCTGCCCGAACACCGATCGGCCCCGCAGGTGGTGTGCCTGCGGGTTGTTGTCGTCCTGGATGCCGAAGGTCGAGCCGCCGGCGATGGACAGGTAGTTGGGCAGCGACGGGTGGGAGAGGGCGAAGTAGCGCGCGGCGCGACCGTAGATCCTCGCCTCCAGTCGTAGATAGCGCATGCCAGCCAGCGCGGAGCGCGCACCGTGGTTCTCCTCCAGAACCACCAGGAGCTTCGTCACCCGCCGCGGTGTTCGTGCCACCGTCGGCGTGCTCTCTGTGCCGGTGGACTGCGTGCCGGTGGAGTGGAGAGCGGTGGTCTGTGTTGTGGCGGTGGACGGCTGGTCGGCCGCGCCCGACCCGCAGGCGGCCAGTCCGAGAGCTAACGAGACGAAGGGAACGACTGCTCGGAGTCTCACGCGGTCAGTGTGCCCCGGCAGGGCGCAGATCACGAGGCCGATCCGTCATGGGGCAGGATTCCGTCGTGACCACCCCTGCTGCGGGACGCCTGCTCCTGCTCGACACCGCCTCCCTGTACTTCCGCGCCTTCTTCGGAATGCCCGACTCGTTGCGCGCCGCCGACGGGACTCCGGTGAACGCCGTGCGGGGACTGCTCGACTTCATCGCCCGCCTCGTCGCCGACTACCAGCCGGTCGCTCTGGCCGCGTGCTGGGACAACGACTGGCGGCCGCAGTGGCGCGTCGACCTGATCCCGTCCTACAAGGCGCACCGAGTCGTCGAGGAGGTTCCCGCGGGTCCCGACGTCGAGGAGACACCGGACCTGTTGTCGGTGCAGGTGCCGCTGATCGCCGGGGCCCTGGCTCTGCTCGGGATCACGGTGGTCGGCGCCGCGAGCTACGAGGCGGACGACATCATCGGGACGCTTGCGACCGGTTGGGATGGACCGGTCGAGATCGTCACCGGCGACCGGGACCTGTTCCAGCTCGTCGACGACGACCGGGCGATCCGGGTGCTCTATATCGCCCGCGGTGTGGGGCGACACGAGCGGATCGACGCGGCCGCGGTGCGGGAGCGCTACGGCGTGCAGCCAGCGCAGTACGCCGACTTCGCCACCCTGCGGGGCGACGCCTCGGACGGGCTGCCCGGCGTGGCAGGTGTCGGTGACAAGACCGCCGCGGCCCTGCTCGCCGCGTACGCCGACCTTGACGGCGTCCGCGCCGCCGCACAGGACCGTGCGTCGGCGATCAAGCCGGGGGTCAAGGTGCGGATCCGCGAGGCGTCCGACTACCTCGACGTCGCTCCGACGGTGGTGCGGGTGGCCACCGACATCGACCTCGGCTCCCCGGACTTGGCGATCGGACCGGTGTCGGACGACTTCGTGACGTTCGCGCAGCGGTGGAACCTCGGCGGCAGCGCCGTCCGGGTCGTGGATGCCATCGCGGACCTCGAGTGAGACGGCTCAGGCGCTGACCGAGGAGTACGCCACGACGCCGCGGCGCAGCGACTCACCGGTCGCCCGGGCCACCGCTCGCAGGTCGGTGTCGCCGGCGGCGTCGGCGATCTGGTCGACCACGTCCAGCAGCTGCTTGACCCAGCGGACGAAGTCGCCGGCGGCGATGTCGGCGTCGGTGAGCACGCTGTCGAGCGAGGCGCCGGCAGCCCAACGGTACGCCGCCCAGGCGAAGCCGAAGTCGGGGGTTCGCAGGAACGAGACCCGGTGGTCGCGCTCGACCGCCTCCAGCCCGGACCAGATCGCCGTCATCGCCGCGACCACCCCGCCCACCGGGCCGCGCGGCAGCTGCGGGGCACCGGCGTCCTCGGGGTTGCGCGACTCGTACACCAGACCACTGATGCAGGCCGCGAGCTCCGGCGGGGTCAGCCCTTGCCACGTGTCGAGGCGCAGGCACTCGGCGGCCACCAGGTCCAGCTCGGTGTAGAGGCGCTGCAGTCGCTGCCCGTCGGCCGTCACCGTGTCGCCGTCGAGGTAGTGCAGCGCGTCCAGCACCTCGCAGATGCGGTCGAACTCGCGGGCGATGCTGTTGGTGCGCTGCTCGATCCGGCGCCTCAGGTTGACGGCGTCCAGCTCCAGCTTCTGGTGGCGCTCCGCCCATCGGGCGTGGTCCTCCCGGTCCGCGCACGCGTGGCACGGGTGGGCACGGATCTGCGCGCGGAGCCGGGTGACCTGCTCATCGTCGGCACCGGGCGCGTGGTCGCGCCGACCGGATGGCCGACCGGGTGACGTGGGCGGCGGGTCGAACCCCTGGGTGCGGCTGCGCAACGCCGAGGCAAGGTCGCGCCTCGCCGTCGCGCTTCTGGCGTTGAACGTCCGTGGCACGCGCAACGTGGTGAACGCCTCCACCGGGGTCGGGAAGTCGCTCATCGACAGCCTCTTCGCGTGCCGTTCGAGAGTGAGAACCAGCGGACGTGGGCTGTCCCGGTCACTGCGGGTGCCCGGGTCGATCACCACCGCGATCCCGGCGAAGCGTCCGGCGGGCACCAGGATCACATCCCCGGGCCGCAGCGCGTCCAGAGACTCGACCACCGAGTCGCGTCGGTCGTGGCGCCGCGACCGTGCGAGGTATGCCTCGCGCTCGGACAGCGCACTGCGGAGCCGGGCGTACTCCATGAAGTCGCCGAGGTGACAGGTCATGGCGTCGGCGTAGCCGTCGAGCGCCTCCTCGGTGCGCCGCAGCTGGGCGGCCAGCCCCACCACGGCCCGGTCGGCCTGGAACTGCGCGAACGACGTCTCGAGCAGCTCGCGGGCCCGCTCCCGCCCGAACTGCCGTACCAGGTTGACCGCCATGTTGTACGACGGGCGAAACGACGAGCGCAGCGGATAGGTCCGCGTCGACGCCAGACCCGCCACCTGCTTGGGATCGAGCCCTGGTTGCCACAGCACAACACCGTGGCCCTCGATGTCGATGCCTCGGCGCCCCGCGCGGCCGGTCAGCTGGGTGTACTCCCCCGGTGTGATGTCGGCGTGCGTCTCGCCGTTCCACTTGCTCAACCGCTCGATCACCACCGAGCGAGCCGGCATGTTGATGCCGAGGGCCAGCGTCTCGGTGGCGAACACGACCTTGAGCAGTCCGCGGCTGAACAGCTCCTCGACGCACTCCTTGAACGTGGGCAGGAGCCCTGCGTGGTGGGCAGCGACACCGCGTGAGAGCGCTTCCGCAAACTCGTGGTAGCCGAGGATCCGCAGGTCCTCGTCGGGGATGGCAGCGCAGTGGTCGTCGACGAAGTCGCGGATCTCGTGGTCTTCGTCGGCAGTGGTGAGTCGCAGGTTGGTGCGGAGGCATTGTTCGACGGCGGCGGCGCAACCGGCTCGGCTGAAGATGAACACGATGGCCGGCAGCAACCCGGCGCCGTCGAGGCGTTCGACCACGTCGACCCGGCTCGGGGTGTACGCCCGGCCCCGCTGCCGGTGAGCGGCATAGCTCTGTCCGCGGCCCGGACGACGGCCGCCCTGCCGGGCTCCGCGCCCGATCCTGGTCGCCGCCAGGTCGTCGCGGGCGATGCGTTCGAGCTCGGGGTTGACGCGGGTCGTCGCCGCCGAGACCGCGCCAGGATGCTGCTCCTGGGCGAACAAGTCGTACATCCGCCGGCCGACGAGGACGTGCTGGAACAACGGCACCGGACGGCGTTCCTCGACGACGGTGACCGTGTTGCCCCGGACCTCCGACAGCCACTCGCCGAACTCCTCCGCGTTGGACACCGTGGCCGACAGCGACACGAGGGCGACCGACTCGGGCAGGTGGATGATGACCTCTTCCCAGACGGCGCCGCGGAACCGGTCGGCCAGATAGTGCACCTCGTCCATCACGACGTAGCCGAGACCGGTGAGCGTGCCGGAGCCGGCGTACAGCATGTTGCGGAGAACCTCGGTAGTCATCACGACCACCGGCGCGTCGCCGTTGACGGTGTTGTCCCCGGTCAGGAGTCCGACGTTGTCGGGTCCGTGCCGGCGGACGAGGTCGGCGTACTTCTGGTTGGACAGCGCCTTGATCGGCGTGGTGTAGAAGCACTTGTTGCCCCGCTGGAGCGCCAGGTGCACGGCGAACTCGCCGACCACCGTCTTGCCCGAACCGGTGGGTGCGGCGACCAGGACACCGTGGCCGTCCTCGAGCGCACGGCAGGCGTCCACCTGGAACGGGTCGAGGGTGAAGTCGTAGCCCCCGGCGAACGCCGCGAAGGCGGGATGAGTCTGGTCCGCCTTCAAGCGTTGGTACCGCTTCGCCGGGGGGATCATGCCCGCCAGCGTACGGTCAGGGCGAGTTCGGTCAGGGGACGAACACCCGCAGACTGCCTGGGAGGGCCCGCACGGTGAACGGCAGTGCGCCGATCCGCTCGCCGTCTCCGTAGCCGACAAGGCCGGACGCATGAATCGACACCGAGGCGACCCGGTGATGTTCGTACGCCGGGTGGGTCACGTGGGTGCCCTTGAACAGCCTGGGATAGACGCGGACCAGCTCGGGCTTGCTCATCGGCTTGATGATCACGACGTCGAGGAGCCCGTCGTCGAGCTCGGCGCCCTCGCAGATGCGCAGCCCGCCGCCATAGGAGCGGCCGTTGCCAACGGCCACCAGCATCGCGTCCAGCTCGACCCGCTCCCCGTCCAGCTCCAAGGCGTACTGGATGGGCTGGAACACGCGCAGCTCGGACAGGGTGGCGAGGTTGTAGCGCATCTGCCCGCGCGGCCACGTCATGTGGTTCGCCCGCTCGCTGACCTTGGAGTCGAACCCGGTGCACACCACCGTGACCACCTTGGTGCCGTCCACGTCGGCCAGGTCGATGCTCCTGGTCCGGCCGCCGACCACCACGTGCGCGGCCCGGGCCGCGTCCTTGCGATCCAGGTCGAGATAGCGGGCCACGTCGTTGCCGGTGCCGGACGGGATCATCCCGAACGGGATGTCGGTGCCGGCGAGCACCTGCGCGGCCAGGTTCGCCATCCCGTCGCCGCCCACCACCACCAACCCGTCGACGCCCCGGGCAACCACGTCGCGTGCCAGATCCTCGGCCTCGTCGGCGTCCCGACCACGCAGCTCCACCATGTCCAGGCCGGCGTTGCGGAGCACGGGCAGGGCTCTGGCCGCGTTCCGCTCGCCGCGGCCCTTGCCAGCCGTTGGGTTCACCAGCACGGCGAGTCGTCGGGTCACGACGGCAGAGCGTAGAGCACCCGCGATCCGGTCTCGGACCGTTGGGGCCAGTCGTCACACGGCCTCCCGGTTCCGTGCTTGCGAATGCGTCCATTCTCACGCCGAGTGTCGGATTGGTGGCCTAGCGTGAGGGACATGCCAGGCAATGCAGGCCCACCGCCCGTTTGGAGCGACGCGGCTGTCTGTGTCTGGGGCAAGTCCTCGGGTCGCGACGCAGATGCATGGCTACCGTTAGTGCAACACCTGCTCGACTCCGCTGACGTTGCCCCGTTGGTCTGGAACTGGCTGCCCACCAACGTGCGGCAGGGGATCCAGAAGGAACTTCCGGCGACAGCCCGCGACGGCCAAATGCTGCTGCGATGGCTCGCCGGATCTCACGACATCGGCAAGTGTTCACCGCCGTTCGCGGCCAAGGTGCCTGCCCTGGCGGACAAGATGCGCGAGTACGGTATGCGACCGCCGCGCGACACAACCGAGTTCTCCAAGGCGCCACACGGGCTTGTCGGTCACGCGATCCTCGCCCGGTGGCTCCGCGCGAGGTACGCCGCCGATCCCCGGTCTGCTCGAACCTACGCAGTCGTGGTCGGTGGCCACCATGGCGTGCCACCCACCAGCGGGAAGCTGCAGTGGCTCGCCGCCCGTGACCACCTCATCGGCGACGCCGCGTGGCAGAAAGTGCAGGACGAGATCCTCGACCAGATGGCGGCGTACACCGGGGCCGACGTTTATTTGCCCGTGTGGGCCACGCATCAGTTGAGCCCCACGGTGCAGTCGCTACTGACCGGAGCGGTCATCGTGTGCGACTGGCTCGCGTCCAACATCGAGCTCTTTCCGTTCGACACCTCCACTGGGAAGGATCGGGCGACGCTTGCCTGGCGCGAGCTGGACCTCCCACAACCCTGGCGGCCCGTCGACATTCCCGAAGATGTCACTGCGCACCTGGCTCGCCGGTTTCCCGGAGTACGAGGCACACCGCGCGCCGTACAACGGCTCGCGCTGGAGGCCGCCAGAGACTGCGCCGGCGCGCCGCTGATCATCCTCGAGTCGACGATGGGATCCGGCAAGACTGAAGCTGCCCTGATGGCCGCCGAGGTTCTTGCGCAGAGATTCGACTGCGGCGGTCTCTTCTTCGGGCTGCCGACCATGGCGACTGCCGACGCACTGTTCCGCCGTGTCCTCGACTGGATCTCCCACCTGGATGGGGACGGGGTTGCCAGTACCTACCTGGCACATGGCAAGGCCGGGCTCAACGACGACTATCGGGGCCTGTTCCGCAGTCCCTCACGAGTGTCCGGCATCTACGACGACGACGCGCAGAGTGCTCGGGTCGAAGCACTGGCCCAGGCCTGGCTCACCGGCCGCAAGAAGGGCGTCCTGGCCTCGATGGTCGTCGGCACGGTCGACCAGCTGCTCTTCATGGCACTGCAGTCGAAGCACGTTGTGCTCCGCCAGCTTGGCCTCGCGGGGAAGGTCGTGGTCGTCGATGAGGTCCACGCCGCGGACGACTACATGCGGATGTACCTGTGCCGGGCACTCGAGTGGCTAGCGGCGTACGGTGTGCCGGTCATCCTGCTCTCTGCGACGCTGCCGAGCGCGCAGCGCCAGGAGCTGGCCAACGCCTACCGGGCCGGCCTCGACCTACCATTCGTTGCCCTGAACGGGACAGCGGCTTACCCGCTCGTGACGACCGTTAGCTCCGCCGTCGTCACGACCGCTGCCGACGACTCGCCGCCGGAGCAGACCGTGGTCTCCGTCCGGACGATCGATGACGACCTCGAGGCCCTCACCGCGGTCTTGGACGACTGGCTTGTGGACGGTGGCTGCGTGGCAGTCATCCGCAACACCGTCCGCCGAGCCCAGGAGACAGCGCAAGCCCTGCGTGTGCGCTACGGCGACGATGTCGTGCTGCACCACTCACGTTTCATCGCGACGCATCGAGCACAGCGGGAGGCCACCCTCCGTGACGAGCTCGGCCCCGACGGACGCAGGCCGCACCGCCGGATCGTGGTCGGCACCCAAGTGCTGGAGCAGTCCCTCGACGTCGACTTCGACGCGCTGGTCATCGACCTGGCCCCCGTCGACCTGGTGCTGCAGCGCGTGGGCCGGCTGCACAGGCACCCGCGGCGTCGGCCCAGCACGATGGCATCGGCCCAGGTGGTGATTGCCGGAGTGCGGGAGTGGACCGAGAGCGGTCCTCGCTTCGACCCCGGGTCGCAGCGCGTGTACGGGCAGAGCCGCCTCCTCCGCGCCGCCGGCGTCTTGGGCCTCACCGATAAGGGCACCTCGCAGCTCACTTTGCCAGATGACATCCGCCCGCTCGTGGAGGCGGCCTACGGCAGTGATCCGCCGGTGCCGACCGCCTGGCGCGAGGTCGCGCGCAAGGCCGACAAGAAGCATGCGCGCAATCTTGCCGAGGCCCGGGACCGGGCCGACGCCTTCCGGATCCGCAGCATCCCGGAACTGGAGGGCGACCTCGTCAACCTGCTGGAGGACTCCGCTAAGGAGGCCGACGACGACCGAGGTGCCGCACGAGTCCGCGACAGCGAGGACGGTATAGAGGTGATCGTCGTGCAGCGAGTCGACGGCGCGGTCCGCTTCATCGACGACGGGAGCCAATACTCCGGGCAGATGATTCCGACACTCAACGGCGGCATCCCCGACGACGACGTTGCCCGCGCGCTCGCCGCGGTTACCGTACGCCTCCCGCTGGCCATGACGAGCCCGTCGACATTCGCCGGCACGCTCGACGCGCTTGAGGCAGACGGTCACGAGGGCTGGCAGCACTCCCGTTGGCTCGCCGGACAGCTCGTCATTCACCTGGATGCCGACTGGCGGACCACCGTCGGCGGTTTCGACCTGAGCTATACCCAGGACGCAGGCTTGATGTTCACCCAAGAGGAGGCAGCATGACCGAGCCGTCGTTCGACCTGACCGCCGAGCCTTGGATTCGCGTCCGAACGACCTCCGGTGCTCTCGCAGAGATGTCGCTGCGCGCTGTCTTCGCCCAGGCGCACGATCTTGTGGGCCTTGCAGGGGAGATCCCGACGCAGGACGTAGCCATTCTTCGCCTGCTCCTGGCGATCCTGCGGCGTAGCCACCCCGAGGCACGGGGAACGGAAGCATGGGGCAGGCTGTGGAGACGCGGATCCTTCGACACGGAGCCCATCGAGGCGTACCTCGACCGCTACCTCGACCGCTTCGACCTTCTCCACCCGGAGACGCCGTTCTTCCAAGTTGCAAGGCTCACCGCGACGAGCAGGGAAGTTGGGGAGGTGGTGAGGCTCATTGCGGATGTCCCGAACCGGGATGGATTTCGACACTTTGCCACGCGCTCGGCAGATGGGGTGACCGTTCTTTCCTTTGCCGAGGCTGCCCGGTGGCTGGTTCACAGTCAGGCGTTCGACACGGGGGGGACCAAATCGGGTACGAATGGCGACCCGCGTGTGATCCGCGGCAAGTGTTACTCGAGCGGTGCTGCGGAAAACGGCATTGCCTGGTGCGGGAACCTAGGGCTCGTGGTGATCGAAGGGGCGAGTCTCTTCGAGACTCTGCTCCTTAACCTACCGCTTCCCGTTGTCGTTGCTTCGGCCGACAGCGCAACCTGGGAGGTGTTAGACAGAGAGCCTTGGGAGTTTTCAGCACCCAACGGGCCCGCTGAGCTGCTGACTTGGCAGAGTCGACAGATTCGGCTCGTTGGGGGCGAAGGCCAAGTCACGGGAGTCGTGCTGACTTACGGAAGGTCTCTTGACCCAGTTAATCGATTCCAGCATGAATGGATGACGAGCTGGAGGGTGGTTCCTTCCGATTCCAAGTCTGACCGGCGCGCTCTTCCTGTCAAGCACGATCCTAATAAGGCCATTTGGCGAGGACTGGCTAGCCTGCTTTCGCTTACGCCTGACCAGCAGCAAACACCGCCTGCGCGCTGGAGTGAGTGGCTCGCGAGACTGCATGCGGACGGGTTGCTTCAGTCAGAAACGGCACTTCGACTCAGAGCGGTCGGGCTATCATATGGGCCGAGCCGAGGTCCCGGCAAGAATGCCACCGTTGGTGGCTCCACTGACGACCTGCTTGACCTTCCGATCGAGGTCATCGAGAAGCAGTGGCTCACTGCGCTCGCAGTCGATGCTGTGCAGGACGTCGACAACGCGGTACGTGCGCTCGGAACCCTGGCGGCGGAACTCGCCGAGGCTGCCGGCGCCTCTGGCGATGTGCCGCAAAATGCGCGCGCCGCGGCACGGGAGCGTGGGTACGCCGCGCTGGATCTCCCCTACCGGTCCTGGCTACGCATGCTGCGGTCGGACAGTGCCCGCGACGAGGTGCGCCCGGAATGGCAGCGGACGGTGTCCGGCGTGGTGGTCGGGATAGGGGGATCCCTAGTCCGCGGTGCGGGTCCGGCCGCCTGGATCGGTCGCGAAGTCCCCCGAGGCTCCGGGACCGTCTACCTCGATGCCGCTGTGGCGGAGATTTGCTTCCACCACCGACTACGAACCACGTTCAACTCGGCCCTGTCGAGCGGGAAACAGGAGGACTCGAATGACCATAGACGAAACAACTAGCGAAGCCGACACGGAGTCGATCGCCGACTGCGCACCGACCGTTTCCAAGGTGCTCGCCAACTACGTCAGCCGAAGGGCGGCAGAGCTCCAGGGTGCCTACCAAGCCGACAGCCCGAAGGCCGTAGCAACGCTGGCCCGGCTACGGCGGGTGACGCCGTCCGTCACAGGCCTGGACCCGGATGCCTGGGACATCTTCGAGGGGATGCCCGAGCGGCTTCTCGGCCGCGGCGACGCTCCGAGCAGGGCCGAGCTCGCCGCGATCTCCTCGCTGATGCTCTTCGCGACCCACCAACAGTCGAGGCGTGACGTCGGGATGAGTGCATCAGGGCGCGCCAACAGCCTGGGACGCGCCGTGGCGCGTCTCAAACTTGCCCCTGCTGCGCCAGGAGTCGAACGCCGATTCCGGGCCTTGACCCGGACGTCTGATCTCAATGGCGCACTGCAGCACCTTCGCGGACTCATCGGCCAGCTTCGCAGCGAACGGATCCCGCTCGACTACGGCGCACTCGCCCGAGATCTCTACGACCTACAGCATCCTGCCGGAGTCCACGGTGTGCGGATGCGCTGGACTCGCGACTTCCATCGTCCCACCCGCGACAACGCGGACACTCCCGCCAAGACAGGAGACCAAGAGTGAGCGTCTTCATCGACCTGCACGTGCTGCAGACCGTCCCGTCCAGCAACATCAACCGCGACGACACCGGTAGCCCGAAGACCGCGATTTTCGGCGGCGTACGACGCGCCCGAGTGAGCTCGCAGGCGTGGAAGCGCGCCACGCGTCGCGACTTCGCGAGCTATCTTGACGCGTCCGACCGCGGCGTCCGGACCCGTCGGATCATGGCAGAACTTGTCGAGCGCATCAGCACGCTCGACGGCTCGCTGAGCACCGAGCAGGCCCTCGACCTGGCCAAGAAGGTCATGGGCGCTGCCTCGGGGATCAAGTTCGAGAAACCCAGGCGCAAGAAGGGCGAGGCGGCCGTGGCGCCCGCGATCGACATCGATCTCAGCCAGTACCTCATCTTCATCAGCAGCCAGCAGCTTGATCGGCTCGCCGAACTTGCGCTCACCGGCCGCTTTGGGGACATCGACAAAGCCAACGCGAGGAAGGCCCTGAAGGACGGCAACGGCATCGAGGTCGCGCTGTTCGGCCGGATGGTCGCCGACGACACCGCGTACAACGTCGACGCGGCAGTGCAGGTCGCCCACGCGATCAGCACCCACGCCGTCGAGACCGAATACGACTACTTCACGGCCGTCGACGACGCCAAGCCCGACGACGAGGACGCGGGTGCCGGGATGATCGGTGTCCTGGAGTTCAACTCAAGCACGTTGTACCGCTACGCCACGATCAACCTCGACCAGCTCCTAGAGAACATTGGTGACGTCGAGACCACTGTCCGCGCCGTCGAGGCCTTCGTGCGCTCGTTCGTCATCAGCATGCCCACGGGCAAGCAGAACACGTTCGCCAATGGCACTCTTCCGGACACCGTCGTAGCTCAGATCCGCACAAGGCGTCCGGTGAACCTCGTCGGTGCGTTCGAGGACCCGATACTGCCAAAGCCGGGTGTCTCGCTCTCGGTACAGTCCGCGGTCGAGCTTGCCCGCGAGGCCCGCGAGGTGGACGACGCGTACAGCGCGAATCCGTCTGCTGCGTACGTCGTGGCGGCCGGCTCCGATGTCGCGGCCGCTCTCGAGGGAACGGGGATGCGGGTCGGGCTCGACGTGCTGGTCGAACAGGTCGGGCAGCATGCACTTGAGGCTCTGCAGGAGAGCGCGTGAGCGTGCTGTTGCTGCGGCTCGCTGGCCCTCTTCAGTCCTGGGGGGACGCCAGCCGGTACACCAAGCGCCATACTCGCACTGAGCCCACCAAGAGCGGCGTGCTCGGCTTGCTTGCTGCCGCCCAGGGTCGCCGCCGTACGGATCCCATCGAGGACCTTGCAGCGCTCGCCTTCGGTGTGCGGGTGGACCAGCGCGGCCGGATCGAGCGGGACTTCCAGACGGCGATCCGGCGGTTTCCCGACGGGAGGACAACGTCGATGCCGCTGTCGGTCCGGTACTACCTGAGCGATGCAGTCTTCGTCGCTGCAGTGGCCGGCGACCGAGAGCTTCTCGAGGGACTCGACGAGGCAATCCACGCACCGCGGTTCCCGCTCTATCTCGGCCGCCGTGCCTGTGCACCCATGGGTGAGATCAGCATGGGCCTTCACGACGGGGACTTGGAGGAGGTGCTACGTGGCGCCGATTGGCAGGCTGCTCCTTGGTACCGGCGACAGCAAGGGCCACGCGTACATCTCGATCTCGTCCTCGACACCGCGCCAGGGACCCCCCTTGCCGAGACCTCACGCGACGTACCTCTCAGTTTCGATCCCGTACGCCGGGAGTACGGCTGGCGCGATGTCGTCCGCCCAACCCCGGTCGAGGTGACAAACACGGATGGACGCGTGGAGCCCGACTTCCTCGCGGCGTACGGAGGGGCCTGATGTTCCTCACGCAGATGCATCTCAACCCAGCCAGGCGCGGAACCCGGCACTTGCTTTCGTCGCCACAGCGCGTGCACGCTGCCGTGATGCTGGCGTTCCCCCCCGGGACCGACGCCGATTTGACCAACGGCCGGATCCTTTGGCGCGTCGAGACGAACCGCAACACATGCACCCTCTACGTCAGCAGCCCTAGCGAGCCCGACCTGACCCACGTCATCGAGCAGGCAGGTTGGCCAGCCGCGTCGACCAGCGGTTGGCGTACGGTCTCGACCGATGGCTTCCTGGCCCGGTTGGCGTACGGACAGGAGTGGGTGTTCCGGCTTACGGCCAACCCCGTTCACAGCCGCCGGAATCCTGACGGAGGTCGTGGCAAGCGCTACGGGCACGTAACGGTGGCACAGCAGGAGGAGTGGCTTCGGCACCGGAGTGCCGACTGGGGCTTCAACGTCCTCTCCGGATCGGTCACCAGCCGTCGCATGCTCAGCTTCTCGCGTTGCTCCGGCGGGGATTCACGGCCCGTCACCTTGTCAGTCGCCACCTTCGACGGACTTCTCAGAGTGCTTGATTCCGATCAATTTCGCAGCTCGCTCAACGCCGGTGTCGGGAAGGCGAAGGGCTATGGCTGCGGCCTCATCACGCTTGCGCCGTCGCGATGAAGGAGATCCCAGGGCCGCGACCGGTCGACATCTCCGAACTCGTTCGAGCCCAAGACAGGCTGAGTTTTGTGTATGTCGAACGGTCGGTGATCCATCGTGATGGCAACGCCATCACGGCAGCAGACCAGCGTGGTGTCGTGCACATTCCTGCCGCGACCCTGGGGGCTCTTCTTCTTGGTCCGGGAAGCACCGTCAGCCACCAGGCGATGGTGCTCCTCGCCGAGAGCGGCGCCACTGCTGTTTGGATCGGCGAACGAGGCGTGCGGTATTACGCCCACGGACGTGGCCTCTCCCAGTCGAGTCGGCTGCTGGAAGCTCAGGCCGCCGCCTTCTCGAACCAGTCGACGCGGTTACGTGTTGCGCGGCAGATGTATCAGCTCCGTTTCCCCGAGGAGGACGTCTCCAAGTCGACGATGCAACAGCTCCGGGGGCGTGAGGGCGCACGCGTCCGGCGGCTCTACAAGGCCCACGCCGAGAGGACCGGAGTCGACTGGTCCCGTCGGGACTACGATGTCAAGGACTTCGAAGGTACCAACGCGATCAACCAGGCCCTCTCGGCGGCCACGACGTGTTTGTACGGTGTCGTCCACGCGGTGATCGTGGCGATCGGGTGCTCACCGGGCCTCGGCTTCGTCCACACCGGCCACTCGCGATCGTTTGTTTTCGACATCGCCGATCTCTACAAGGCCGAGATTGCCCTACCCGTCGCCTTCGACGTCGCTGCCTCGAATCCCGAGGACATTCCCGGGGAAACCCGCCGGGCCATGCGTGGCGCGGTAAAGGACGGGCGCATCCTCGAGCGATGCGCCCGTGACACCCGTCGGTTGCTGATCCCTGATCACAGCGACGTTGAGCAGGAGTGGAACGTTGTCCACCTGTGGGACGGCGGCGATCGTACTGTCACCGCAGGCACCGCCTACGGCCATGGCATCGAGGAGCTCCCGTGGTAGTGCTCGTCCTCACTGCCTGTCCGGCGGGGCTCCGGGGGCACCTCACCCGTTGGCTCCTCGAGATCAGCCCCGGGGTCTTCGTCGGTCAGATCTCCCATCGTGTACGCGAACTCATGTGGCTCCGCGTTCTTGAGCTTTGCAAGGACGGCAAGGCGATCATGATCCACCAAGCCGACACCGAACAGGGTCTCCAGTACCGTTTCCACCGGCACGACTGGATCCCCGAAGATTTCGACGGCGTGTGGCTGATGCGCCGGCCGTCAGAGTACGCCGGTGTGCCTGCGCTCAGGCGAGGCTGGAGCAGCGTCGGCCGCATGCGCAATGCTCGCAAGCCAAAGTGAATCAGTACGGTCCCTTCCTCGAGTAGAGTCGCAGGTCAGCAAGAGTGCTCCCCGCTCACGCGGGGATGAGCCCGGGGTGGTGGAGTCCAGGCCGGTGTAGGAGACGTGCTCCCCGCTCACGCGGGGATGAGCCCGGGTCGACGATCGGGCCCACGCGGTGAGGGTTGTGCTCCCCGCTCACGCGGGGATGAGCCCAGCTGCGAGTCCAGGATCATCGCGGACACGCCGTGCTCCCCGCTCACGCGGGGATGAGCCCGGCTACTTCGCGTTCATGCGGTTCGACTCCGTGTGCTCCCCGCTCACGCGGGGATGAGCCCCCGATCCCCGTTTACCCGGTCCACCCGTTCGCGGTGCTCCCCGCTCACGCGGGGATGAGCCCGACATCCGGACCGTCTTGCAGCGGGACCAGAAGTGCTCCCCGCTCACGCGGGGATGAGCCCCCCCACGGCAACGGCGGCGACGGGGCCACCCAGTGCTCCCCGCTCACGCGGGGATGAGCCCCAGCGCGATCCCTGAGGAGTCGGTGTTTCCCGGTGCTCCCCGCTCACGCGGGGATGAGCCCGCGCGGGCATACGCCCCGCCAGTTTCGGACTCGTGCTCCCCGCTCACGCGGGGATGAGCCCTACGTTCTACCTCGCGCTCTGACACCGTGCCCGTGCTCCCCGCTCACGCGGGGATGAGCCCAGCCGGGCAGTATGCCCCGGCGATTGTAGCGTGTGCTCCCCGCTCACGCGGGGATGAGCCCCCCCCTACAGAGAGCCCGCCTGAAGGACCACAGTGCTCCCCGCTCACGCGGGGATGAGCCCACCGTATTGCCTTCTTTCTCCGGGCAGGCAACGTGCTCCCCGCTCACGCGGGGATGAGCCCCTGGCCGCGTCGGCTTGGGACTGGGATCGGCGGTGCTCCCCGCTCATGCGGGGATGAGCCCTCCACACCCTGCGTCTCCCCCGTCCCCGACTTGTGCTCCCCGCTCACGCGGGGATGAGCCCACCGGAGGCACACCATGACCAAACCCAAGACGGTGCTCCCCGCTCACGCGGGGATGAGCCCTGCTGCCCACTATCGACGGGTCACAGTTGCAGGTGCTCCCCGCTCACGCGGGGATGAGCCCACGTCATAGCATACGAGACGGACGCGCTATTCGTGCTCCCCGCTCACGCGGGGATGAGCCCCCGGGCCTGTGGACGCTGATTCTGCGCTGGCTGTGCTCCCCGCTCACGCGGGGATGAGCCCCATCCGCCGGGACTCGTCACCGAGTGTGACGGGGTGCTCCCCGCTCACGCGGGGATGAGCCC
>JBOHDX010000006.1:0-63543 GCA_050700835.1 Nocardioidaceae bacterium
CACCGCACCGCCAACGGCCCATGCGATCACTCACCAGCCGGTTCGTACCCGAGTTGCCAACTCCGCCTACCTCGTGGGCGTCGCAATCGTGGCGCTTGCCCTCGGGTTCGGGTTCACCTGGCTCAGCCGAACCGACCAGGCCGAACGCGGCATGAACGGCGTCCTGTCCTGGTCGGAAGGCATGGGCATGCCGATGCGCCCGGCGATGAGCGTCATGGAGGAGGCTGACGTCCTCCCCGTCAGCCCCGATGAGGCCGGCCTGACCGTCACCATCGCTGCACCGGCCACCGTCGTCGCAGGGCACCCGACGCGCCTTACGGTCGAGGTCCGCGACGCCGCCACCGGCCAGCTGGTCTCCGACCTGGTCCGCACCCACCAGGTGTGGATGCACATGATCATCGCCCGCTCCGACCTCGGCACGTTCGCCCACTGCCACCCCGAACCCATAGCCACCGCAGGCGTCTACTCCGTCGACGTCACGCTCCCGACGGCCGGTCAGTACGATGTGCACACCGAGTTCCGGCGGAACGGGCAGATAGCCGACGTACTCGACAACCACACCCTCACCGTCACCGGCCGCAAGCCCCCGCCGGTCTCTGTGCCCGCCGCCGACGTGCGCACCTGGACGGGCCACGGCGTCCGCATCGCCCTCGACGGCCGCGCCACGGTCGGCGGTGACAGCGACTTCACCCTCTCGTTCAACCGCGTCGGCGCCAACGGCAGGCCGACCGGTGAGGTCGACGACCTGCAGCCATACCTGGGTGCCGCCGGCCACGTGGTGGTGATGCGCGCCGACGGTTCGACGTTCGCCCACCGGCATGCCGAGACCTTCGACAGCCGCGGTCGCCCCGTGCTGGCGCTGCCCGGCACAAAGTTCGGGCCCGACCTCGACCTGCACGTGCGATTCGACCGGCCCGGTGCATACCGGCTGTGGGCACAGTTTGAGCTCGCCGATGGATCGGTTGTCACCGCTCCGCTCGTTGTCCGCGCCGCCGCCGATCCAGCCCCATTAGCCGCAACCTCCGTAACGGCGCCGTCGTCGACGACTGGCTCGCCGACCTCGGCGCGGTGAAGAGCCCTGGCGGTCTAGAGGCCTAGCTCGGTCAGGTTGGGGTGATCCGAAGGTCGAGGTCCCGATCGGTCCCAGTGGAAGAGCCGATCCGCGCCGTCGATCGCGATGTCGTTGATACTGGCGTGCCGCTGCCGCATCAGGCCATGTTCGTCGAACTCCCAGTTCTCATTGCCGTGGGACCGGAACCACTGGCCGTCGACGTTGTGTGACTCGTACGCGAACCGAACGGCGATTCGGTTGTCGCCGTACGTCCAGACCTCCTTGATCAGCCGGTACTCCAGCTCGCGGGCCCACTTCTGATGCAGGAACGCCACGATGTCGTCCCGACCATGCAAGAAGGTGTCCCGGTTGCGCCAACGACTGTCGTGCGTGTAGGCGAGCGAGACCCGCTCGGGGTTGCAGCTGTTCCAGGCGTCTTCGGCTCCGCGCGCCTTCTGTGCGGCGGTCGTGGCCGTGAACGGCGGTAAGGGCGGACGTTCGTTCATCGGGGCACCTCATGGGATCGACTGCGTCGCGACTTCGTCAAGTACGCCGTGCTCCTCCTAGCCTCCTGACTGGCAAGCAACAGTCGCACGCATGACCCAGCGCCACTTCGCGATGCGACGGTCACGGACGAAGCCGAACTCCTCGAAGAGGCTTTCCGGGCCGGTGTGCAGGTAGGCGCCTCGCTGCGGTCCGCGCCCCTCCAGCTGCTCGGGGTAGCCCTCGACGATGCCCCCGCCGGCTTTGCTGATAGCGCTCAGCGCCCCAGCAAGCCCCGCCTGTGCCACGCCGTCGCGTCGGTGCTTGCTGCCGGTGAACACGCAGCCGATCCGCCAGTCAGGTAGGTCATCGAGTTCCCTCTCGTAGGCCTTGGGATTCTGGATCGTGGCCACCTCGGCCGGCGGTCCGTACTGGATCCAGCCCACACACTCGTCGTCGCGGTAGACCAGCACCTGATGAACGGTCTTGTTGTCGACGTGGGCACGCTTGGCCGCGCGGTTATCCGCAGCCGTGCTGTCCTTGGTGATCCCTTCGGGGTGGAACCCCATGCACCAACAACCACCCCACACGCCGTTGTTCGCCTCCACCAGAGCAGCGAAATCAGCCCACGTCTCAGGAGTGAGCGGCTTAGTCACGTACTGGTTCGGATGGTGAGACGTCACCGCCTCACCTTGCCTCAACTCGCACCGACTGCCAAGCACCGGACGGCCGCTCGCCGGCTCGACGGTGAGAGTCTGAGGCGATGTCTCCCCTGCCAGGGGAGCGAGAGGAGCCTAGAGCAATGACCGTCCGTCAGCTGCGGGTCGTGGTGTGCGCCGAGGATTTGCCGCCGTTGGCTGGGGTCCACGCTTTGACGATTCCGCCGTAGGCAGGCCGAGCTTGACGCCCGGACCTGTTCGGGCGGCGACCCGGTCCAGCAGGGGCTTGTCGCCGCGCAGGTGGGAGGCGAGGGTGTGGCCGCACTCGCAGACCGCGAACGGGTCGGGTGGGCAGCCGGGTTCATGTGCCCGGGCGCAGCATCGCGCCAACCCTGAACCTGCACGACCTCGGTTCCGACCCGCGCTACGACAGGGCAGTCGCGTGCTACCGCGACGTCTTGGGCCTGCGCGAGGAGGCAGCCTTCGCCGGCGAGGGTGGTGCGCAGGTCACAATCCTCGATGCGGGCCGGGCGACCCTCGAGATCGCGAACCCCGAACAGGTCCGACTCATCGACGATGTCGAGGTGGGCCGCGCGGTCAGTCCGCACATCCGGATCGCGTTCGAGGTGGATGACGTGGTCCGCGACACCGACGCTCTTGCCCGCACATGGGCGTCCGTGATTGCTGACCCGACCGAGACTCCGTGGCGCTCGCTCAATGCCTGGCTCGCCGGTCCTGGCGACCTGCAACTGACGCTGTTCGAGGAGCTCGGACCACCGGTCGTCGACAGCTAGCCGCTGGACGGCCCCTCCAACATGCTCAACTGATGTCGGGTGCGACGGACGTCCACGCGGCACTGTTTTGAACCAACTACCTCAGGCCCAACCCCGTCTGCCCGTCGAGCAGCTCGCGTGCGATCTCGAGATGCCCGGAGTGGGCGGCGGTCTCCTCGATGAGATGGAGCACGATCTCCCGCACGCTGCGTGGCTGGTCGGTATCCGCTGTTCCGTGCCGTCCTTGTGGCGTCGAGTCGAGCGCCGTGGTGGCGAGCACGTCGTCCACGTGCTGAGTCTGGTCTCGGTAGTAGGTGAGCACCTTGTCCGAGGGCCAGTCGATGACGAAGGGCGCGTGCGGGTCGTACGGCTCATCGTCGAAGTCCGCGTCGAAGGGATGGCCCGGGTCGTGGTCGTTGATCACATAGATCCAGTGACGCTCTGCGCCACCGAGATGCGCCACAAGGCCTGCCGGAGTCCAGCCGGACGGCACCACCGACGTATGCCACTGCTGCTCCGAGAGGCCGCCAACGACCGCGCGCACCGAGGCGCGCTGATACTCGAGCGCTGCCAGCAGCGCCGCCCGATCCGGCTCGTCGTAGGTCTGCGTCACCCGCCGATGCTTTCACGCCACGCGAGTCGCCAACAACCTTGCCGGACCGACCTGCCGTACGCGCCGGCGAGCGAAAAAGTCTCATCTCCAGATCGGCTTACGCCTTCGCTGCTGTTGACCACTCTTGGGTGCGCGAGAACAGGGTTCAGCAAAGGGTGGTTGGCGACTCGCGTGGCGTGTAAGCATCGCCGGGTGACGACAGGAGGAGTTGAGCGTCGCACCCTGGCCCGACTCCTCGTGGCGGCTGCGGTGCTGGTGTTGGCAGTTGCCTCCGTTGCCATCTACGTCCGGGTCGGATGGGGACGAATGGAGACAGCCTGCTCTCAGGACGACCCGCGGGGTCCCATCATCCCCGCCCCCTCGTACCACTGGAGTTGGCAACCGCTCGGCTTCCAGTGCACCTACCCCGACGGACAGTCAAGGACTTCCCTCTGGTTCTGATCGGAGGCAGGACTGCGACGTCCAACACCGGTGTGGGTGCCTTCGACAGCGCCGCGCAGCGGTGTGACACAGCTTGACTGAGTTTCGAAACGTGTCGGGTTGTGGTCGTTCATGGCTGCCGGTGGCGGGCAGCTCAACGCCGCATGAAATCTGCGACTACTCGGCCGAGTTCGTCGCCGGCGTCCTCTTGGAGAAAGTGGCCGGCGTTTCGGATGGTCGGGTGGCTGAGGCCGCGGGTGCCGGGGACGAGCTTTCGCATGATCGGTGCCATCGCGCCGGTGATCGGATCGCTGTCGCTGAACGCGAGCAGGAACGGCAGCTCGTTGGCCGACAGCACCTCCCACGCGGCGCGGTTGGCCTCGCTGGCGGGATCCTCAGGACCGGTGGGCACTAGTGCGGGCATGGCTCGGGCGCCGGCCTTGGCGCGCTCCTCGGGGAACGGCGCGTCGTAGGCCGCGCGGACCTCGTCGGCCATCGGGCGTACGCAGCCGGACGCGACCAGACGACCGATGTCGAGGACCTCAGCCTTCTCGACCGCGCGGCGGAACTGCCACCAGATATCAGGCATGTGCGCGTCGCCGGTGGGCAGCCCGGTGTTGGCCGCGACCACCCGGGCGAAGCGGTCCGGGTGCTCGGCGACGAGGCGGAGCCCGATCAGTCCGCCCCAGTCCTGGCCGACCAGGGTGACCTCGCGCAGGTCGAGGTGGTCGAAGACCAGATCGCTCGTCCACTCGACCAGCCGGGCGTAGGAGTAGTCGGCCGGGCGCAGGGGTTTGTCTGAGCGGCCGAAGCCGACCATGTCGGGCGCAACGCAGCGAATCCCGCGGTCGGTGAGCACCCGGATCACGTGCCGGTACAGGAACGACCAGGACGGCTCACCGTGCAGCAGCAGCGCCACCGGCCCGTCGGCCGGCCCTGCGTCGACATAGGCCACGCGAAGGGAGCCGCCGTCGGGGTCGGAGACCTCGGCGTATGCCGGCTCCCAGGGGAACGCGGGCAGCTGCTCGAAAGCGGCGTCCGGGGTTCGGTAGACCTCCATGGCCGGCCAGTCTGTCAGGGGTGGAAGACCGGTGTCGGTGATCGCTGCTGAGATGGTCTCATCGACTGACGGAGGTGGTGTCGATGTCGCCTGGTGGCTGCAAGGCCTAGGATGCCGCTCGGTGGGTGTTCGCCGGACTCGGGGAGTTTGTCGATGCGCAGGTTCCTGGTTGTTGCTTCATGTTCTGCTGTGTTGACGGCCGGGGTGGGTCTGCTTCCGGCGGCTCAGGGGTTGTCTGCGCCGGCGGCGGGCGTCGGCTCTGCCGCTGGGGCTGGGGTGCCGTCGGATCCGCGGGCGGCCGCGTCTCGGCATGCTCGGGTGTCTGGGTCGCCGGTGGAGGTGAGCAGCCAGACCACGGCGGAGTCCAAGACGTGGGCCAATCCTGACGGGACGTTCACTCTGGTCGCGAGCACGGGCCCGGTGCGTGTCCAGGCTCCGGATGGTTCCTGGGCTCCGATCGATACCGATCTGACCGCCCAGGATGGTCGGTTGGTGCCGACTGTCGCGTCGGCGGACGTGTCGTTCTCGGATGGTGGGGATGCGTCGCTGGCCACGATTTCGCCGTCGTCTGGGTCGGGGCTTCAGATGGCGTTCGGATGGGATGGGACGTTGCCGGCGCCCGCGGTGAATGGGGCAGAGGCGACCTATCCGGATGCGGTCCCAGGCGGAGATCTGGTTGTTCGGGCGCTGCCGTCGGGGTTCGCTGAGGACGTGGTGCTGCGGCAAGCGCCGCAGCAGCCGTTTGAGGTGCGGATCCCGGTCAGCCTGGACGGGTTGAACCTGCAGACCACACCCAGCGATGAGCTGACCCTGCGTACGGCGGCGGGCAGGCTGATCGCGCAGGCGGACACCCCCACGATGTGGGACTCGGCTGTCGGTCCGGCGACGGGTCAGCCGGCTCACAGCTCGCCGATCGGGGTGTCGGTGGAGGCCGGCTCTGGCGGCAGTGACGCGGTGATCGTTTTGCGGCCGAGCGCGGCGTTCCTGCACGATCCGAGCACCACGTACCCGGTCACCATTGATCCGACCACGACGTTGACGGCCAATCCGGACACGTGGGTGTCAGACAACCATCCGACGTCTGCGTACGGTTCGGCCAGTCTCGAGGTGGGCACCAACGACTCGGGCGCGAACCTGGCGCGTTCGTATCTGAGGTTCCCGATGGGGTCGTTGACCGGCACCGATGTCCTCAGCGCGGACCTGAAGCTGTACGAGCGCAAGTCGTACTCGTGTACCCAGTCCGAGGTCGAGGTCAAACGCGTCACCGAGGCGTGGACGGCTACCGGCACCGGCGCGATCACGAACTCGACCCAACCGACGTCCACCTCGTCCGGGATGGCGACCGTGACGGGGGCGCACGGCTTCTCCAGCGCCTGCCCGGCGGCGTGGGTTACGTTCCCGATCGACACGATCGCGGCCGCCTGGGCGGGTGGTGCCGTCAACGACGGCGTCGTCGTGCGCGCCACGAACGAGTCGGTCTCGCGCAGCTACAAATCGTTCGACTCCAACAACTACGCCGGAGACACCACGCAGCCATCGCTGACGGTGACCTACAACCACGTTCCGGGCGCGCCCACCGATGTCCGGTTGAGCCCGTGCGCGGAGGGTGTCTGTGATCCGCTGGTGACCAACTCGTTGACCCCTACGCTGCATGCCCGGGCCACCGATCCGGACAACCAAGACCTGCGCTACGACTTCCAGGTCCGCCCCGGGGGCTCCACCACCGTGCTCACGACGGGGTCCACCCCGTTCGTGCCGAGCGGCAACGGCGACTCCTGGACTGTGCCGGCCGGAAACCTCGCCGACGGGTCCAGCTACCAGTACCGGGCCGGTGCCGACGACGGCACCGACACCACCTGGAGCGATTGGATCGATTTCACCGTCAACATGGGCACCCCCACCCCGACCACCGTGCCATCCGGCCCGCTGACCCAAGACACCACCTGGGGTCCCACCGGGTCGCCGTATGTCGTGGGCGGCTACGTGACCGTGGTGCCGAACACCACGCTGACCATCTTGCCGGGCACCGTCGTGAAGATGGTGGCCGGCGCCCGTATCTTCGTCCGGGGAGGCCAAGTCGACGCGAAGGGCACCACGGCCGCGCCGATCATCGTCACCTCCTGGCGCGACGACACCGTCGGCGGGGACAGCAACGGCGACGGCAACGCCACCCAGCCCGCCCCCGGCGACTACGGCACCGCGTTCAACTTCGCCGCACCCGACTCCGACCCGGACCTGAAGATCGCCGCCGACACGCCCACCTCGGTCCTCGACAACGTCTCGTTCCGCTACGGCGGCAGCGACCCTTCCGGAAACTGTCTCCAAGGCGACTCGCCCCTGATCGACATCGGTGGTGACGGCCGTGTCCAGATCAGCCACAGCGAGTTCGTCCACATCCTCACCACGGCCGTGGCCATCGGGCAAAACGTCAACGGGATCGGCAACGCGGTCGTCAGCGACTCGCACTTCATCGACGGCGGCTGCGGCATCAGCGCCAAGGGCGGCGAGATCTTGGACAACGTGTTCGAGCCCGCGATCAGCCAGCCGTTCGGGAAGATCTTCGGCGGCGGCGAGGGCGTCAAGGTCTACGGCAACTATTTCTACAGCCAGCCGTTCATGGAGGATTACAGCGGAACCACCCGAGAACAGTACGACTTCCGCAACAACGCGTTCCTGGCAGGGTGGGCATTCCTGGGCGGATACCCAGGGTTCCCGAACGATTTGAGCGACAACTGGTGGGGGAGGCCACCCCCGTATCCGAAACCGAAGTGCGTCGATCCCAACAGTCAGTCGATACCCGAGTGGGATCTGGTGTTCCCCGACACCGGTGACTGCCAATACCAGGCCTACGTCAGAGGTTTCTTCACCACGGTTGACCCGGGACTGGCGCAGCCGCCGCCGTTCCCGCAAGCCGGCCCGGGGTCGAACCCGGCTGTGCCGCATCCGGTGCCGCAGGCACAGTTGTACGGCGGGGGCGGTGGCGGCAGCGGGAGCCAGTTCGCAGCCAATCCCAGCGGTGACCAGTCCGATCCGGTCGATTCGGCCGACGGCTCCTACACCGCCACCGTCACCGATGCCGACGTGCCGGCTCTGGGAATAGACCTGCTGGCCCAGCGCACGTACAACTCCGCCGACACCTCCAGCGGATGGCTCGGCCAGGGTTGGAAGTTCACCGACGAGATCCACCTGAACTTCCCCGACCCCTCGACCGTCACCCTGGTCTCCGGCGACGGGCAGCAGGTGCAGTACACGCAGCAGGCCGACGGGACCTACCTGGGCGGGCCCGGTGCCACCGCGGCGCTGGCCAGCGCCGGCGTCGGCTACACCGTCACGACCCGCAACCTGCTCACCTACACGTTCAACGGCGCCGGCGCCGTCACGTCGCTGACCGACCGCAACCGCAACACCCAAACGTTCAACTACGACGCGGCCGGTCAGCTGAGCCGGATCAGCGACGGCAGCCGGTACCTGGACTTCACCTTCACCGGCACCCACCTGAGCAAGGTCACCCTGTCTGACGGGCGCTGGGTCGGCTACACCTACACCGGGAACCTGCTGACCGCTGTGCGTGACCTGGCCGGGCACACCACCAGCTACGGCTACGACGCGAACGGGCAGCTCACCAGCCAGGTCGACCCGTTACAGCACACCGTGGTCCGGCTCGCCTACGACCCGGTGACCGGACGGGTCAGCGACCAGTGGGACGCACTCAACGACCACACCACGTTCGGGTGGGACGCGGCCAACCAGGTGGCCACGATGACCGACCCCCGGGGCGGACAGTGGGTCGACTCCTACAGCGGCAACGTGCTGACCAAGCGGGTGGACCCGATCGGGCGAACCTGGCGCTACGAGTACGACGCGAACCTGCAGCTGATGGCGTCCACCGACCCACGCGGCTTCAGGTCGATCTACACCCATGACGCCAACGGCAACCTGGTCTGCTTCGAGGGCCCCAACGGCACCACGGTGACCAGTTACGACGCCAACCACAACGCCATCTCGTCGGTCAACGCCCGCGGCACCCAGGTCGACTACAGCTACGACACCAACGGGAACCTGACCCGCGTGTCGCGGCCCAACCCCAACGGCACCGGCACCTGGGACACCGTCAACACCTTCTTCTCCACCGGACTGCTCAAGAGCACCAAGGACGCCCGCGGCAACCTCACCGGCTACACCTACACCCCCGACGGTGACCTGAAGACCGTGACCACACCAAACCAAGAGTTCACCAGCTACGCCTACGACACCACCGGGCGCCTGACCGACACCGTCGACCCACGCGGCAACGTCACCGGCGCCAACCCGGCCGACTACACCACCCACTACGACTACAACGACGACAACCAGCTCACCCAGACCACCAGCCCGCTGGGCCACACCACCTCGTCCGACTACGACGCCGCCGGCCGCCTGATCGACACAGTCGACGCCAAACAGCGCATGACCGTCTTCGGCCACGACGACGCCGGGCACCTGACCAGCGTCCAGGGCCCCGACCTGGCGATTCCGGCCGCCACCACCAGCTACGACGCCAATGGCAACGTCGCCTCACTCACTGACCACGCCGGCCGCAAGATCTCCTACACCTACGACGCCGCCGACCAGCCGATCACCGCCACCGGCCCCCTCGGCTCCTACCAGATGGGCTACGACCACGGCGGCGACCTCACCAGCATCACCAACCCGGCCAACCAGACCACCACGATGAACTACACCTCCGCCGGTCAGCTACGGGTCATCGACTACCCCGACACCACCCACGACATCACCTACAGCTACGACCCGGTGGGCAACCGCGCCAGCATGACCGACGGGTCCGGACAGGTCAGCTACACCTACAACGCGCTCGACATGCTCACCGCGGTCACCCGCGGATCGCAGACCTTCTCCTACACCTACGACCCGGCCGGCAACATCACCTCACTGACCAACCCCACCGGCAAGTCGTTCACCTACACCTACACAGGCGACGAACAAGTCAAGACCGTCGCCAGCGGCTCAGCCACGCTGGACAGCTACGCCTACAACCCCGACGGGGCCCTGCACACCGCAACCCTGGGAGACGGCTCGCTGCGCACCTTCAGCTACGACCACGACGGCAACCTGACCGGGCTGTCCGACGTCAAGGGCGCCACCACCTTCCTCAACGACAACTACACCCTGGATGCCACCGGCAACCCGACCGCCATCACCCACGCCGACGGCACCACTGACACCTACAGCTACGACACCCTCGACCGGCTCACCGGCGTCTGCTACCACACCAGCAGCTGCGACGGTGCCGCCAACTACGTCAACTGGACCTACGACGCGGTCGGCAACCGCACCAGCGAAACCAGACCCACCGGCACCACCACGTACGGCTACGACCCACAAACCGGCGAACTCACCAGCACCACCGGACCCTCCGGCACCACCACCTACGGCTACGACGCCCTCGGTCAGCAAACCAGCGCCGGGCCCAACACCTACGCCTACAACGCGGCCGGCCGGATGACGTCGGCCACCGTCGCCGGCACCCAAACGGCCTACACCTACGACGGCGACGGGCGCCGGCTCACCGCAACCCAAGGCAGCACCGTCGACAACCTCTGGTGGGACCCCCGCAGCGACAACCTCGCCGCCGAAACAGACCAAAACAACACCCGCATCCGCGACTACGCCTACGGCCTCGGCCTGACCGCCTACCTCGGACCCGACGGCACCCCCAACTACATCCACACCGACGCCCAAGGCTCGGTCCGCGCCGTCACCCTCGCCAGCCGAACCAACTGGACATACGACTACGAGCCCTACGGTGTCGTCCGCACCGCCACCAAGATCAACCCCAACGCCGACGACAACCCCATCGGATGGGCCGGCCAATATGCCGACCCATCCGGCGACATGCACCTACGCGCCCGCCAATACAACCCCACCACCGGCCAATTCAGCACCCCCGACCCGGCCGGCGCCACCTCGGCGAGTGCCACCTACACCTACGCCGGCTCCAACCCCATGGTCGCCGGCGACCCCACCGGCCTGTTCCCCGACTGGGGAGCCGTCGCCTCCGCCGTCAGCGACGTCGCCCCCACCGTCGCCGCCATCGCCGGCACCGCAGCCGTCGTCTTCCCACCGATCGCCCCGATCGCCGCACCCGTCGCCATCCTCGCCGGAGCCGCCGGAGCCGCCGGAGCCGCCTACATCGCCTACCAAACCTGCACAAGCGGCAAAGGCTCCTGCGGCGCAGCCATCCTCAACGCCGCCATCAACACCACCCTCGCACTCCCCGCAACCGCACTAGGCGCTGACGCCTTCAGACTCGAACGCGGCCTCGCCAGCGCCGCAGAAGCCGCTACGACCGAGGGCGCGGATATCGGTGCAACAACCGCGCACGGGGCTGAGCGTGTGGCTGGGGCCGGGGCCACACGAGGAGGCGTCCTCTCCTCCGATCAGATCATCGAGGTGCGAGGGAGCGGGGCGGTTTGGTCGCAAGCCGACGGCGCGACCGTCCGTGTCCTCCAAAACGAGGCGGGTCGCTTCAACGTTGTCGTTGACGGGGATCGCGGCCTTATCACGACCTTCAGCAACTTGTCGCAGAAGTCATTCGACCGACTGGCGAACAACTACGGGTGGACGCCATGACCTCGGATGCCCGAGTCTGTTGCTTCTGCGGCCTCCCGCTCGAACCCGCTCGAACGACGACGTTGATCGTCTACCCACCCACCGAACCGGATGAGGCTCAGACCCTTTTTTGCCACGGCAAATGCCTTGTGGATCGACTTGACCCGACCGTTCCGCATCACCCGATTCTGGACGACGACTAGGTTCATGCCACGCACAGGTTGGCTCCGAGTGCTCTGGCTAGCCCTCGCTGTCGTTATCGCTATGCCGGGCGCTCCTGCGCGGGCGATGGCGTCGTTGAGCGGCCCCATCTATGCCTACGACACTTCGTCCCAGCAGTTCGGCGCCACTCCCGTTGGTGAGGTGCAAGCGGCAGCTGAAGCGTCTCGTGCCGACCTGTCCGTCGATGACAGTGCGAGTCGTTCTGCGGGTCCCATGCCGGTCTTTGTTGCCGCAGAAACGGGATCCAGCCTGATCGGGAAGACCTACGGCCTCGGCGAGGTGGTCGAGAACCCCGGCCTGACGATCAAGGGCTTCCAAGGGGCGAAGAACCCTGGCCACGCTCTGAACCAGATCATCAACAGGGGGCTCAGCCCGAGCGCGCTCCGAGATACGGTTGCCAATCCGACCGTGGTTCTACGACAGGGAAGCGGCAACTACCTGTACCTCAGCCAGGAGGCCGCCGTCGCGATGCGAGCAGACGGCCAGGTCGTCACCGCTTACGGCCGGGCTGACTTCCGGCAGCACATTCTCGACATCCTCGCGGATGCGGGGTGAGGACGACGACCGAGCGTCAGCTGCGCGAGTGGTGGAACGACACCCATCGAGCGTTCATGGAGATTCTGCACCTCTACGACCCGCTCGACATGGGCTCCACGGTCAGCGCGCCCGACGACGAGTACTTCGACGAAGCAACACGAACCATCCGCGCGGTGCTCGACCTGGGGGACGCCTTTGGACCACGCGAATCGATAGCAAGCTGCTGGCCCGGGGCGGGCGACGAGATGCTTGATGAGCTCGTCGCCGCCTGGCGTTCGCCCCCGCCCGGGACTTCGTGATGCGGCGGCTCGTTGTCTTCCTCGCCACACTGATCGCGGCTGCCTTCTGTGTAGTGCCTGCAGCCGGTGCGGGCGCCGATCCGTCGCGCGTAGTTCACATCTTCAGCTACGACAGCCACCACCTTGCTTCGTCCCGGACTTGCACTACGACTGAGCGCGGGCCACCCGCCGCACAAGGCCGATGCACCAGCCGCGACGCCGTCGACCGCCCGTCGAGCGGCGCTTCGGCACGTCCTCGTAGCTCTCCAACTTCGAGCGTCTTCGCCTACGACCAGCCCGCGCTGCTCGTGCCGTTCGTCATGGTGGGCGTTATGGCCATCAGGCCGGAGCAGACGACGATTCCGGCACCGCTCTCGCTGGCTGGGCCAACGGACGTTGCCGCAAAGTCCGCGGACACGGTGGTGCTCGGTCACTACCCGGAGTACGTCGACCTCGCCAAGGCAACCGGAGGGCGCACATTCCAGGTGCCCACCAAGGTGTGGGACTCAATGTCAGAGACCGAACAGTGGGCAGCCAACCAGAAGTTCCTAGACCGGGCGATCGCGCGCGGGAGCAACGTCCAGCTGGCAACACCCGCGAACGCTGCTCATGAGGGTTCGTTCTTCGAACGCGAGCTGCAGTACATGCAGTCAAGGGGGTACAGCGTCGGCCCCGATGGGTCGTCGCTTCTCGCTCCAGGAGGGCCTTGATGTACCCCCTCCCTGACGCTCCAGCTGCCTACCAAGCCTTGATCGGCCAGTTGGTCGCCGAAGGATTCGTCGCCCAGATCAGCAATCCAGACGACACAGCGTTCGGCAACCAGATCGCGCTCCTGATTCATGACGGCACTCGGCTGCGGCTCGTTCGAGATCGCAGCCAATGGTTCCTGGAGATCGCCGCTCCGTTGACGGACGAGTGGTTCGCGCCCGTCATATGGATGGCGTTCCTCGACGGAGAACTTCCCGACCCGCGCCGACCGTCCGCCGAGGACGAGGCTGGGTTCGCGGCCACGCGATGGCATGACTTTGATGCGTCCGAGGCCGCTGGCATACTGGAGGGTCTCCGGGTTTGGCAGGAGCGACGGGCAGCGCAACGGCGAGGCTTGCCACCGGGGGCCGCGCAATGAGACGGCTTGCACGTCGTCTCTGCCCGCTGTTCGCACCCTTGATCGTTGCGCTGATCGCGATGCTCGTGACCTCGTTCGCTGCGCCTGCGCCTGCGCCGGTGGCGACCGTTGCCGACCCAGTGCTGGCGCCGGGCGCCATCCACGCCTACAACGTCCCGACCCACAACGCACCCGGGCACGGCGTTTCGTCCGAGCGCGGCCCACCTGCCTGGGCCTATGACTGCACCGCCTACGACGCCGTCGACGTTCGGTCGCACGGCACATCGGCGCGCTCCGACGGGTTTGCCGACCGGGCGAGCACCACCTACACCACCCCGTCAACTCCTGCGCGAGCCGCCGTGGCGACAGCTACGAAGGGTCCGGAAGTTGTGGTCGGTGAGGGAGATCTCTCGTCCCTAGTGGGCGGCCAGGTTGCCGCAGAGGGACTAGACGACAGCGTCGTACTGGTCCGTGGCGGAACCAACACCGCTGAGCGGTTTGCTAACGGCAGCGGCGTCACGTCGGACGCCGCAGGCAACCTGTCCGGCGTCTCAGTGAACTCAGGCAGGACTGTTGAGGAAGCCGCCCAGGGAATCAAGAACAAGCAGATCGGCGTGAGCACCGTCGGCGACGTCCGCAACGCTGGTGGGACGGTGACGCGTGACCCCACGCCATACAACCCGAACCATTGCCTGATCGGTGGCTGCACAGCCGACGTGCTCAGCGATCTCTTCACGCCAACTATCAAGAATCCCTGGAAGTGAGTGCCCCATGCCCCTGTCCGATGAGGAGCTCGACCACCTGGAGCGTCTCTCTGAGCGGTGTGATCCGCCGCCATGGAGAGCCGTGGTCGAGGGGCGCGATCATGACTCCGGAGACAGCTTCATCCAAGTCGGCAACGACGGTGACCGCGGGGAGGACATCTACGTGACTCGGGACAGCGGACCGGCCGACGCCTCCTTCCTCGATCTCATCGCCGCAGCCCGGACCTACCTACCGAAGCTCATCGCGGAAGTGCGCGAGACTCGTGCAGCTTCTGGGCAGGCGTAACCGTGATCGCGCTAGCACAGGGACGGCGCTTGCTGGCCCTCCCGGCGCTCCTGGTCGCCGTCCTCCTTGCGCTCCTCGGTGTGACCGCCCCCGCCGCGGCGAGCCTCGGGGTTGAAACCCGCGTCGGGGCCTTCAACGTTGCTGGTGAGGTTCTCGTCGGGCCAACGGAACACATCACCGCAGGTCAGCGGCTAGGAGAAGCGGCTCCGCAGCCAGTTTTAGTGGTGGCTACCGGTGTTGCCGCAGAAGCAGGACGTGAGATTCCGTTTGGTCCGGCCGCTGAGGACGCCTGGACGGTGTTGAACCGGGTGGACGCGAAGGGCGCGCCGTTGTCCGGCTACAAGGGCGGCAAGACGTTCCTCAACGACGGGAGCCAAGGAGCGTCGAGGCTTCCTGAGGGGCCGACGTACCGCGAGTGGGATCTGAGTCCGAACATCAAGGGGGTTCCTCGCGACGCGAGACGCCTCGTGACTGGTAGCGACGGCTCGGCCTTCTACACGACCGATCATTACCTGAGCTTCATCCAGTTCAGGTGATGAGGATGAGTTCCATCGAGCGATTGACCGTCGTCTCCGCCCCCTTCGTCAGTCTCATCGCTGACCCCCAGGACGTGGCGGCCGAGGCGCTCGGATGGCAGGACTCCGGGCTAGTGGTTCGTGCCATCCGCGGTCGCAAGGCTCGGACCCTGGATCGGTTGTTCGATGAGTTCGCGGCGGCTCTTCAGTTCCCGTACTACTTCGGCGAGAACTGGGCGGCCTTCCGAGATTGCGTGAGCGACCTGGACTGGCTGCCCTTCAGGCCCGGAGTGGTCGTGGTCGTCCATGGCGCCGACGAGGTCCTTGCCGACGCACATCCCGCCGAGTTGACGATACTGGTGCAGACGCTGGCCACGGCCTCAGAGGAGTTCGCTGAGGCCGTCAACGAGGGCGAGTGGTGGGACCGCGATCCCGTGCCCTTCCACGTCGTTCTGCAGGGCCAGTCAGACGGCGACTTTGAACGCTGGCGGCACGCCGGAGCAGTGCCGGAGGCTTTGGTTTAACCGCCGCTGGCAAGGACCTTGAGTCGGGTTTTGGTGACGAGGGCGTCGATGAAGCTGGTGACGAGTGCGAGGTCTTCGGGGCCGAGTTCGGAGACGGCTGCGATGCGCTCACCGAGGGCGGCTTCGTCGGCAGTGTGTTGCGGGCGGCGCGGGGAGTCGTCGAGGAGCAGGTAGTCGGTGGTGACGCCGAAGACGTCGGCCAGGCGGACGATGACGTCGGCGGAGGGCGTGATCCTGCCGTTCTCGTATCGGCTGATCTGGGCGGCGTCGCCGGCGATCTTGGCGGCCAGCTCGGCTTGGGACCAGCCGTGTTCCTTACGCAGTTCGTGAACGCCTCTTTGCTGCCAGCCTCAGCTTCCCAACGGCTGTGATTGCGGCAGTTCCCATGCCGGCACAAGCCCTGACCTACACCTACTACGGTCAGGACAACTCCAGCGCGCTCAAGTCCACCACCACGGAGCGCGGCCCGCCCGCGGCGCGCGACCACGTGACCGCCTACGACGCCGTCGACCCTTGGTCGCACGGCGCTTCGCCGCGCCCGGACGGAACTGCACCCCGCGGCGCCTTGGCCTACAACCACCCGGCTCTGCTGGTGCAGGTGGCGAGCCTGGTGACCACGACTCAGGGGTCGGCTTGGGTCGCCAGCGGGGACGTGGCGTCGACGGTGCTCACGCGCTGATCGAGCCGGAGGGTCTGCGAGTGGCGCTCGAGGCGGTCAGGTGGGGCGACCCGCACGAGAGTCAGCCGAGCGTGCTGTCCCTGACCCTGCCCAGTGACCTCGGCACGGTGTACCAGCCCGACCAGATCGCACGGCTCACCGCGACCGCCCGGGAGTTCGGGCTGCGTACCCACGTCGACGGTGCGCGCATGGCGAACGCGGTGGCCGCCCTCGGCTGCTCGCCCGGCGACCTGACGTGGCGTGTCGGGGTCGACGTGATCTCGCTCGGCGCGACCAAGAACGGGGCGCTGAGCGCCGAGGCGATCGTGGCCTTCGATGACCGGATCAGCGACGAGCTGGTGTATCGCACCAAGCGGTCCGGTCACGTCACCGGCAAGATGCGGTTCCAGTCGGCCCAGTTGGCGGCATACCTCACCGACGGGCTGTGGCTGCGCCTGGCCACCAACGCCAACGAGCGGATGGCCGAGCTGGTGGCCGGGCTGCAGTCGTTGGAGTCGTACGGTGTGAGGCTCCAGGAGCGGGCCGATGTCAACATGGCCTTCGTTGAGCTGCCCGCCGCGGCGATCGAGGCGGCGGCCGGGGCCGGTCTGCTCTTCTACCGGTTGGGCCCGACCAACGTGCGGCTCGTCACCAGCTGGCAAACCACGGCCGACGACGTCACCGAAGCTGGGGCCCGGTTCCGCGAGGCGGTGCGGGCCGGGTGACGCGGAGTCGTAGTTCACGCCGGCGGGACGTCAAAGGCGCTAGGCAACGCCGGCGCGAGATGGCACGATTTCGCAGGTGACGAGCAGACCCGCCGCAGCGCAGCGCCTTCGCGACCTCGCGCAGCTGCGCCGGGTCCGCGACCGAATCGACCGGGAGTACGCGCAGCCGCTGGACGTCGAGGCGCTCGCCCGCGGGGTGCACATGTCGGCCGGGCACCTCAGCCGCGAGTTCCGGCTCGCCTATGGCGAGGCGCCGTACGGCTACCTGATGACGCGGCGGATCGAGCGCGCGATGGCGCTGCTGCGCCGTGGCGACCTCAGCGTCACCGAGGTCTGCTTCGCGGTCGGCTGCTCGTCGCTGGGTACGTTCAGCACCCGCTTCACCGAGCTGGTCGGCGTGCCGCCCAGCACGTACCGGCGCGACGCGGCGCGCGCGACGGCCGAGGTGCCGCCGTGCGTGTCGAAGCAGGTGACCAGACCGATCAGGAATAGAGAAGCGCGGGTCACCGAGCCGCAACTAGCGTGACTGCCATGGACCTCACCATTCACACGACACCCCTCCCGCACGACGACCCGGACGCCTCGTTGGCCTTCTACCGCGACGTTCTCGGCTTCGAGGTCCGCACCGACGTCGGCACCGGCAAGCTGCGCTGGATCACGGTCGGCCCGGCCGGCCAGCCCGACACGTCCATCCTGCTGGCGCCACCGGCGGCCGACCCCGGCGTCACCGACGACGAGCGCCGCACGATCGCCGAGATGATGGCCAAGGGCACCTATGGCTGGATCATGCTGGCCACTCCCGACCTCGACGGCACCTTCGAGAAGATCCAGGCCAGCGACGCCGAGGTCGTCCAGGAGCCCACCGAGCAGCCGTACGGCATGCGCGACTGCGCCGTCCGCGATCCCGCGGGCAACATGGTCCGCATCCAGGAGCTGCGATGACCTCCATCGGGGCGGTTACCCTCGAGGTAGCCTCGTCGGCGCCGCCCACGACGGCGGCGCCACGCCGCTGAAGCCGGTCGCGAAGAGCTTCTGGGGCTACGGCGGCGTCCGAAATGTGGCAGGATCCACGACAAGGCCAGGGTTTCATTGGTACAGGACGGGATAGGTGCCAGATTCTTCCGGCGGGTCATTCACTCAGTTTCCGGCTTTTCTGCGGCCCCACGGTTGGTCCACCAATCGCGAATGATGGTGTTGGAGTCCCCCTCCGAAGCCGCGGCGGCCCTCGAGGCGTGATCTGCGTCGCGCAACAGCGCCACGGCGTCTAAAGTCCGTAACAACTCATCCTCCCGCACCTCGGATGGAATATGGACAATGACCCACGATCGGTCTGGTTGATCCTGGACCTGCGCTGAGACCGAAACTCGCCTTGCTTGGCTCTGGTAGTGCCTTATCCATTCTTGTGACACATGGCCAAGGATCGGGATCTTGACTTTTTGTTCTCCCGACGTAGTTCTGACAATCTCTATGTCAGCAGACGAATCTATCGTTGTCATCGTGTTCCGAACCCTTCCAAGAGGATGACCCGAGTTCCGTGGAACTTTGGCGGGGCAGAGTCCGGCGGGCGGGGGGCTTCGAGTTGACCCTAGCTGTCGGCACAGGGCGCTGGACCGAATCTGTCGATAGCCGTTGGGTACGAGACTCAGCACCGCGGACGCGGCTCGCACGTTGCCGGCGGATGCGTCGGGGCCGATGGGGTCGCGTGACTCAGGGGCTCAAGGGAGCGGGCACGACGGGCGCCGCGGCCTTCTGGCGGGGCAGGAACAGCGCCGGGATCACGCAGCAGGCGACCAGCACCGTGCCGATCAGGAACACCTGGGCGTACGAGCTGCCCATGTCGTGCAGGGCCTGGGGGATCGCCCGCTTGTCGCCGGCACTCATCCGGGCGATCGAGTCGTGGGAGTTGAAGCTGTTGGTGAGAAGCACCGAGAACATCGCGGTGCCGATCGACGCCGCGACCTGCTGGGTGATGTTCATCAACGTGGAGCCGCGGGCGATGCTCGCCGGGGTCAGCGTGGCCAACGCGGCACTCATGATCGGCATCATGGTGGCGCCCATCCCCATGCCCATCACGACGAGGCCGGCGATCATGTAGGCGTACGACGAGTGCTCGTTGGTAAACCCGAAGAAGCCGAGGCCGATGGTGTCCACGACCAGCCCGGTCAGCACGATCTTGCCGGGGCCGATCTTGTCCGCGAGCACCCCGGCGACCGGCATCGTCAGCATCGCCCCGATTCCCTGCGGGGCCAGCAGCACGCCGGAGCTCAGCGGGCTCTCGCCGTGCACCTGCTGGAAGTACAGCGGGAACAGCAGTCCTGCGCCGAAGAACGCCATTGCGAACAGCGCCAGCGCGACCACCGCCACCGTCATGTCGCGGTGCAGGAACAGCCGGAGGTCGACCAACGGGTGGATGTTGCGCTTGCGCAGCGCCCACGGCACGAAGGCCACGATCAGCACCAGGCCAAGGCTCGACCAGATGAGCACCCTGGCGTCCCAGACGGTGCCGGCACCGGGGATCGAGGAGACGCCGTACAGGAACGAGGCCAGACCCGGGGAGAGCAGCAGCATGCCGATGAAGTCGAACGTCTCCGACGGGTGTACGTCGTCCTTGTCCAGCACGAGGTACGCATAGGTCAGCGCGATCGCACCGATCGGGACGTTGATCAGGAAGATCCAGTGCCAGCTGGCCGAGTCGATCAGCCAGCCGCCCAGGATCGGGCCGAAGATCGGGCCGAGCAGCATCGGCACACCGAGAACGGCCATCACCCGGCCGACCCGCTCGGGGCCGGCGGCGCGGGTCAGGATCATCATCCCGAGCGGCATCAGCATGCCGCCGCCGAGGCCCTGCAGCACCCGGAAGCCGACCAGCATCTCCAGCGAGGTGGCGGTCGAGCACAGCGCGGAGCCTGCCGTGAACAGCACCAACGCGAGGAGGTAGAGCCGCTTGGTTCCGAACCGGTCGGCGGCCCAGCCCGTCAGCGGGATGACCGAGGCCAGCGCCAGGGTGTAGCCGGTCATCGTCCAGGCCACCTGCGCGGGAGTGGCGTGGAAGATGTCTTGGAACGTCCGCAGCGCCACCGACACGACGGTGATGTCGAGGATCGACATGATCGCGCCGAGCACCACAACGCCAGCGGTCAGCAGTACGCCCTTGTCGAGCTTGTCGGAGGACGGTTCCGGCGTCGGCGACGCCGGAGAGTCGGCGGCGATGATGTCTGTCTGTTGGCCGCTGTGAGTCACGTGTGGAATCCCCTTCGATGCATGCGTGCGTCCCCGTCGACGGCGACGCTGCGGCGGCGTGGGCCGAACTCGTGCGGAGCTCGGCCCGCTGCCGCGGTCGCCTGGTCGGAGGCGTTGATCGCGCCTCGCAGGGAAGTCTGCCAGATGTCGGCGACCGGGCCGACCGGGTTTCCGGTCATGCCGTGGAGTCCGCCCGGTTCCGGGACGAGGGTCACGTACCGGACGGCGGGATCAGTCTGGTTGTTGGCTGGATCGCGTGGGGGCGTTCCAGCCGTAGCGGACCCCGAGCATCCGGACGCCGAAGCACAGGACCGCGGCGCCGATGGCGGCCGGAAGGCCGTACACCCCGGTACGGTCGGTGGCCACGGTGACGGTGGCGGCGGCCAACGCCGGGATCGCGTACAGCTCGCTGCGCAGCACGGTCGGGATCCGCTGCATGAGCACGTCGCGAACGGTTCCACCGCCGACGGCGGTGACCGCACCGAGGATGACGGCCTGACCGGCACCGACGCCGAAGTCCAGCGCCTTGCTGGCGCCGGTCACGGCGAACAAGCTCAGTCCGGCCGCGTCGAGGATGACGATCGGCATCGCCAGCCGGGCCAACCGGGTCGCGAAGACGAAGGCGACGAGGCTCCCCGCGGCGGCCACCAGCAGATACCTCCAGTCGCTGAAGGTTGCCGGTGGGAGCGAGTCGATCAGCACGTCGCGGATGATGCCGCCGCCCAGAGCCGTGACCATGCCCAGCGTGATCACGCCGACGATGTCGAGTCGCACCGCCCGGATCGCGGTCAACGCGCCGTTGAGCGCGAACGCGAACGTGCCGGTCAGATCCAACGCCAACAGCAGCGGCGGCTCGTTGCTCACCAGGCTTGTCTACCCCATCCGGGTGCGGCCACCTCGTCGTGGTTGACGACCGACGTGATGATGCCCAGGTACGCCGTGTCGGCGACGCTGTTGATCGGCGCCACCGGAGCCGCTGGGCAAATGGTGGCCCTCTGGGCCCGGCTAGTCTGAGCAGGCTGGCTCACCCGCCCCGGAACGCAAGGTCAAACACATGCAGATACCAGCTGTCATCGTGGTCGAGACGCCGACCCTGGGGGACCGGAGCTACGTCGTGCACGCCGGCAGCGTCGCCGCGGTCATCGACCCCCAGCGCGACATCGACCGGATCCTGTCGGTCGCCCAGCGCGAGGGTGTGCGGATCACCCACGTCTTCGAGACCCACGTGCACAACGACTACCTCACCGGCGGTCTGGCGTTGTCTGAGGAGACCGGCGCCGACTACCACGTGAACGCCCTCGACGATGTCGGCTTCACCCGTACCGGGATCGGTGACGGCGACGTGGTAGAGGTGGGCGCGGCGATGCGCCTGCGAGCCATCGCCACACCCGGGCACACCTTCACCCACCTGGCGTACGCCCTCGACGACGGCGCCAAGGTCGTCGGTGTCTTCACCGGGGGGTCCCTGCTGTACGGCGCCACCGGTCGACCGGACCTGCTCGGACGAGAGCACACCCACGACCTGGTGCGCCTGCAGTACTCCTCGGCGCACAGACTCGCGGCCGAGCTGCCCGACGACGCCTGCGTGCACCCGACGCACGGGTTCGGCAGCTTCTGCTCGGCGTCGCAGACCGACGCCACCGAGTCCACGATCGGGGACGAGCGACGACTCAACCCCGCGTTGACCGACACCGAGGACGCATACGTCGAGACGCTGTTGGCGGGGCTCGATGACTTCCCGGCCTACTACGCGCACATGTCGGAGGCCAACGCCGTGGGCCCGGGCCGCCCCGATCTTTCGGCACCGACAGCCGCCGACCGCGACGACCTGCGCAGGCGGCTCGACGCGGGGGAGTGGGTAGTGGACCTGCGGACTCGGGAGGCGTTCGCCGCCGGGCATCTGCGCGGCACCCTCAACTTCGGACTCGACGGCCAGCTGAGCACCTACCTCGGCTGGCTGATGCAGTGGGGCGCCCCCCTGACCTTGCTGGGCGAGACTCCCGGGCAGGTGGCGGAGGGACAGCGCGAGCTGGCGCGGATCGGCATCGAGCGGCCGCAGGCCGCCGCCACCGGCGGTCCCACGGAGTGGTCCATCGGGCCGCTCGGCAGCTTCCCCCGCGCGACGTTCGCCGACCTCGCCCGTGAGCACCGCCGCAGCGACCTGGTCGTCCTCGACGTACGCCGGCGCCAGGAGTACGCGAAGGCGCGCATCGGCGGAGCGGTGCACGTGCCGATCCACCAGCTGCCGGCACGGGTCGGCGACGTACCCGCGGGCCAGGTGTGGGTGCACTGCGCCGGTGGCTACCGCGCCTCGGTCGCCGCGTCGCTGCTGGCCGCCGGTGGCCGCGACGTGGTCGCGGTCGACGACGACTTCGCCAACGCCCGACCGGCCGGGTTGCCCGTGACTGCGGTGTAATCGAGGCAGCAGTGCCCGGCCGACCCGATCCCGGAGGTGCGTCGTGTTCTATCCCTTGACCGTCAATGACTTCGTCGACCGGGCCGAGCACGTCTATCCCGACCGGATCGCCGTCGTCGACGAGGCCGACCAGCCGGCTCCGGGGCTGGGGAAGCTGACGTACCGGGAGTTTGCCGTGCTGGTCAGTGCCCAGGCGGCGCGCCTCGACCAGCTCGGGGTGCCGGTCGGCGGCCGGGTGGCGGTGATCTCGCAGAACTCCGCCCGACTGCTCACGTCGTTCTTCGGTGTGTCCGGCTGGGGACGGATCCTGGTGCCGATCAACTTCCGCCTGTCGGCCACGGAGATCGGCTACATCGTGGGTCACTCCGGCGCCGAGGTCGTGTTCGCGGACCCGTCCCTGAAGGGTGTGCTCGACCAGCTCGACGTCCCGCACAAGTTCGTGCTCGGTGACGACGACGCGATGTACCTCCGTGACGTCGAGCCGCGCGGCTGGGACCAGCCCGACGAGCGGGCGACCGCCACGATCAACTACACCTCCGGGACGACCGCCCGCCCGAAGGGCGTGCAGCTCACGCACCGCAACCTGTGGCTGAACGCCACCACGTTCGGGCTGCACCTGACGATCGGTGACCGGGACGTACTCCTGCACACGCTGCCGATGTTCCACGCCAATGGCTGGGGCATGCCCTACGCGGTCACCGGGGTCGGCGGGCGCCACATCGTGCTGCGCCAGGTCGACGGCGCCGAGATCCTGCGCCGCATCGACGAGCACGGTGTGACCCTGATGTGCGCGGCTCCCGCCGTCGTCAACGCCGCGCTCGACGCCGCGGCCGGTTGGGACGGCCCGATCCCGGGACGCGGCCGGGTCCGCATCGTGGTGGCCGGAGCGCCACCTCCGACCCGCACCATCGAGCGGGTCATGACCGACCTGGGGTGGGAGTTCTGCCAGATCTACGGCCTCACCGAGACGTCGCCGCTGGTCACCGTCAACCGGCTGCGCGCCGAGTGGGACGACCTGCCGACCCACGAGCAGGCGCAGCGTCTCGGCCGGGCCGGCGGTCCCGCCCTCGGGGTGCGGGTCGACGCGGACGCCGACGGCGAGGTGATCACGGCGTCCAACCACAACCTCGACGGCTACTGGGAGCAGCCCGACGAGACCGCGAAGGCGCAGGCGGGCCACTGGTTCCACACCGGCGACGGCGGCTACCTCGACGACGACGGCTATCTGGTCATCTCCGACCGGAAGAAGGACGTGATCATCTCCGGCGGTGAGAACGTCTCGTCGATCGAGGTCGAGGACGTGCTGACGTCCCACCCGGCGGTACGCGAGGTCGCCGTGATCGGGATCCCCGACGACAAGTGGGGCGAGCTGGTCACCGGCCTCGTCGTCACCGACGGTTCGGCGGTGACCACCGACGACCTGATCGCGCACTGCCGGCAGGAGCTCGCCGGCTTCAAGTGCCCGAAGCGGATCGAGTTCGTCGAGTCGCTGCCGCGGACGGCCACCGGCAAGCTGCAGAAGTTCAAGTTGCGCGAGCCGTTCTGGGCGGGGCACGACCGTCAGGTGGGCTGATCGGCGGGCTCGGCGTCGCGCAACAGGGTCGAGTCGTCTGCGAGCAGCTCCCGCGCCAACGCCTGCAGACGCGTGGCCAGCTCCGGATGCTGCTCGGGGGAGAACCCCTTGAGCAGGTCCGCCAGGCCGGCTCGGCGCGCGTCGGTGAGCCGGGCGGCGGCGTCGTGACCGTCGGCGGTCAGGGGTCCGCCTCCGGCGTCGGATCCTGAGCTCGCCGGACGGACCATCCCGGCAGCCTCCAGCTGGTCGATGCCTGGCTGGAGCTTCGTTGCCGGCACCTGCAGCGCAGCCGCGAGGTCCTCGGCGCCGTGCGGGTCGTGCTGGTCGATCCGATACAGCAGCCAGCACGCCGAGGGAGTCAGGTCGAGGCTCGCACGTTCGGCCAGGCGGCGATACATGTCCGCGCGGTTCTCGCGCCGCGCCAGCACGTCCAGCGCGCGCTCGACCTCCTGCAAAGAGGTGCGGTCCTCGGGCATCCCGAACGTCGAGCCGGGATCGACAGCCCGCGTGGTCGCGCGCAGCGGGACCTCGGGCAGCAGCCAGGTCAGCACGAAGGCCGCGAGTGCGATCGGCACGGCGACGAGAAACACCGTCTGCAGCGACGCGGCGTACGCCTCGACGTACCCGTGGTGCACGGGGGCGGGAAGCTGCTCGAGGGCGGCCGGGCTCGCGCCGGCGGTGCCGGAGAACCCGGCCGGCAGCCGCTGTCCGGCCAGGTAGTGCGCGAGGTTCCCGGCCAGGCGCCCGGAGAAGATCGCGCCGAACACCGCGACGCCGAAGCTGCCGCCGATGGAGCGGAAGAATGTGGCCCCCGACGTGGCGGTCCCGAGATCCTCGTAGCCCACGGCGTTCTGCACAGCGATGACCAGGACCTGCATGACGGCGCCGATCCCCAACCCCAGCACGAACATCGCCAACGAGGCGTAGACGTTGCCGGTGGTCGCAGTCAGCCGGGACAGCAGGAACAGTCCGACCGTCATCACCGCGGTGCCCGCGACGGGGAACACTTTGTACCGGCCGGTCCGGCTGATCAGCTGCCCGGAGCCGACGGACGTGAGCAGCAGGCCCGCCATCATCGGCAGGAGGCGGAGCCCGGAGGCCGTCGGGCTGGCGCCCTTGATGATCTGGAGGTACTGCGGCAGGTACGTGATGGCGCCGAACATCGCGAAGCCGACGACGAAGCCGATCGCGGCCGCGGTGACGAAGACCTTGTTGCGGAACAGCCGTGGCGGCAGTACGGGTTCGACCGCGCGACGCTCCACGACCACGAAGACGGCCAGCAGGACGACGGCGGCCACGGCCATCGTGATGATCGCAGTCGATCCCCAGGCGTACGTGGTCCCGCCGAGACTGGTGACCAGGATGAGCGCTGTCACGCCGGCCGCGAGCAGTGCGGTGCCGACGTAGTCGATCACCCGGTGCACGTGCTCAAAGTGGCCCGGCAGCACGACCGCCGTGACCACCAGTGCGACCGCGCCCAGCGGCAGGTTGACGTAGAACACCCATCGCCACGACAGCTGGTCCACGAAGAAGCCACCCAGCAACGGGCCGAGGACGCTCGTCACTCCGAACACCGCACCGAAGATGCCTTGGTAGCGACCTCGATCACGCGGGGACACCACATCCCCGACGATCGACTGCGCGCCGACCATCAGGCCGCCACCGCCGAGACCCTGCACGGCGCGGAACGCGATCAGCTCAGCCATCGACTGACTCACCCCGGACAGAACCGAGCCGACCAGGAAGATCACGATGGCGGCCTGGAAGAACACCTTGCGCCCGTACAAGTCGCCGAGCTTGCCCCACAACGGGGTCGACGCCGTCGACGCCAACAGGTACGCGGTCACCACCCACGACAGGTGCGAGAGACCACCGAGGTCCCCGACGATCGTCGGCAGGGCCGTGGCCACGATGGTCTGGTCCAGCGCGGCGAGAAGCATCGCCAGTAGCAGGGCGCCGATGACGAGCCGTACCCGACTCTGGCTGATCGTCGTCGCCAGGTCTGTCGAGGGATCCGCGGACGCGACCACGCTAGGCCTGCGGGGTGGTGTCGTGGCCGTCGTAGCCGGTGACGATCGCGCGACGGTCCCCCCCGTCCTGCTGGTACGTCACCGTGCTCACCTCGATGTCGTACAACGTCGAGAGTGTGTCGTCGGTGAGCAGCTCGCGGGTGTCGCCGGTCCGGACGTCGTCTCGCGCCATCATCAGGACGACCGAGTCGGCGAGGTACAACGCGTGGTCGGGATGGTGGGTGGTGAGCAGGACCGCCATGCCGTCGGCCACCAGCTTGCGCAGCAGCGAGAGCACCTGCCCCTGATTGTGGAGGTCGAGTCCCGCGGTCGGTTCGTCGAGCGCGAGGATCGGGCAGTCCGCGGCGATCGCCCGCGCGACGAGCACCAGCTGCTGCTCCCCGCCGCTGAGCAGCGGGAAGCGCCGGTCGCGCAGATCGGCGATGCCGACCCGCTCCATCGCCTCCAGCGCCGCGATCCGGTCGCTGCGCGACGGTGTGCCGAAGACACCCACCTGCCGCACCCGGCCCATCAGGACCATGTCGAGGGCGCAGTAGGCGAACGCGCCCCCGTGCGCCTGCGGAACGAAGCCCACCGGGTCGGTGCGGCGTAACGTGCCCTCCTGCGGGGTCAGCAGCCCGGCCGCACAACGCACCAAGGTCGTCTTGCCTCGGCCGTTCGGCCCTAGCACGGCGGTCACCGTCCCGGGCGGCACCGCGAAGCTGACGTCGCGGAAGACCCAGCCGAGTCGTGGGTAGCGGAAGCCGACCCCGTCGAACTCAAGCACGGTCCCAGATCCTGTCCCGGTTGCGCCGCAGCAGCACGAAGAAGGCGGGTGCGCCGATCAGCGCGGTGAGCACCCCGAGCGGGATCTCGCCGGCGGTCAACGTGCGAGCCAGCGTGTCGATCGCGATGAGGTACGCCCCGCCCATCAGGAACGAGATCGGCAGCAGGACCCGGTGGTCCGGGCCTACCCACATCCGGGCCAGGTGGGGGACCACCAGACCGACCCAGCTGATGACGCCGCTGACGGCGACCGCTCCGGCGACGATGAGCGCCGAAGCGACCAGCACCACCCAGCGCATCCGGGCAGGGCGCAGGCCCAACGCGGCGGCGTCCTCGTCGCCCAGCGACAGCACGTTGATCCGCCAGCGCAGCGCGAGCAGCACCATGGTGCCCAGCGCCACCGGGACCACTGCCACAAGGACGCTGCTGTACGTCGCGGTGGCGACACTGCCGAGCAGCCAGAACACGATCGCGGGCAGCGTGGTGTAGGGGTTCGCGAGGTAGGTGGTCAGCGAGACGAGCGCGGTGAAGAACGAGCCGGTGACGACCCCACCGAGCACGATCATCAGCATGGGAGTGCCGGCGCGGCCGAGGGTGACGGTGAACAAGATGCCGAGGGCGAGAAGCCCGAAGACGAACGCCCCGCCGACGAGGAACACCGAGCCGAGGCTCAGGAGCAGCGCCAGCGCCCCACCGAACGACGCCCCGGAGGAGACGCCGATGATCTCGGGACTGACCAGGGGGTTGCGAAACGTCGCCTGCAGCGCCGCCCCGGCGATGGCCAAGCCGCCACCGACCAACAGCGCGAGCAGGATCCGCGGCAGCCGGACCAGCACCACGACGTTCTGCTGCACCTCGCTCGAACCACTCGGGACTGGCAGGACCCTCGAGACCAGGATCTGTGCCACGTGGCCGAACGGCACCCCGAAGCGCCCGACGGACAGCGCCACCACCGTCACGGCAGCGAGCGCGATGGTCATGATCACGACGGGCAGGGCGGCGCGGGACCAGAAGCGGGATCCGGCGGCCGTCGGCGTCGCGACCGCCTCGGCCTCACGCAGCATAGAGCTGGGGGTAGTGGGCGGACTTGCGGTTGACGTCCATCCAGAGGATCTGGTCCAGCTGCGTACTGCTGGGCGTGTAGCCGTAGAGGAACCGGTAGTAGTCGACGATCTCCTTGCGCAGCGCGCGGTCCTGTCCGTGCGGGAAGGCGATCCTGGACAACCACTGCCACATCAGCGGGGACTCCTGCCCAGGTGGATCCCAGCGGTAGCCGCCGAGCGGGACCTTGTAGACCCGCCGCGACTTCACCGCGGACGTGCCTTGCCACACGGCGTCGTGGTAGATGTCGTCGGGCATGGCGGTGTCGAAGTTGCCGATCAGCACGATGTCGGGGTCCCAGGCCAGCACCTGCTCGATGTCGACCCCGACGGTGCCGGTGCCTTGCACGCCTTGGTCGGACGCGGCCGGGTTCGTCCCGCCGATCATCGAGATGTAGAAGTCGTTGTAGGTGTTGCGGCCCGCCACCTGCAGCCCCGACGAGAGCTGGAAGAAGTACAGGATGCTCGGCCCCGGTGACGGCCGACCCGACCCGACCGCCTTGGCGCGGGTGAGGTCGGAGTTGATCCGGGTCAGCATGGCGTGTCCTCGTTGGGGGATGCCGAGCATCTTCGCGAAGAGGCTGATCCAGACGTCGAGGTCCTGCTGGGTGCCGTAGGTCATCCCCACGACCTTCAGGCCGGCGTTCTCCATCGGCGCGATGATCCCCGAACCCTGGTCGGCCCACTGCACCACGACGTCGGGCTGCAGGGCCAGAATGCTCTCGACGTTGGGGGCAAAGCTGCTGTCGGCGACGTCGTGCTCGATCTTGAGCGCGTCCGGGAACATCGTGCCCATGATCCCGTCCTTCATGGCGGTCCACGACGCGTCGTGCATCCCGACGAGGTGCTGGGACGTCTTGTCCACGGAGATCAACATCGCAGCGGCCGGCATCGGCAGTGTGACGACCCGCTTGACCGGGCCGTCGAACGCGATGGTCTTGCCCCGCTGGTCGGTGACCGTGATGGCCCGGGGGCTGGTGGCCGTCGGTGATCCGCCGGACTGGCCGCAGCCGGCCAGCAGGGTTGCACCGCCGACGGCGGCGGCGCCCTTGAACAAGGAGCGTCGGGATAGCTGCATCGGGCGCCGCACTCCTCTCAGCGCAGTAGCAGCGCCGGGCCGGACCGGCCTTGCGCCTGGTTGACGATCGCGAGGTGACGATCGGTGTAGTGCCGGAGGGCTGCCAGCTGACCCTTTGTCAGCCGGTCGCACACCCACTCCCAGTGCAGCGACACCCAGTCGCCCTCCCGCAGGTCCGTGGTCATGCCGACGCCGTCGATGGACCGGACGACGGTCTCCGCCGCCGGCTCGCCGTACTCCAGGTCGTGCCCGCTCCAGATCAGCGGCGAGGACTCGACGACGACCTGGTCGCCGCTGGTGCTGAGCACGCGTCCCCACCTGATCCGGCACCGGTCGAGGACCGTGAGGGCCTGCTCGCCCCGCCGACCGTCGTGCAACATCCCCGACCACGGGTAGATGCAGAAGACCGCGAAGCTGTGGTGCGGCACCCCGCCGGCCAGCACGCCTTCGGTGAGGTTGGAGAAGTGCGGGCCGCTGGCGAAACGGAAGCGGTCCTCCATCGAGTTGCCGACGGCGGTCACGCCGACGTTGTCGAGTCTCGGGCTGCCCACCCAGTACGCCTCGACGACCCGGCGGTCGAGTGGGTCGGACACGCCGGTGGCGCCGGCGATCAGCTCGAGGTAGGGCCAGGCGCCGGCGAACTCCCGCGCCATCGCCCGGAGCTCACCGCCGTCGGTGTCCTCGGTCGCGTTCTCGAAGAAGGCAACGCTGTCCGCGGGCCCGCAGTAGCCGTGATGGTTCGGTGGAAAGGCGTAGCGGGCGAAGAGCACGGGGCCAGAGGCCTTGTCGGCAGGGACGGTTCGTTCAGTCATGGCGACCCCCTCGTGGCTGCGGTGCCTGCGGTGCCGGCGAGTCGGTCGGGCCTGTCGGGTCTGTCGCGCTCTCCCGCGGCCGGCCCATCAGCTCGAGCCCGGCCATGGCCTCCTCCGCGCCCGCGGCGTCGATCCGCTCGAGCGCGAAGCCCATGTGGATCACCACCCAGTCCCCAGGCCCTACTGCCTCGTCGAGCATGCCGATGTTGACCTTGCGGCTGACGCCCGCCACCTCGACGAGGGCGAGCTGGTCGTGATAGCCGTCGACCAGCTCGATCACGCGGCCCGGGATGCCGAGGCACATGGGGTCAGCCCTGCCTGGTCGCGGTGGCCATCACGTCCGACGCGAGGTCCGCGACGAGTCGCTTGATCGTGGTGACGGCCTCGTCCAGCGCGCCGGTGACCTCATCCGACAACCCGATACCGTCGGTGACGTCGGCCGGCTGGCACCCCACGACGTACGCGCGCGGCAGCTCGCCACCAAGAGAGCGCACGCTGCCCAGGACCGCGACCGGGTCCATGCCGTGCGCGTCGATCTGGCCGGCGCTGAGGTCGTTGGCGTCGACCTCCAACACGGCGATGGTTCCCGGATCGGAGTCGCCGGGGATCGCGTCGACCAGCAGCAGCACGTCGTAGCCGTCGACGAGGTCGTACGCGAGGTGCATGCCGCGGATGCCGTAGTCAACGACGTGCACGCCGTCCGGCGGCTGCCATGAACCGCCGTCCTGGCACATCAGCCGGTGGACGGCCTCGGGTCCGAAACCGTCGTCACGGAGGAAGATGTTGCCGACTCCAGCGACCAGGATGCGCGTCATCACATGTTGCGCATGTCGAGGTATCTGCGGATGTCGGGCAATGACTTGATGCCGACCAAGACACCGGCCACGACACCGACCAGCAGCACCAGCGTGGTGGCTCTACCGAGGGTTCTCATGACGTTCGCTCCTCTCCTGTTGGTTGCGTGGCGACTCCTACCAGCGGCTCGACCTCGTCGGGGGCGAAGTAGAGATAACGGCCGTACCAGTCGTGTAGCTCGGCGGCCGGGTCGTCGACCAGCACGACGGCGACGTGGGTGTTGCCGTCGACGTCGCTGTGCACGGAGGTGACCCGAGCCACCTGGTCGGCGAAGAACAGGTCCTGGGCATCGGCCCGGCGCCCCGGGTGGAGGCGGACCATGCTCCCCTTCGCGACGGCGACGCCGTTGACGAGCACCGTGTCGGACTCCGGGTGGACGCTGGCGTCTGACTCCGGGTCCCACCAGGGGACGCCGGTGGCGGTGTCGGTGTCGGTGTCGATGGAGGCGTCGGTGGAGGTGTCGGTGTGCCCGGCGCGCAGGACGCCGTGCATCTGCTGCAGCTGTTCGGGAGTCAGGCCGTCGCAGCGGTCGATGATCTCGGCGGCTCGCGGGTCGGTGGCCCGGGCCTCGGCCTTCTCCGCCTCGGTCATCGTCATCACCCGCAGGGTGAGGATCTCGTCGATCTCGGTCGCGTCGAACAGGTTGCCGGCGCTCTGCTCGGCGATCTCAGGGTGGTCGTAGACGATGATCGGTGAGCCGAGCAGCACGCTGGTGTCACCCGGCGGTCCGGCCAGCACCGGCCAGCACCGGTGCTGTCGGCAGCTGTCCACCACCTCCTGAGCCTGCGGCGGCGGGTCCAGCAGCGAGACGAACTCGGCACCCTCGGTCACCAGCAACAGGTGTGCTCCGAGGAACGAGCCCCGGACGGCCTCCTGCGGGGTGACCGCGGCGATCGCGGTGGTGTTCTCGACGTCGACGCGAAGCCGCAGGAACCCGTCGCACGGCTCTGCGTGCAGGCGTACCGTCCCGCTCAGCGGCCAGCGGCGGCGGACGAGCCGGCCGGCAACCTGTCCGCGTGAGTCCCGCAGGTTCTCGGTCTCGGTTGCGCCGGGTACGGCCACGGCGTACGCCTGTGTGGCGGAGTCGTGAGCCAACGCGATGGGTCCGAAGGTGAGCTCGCACTCGACCGCCTCGTCCCACGAGATCCAGCTCTCGGTACCGATGCTTAGTTGTGGCACCGGGGTGAACCCGCCGGCGACCGCCCGCTCGGTCGAGCGCTGCTGCAGATGCAGGAACCTCAGGTGCACGGTGAGCTCCGGAGCGGGTCCGGGCTGCAGCACGCACTCGATGGACATGCCAGCCTCTTCACCGACACCAGCCTCGGCGGCCCCGGGCGGGCCCACCACGCCGAACTGCCAGCGGGTCTGGTTCTTCTGCGAGGTAGCGCGGTAGGGGTAGAGCAGGTAACCCTCGTACAACACCGCATCGGCGACGGCCCGTGCGTTCTGGAGGCTCACGGTACGACCTCCCCGGTGTGCGACAGCAGTGAGTCGACGACCGAGTCCCACGTGGTCAAGCCGTGTGCCGCCTTGTAGCTGGCCAGCTCGGCGAGCGTGTCGCGATGCAGCCGCATCCATCCGGTGCCGGGGAAGAACAGGTGCATCGTGTCGCGCCACACCGCCACCGGCATCCGGCACGTCGCTTCGAGGCTCCACGGCACCTGCTCGACGCCGAAGCCGTTCAGCCCGCGGGTGAACACGGTGCCAGAGAACAGGAAGACCAGCGGGATCTCCCCGTCGCGCAACGCGTGCAGGTACCTCGAGGCGGTGACCTCGAAGTCGAACGTGACCGGCATCGGCAGGTCGACCTCGGTGCTGTCGGTGAAGCCCTGCACCAAGGTGTTGCAGTGCAGCCAGACGAACGGCTTCAGGGTGGTGGCCCACCGGTCCTTGGTGCCGAACTGGTCCCCGAGGCGCTCGGCTTCGCCGTCGTCGTAGCTGCGGCGCTGCGGCTCGATCCGGACCTGGCAACGCAGCGCGATCGCGTGCACCTGCGAACCGCTCGACTCGTCGACCCGCAGCCGAGCCGTGAGCTCGGGCGCGGCGGCGAAGCGAGCGGCGGCGACGTCGAGGACCGTGACGGCGAGATCGGTCATCGTGGGCCGTCCCGCCCGGGCGGCTCGGGCGCCGGCCGGCAGCGCTTGTCAACCCGGTCGAAGAAGTCGGCGATCGCCCGCTTGGCATCCTGACCTCCGTCGAAGCCGCGCCACACCGTACGAAGGCGGCCGGCGAGCTCGTAGCAGGAGTCGATCGGCACGAGGAAGCCGCGCGGCTCGGCCTGGTCCTGCCCGGCTGCTCGCACGAGCACGGCCTCGACGTCGGGTTCGAGCAGCTCGAGCTGGGGGTTGGCGGACCGCAGCGAGTCCCAGGCGTCCAGCGGCAGCTCTGACTCGGTTACCCCGGCGGGCCCTGGATAGAACGCGACCGTCTTCCCCAGCACCGAGCTGAAGAAGAAGAACGCGAGTCCGACCGGGATCTGAAGCGCGTCCCATCTCGCGGCGTCGAACGTCATCGTCGGAAAGGACAGGAAACGGTCGGGGACGGCGCGATAGCGAAGGTGCGCGTCGCTGGCCGTGAACAGCAGGTAGCAGCCCCGGCAGGCACACATCAGGGCACGACTCTGCAGGTCGACGATGTGCTGGTGGGTGCCGGCGATCGGCTCCGCGCACATGTCGCATCGCTCGACGTTGGGGTCGGGCAGGGGCCGGGAGCGGATCGAGCGCAGCACCGACAACGAGCCGGCGCTGTTGCCTCCCGACGTGCTCATCAGGCGGAGGACCCGACGGTCACGGCCACCGTGGGCACGCCGTCGCGGTGGACGAGTGGCAGTGGCTGCAGGTGCGAGTCGTTGCCGTCAAGGCCGGCCCCGGCCCGGCGGGCGTCGAAGTGGGCACCGCACTGCGGGCAGGTCAGCACCACGGTCTTGTCGGCACTGCCCAACTGGCGTTGCAATGTCGCCCCCGCCAAGCCCTGGTGACAGCTCGCGCACACGTCGCCGTAGACGTAGAGGTCATGGCCGACCCGACACGCCACGACGGACTGCCCACCGACGAGGAAGCCCGCGATCTCACCGTCCACCAGGCTCTCCAGCTCCGGCACCCCCAACCAGGTTGCGTCGTCGGGCGGTGCCTGGCCGAGGCGCGCCCGAAGGGAGTCGACGGAGATCAGCGACGTGGATCCGCCGCCAGGCACGGGATCGGCGGACTCCACCTCCAGCGAGACGACCTCGGGCGCGGCCGCCATGATGGCGTCCTCCACCGCCAGCTCCAGGGTCGCCGCCGACGAGGCGCAGCCGTCGCAGCTGCCGAGCAGCCGCAGCGTGACCACGCGGTCCTCGCTGACGTCGAGCAGCTCGACGTCGCCGCCGTGCGAGCCGAGGTAGGGACGCACGCTGTCCAGGGCAGCCTCGACCCTCGTGCGTACGTCGTGCGGATGCAGGCCGTGGATGAGCAGCAGGCTGGCGATCAGCTCGTCTCCGACGATCGCCTTCTGCAGGGTGTCGTCGAGCCGTCCGCTCGCGTCGAGGATGTCCAGCAGCCGGCGCAGACCTGAGCCGTACAAGTCGCTCAGCAGTCGCACCAGGGACTCCGCGCGTTCACGGGCCATCGCGCCACCGGCCGAGCTGGCGTCGATCAGGGCCTCGATCTGTTCGCCCGCGGCTCGCCAGTCCTGGCCTTCGCGGGCATCGTCGGCCGGCTCCATCCGGCTAGTCCCCAGTGACCGACTGCGTGGGGGAGTGCAGGAGATCCAGCTTCTTGCCGCCGCCGAGGTACATGTGCACCCCGCAAGGCAGGCACGGGTCGAAGCTGCGTACCGTACGCATGATGTCGATGCCCTTGAAGTGTTCCCGGTCGTTCTCCTCGAAGATCGGCTGACCCTGGACGGCGTCCTCGTAGGGGCCTGGGGTGCCGTAGGAGTCGCGCGGGTTGGCGTTCCACGGGGTGGGCGGGTAAGGGTGGTAGTTGGCGATCTTGCCGTCGCGGATCACCATGTGGTGCGAGAGGACCCCGCGCACGGCCTCGGTGAAACCGCAGCCGATGCCTTCGTCGGGGACCTCGAACGACTCCCACGTCTTGGTACGCCCGGCCCGGATCTCCTCCAGCGCCCTCTCGGCGAAGTAGAGCGCGCAGCCCGCGGCGTAGGCCTGGAAGTAGGTGCGGGCACGGTCGCGCTCGATCGTGTTCGACCCGTGCTGGGGGATCTTCCACTCGAAGCTGACCGGGCCCTTGAGCGCCGTCTTGGGCAGGTTGATCTGCACGCTCGTGCCGGTCGCCTTCACGTAGCCGCCGACGTCGACCAAGCCGGACAGTGCGGTCGACCACAGCCTGGCCAGCGGTCCGCCGCCGGTGTCGAGCGCGAGGTGGTCCTTGCCGTCGAACCAGCGCGGCGACATGACCCAGCTGTACTTGTCGTCGAGGTCGCGCTTCTGCGGCTTGGGGTTGGTGTGCTGGTTCCAGGGATGCCGTGCGTCGATCGGGTTGCCGAGGGGGTCGTTCCGGACGAACATCTCCTGGCCCTCCCAGTCCTCGTAGTAGGACGAGCCGAGCAGGATCCGGATGCCGAGGTTGATGTCGACGAGGTCGTTGGTGACGAGCTTGCCGTCCACCACCACGCCCGGGGTCACGTACATCGCACGGCCCCACTCGGTCATGTCCTTGTAGTTGAAGTTGCAGACGTCCGGGTCCTGGAACGACCCCCAGCAGCCGAGCAGGGTGCGCCGCAGTCCGACCTTCTCGTAGCCTGGGATGGCCTCGTAGAAGAAGTCGAACAGGTCGTCGTGCATCGGCACGACCTTCTTCATGAACTCCACGTAACGCATCAGCCGGGTGATGTAGTCGGTCATCAGCTGGATCGTGGCGACCGTGCCGACTCCGCCCGGGTAGAGCGTGGACGGATGGACGTGCCGGCCCTCCATCAAGCAGAACATCTCGCGAGTCGACCGGCTCACCTGCAGCGCCTCGCGATAGAACTCGCCGGTGAACGGGTTGAGCGAGCGCATGATGTCGCCGACGGTCTTGTAGCCGTGATCCCCTGCGTGCGGTGCCTCGGTCCGGTTGGCCTGCTCCAGGACGCCCGGGTTGGTCTCCGACACCATCCGCTCGCAGAAGTCCACGCCGACCAGGTTCTCCTGGAAGATGTTGTGGTCGAACATGTACTCCGCGGCCTCACCGAGGTTGACGATCCACTCCCCGAGGTGCGGCGGCTTCACGCCGTACGCCATGTTCTGCGTGTAGCAGGAGCACGTCGCGTGGTTGTCGCCGCAGATGCCGCAGATGCGGCTGGTGATGAAGTGCGCGTCTCGCGGGTCCTTGCCCTTCATGAAGATGGAGTAGCCGCGGAAGATCGAGGACGTGCTGTGGCACTCCACGACCTCGCGCTGCTTGAAGTCGATCTTGGTATAGATCCCGAGACTGCCCACGATCCGGGTGATCGGATCCCAGGCCATCTCGACGAGGCCGTCGGACCCGGTGGACTTCGTGGGCTTGGTGGTGGTGGCTGTCATCCCTGGTCCTCTCGGAGTGCGGCGTTCACCATGTGCGCTTAGCGCCCGTGGTCAGCTGGGATCCGGAGTGACGCCACTTCGGTTCCTTGTCGAGTGTGTTGCCGGTGATACTTCGCAGCTTGCGGATCGTCGTGCCGTAGACGGTCGACGCGGTCGTCGAGAGCTTGCCTCCGGGCGGCTCGTCCATGAACGGCATGAACTTGTCGGGGAAGCCGGGCATCGTGCAGCCGATGCAGATGCCGCCGACGTTCGGACAGCCGCCGACGCCGTTCATCCAGCCCCGCTTGGGCACGTTGCACTTCACCACCGGTCCCCAGCAGCCGAGCTTGACGATGCACTTCTGCGAGCCGTACTCGGTGGCGAAGTCGCCCTGCTCGTAGTAGCCGGCCCGGTCGCAGCCCTCGTGCACGGTGTTGCCGAACAGCCAGGTCGGGCGCAACGCCTCGTCCAGCGGGATCATCGGCGCCTGCTCGGTCGCCATGTAGAGCAGGTACGTCAGGGTCTCCGACAGGTTGTCGGGCTGGATCGGGCAGCCGGGCACACAGACGATCGGGATCCCCGCCTTCGACTTCCACTTCCACCCGAGGTAGTCGGGCACGCCCATCGCCCCGGTGGGGTTGCCGGCCATGGCGTGGATACCGCCGTAGGTCGCGCAGGTGCCGACAGCCACGATTGCCGTGGCCTTGGGAGCGAGCCGGTCGAGCCACTCACTGGTCGTGATCGGCTGGCCGGTGGCGGGGTCGTTGCCGAAGCCGCACCAGTAGCCCTCGGTCTTGAGCTTCTCGTTGGGGATCGACCCCTCAACGACCAGCACGAACGGCTCGAGCTCTCCACGGTCGGCCTTCCTGAACCACTCCAGAAAGTCGTCGGCGCCACCCTCGGGCCCGCACTCGAAGTCGATCAGGGGCCAATGGACCGCGATCTTGGGCAGTCCGGGCAGAGCCCCCAGCGCGATCTCCTCGATGCTGGGCTGGGTGGCCGCGGTGAGGGCGACGGAGTCGCCGTCGCAACTGAGCCCGGCATTGATCCAGAGCACGTGGATGAGGGTCTCTTCTGCCTTCGTGGCCGCGGCTGTGGGCATTTGCGCCACACTTCCCGGGACCGGGACCGGGACCCAGTCCCTGTCGTCATCGGAGCCGGCCGTCGGCCCGATCAACACCTCTTTGCACATTAGCCCCGGATGGCGAGTCCGGCTACTGCTCGATTCGGCCGTCTCCTGCCATGACCTGCGCTGTCAACCAGTCGTACCAAGCTGGGAGCCCGTGGGTCGTGCGCGCGCTCATCGTCAGGACGGCGGCGCGCGGGTTGACGGATCGCAGGTTCTGCTCGAACTGCGGCATGTCGAAGTCGAGGTGAGGGAGGAGGTCGAGCTTGTTGACGAGCACGATCTCCGCGGACCGGAACATCACGGGGTACTTGAGTGGTTTCTCCTCACCCTCAGTGATCGCGTAGACCATCACCCGATGATGAGCTCCCACGTCGAACTCGGCCGGGCAGACCAGGTTGCCGACGTTCTCCACGAAGAGCAGGTTCAGGGTGTCCAGGTCGAGCCGGCGCAGGGCGGATGCGACCATCGGCGCGTCGAGGTGGCACTCGCCGCCGAATCCCTTGCTGGTGTTCAGCAAGGTCACCTGTGCGCCGAAGCCCGCAAGCCGGTCGGCGTCGATGCTGGTCTCGATGTCGCCTTCGACGATCCCGACTCGGATCTGTCGGGGCAGGTTCGCCAGCGTTTGCCGAAGGATCGCGGTCTTGCCCGCCCCTGGCGCCGACATCACGTTGATCGCGACGACTCCGGCCGCATCGAGGATCGCTCGGTTCGCCTCGGCGCAGCGGTCGTTCTCGTCGAAGATCCGCTCGAGGACGTTGACGCGCTCGGGCCCGGTCCGGTAGCCGGACAGATCGCCGTGGTCGCTGGGGGGGTGCTCGTGGTGGGGGTCATCGTGGTGGGGGTCGTCGTGGTGGGTCGTGCCGTCCGGGTGCCGGTGGAACCTGCCCATGCTCAGACCTCCGCGAGCTCGAGTGAGGTGAGAAGGAACTCCTCGCCAGTGAGGACGGCGACGTCGCTGGAGCCGCACTGCCCGCAGAGCAGGAGTGAGTCGTGCGACGCGGTCTCGCCTTGGCACGCTTTGCACCGCAAGGTGACGGGCACCGAGTCGACGGCCAGCTCCGAGCCCTCCAAGCGGGTCTGCTCGCAGACCAGCGACCAGCAGTACTGCAGGGTGTCAGGGATGACCTGGCGCAAACGCCCGATCCGGAGATGGATCACCGCAACGGGCCGTCCCCCCGCGGCGCAGTCCACGATCGTGTAGATCGACCCGCACAGCGACAACTCGTGCACCGTTCCTCCCTTGTGACCTGAGCGTCGCCCACTCAGCGCCCCGTGGCAACACCGAGCAGCCACGGTGACATGGCGCGTGCCCCGGATGGGCTGGCCCGCAGCGGCGAGATCACACTTCCAGGCGGGAATCGGCGCTGCGAACCGCCTGGAACTGTGATCTCGCGGTGATCGGCGGCGGCGCCCCGTTCGCCGTGACGCCTGTCGTAGGGACGCATCGCCGAGGCGAAAACCGTGGCAATACACGCATTAGGCGACGATTTCAGTCACTTCGCAGCCCGATGGCTACGGATTTCATTGACAGCCACATCTTGGGCTGCTTCACTCTCGCTGCTACGGACGGTGCTGCTGCCAAGCTGCGGCCAAACCGTGGCGTGACTGGGAGGAGCGTTCGATGTCGACCACGACCGTCCAGACCCGAGACCCGGAGCCCGAGCACCGCCTGCACGGCAACGTGCTGAACGCGCTCGACTCCATCGTCATGGCCGTCGCCGGCAGCGCGCCGGCGTACTCGATCGCGGCGACGACGGCCACCCTCGTCGTCATCGCCGGTCTGGCGAGCCCCGCCGCGCTGCTGTGGTGCGGCATCCCGATGCTCGGCATCGCGTGGGCGTTCTCCTATCTCGGCCGAGCGGACGTCAACGCAGGGGCAAGCTACTCGTGGGTGGGGCGGGCTCTGCACCCGGCGCTGGGCTATCTGTCCGGCTGGGCGTTGGTGGTGTCGGCGACGATCTTCATGGTGGCGGGTTCACTGCCGGCCGGCTCGGTCACTCTGGCTCTGATCGACCCCAGCCAGCAGAACACCACGTGGCTGGTGACGCTCGTCGGCTCGGTGTGGTTCCTGGTCATGGTGACCTGTGTGCTCGTCGGTGTGCGACTGACCGCGCGCGCCCAGTGGGTCATGTCGTCGATCGAGGTTGCCATCCTGGTGCTGTTCGCGATCATCTGCCTGGTACGCGCGGCGGTCAGCACTCACGCCGGCCCGTCGTTCTCGTGGAGCTGGCTCGGGTTCAGCCACTTCAGCGGCATGTCCGGGTTCGTCTCTGCAGCGTTGATCGCTGCGTTCTACTACTGGGGGTGGGACGTCAGTGCCAACCTCAACGAGGAGACCAAGGACAGCCGCAAGGCATCCGGCCTCGGCGGCATCATCGGCGTGGTCATCGTGTTCGTCCTGTTCGAGGCATTCACGATCGCCATCAACATGACCCTGTCGGCGAAGACGATCGGCAACGGCAGCGGCAACATCCTGGGTACGCTCGGCGACGTCGTGTGGCCTGGCCCGGGCGGCAAGATCCTGATTGTCGCGGTCATGCTGTCGACCGTGGCGACCCTGGAGACCACGCTGATCCAGGTGACGCGCTCGTTGTTCGCCATGGGTCGCGACCACACACTGCCGCGCCGCTTCGGCAGGGTCCACCCACGGTGGCGTACGCCCGCGTTCGCGACTGTCGTGGTTGCCCTGACGTCCCTGGTGCTCTTCATCGGGTCGAACTTCCTCGGCAGCGTCGGCACGATCCTGTCGGACGCGATCAGCTCGATCGGGTTGCAGATCGCGTTCTACTACGCGCTCGCCGGCTTCGCCGTGGTCATCGCGTACCGCAGGTTGATCATGAAGTCGCTGCAGAACTTCCTGTTCATCGGGTTGTGGCCGCTGGTCGGCGCCGTCTTCATGGTCTGGATCTTCATCGAGTCGATCCCGTCGTTGGGTGCCACGGTGGACCTGATCGGACTCGGCACCTTGGCGGCCGGGCTGATCCCGATGAGCATCTACTGGGCCAAGGGGAGCCCCTACTTCGTCCGGCGCCCGCTCGGCGTGGGCGAGGACCCGCCGGACCTGCCGCTCACCCCGCAGTCGCCGGATCCGTTGGAGATCCCGGCGTGAGCGTCACCCGTGGTGCACGAGGTCGACCGCGGCCTTCTCGATCGCGGTCTCGTCCAGCAGCACCGTGTTGGCCGCCGGGCCGAGCGGCACGAAGCTGTCCTCACTGGTGACCCTGCGCAGCTGCCCCCGGTAGCCGGCGTCGACGAGTGCGGTGACCACACCCTCGGACACGCCCCCGGTACGCCGGGTCTCGTCGACGACCAGCACCCGGCCGGTCGCTTGGGCCGCCCGCAGCACGTCGTCGATCGGCAGTGGGGCCAGCCAGCGCAGGTCGACGACCCGGCTGCGAATCTGCTGGCCGGCCAGCCGACGGGCCACGCGCAGGCTCATCCGCAGCCCGTTGCCGAACGTGACGATGGTGAGGTCGTCGCCGTCGCCGTAGGTACGGGCACTCCCCAAGGGGACGTGTGCGTCAGGGGCCGGGTGGGCCGACAGCCAGCCGCCATCGCCGTCCTCGTGGAGATCCCGCGTGTGATAGAGCGCGATCGGCTCGAGGAACACGCAGACCGATCCGTCGACGGCGGCCGCGGCCGCGCAGCTGCGCAGCATCGCTGCGGCGTCGTCGGGTCGGGCCGGTGACGCGATCACCAGTCCCGGCACGTCGCGCAGAACTCCCACTGCGTTGTCGTTGTGGAAGTGCCCGCCGAACCCCTTCTGGTAGGCGTAGCCGGCCACGCGTACCACCATCGGGTTGCGGAAGTGCCCGGCCGAGAAGAACTGCTGGGTGGCCGCCTCGCCCCGGATCTGGTCCTCGGCGTTGTGAAGGTAGGCGAGGTACTGGATCTCGGGCACCGGCAGCAGGCCGGCCAGGCCGCCACCGAGGGCGACACCGAGGATCGACTGCTCGTCCAGCAGCGTGTCGAACACCCGGGCCCGGCCGAACTGCCGCTGCAGCCCCTTGGTCACGCCATAGACGCCGCCCTTGCGCCCGACGTCCTCGCCGAACACGACCATGCCCGGATGCGTCACGAGCAGCTCGCCGAGCGAGCGGTTGACGGCCTGCGCCACTGTGACGGGCTCCTCCACGTCGTGCCCGGCCGGTCGCTCGGCCCCTCCTCGCGCGACCTCGGCGACGCGGTCCGGGTGCCGCGGCGCCAGCGGCGCCATCACCTCGGCCGAGCTGGCCAACGGACGGTCCGTCAGCACCCGCCTGGCGATGTCGTGGACGCGCTGCCCCACCGCGTCGTAACGAGCGAGCACCTCGTCCGGGGTGAGCAGCCCGGCGCCTACGACCGTCCTCGCCGTCGCGACCAGGGGGTCGCGCGCAAGGTCCGAGGCCAGCTCACTGGGTGTGCGGTAGGCCGTCTCGGCGTCGCTGCCAGCGTGACCGAGGAACCGGACGGTGGACAGGTGCAGGAAGACCGGGCGTCGGCGGGCTCGGGCCAGCTGCGCGGCCCGGCGGGCCACGTCGTAGGTCTCCACCACGTCCGAGCCGTCGGCCGCGAGGTAGGTCAGCCCGGCCCGGTCACCGTAGGCGGCGGCGATCCATCCCCGCGGCGTGGGCACGCTGATGCCGAGGCCGTTGTCCTCGCAGACCAGCAGCAGCGGGACCGGAATCCCTTGGTACGCCGTGTGACAGGCCGCGTTGATGGCGCCGACCGCAGTGGAGTGGTTGGCCGACGAGTCACCGAACGACGTGACGACGACGGCGTCGCGCGGCCACGGGCAGTCGACCCCGAGCTTGGCCGCCCGGCCGATGCCCAGGGCGAGGCCGAGCGCCCGCGGCAGGTGTGACGCGATGGTCGAGGTCTGCGGGATCACGGACAGCTCGGCGCGCCCGAACACCTTGTGTCGTCCGCCCGCGATCGGCTCGTCCGCCGACGCGGCCACGCCGAGCAGGACGTCACGGACGGGGTCGATTCCGGCCACCTGGTGCGCGCGTGCGCAGTAGAACCCGCCGGACCGGTAGTGCAGCAGGGCGGGGTCGTTCGGGCGCAGCGCGGCAGCCACCGCGGCGTTGCCCTCGTGGCCGGCCGACCCGATCGTGTAGAAGCCGCGGCCTTGCTGCTGCATCCACCGTGCCGCCAGGTCCAGGTGCCGACTCTCCAGCTGTGCATCGAAGACCGCGAGACAGGTGCCCGCGTCCATCGTGCTGCCCGTGCGTACCGGTCCGGTCGGGGGCCGGCTGTCGGGCGGATCGGGCAGCTGCGCGACGGCCTGACGGAAGTGGACGTCGAGATCGGCGGCGGTGGTCATCGTCGCGTCACCGCCGCGGCACAGCGACCGGGCTCACAGCCGGAACTCGGAGTCCGGGACGAGCTCGACGACGTCCATCTGGGCCTTCTGGAGCCGACCGGAGTAGTCCCAGTTCAGCGCCTGCCAGCGGGTGAACTGGTCGAGCACCCACGGCCCGGACTGGCGCGATCCGTTGCCCGACTTGCCGTTGCCGCCGAACGGCAGGTGCGCCTCGGCCCCCGACGTGGAGTTGTTGACGCTGAGCATCCCCGCAGACACGCCGCGGCGGAACGCGAACGCGTCCTTCGCGTCGTTGGTGTAGATCGACGAGGAGAGTCCGTAGCCGGGCAGGTTGGCCAGCGCGATGGCCTGGTCCATCGTGCGATACGTCGTCACGCCCACCAGCGGTCCGAACGTCTCCTTGCGGAAGATGTCGTCGTCGGTACGCACGCCGTCGACGATCGTCGGGTGGTAGAAGACTCCCGCGTCCGGGTCGCCCACGAACCCGGCCCGGGGGTTGTCGGCAGTGATCCGTCCGACCCCGGTCGAGCCCAGCACCTTGTGGTGCGGCGCGATCCAGCCGAGGAAGCGGTCGAAGTTGTCGGCGAACTTCTGGTCCAGCATCGGTCCGTACAGCACGTCGGCCGTCGGGTCGCCGACCTTCGCCGCCGACGTCGCCTCGGCGAACCTCGCCAGGAAGTCGTCATGCACCGACTCGTGGCAGATGACGGTGCCGAGCGAGGTGCACCGTTGACCGGCCGTCCCGAACCCGGCGAACAACGCACCCTCGACCGCCAGGTCGATGTCGGCGTGCTCGGTGACGACCATCGGGTTCTTGCCGCCGAGCTCAAGGCACGCCGACTGCAGGTGCCGGCCGGTGAGCTCGCCGATCCGGGAGCCGACCTCGCTCGAGCCGGTGAACCCCACCTTGTCGACGAGTCCTTGTTCGAGGGTCTGCTCGAGGCCGGCGAACGTCGTGGGTCCGTCGGCGTAGATGACGTTGAACACGCCGGCGGGCAGCCCGCCACCACGGCAGAAGATCTCGTGGAACGCGGCCGCGGTCGCCGCGGCGTACTCCGCGGGCTTCCACACGACGGCGTTGCCGCACAGCAGTGCCGGCACGATGTACCAGGACGGCACCGCGACCGGGAAGTTGCCGGCGGTGATGACCGCCACCGTCCCGACCGGGTTGCGGAACGTGAACAGCTGCTTGTCCGGCATCTCGCTCGGGATCGTCTGGCCGTACAACCGGCGGCCCTCGCCGAGGAAGAAGTCGCAGGTGTCGATGATCTCCTGGACTTCGCCCAGCGCCTCGGGATAGGGCTTGCCGATCTCGCGGGTGACCAGGCGCGCGAGCGCCTCCTTGTTGTCCTCCACCAGCCGGCCGATGTGAGCGATGGCGCGTCCGCGCACCGGCGCCGGGACGTCCGCCCACGCTCGCTGCGCCTCCTTCGCGGCGGTCGCCGCCGCCACGAACTGGGCGGCGTCGCCGAGCGACACGTCGGCGACGACGTCGTCGAGCCGGGACGGGTTGGTGGACGTGATCCGTCCGCCCGGCGCGCCGGTGACCGGCTGACCGGCGATGACCGGGGTGACGGTACGGGTGTTGCGCTGCTCCATCGTTGGCGTCCTTAGCTGCTCGTCGGGTCGGTCAGTCGGTGGGCGTGCCCAGCGCACGGTCGAGGGCGTCCAGGCCGATGCCGAGCTCCTGCTCGGTGATCGTGAGGGCCGGTCGCACCCGGATCGACCGCTCACCGCATGGCAGCACCATGACATGTTCGTCCCGCAACCTGCCGATGGTGGCCTCACGTACCTGCCCGTCGGGCAGGTCAAAGGCACACATCAGACCGCGGCCGCGCACGTTCGACACCAGATCGGGGTGCCGCTCGCCGAGAGAATGGAGCTCGCCGAGGAACCACGCGCCGATCTTCGCCGCCTGCCCGATGAGGCCGTCGCGCTCGATGATCTCGAGGATCCTGCGGGCGCGGACCATGTCGACCAGGCCGCCGCCCCAGGTGGAGTTGATCCGGCCGGACACGAGGAACACGTTGTCGGCGACCTCGTCGACGCGGCGACCGGCCATGATGCCGCCGACTTGCGCCTTCTTGGCGAACGCGACGATGTCGGGCTCCAACCCGAGCTGTTGGTACGCCCACGCGGTGCCGGTCAGGCCGACGCCGGTCTGGACCTCGTCGAGCACGAAGAGGGCGTCGTACTCGTGGCACAGCGCCTGCATGGCCTGCAGGAACTCGGGGCGAAGGTGGTTGTCGCCTCCCTCACCCTGAATCGGCTCGGCGATGAAGCAGGCGATGTCGTGGGGGTCGGCCTCGAAGGCCGCGCGGGCCTGGCCGAGCGCGGTGGCCTCGGCTGCAACGACGTCGTCGAGGTGCTCGTCCAGCGGGAATCGCGCGGCGGGGACGTCGATCCGGGGCCAGTCGAACTTCGGGAACCGGTCGGTCTTGCCGGGATCGGTGTTGGTCAACGACATGGTGTAGCCGGACCGACCGTGGAAGGCGCGGGTCAGGTGCAGCACCTTGGTGCCCAGGTCACGTGAGCGACCGGCCGCCTCGTTGCGCCTGCTCTTCCAGTCGAACGCCGTCTTCAGCGCGTTCTCCACGGCCAGCGCCCCACCCTCGACGAAGAACAGGTGCGGCAGCGCCGGATCACCGAGCACCCTGGCGAAGGTCTCGACGAAGGCCGCGAAGTGCGTCGTGTAGACGTCGGAGTTGGCCGGCTTGTTCGCCGCCACCTCGGCCAGCAGGGCGAGGAAGTCCGGGTCGTCGGCGAGGCCGTGCGGGTTCGAGCCCAGCGCGGCCGACGCGAAGAAGGTGTAGAGATCGAGATACCGCTCGCCAGAGCGGGCGTCGACGAACCACGAGCCTTGACTGGCGCGGGTGTCGTACACCAGCTTGAACCCGTCGGTGAGCAGGTGCCGAGCGAGCACGTCGTGGACGTGCGCGGCGTCGACAGTGGTGCCCGTCGAGGCGTGGGCACGCTCGCCGGTGGTCTGGCCGATCGTGGACGTCATCGCAAATCCTCCTGTCGCAGGGGTGCTTCACCGGATGTCTTGAAGTGTAATGCCCCGTTCCGCCGCAACACATATGGTCCGAGGGATCCGTGGCCGCGGCCGTGCGACCGACCGCCCGGTCAGTCCGACGGCGGCCGCCGCAGGCGCTTGATCTCCCCGCGACGCTTCTTCGCCTCGGTACGCCGGCGCACCGACGCGCGGGTGGGTCCGGTGGGTCGCCGGACACGGACCGGTCGTACCGCCGCGGCCAGCAGCGCGGCCAGACGCCGTCGGGCCGCGTCGCGGTTTCGCTGCTGGGAACGGTGCTCGGACGCCGCGATGGTGAGGATCCCGTCGTGCAGCCGGTTGGCCAGCCGCTGCACCGCCCGCGCTCGCTGGGCCGGCGACAGGGCGGGCGAGCGTTCGAGATCCCAGGACAGCTCGACCCGTGAGTCCGTGGTGTTGACGCCCTGCCCGCCGGGGCCCGACGAGCGGGAGAACCGCCACGACAGCTCGTCGTCGGGGATGAACACGGACGGGTTCACCCGGATGCCGTCTGCCATGCGTCCATCCTGTCAGCGCGGGCGTTCCGGTCGCATCGCTCACCACCGGTCGAGGGCCCTGCGCTGGTGCCCCGGGTTGGGACCTGGAACCGCCTACGCTTGACCGCGAACCGGCAGCGCACGGGAGGTCGCAGATGGTCGGCACGGCCACGTCCCCGTCGGTCGCGCGCCCCGGGCTGCCGCCGGGGCTGACCAAGGCGGTGCTGGCGGTCGAGGTCTGCCTGGTGCTCGCGCTCTCGCTCGGGCGTTCCGGGGTGTACGCCCTCGTCGACCTGATCGCGTCGGCCACCAGCCCAGGCCGGCTCGGCAGTCAGACCGCGCTGCTGAACGGTTCGCTGTCGCCGGGGCGGCCGTGGATCGACTTCACCCTGCAGGTGCTGGGGCTGGCCTTCGGCGTGGTGCCGGTGCTGCTCGTGGCGTACCTCCTCCGTCGTTCCGCCGAGAGCCTCCGCACGGTCGGCCTCGACGGGACCCAGCCCGTTCGTGACGGCGCCCGCGGGGCCGTCATCGCCGCGGTGATCGGCGGTGCGGGCCTGGGCTTCTACCTGCTGACGTACGCGCTGGGTGTCGACCTCACCGTGGTGGTCGAGAACCTGCCCCCGGTGTGGTGGAAGTTCCCGGTGCTAGTGGCATCGGCGGCGCAGAACGCCCTGTTGGAGGAGGTTGTGGTCGCTGGCTACCTGCTGCACCGCTTGGCGCAGGCCGGTTGGTCCCCCCGTCGGGCGCTGCTGCTGAGCGCGGTGGTGCGCGGCAGCTACCACCTCTACCAGGGCCTCGGCGGCTTCGCCGGCAACGTCGTGATGGGACTCGTGTTCGGGTGGTTGTACCAGCGCTGGGGACGGGTCACGCCGCTCGTCGTCGCGCACACCCTGATGGATGGTGTCGCCTTCGTCGGGTACGCGCTGCTGGCCGGTCACGTCGGCTGGCTGCCGACGCCGTGACGGCGGGATCAGGCGCCGAAGGCTTCGGCGGCGAAGTCGTCGGCCACGTCCTGCATCTGCTCGACCAGCGCGCCGAGCTCGACGCTGTCGAACCGTGCCGCCGGGCCGGAGACCGACAGCGACGCCACCACGCGTCCGGCCTCACGGACGGGCACCGCGACGCAGCGGACCCCGAGCTCCTCCTCCTCGGCGTCCATCGCCCAGCCGTCCGCGCGCACCTTGTCGAGCTCACGCATCAGGTCGGGGACCGCGCTGATCGTGCGGGGGGTGTGCGTGGGAAGTCCGACCCGCCGGACGACGCCCTGCACCGACGCCGGCGGTAGGTCCGCGAGCAACACCTTGCCGACCGCGGTGGAGTGAGCGGTGACATGCCGACCGACCTCGGCGAACATGCGGAGCCGATGCGGTGAAGGGACCTGCGCGACGTAGACGATGTAGTCGCCCTCGAGCACGGCCAGGTTCGCGGTCTCGCCGCTCACTTCGACGAGCCGCGCGAGGTACGGCCCGGCCGGGGCTGCCCACCGCCGCACGTTTCGCTGCCCGACCCGGAACAGCGACGGACCCGGCGCGTACGCCCGGCTGCCGTCCTGGCGGACGAACCCGCGTTGCAGCAGAGTGCTCAGCAGCCGATGGATGGTGCCGATCGGCAACCCGGTCTGACGGGCCAGGGCGGTGACCCCCAATGGCTGCTCTGCCGTGGCGAGCGCCTCCAGCAGGTCCAGTGCGCGCTCGACGGACTGCACACCCCCTGGCTCGCGGCCCATGCCGACGTCACGCCCCGACCATGGCCACGGCCAGCGGGACCGGGACGCCGTCGACCGCGGTCATGTCACGGCACCATCCAGGACAGGACGGACGTCGACTGGAGCACCACGATCACGCACATGAAGGCGAGGAACAGCAGGCTCCACGCGAACACCTTGCGGAACAGGTCTCCTTCGCGGCCGGACATTCCCACAGCCGCGGCGCCGATCGCGAGGTTCTGCGGCGAGATCATCTTGCCGAGCACACCACCGGAGGAGTTGGCGGCGGCCATCAGGGTCGGGGTCAGGCCGGCCTGGTGCGCCGCCGACACCTGCAAGGCGCCGAACAGCGAGTTCGACGACGTATCCGAGCCCGTCACCGCCACACCGATCCACCCGAGGATCGGAGACAGGAGTGCGAACGCGCCACCGGCCCCGGCCATCCAGGTTCCGAGAGTCACCGTCTCGCCGGAGGCGTTCATGACGTACGCCAACCCGAGCACGGCCATCACAGTGACGATGGCCGCCGCGAGCTGGCGGTACGTCTCGATGTACGCCTTCAGCGCCTCCGACGGCTTGATCCTGATCAGCGGCATCGTGATCAGGCCGGCGATGATCAGCAGCGTGCCGGCCGCGTTCAGCCAGTTGAACTTGAACACCGGGATGGTGGACGGGTCACCACCGGCGGTCTTCAGGTGCAGGCCCGGCCAGTTGAACATCTGGGTCGGCTTGTCGAACCAGTCATTGATGACGGGCAGCTGGGTGATCACGAAGACCGCGATGATGATGAGGTACGGGGCGTACGCCCGCCAGACCTCGGCCGGCGGGTCGTGGTGGTCGGCGTCGGAGGCGCGCATCTGCTCGACCGTCTCGGACCGGGCCGTGGGCTCAGCGCCGGCCCGCGCACGCCGGCCACCCACCGCGGCTGTCTCGGCCGGCTCCTCGGCGGACTCGGCGTCGACCGACGTGAACGTGTGCGCCGGCTGCCAGACCCTCAGCACCAGCACGACAGTCACCGCGCTCAGCAGCGAGGCGACGATGTCGGTGAGCTGGGTGGAGATGAAGTTCGAGGTGACGTACTGCGCGAGCGCGAAGACGACGCCGCACGCCAGGGTCGCCGGCAGAGTGGCCTTGACGCCGCGGCCCTTGTCGATGATGAAGACGAGTGCGATCGGCACGAACAACGCCAACAGCGGGGTCTGGCGGCCGACCATCGAGGACAGGTCCTGCTGCGGCAGCGCCGACACCTTGGCCAGCGTGGTGATCGGCACCGCGAGCGCTCCGAACGCCACCGGCGCGGTGTTGGCGACGAGCGCCAGCGTCGCGGCCTTCAGCGGGCGGAACCCCAGCGCGATCAGCATCACGCTGGTGATCGCGACCGGGGTGCCGAATCCGGCCAGCGCCTCAAGCAGGGCACCGAAGCAGAACGCGATGATGACCGCCTGGATCCGCTGGTCGTCGCTGATGCTGCCGAACGAGCGCCGGAGCACGTCGAAGTGGCCCGTGCGCACGGTCATGTTGTAGATCCAGATCGCGTTCAGCACGATCCACAGGATCGGGAAGAACCCGAAAACGGCCCCTTCGCTCCCGGACAGCAGCGCCTGACCGGTCGACATGGAATAGACCACGATCGCGACAACGAGGGCCACCGCCAACGAGATCAGCGAGGCCAACCAGGCAGTGACGCGCAGGATACCGAGGAGCACGAAGAGGGTGATGAGGGGGAGTGCCGCGAAGATCGCCGACAGGCCGAGTGACCCGGAAACCGGGTCGAGGACAGGCTGGTACATGGTCACCTCTTTAGGTGGCGGGAACGGTTCTGGACGGTGGTTCTGGCCGTCGCAGCGCGATCACGTCGTCGCTGCGGAGCGAGTTCCCACCTCCTCCACGTTCAGCCCCCGGATCGAGGCGTCGAGCACCTCGATCGTGTGTGCCATGGCGAGCGACTTGCCCTGCCGTTGCAGCGCGGCCGTCACCTGCATCAGACAGCCGGGGTTGGCGGTGACGAGCAGATCCGCCTTGGTGGCAAGGACATTGACGGCCTTGCGATCACCGAGCTCGCGCGCGGCCTGCGGGTTGAGGATGTTGTAGACCCCCGCGGAGCCGCAGCACAGGTGGCCTTCAGCGATCTCGTGCAGCCGCAGCCCGGGGATGTCCGACAGGAGGCCGCGAGGCTGGCTCCGGATGCCTTGCGCGTGGCCCAGGTGGCACGCGTCGTGATAGGCGACGTCAGTCGCCAGTGGGTGCCGGGTGGCTCTGGATCCCTGCTCCACAAGGAACTCCGCGACGTCGCGGACCTGTCCGCCGAATCTCTCGGCGCGCTCGGAGTACGCCGGGTCGTCGTCGAGCAGGCGGGCGTACTCCTTCATCGCCGAGCCGCATCCGGCCGAGTTGACGACGACGTGGTCGACCCCGGCCCGATCGAAGCGGTCGATCAGGGCGCGAGCGAACGACCTGGCCTCCTCCTCGCGCCCGTTGTGGACCGACAGCGCGCCGCAGCAGCCCTGGTCGGCCGGTGCCACGACGTCGAACCCCTCGGCCGTGAGCACGCGGACGGTGGCGGCGTTGACACCTGGGAAGAACTCCCGCTGGACGCAGCCGAGCAGCAATCCCACGGTCCCGCGCTGCTCACCAGTAGCCGCGACCGTCGACGGGATCCGCTCCGCCCGAGACAGTGGCGGCGCGAGAGCCTCGAGGGTGGCCAACGTGGGCGCGAGGCGTTCAAGGCGGCCGCGCAGGTGCTTGGACAGCCCGCTGCGCTGGTACGCCCGAAGGGGACCTCGCAGCGCGTGGAGCCGCCGGGGATAGGGGAACACCGAGAAGATCGCGGCGCGCAGCGCCTTGTCCCGCCGGGTCCGTTCGTGCCGGCGCTCGACCTGCGCCCGGGTGGCCTCGATCAACTGGTCGTACTTCACGCCGGAGGGGCACGCGGTGACGCAGGCCATGCAGCCCAGGCAGGCGTCGAAGTGCTGGACCATCGAGTCCGACATCGGCTCGCCGGACAGTCCCTCCTCCATCAGGTAGATGCGCCCGCGCGGTGAGTCCATCTCCTCGCCCCACAGCACGTAGGTCGGGCAGGACGGCAGGCAGAAGCCGCAGTGCACGCAGTCGGCGACCAGCGCGGCCGGGGGTGGCCGATGGTCGTCGAAGGCGGGCTCGCCCGGCGATGGTCCGGCGACCGCCTCGGGGCCGTCCTTGCCGCGAGTCCCCGTGGTCGCGGACACGACGTCGCTCATCTAGATGCCTCCTGCGAAGCGCCCAGGCGCCAGTCGCCGGTCGGGGTCGAACTGCTCCTTGACCTGACGCATCAGGTCGAGGCCTCGGACCGGGCCCCAGACGTCGAGCGCCGCCTTGGTCGCGGCCGGCGCGTCCAGGACGACCACTTGACCGCCCCAGCGGTCGGCACCGGCGCGTAGCACGTCGACGAGACCTACCACGGCAGCCGACTCGGAGCCGCTGGGCAGCACCGCGTAGCCGACCCCGGCCGCCGAACCCCGGACCGGGCAGGTCAGCCCGCTCTCGCGCTCGCCGGCGGCGACCGCGTCGAGCATCGTGGCCAGTGCGGAGATCTCGTGCGTGAGCCGCAACAGCGTGCCGCCCTCGCCGGGAAGCACACCCCACCAGTCGGGTGCCGAGCCTGAGGTGCTCGTGTCGTCGTCGAGCAGCCCGCACAGAGCCGCGGTGCGCGCCTCGACCCCGTCCTCGATGCCTTCCAGCAGTACGGAGATCCGTACCGGTCCCCCTGCCCCGGAGCGGTCGTACTCGATCGCCGCGGGGATCAGGGTCGAGTGGATCGTCGCGTCGACCGCCCGTTGGGCGGCGGCGGGGTCCGTTGCGTCGAGGGTGACCCACGAGTGCGCCGCGGTGATCGGGTGGAGCCGGAACACCGCCTCGGTGACGATGCCGAGCGTGCCCCACGAGCCGCAGAACAGCTTGGCCAGGTCGTAGCCGGCGACGTTCTTGACGACGGTGCCGCCGGCCTTGGCGACGACGCCGTCCGCGCGCACGAAGGTGACGCCGATCAGCAGGTCGCGGACCGACCCGTGGCTGAGCCGCAGGGGGCCGGACAGTCCGGTGGCGATGGTTCCCCCGATGGTGCCGCCGGGCACGACCGGGTCCAGGGCGAGCCGCTGGCCCGCGTCGCTCAGCTGTCGCTGCAGGTCTGCCAGCAGTACGCCGGCCTGCGTCTTCACCACAAGGTCACCTGCCTCGTGGTGGATCACGGTGTCCATCGCCGTGGTGTCGATCAGCAGGTCCGCCGACTCGGGCGGGCGTCCCCACGTCAAGGTCGTGGTCGCGCCACTGACCACGATGCTGAGATCGGCGGCGACCGCCTTGCGTACCTGTTCGGCGACCTCGTCGGTGTTGCGGGGCCGCACCACCGTGCCCACCGGTGTCCCGTCGACGGTGACCTCGGCGTCGCTGCGGGCGGAGCGCGAACCCATCAGAAGATCTCCGCGACCGGCTCGGGCAGCGGGGTCCGGTCGTCGGCTGCGCGGCCACGCAGGCCCTTCTTCCGCCCCGGCACCTCACCGCACAACCGTGGTGTCGGGAACACCTTGCCGGGGTTGGACAGGTAGTCGGGGTCGAACGCGCAACGAACCATCTGCATGGTGTCGAGGTCGTCGTCGGTGAACATCCGCGGCATGTGCTTCGCCTTGTCCGACCCGACACCGTGCTCTCCGGTGATGGAGCCGCCGTGCTCGATGCACAGGTCGAGGATCGCGGCCGACACCTCCTCCGCCCGCTCCGCCTCACCGGGCACGTCCTCGTCGAACAGCACCAGCGGGTGCAGGTTGCCGTCTCCGGCGTGGAACACGTTGGCGACCCGGATCCCGGTACGCCGCGACAGGTCGGCCATCGCGCGCAGCACCTCCGGCAGAGCGGTCCGCGGGATCACGCCGTCCTGCACGATGTAGTCGGGACTGATGCGTCCGACTGCGGCGAACGCCGACTTGCGGCCACGCCAGAACCGCGCCCGCTCGTCGTCGTCGGCGGCGATCCTGATCTCGGCGGCCCCGTGGTCGCGGCAGTGCCGCTCCACCTGCTCGAACTGCTGCTCCACCTCGGCCGGATGGCCGTCCAGCTCGACGATCAGCACCGCGCCGGCGCCCTCGGGATAGCCGCAGGCGACGGCCGCCTCGGCTGCCTCGATCGCGAGCGCGTCCATCATCTCGATCGCGGCCGGGACCACTCCGGCGCCGATGATGGACGACACGGCCGCGCCGGCCTCGTCGGTGCTCGGGAACCCGGCCAGCAGGGTGCGGACGCACTCGGGAGACTTGGTCAGCCGCAGGGTCACCTTGGTGGTGATCCCCAGCGTGCCCTCGGAGCCCACGAACGCGCCGAGCAGGTCATAGCCGGTGGGGTCGGGCGCCTTGCCACCGATCGTGACGAGCGAGCCGTCCGGGGTGACCAGCTCGAGGCCGGTGACGTGGTTGGAGGTGAAGCCGTACTTCAGGCAGTGCGCGCCGCCGGAGTTCTCCGCGACGTTGCCGCCGATGGAGCAGATCTGCTGGCTGCTGGGGTCGGGGGCGTAGTAGTAGCCGTGCGGCGCGGCCGCCCGGCTCACGTCGAGGTTGATCACGCCCGGCTGGACCACCGCTCGCTGGTTGGCGACGTCGACCTCGAGGATCTCGCGCATGGTGGAGGTGACGATCAGCACCCCGTCGGCCCGGGGGAGGGCCCCACCCGACAGGCCGGTGCCGGAGCCGCGGGCCACGAACGGCACGCGCGCCGCCGCGCACTCGTGCACGACCGTCGTGATCGCGGAGGCATCCGCGGCGAGGACCACCAACGCCGGCGTGACCTTGTAGTGCGCGAGTCCGTCGCACTCGTAGGTCCGCAGCCGCGCATGGTCGTCGATCACCGCCTGCGCGCCGAGCTGGGTGCGCAGCCGCGCCGCCAGGGCGGTGATGGTCATGGCATCCGTTCGTACGCCGGCAGGGTCAGGAACTCCGCGAAGTCGTCTGCCACGGCCACCTCCATGAACGTCTCGCGCGCGTCGGTGTAGTCGCCGGGGTCGCCGGGCAGCTTGGCGATCTCGTCATCGGCGATCTGCTCGACGAGGGCGCGGGTGACCGTCGCGCCGTTGTCGAGCGTGACGTCGTTGTGCAGCCACTGCCACACCTGCGAGCGGCTGATCTCGGCCGTGGCGGCGTCCTCCATCAGGTTGAAGATGCCGACGGCGCCGGAGCCGCGCAGCCAGGCCGCGAGGTACTGGACGCCGACGCTGATGTTGTTGCGCAGCCCGGCTTCGGTGACGTCACCGGGCGTGGACGCGACGTCGAGCAGCTGCTCGGCGGTGACCGATACGTCCTCGCGCAGGCGGTCCCGCTGGTTGGGCTTGTCGCCGAGAGTGTCGTCGAACACCTCCCGGCACAACGAGACCAGGTCGGGGTGAGCCACCCAGGACCCGTCGAACCCGTCGCCCGCCTCGCGGGACTTGTCCTCGCGGACCTTGGCCATGGCGTTGTCGTTGACCTCGGGGTCCTTGCGACTCGGGATGAAGGCCGCCATCCCGCCGATCGCGTGCGCACCGCGCTTGTGGCACGTGCGTACCAGCAGCTCGGTGTAGGCCCGCATGAACGGCACCGTCATCGTCACCTTGGCCCGGTCGGGGAGCATGAACTCGCGTCCCCGGGTCCGGAACTTCTTGATCACGCTGAAGATGTAGTCCCAGCGGCCGGCGTTGAGCCCGGCCGAGTGGTCGCGCAGCTCGTAGAGGATCTCCTCCATCTCGAACGCGGCGGGATAGGTCTCGATCAGCACGGTGGCCCGGATCGTGCCCTGGGGGACGCCCAGGGCGTCCTGGGAGCGGATGAAGACGTCGTTCCACAGCCGCGCCTCGAGGTGGCTCTCCATCTTCGGCAGGTAGAAGTACGGCCCGGAGCCGACTGCCAGCTGCCGCTTGGCGCAGTGGAAGAAGTAGAGCCCGAAGTCCACGAGGCACCCGGCCATCGGCTCGCCGTCGACCGTCAGGTGCTTCTCCGGCAGGTGCCATCCGCGCGGGCGCACCACGATCGTGGCGAGCTGCTCGCCCAGTGCGTACGACTTGCCTTCGTCGGAGGTGAAGTCGATCGACCGGTCGAGCGCGTCGCGCAGGTTGAGCTGGCCGCCGACCATGTTCGGCCACAATGGGGTGTTGGCGTCCTCGAAGTCGGCCAGCCAGACCTTGGCGCCGGAGTTGAGCGCGTTGATGGTCATCTTGGCGTCGGTCGGCCCGGTGATCTCGACCCGGCGGTCGACGAGTCCGGGTGCCGGCTCCGCGACAGTCCAGTCGGCCTCCCGGACGTCCTTGGTCTCGGCCAGGAAGGACAACGTGCCGCCGGCCGCCAGGTCTTCGTACCGGGCCTCGCGTGCCGCCAGCAGCTCGAGTCGCCGGGAGTTGAACCGCCGGTGCAGGTCGGCGAGGAACGACAATGCCTCGGGGGTCAGGATCTCGTCGGCGCGATCTCCTCCCGACGCCGTGACCTCGACTCCCTCGGGTGCGGGCATCTGGGACATTTCGCCTCCTGAGGGGATCGGTCTCACCACCGAGTCACAGTTTCCGGATTGTGGAAGGAGTTTTCCTGCCGGAGGAAACGTAAGCCGATCGGTGCCGGGCGTCAAACGATGGCGGGGCCTGCTTCGGGCGCCTTGACCGGTTCCGGTGGCCGAGCGTTGACTGGCTCACGGTGCCAGGAGGTCTCGATGCGAGCGCAACGCAAAGCCCTGCAGCTGACCGTGTTCGTCGAGGAGAACGCGCAGTTCCATCGGCGGCCGGTGTTCAGCGAGATCGTGCACCGCGCGCACCGGGCCGGGCTGGCGGGCGCCAGCGTGCTGCGCGGCATCGAGGGGTACGGGTCCTCGGCGCACATCCACACCGCCAGGCTGCTGTCGCTGAGCGAGAACCTTCCCGTGACCGTGGTCATGGTCGATGACGAGGACAAGATCCGCGCCTTCCTGCCCGAGCTCGACGAGGTCGTGACCCGGGGACTGGTCACCGTCTGCGAGGTCGAGGTGCATCGGTACGTCGCACCGGCGGCCGGCGTACCGGAGGCGTAGCCGGCCCGGCGCCGGCGCACCGAGGGCGTAGCCGGCACGGTCAGCGCAGCGTGAGTCCGATGCGCCAGCCGAGCGCGGCCCCTCCCAGCCCTGCGGCGACGCTGACGACGACGTTGCACCCGGCCAGAAACCACGAGCCCTCCTCGACCAGTCGGAACGTCTCGTAGCTGTAGGTCGAGTACGTGCTGAGCGCGCCGCAGAATCCCGGGCCTACCAAGGCGACCACCGGAATTGAGACGCCTCCGTGTACCGACGCGGCGGTGATCGCGCCCAACAGGACGGACGCGACGACATTCACGGTGAAGGTCCCCCAGGGGAAGACGCTGTCGTGGCGCGACTGCACCATCCGGTCGGCCAGGTATCGAAGGGGAGCCCCGACGGCGGCCCCGACGCCGACCAGCAGGACGGCGGTCATCGGCGCCCGCGTGACCGTCGCGCCCGCCTGAGCGTGCCCGCGACCGCGCGGGTGCCGACGACACCGAGTGCGACCGCGAGCAGCCCGCACAGCAGGGTGAGCAGGAGGTACACCGCCGCGCTGGCCGCGCGGTGCGCCTGCAGCAGCTGCTGCGCATCGACGGAGTAGGAGGAGAACGTCGTGAAGCCCCCCAGCAGCCCGACGCCGAGGAACGGGCGAGCAAGCCGGTGCGGTCGGCGCGCCTCGAGGATGGTCACCATCAGGACGCCGATCAGGGCACTTCCGACGACGTTGATCAGCAGCGTCGACCACGGAAGCCCCGTGGCCCCGTGTGGCAGCGCCCTGGCCAGGGCGTACCTCGCCTCGGCACCGATCACACCGCCGGCGGCGATGCTCGCGAGCACGGGTACGTGCCGGCCGATCAGCTCGCGACGCTGTGCGGCGTCGCGGATCGAGACGTCAGGGTCGATCGGCGCACGTGACTGTCGTGCTCGTGCCTCGTGCGTCACTGCGCCTACCTCCGCGGAGCTGCCGATGGGGGGTAGGGACCATTGGCGGCACTGTCCGCGGTTTCGTCGGCGAGTCCCTCCGCCGTGCCCGGCATGCTACCCAGCGGGCCGGCCGGGACCTACTGCGGGCCGCCCGCGACGTACTGGTTGAGCTGGTCCCGCTCGAACTCCAGCTCGCCCATGCGGAACTTCACCACGTCGCCGATGCTGATGATGCCCGCGAGTCGCTCGCCCACGACGACCGGCACATGGCGGATGCGGTGCTCGGTCATCAGCCGCTGGAGGTCCACGATGCTGTCCTTGGGCTCACAGACGTGCACGTCGGTCGTCATCAGGGCGGACACCTTCTCGTCCAGCACGTTGCCGCCGGCGGTCAGCCGGCGGACCACGTCGCGCTCCGACACGATCCCCAGCACCGCGACACCGTCGTCGCTGACGACGAGCGCGCCGATGTTGTGCTCCGCCAGTCTCTCCACGAAGGTGCGCACCGTGGCGTCGGGTTCGATCGTGATCACCGAGTCCGAGCCCTTGGACGACAACACGTCGCTGATGTGCATGGTCTCCTCCGCGAAGGTGACGCCCCCGACCTTCCCGGGAGCCGAGTTGTGAGGTTGGGCGAGCCTAACGCCGCCTGACGCACCGCGGGTAGGTTCGCGTCTCACTCGATGGTGCACGCGACGGCTGACAGGATGGCCCGGTGATGCTCACGACACGGTCGGCACGTCCGGCCACGGCCGTTCCGGTGGCAACCGGTGCCGGCTTGTCGGCGCTCGTCATGGGCTGGGTCACGATCGTTCTCGTGCTCGACGCCCACGGGTCGCTGTGGCAGCAGCGCGCTCTCGGCCTGCTCACATGGGCGGTGCTGGCATGGGTGCTCTCGCGTGAGGTGTCGCTGGTGCGTGCCCAGACTCTCGTGGTCGTAGGGTTCGCGACTGCGGTGGAGTACACCTGCTCGCCCCTCCTGCACGTCTACCTCTACCGCTTCCACAACGTCCCCGCGTACGTGCCGCCCGGGCACGGCCTCGTCTACCTCGCCGCGCTGGGGATCGGCCGGTCACGGTTCGTGCGCTCGCACCTGCGTCGTTGCCTGGCTGCGGTGGTGGCGACGGGCGGCGCCTACGCCCTGTGGGGCGTGACGCTGTCGCCACGCCTCGACGTGCTCGGGGTGTTCTGGTTCGGCTGCCTGCTCGGGTTCATCGCGTGGGGACCGTCGAAGCCGCTGTACGTCGGGGCCTTCGTCGTCGTCACCTACCTCGAGATCCTGGGCACCTCGGTCGGCACGTGGGCCTGGCAGACGCACGACCCGACGGGCCTCGTGGCGATCGGGAACCCGCCCTCCGGCGCCGCCGGGGGGTACGGCTGGTTCGACCTCGCAGCGCTCGCCGCTGCGCCGTCGTTGCTGGCCGGATGGCACCGCGCAACAGCGCGCTCTCGGTCGGACGTCGCCGGCACCGGCGCCGCCGCTTCACACGTCGCCGGCACCGCGGCCGCCGCTTCACACGTCGCCGGCACCGGCGCCGCCGCTTCACACGTCGCCGGCACCGCGGAAGCCGACATTTCGGGCGCAAATCGGTACGGCTGGCGAGTGAAGCGAGGGATCCGCGAGCAGTCACCGGTCGCCTCCGGCGACTCCCAAAGAAGTGGTTGACAGTCGCTGCCGAGTCCTGCACCCTGCCAAACATGTCTTTGGAGGTGGACCGGCTTCGCGCCGTGGCGCACCCGACCCGGTTGCAGATCCTGTCGCTGCTGACCGGCGCCGAGCTCAGCGCCGCCGAGGTCGGCCGGGAGCTGGACATCAGCCAGCCTGCGGCGTCCTACCACCTGCGCCAGCTCGCGGCGGCCGGCCTGCTCGAGGTGGCGGGCGAGCAGAAGGTGCGAGGCGGGATTGCGAAGCTCTATCGCCACCCGTGGCGGGACAACGCCGAGCACGGGCAGGTGCACCCAACCTCCCGGAGGCTCTACATCGAGGCGGTCGCCGGCGAGCTCGTGCGGCGTGCTGACGCCCGCACGGCGGGGCCCGGCGTGGTCGTGGACGCCGAGCTGTGGGTGGACCCCGACGTGTGGGCCGAGGCGGTCGACGCGGTCGTCGCCGTCGCCGGCCGCCTGCACGACGCGGCGAAACCGCCTCGCGCCCCCGGCGCCGTGCGTACCAATATGACGGGGGCAATGTTTGCGATGCGCAGACACGGGACGGGCGGGGGAGACCGATGAGCAGGGTGTCAAGCTTCGCTCCACTGCGGGAGCGGCCCTTCCGGATCTTCTACATCGGTCGGTCGGTGTCGATCCTCGGCAGCTCGATGTCGGGGGTGGCCCTCGCCTTCGCGGTGCTCGACCTGACCGGGTCGGCCGGGGATCTCGGCTATGTGCTGGCCGCGAACAGCATCCCGCTGGTCGTCTTCATGCTGCTGGGCGGGGTGATCGCGGACCGGTTCTCGCGGAGCGTGGTGCTGCGGGTCTCCCACGCCGGCGCCGCGGTCACCCAGGGCACCGTCGCCGGGCTGCTGTTGACCCACCACGCCACGCTGCCCGCGCTGATCGTGATAGAGGCGTTGAACGGATTCCTGCTGGCCTTCACGTTTCCCGCTCTGCAAGGCGTCGTGCCCCTGGTGGTCAAGCGCCAGCACATGCAGCAGGCCAACGCGATGCTCGCCTTCTCGCGCAGTGGCGCAGCAATCTTCGGGCCCACCGTGTCGACCCTCCTCGTCGTGTCGGTGGGCAGCGGCTGGGCGATCGCCATCGACTCGGCGAGCTATGCCGTGGCCGCGGTGATGATGTCGATCCTGCACCTGCCGGCGAGTGCACGCGCCCAGGCCACCTCGATGATGCACGACCTGAAGGAGGGGTGGTCGGAGTTCACCTCCCGGACCTGGCTGTGGTTGATCGTCGTGGTGTTCGGGGTGCTGAACGCGATCCAGTCCGGCGTGCTGTCCATCCTCGGTCCGACGATTGCCCGCGAGACCATCGGCAAGGGTCCGTACGGGTGGGTGCTCAGCGCGGAAGCGGCCGGCTTCCTCGTCATGACGCTCGTGCTCATGCGGGTACGCCTGCGCTTCCCGCTGCGCGCCGGAATGCTGGGGATCTCGATGCTCGGTGTCGTGATGATCGTGCTCGGAGCCGATCCCCGAACTCTCCCCCTCGTCGCGTTGGCAGCCGTCGGGGGCGCCGGCGCGGAGGTCTTCAGCATCGGCTGGCAGACCGCGGTGATGGAGAACATCCCGGTGCAGATGCTGTCGCGGGTCTTCTCCTACGACGCCCTCGGGTCCTTCGTCGCGATCCCGGTCGGCCAGCTGCTCGTCGGCCCGCTCGCCTCGTCGTTCGGCGCCCGACGCGTCGCCTTGGTGGGAGGCATCGCCTACATCGTGCTCGCGGTGGCGACCGTGGCCTCCCGCTCCGTGCGCAACCTGCAGCGCGGCGAGCAGCCGGACGCCGACGAGCCGCAGGAGAGATCCGACGCTGGGCCGGTCAGAGCCGGGTGAGCGTCGATCCTGGTGCCCTGGGGCCAGTCCGGCGCTAGTCCGGCGCTAGTCCGGCGCTAGTCCAAAGGACGCCGGTGGGACGCGAGGTCGTGCACGTTCGTGGAGGCTCGGCGCGCGCCGTCGTCCTCATCGTCTGGGAAGTGGCCGAGGAACGCCATCGCCGCATCGTGCAGCCGGCCGTTCGTGGCCAGCGCATTGCGCCCCAACGGGCCGGGGCGACCGTCGAGGCCGGTGAACGTGCCGCCGGCCTCGCGCACGATGATGTCGTTGGCGGCCATGTCATGAACGGCCAGGTCCGGCTCGGCGGCGATGTCCACGGCGCCTTCTGCCACCAGCATGTAGGACCAGAAGTCGCCGTACGCGCGGGTTCGCCAGCAGCGACGCGTCAGCGCCAGGAAACCGTCGGTGCGCCCGATGCCCTCCCACTCGGACAGCCCTGAGTAGGAGAATGAGGCGTCTGCGATGTCGTCGACGTCGGAAACCCGACACTCCTTGGCCGACATCAGGGACCGCCCTGTCCAGGCGCCGCCGCCCTTGGCCGCCCACCAACGGCGACCCAGAGCCGGCGCCGACACGCAGCCGACGACCGCCTCGTCATCGACCAGCAACGCGATCAGCGTCGCCCAGACTGGTACGCCGCGGATGTAGTTCTTCGTGCCGTCGATCGGGTCGACCACCCAGCGCCTCGGTCCCCAGCCGGACGTACCCTGCTCCTCGCCTTGGACGGCATCGCGTGGACGGGCGCGGCCGAGGGTGCGGCGCAGGGCGACCTCGGCGGCCTCGTCCGCGTCGCTGACCGGGGTCAGGTCCGGCTTGGTGGTCACGTGCAGGTCGAGCGCCTTGAACCTGTCCATGGTCACCGAGTCCGCATCGTCGGCGAGCACATGGGCCAAGCGGAGATCGTCGGTGTACGAGGCGGCCATGGGGGAAGGTTACGGCTTGGCACGCCCGGGCCCTGGGGCGCCGGGCGGCGTGGGCGCAGAACTGACTGAGAAGTTCGCAGGTGGATTGAGCCGTGCGCGCCCGGGTTACGTGTTGGGGGCGTATGCCCGGCGTCAGCCGGCAATCGTCCGCGACGCGACCGCCCGTACCGTGGACACGGCTCCACCGGGCCGCCGCCCACCACCGGAGGACACATGTTCAACGAGTTCAACGGCCTGCCCCTGCATCCGTTGGCGATCCATGCCGCGGTGGTGTTCGTTCCGCTGGCCGCGCTGGCCGGGCTCGTGTTCGCGGTGCCGCGCTGGCGCCGGCGGGCGTGGATCCCCTTGGGTGTGCTGTCGGTCGTGGCCCTGGGATCGTTGGTCGTCGCGCGGGAGAGCGGGTTCGCGCTGAAGCACACGCTGGTCACCAAGGTGGGGCTGGGCGGCTCGATCCTCGACCAGGTGAACAAGCACGAGCAGCTGGCCAACCAGCTGTTCTACATCTTCCTCGGCTACACGGTCGTGGCGCTCGCAGCGGTGTGGTGGACGTGGCGGTCCCGCTCGGAGCCCGCACGGCCGGTCGCAGAGGTACGAGAGCGGGCGCGCTCGCAGAAGGGTCAGACCGGCCTTCCGCTCGACCTGGTCGCCACCGGGCTCGCGGTGGTGCTGGTCATCGGTGCGGTCGTTGTCGGCGTGTGGACCTTCCGGGTCGGCGACGCCGGCGCCAAGGCCGTCTGGGGCTACGTCAACACCCCACCAACCGGCTGACCAGGCAGGTGGTCGCGGCGACGTCGCTCGCCCTCTAGACCTCCATCGCCTCGCGGCTGGCCAGCAGCCGACGGAAGGACTGCACCCGGGCGGGGTCGATCCGGCCCGCGGCGACCGCCTCGTCCAACGCGCACTCCGGCTGGTCGGCCGCGTGCGTGCACCCGCGCGGGCAGTTCACCACCAGCGCGGAGAGGTCGGGGAACGTGCCGATGAGTCGCCGCGGATCGACGTGCGCCAAGCCGAACGACCTGATGCCCGGGGTGTCGATCAACCAGCCGCCCTCAGGCAGCTCCAACGCATGGGCGGACACCGACGTGTGGCGACCTCGGCCGGTGACCGCGTTGACATGGCTCGTCGAGCGGTCCGCATCCGGGATCAGCTCGTTGACGAGGGTGGACTTGCCGACGCCGCTGTGACCGACCAGCACGCTGATGGTGCCCTTCAACCGTTGGCGAAGCGCCACGGGATCGGAGCCGCGCCGGGTGACCACGGACGTCACGCCCAGCGGGCGGTAGGCCGCGAGCAGCTCCTCCGGATCCGCGAGGTCGGCCTTCGTCAGGCACAGCAGTGGCTCCATGCCCGCGTCGTACGCAGCCACGAGGCAGCGGTCTATCAGCCGTGGCCGCGGCTCCGGGTCGGCGAGCGCCGTGACGATGACCAGCTGGTCGGCGTTGGCCACGATGATCCGCTCCACCGGGTCGGAGTCGTCGGCGGTGCGCCGAAGCACGGTACGCCGGTCTCCGACCTCCACGATCCGGGCGAGTGTGTCGGTCGCGCCACTGGTATCGCCGACCAGGCGTACCTCGTCGCCGACGACGACCCCCTGCCGACCGAGCGGCCGCGACTTCATCGCCGTGACTGTGCGCGGCTCGCCGTCGGGCTCCTCCACCAGCACGGTGTAGCGCCCGCGATCGATGGTCAGGACCCGGCCGGTCTGGGCGTCGGAATAGTCGGGTCGGTCCTTGGTGCGCGGTCGGGTGCGCCGCCGAGGCCGGTCGTACTTCGCGTCCTCGTCGTAGCGAGTGTTCACGCCGCGACCCCCCACCCTCCGCCCGCGATCCGCCGCCCTCTGCCCGCGTTCCGACAGTTACGCACGCGTGCGTAAC
>JBOHDX010000007.1:0-1187 GCA_050700835.1 Nocardioidaceae bacterium
GGCCGCCCGTCGGGCCCCATCAACGACGTGATCGTGCTGGCGGCGTTCTGCGCGTCGCGGCATCCGGCGCAGACCCTCACCCAGATCCGCGGCTGCGTTGTCCATGGTCTCGCCGGCGAGAAGAGGAGCCACACCCCATGACCACCACATCATCGGACCTGTACCGGTACGCCGCGACGATCCTGGACTGGCATGACGGGGACACCGCACACGCCGACGTGGACCTCGGCTGCCACGTCCACTGGCGCGGGTCGCTGCGGACCGCCGGGTACAACGCGCCGGAGCTCACCGGCGCCACCAAAGCCGCCGGCGAGGCGGCGACCGCGTACGTGGGTGGCCTCATCCCACCCGGCAGCGTCGTCTATCTCGACTCCCTCGCATTCTCCGCCGGCAGCAGCGCCGAGGAGGACCACTTCGGGCGGATGCTCGCCGCCGTGACCCTGCCCGACGGGCGCGACCTGGCGGCGCTGATGATCGGCGCCGGACAAGCCGTCCCCGACCCCGCCTAGAGAAGGGCACACACCATGAGTGACACCAATGATGGCGCCATCACCGCGACCCAACAGTCGCCCTACCCCGACGAACTGGCCATGCTGGTCGACCGGCTCGTCTACAAGCCCAACTACCAGTTCAGCCTGACGCACACAGACCGGGGGCAAGGCAGCGTTGGGTTGACGCTGTGCATCAGAATCAGTACCCCCGACTCATATGACGAGTCCAAGCAGGTTGCCGTCATGCACTACATGCCGGTGCCGCCCGCCGCCTACGAGGTCAGGTCTTGGACCCGCTGGCTGCTGAACCAGGTTCTGCTGGTGGAAAGCCACGAGTCGTGCGAGTTCTTCCGTCTCCGCGATGGTGAGAAGTTCCATCGCCCGTTTGCACCCAACCATGGGCCGGGCCGTGACCCGTACGCCATCGTCGAGTATGCCACCGACAAGGATCGGCGTACCAGGTACACCGGTGAGGTTGAGCCTGCTGGCCCCGACGACGACGTCTTCATCAGCTCGAGGGTCGCATCATGAGGACAGATAAGGCGTACCGGCGCGTCACCTGGCCAGACCTGCGGGTGACGGTCAACGTTCGCACCGAGATGATGCTGCACGCCGCCGAGAAGCGCCTCGGCTACCAGCTGACCGTCATCCAGGGCTCCTATAACGCGGGCGGTGTTTCGGCGTCGGCGGGCACAC
>JBOHDX010000008.1:0-62351 GCA_050700835.1 Nocardioidaceae bacterium
GCGCTCGGCGCGGCGGCGTCGCGAGCGCGGCGCCGATCCGGCGGGCCGCGGGCCGCCCCCGGGGTCGTGCGTCAGACTGCCCAGATGGCTCACGACCCGGTGGCATCGATGCTCCGGTTGGCAAGCACCCCCGATCGCGACGGCCGCTTGTTGCACGTCGAGCGCCTGCCGGACCGGGCCGAGAACCCCGGACGCTGGCCACCCTGGGTGCCCTCCGGAGTCGTGACCGTGTGCTGCGAGCAGGGCATCCGTCATCCGTGGAGCCACCAGATGGAGACGGCTGAACACGCGTACGCCGGACGGCATGCGGTCGTGTCCACGGGCACCGCGTCCGGCAAGTCGCTGGGCTACCTGTTGCCGGCGCTCGCGACCATCCACGCCGGTCGCCGCGGCGACGACGCGGCGGACCCGGACGGCCGGCACCGCCTCGGCTCACTGCGCGACCGGGGCCCGACGGTGTTGTACGTGTCGCCGACCAAGGCTCTCGCGCGAGACCAGCTCACCACGGTCGAGTCGTTCGCGGCGGCAGTGCCGACGCTTCGGGCCGCCCCGGTCGACGGTGACAACGACCGGGAGGCCCGAGCGTGGGCGCGCGAGCACGCGAACTACATCGTGACGAACCCCGACCTGCTGCACCGGACGATGCTGCCCGGGCATGCGAGATGGGCGCGCTTTCTCACTGGACTCACGTACGTCGTGGTCGACGAGTGCCACTACTACCGCGGGGTCTTCGGCTCTCACGTCGCGCAGGTGCTGCGGCGTCTGCGCCGGATCTGTGCGCACTACGGTGCCGAGCCGACATTCGTCTGCGCATCGGCGACCGTCGACGACCCGGCGCTCGCCGCCGAACGCCTCACGGGGCTCCCCGCCGTTGTGGTCACCGACGACGGCTCTCCGCGTCTGGGCGCCACGGTGGTGCTGTGGGAGCCGCCGCTGTCGCCTGGGGGCGGCGAGAACGGCGCGCCCGTACGCCGCTCCGCGACCGCCGAAGTGGCCGACCTGCTTACCGACCTGGTCGTCGACGGCGTACGCACGTTGGCGTTCGTACGATCCCGTCGAGGAGCCGAGACCATCGCCATCTCGGCCCGTCGGCAGCTCGACGAGATCGCACCGGAGCTGCACGACCAGGTGTCGACGTACCGGGCTGGCTACCTCCCGGAGGACCGTCGTGCCCTCGAGCAGGCGCTCAAGAGCGGGCAGCTGACCGGGCTCGCTGCGACCAGCGCGCTCGAGCTGGGAATCGACGTCGCCGGCCTGGATGCGGTGCTCGTGGCGGGCTTCCCCGGAACCCGCGCGGCACTCTGGCAGCAGTTCGGTCGCGCCGGGCGCGGCGGCGGGGCCTCGCTGGGCGTGCTGGTGGCCCGCGACGACCCGTTGGACACCTATCTCGTGCGGCACCCGCAAGCCCTGCTGGGGGCACCGGTGGAGGCCACCGTGCTCGACCCCGACAATCCTTATGTCCTCGGTCCCCATCTGTGCGCGGCGGCCCAGGAGCTGCCGTTGATCGAGCAAGACCTACGCCTGTTCGGCCCCGGCAGCCCTCAAGCGGTCGAGGCCCTCACCGAGGGCGGGCTGCTGAGACGCCGTCCGCGCGGATGGTTCTGGACCAGCCGCGAACGGGCTGCGGACCTGGCGGACATCCGGTCCACCGGCGGCAACCCGGTGCAGATCGTGCTGGCGGACACCGGACGCCTGCTGGGCACGGTCGACGCAGGCGCCGCGCACTCCACCGTGCACGACGGCGCGGTATATCTGCACCAGGGCGAGACCTACGTGGTGGAGTCCTTCGACGTCGGGGACGGTGTCGCCGTCGTACGCCGCGACGATCCCGACTACACGACCACCGCACGCGAGATCACCGAGATCGCGGTCCTCAACACCGAGCTCGAGGCGGCGTGGGGGGCTTGCACTCTTGCGTTCGGGTCGGTCCGGGTAAGGCACCAGGTGGTGGGATACCTGGTTCGCCGGCTCGGCAGCGGCGAGGTGATGGGGGAGGAGCCGCTGACCTTGCCGGAGCGGTCGCTGGTCACCAAAGCCGTGTGGTGGACCGTCCCGCCAGAGGGGCTGGTCGGTGCCGGGCTCGCCGAGGCTGATCTGCCCGGCTCCGCCCACGCCGCGGAACACGCGTCGATCGGGTTGCTGCCGTTGTTCGCGACCTGCGACCGGTGGGACATCGGGGGAGTCTCCACTGCGATGCATCCCGACACCGGAATGCTCACCGTATTCGTGCACGACGGGCATCCCGGCGGAGCCGGCTTCGCCGCCCGCGGGTACGCCGAGGCCGCGGACTGGTTGCGCACCACCCGCAGCGTGATCGCCGAGTGCGAATGCGACGACGGCTGCCCGTCGTGCGTTCAGTCGCCCAAGTGTGGCAACGGCAATCATCCGCTCGACAAGGCCGGCGCAGTGCGGCTGCTCGACCTGCTCCTGGCCGGGGCACCGCGAGGGCGTGCACAGCTGTCCGGCTCGTGCTGAGATAAGCACATGGTCGTCCTCGGTCTGGTTCTGCTGGCCGCCGCGGTCGTCGTGGCCGGTGGAGTCGTCATCGGGGGTGACACGCCGATCTCGGTGCACCTGCTCGGTCTGGACATGCACACCTCGACCGCAGGGGTGTTTCTCGGTGGCGCGATCACCATGCTGGTGGCGCTCGTCGCCCTGTGGCTCATGCGTCTCGGACTGCGCCGGTCGAGGCGACGGCGGCGCGACATCAAGCGGTTGCGTGGCACGGTCGAGACCCAGGACAAGGTGATCACCAGGCAGGGGAGGGCGCCCGGCGCGCCGGACGACGCGGCTAAGCCGGCGCCGAACGACGGCACGGACGAGCACTTCGCCTCGACCCCACGAGAATGACCTGATCACCGCCAGGCCGCCGCGAGTCTTCCCGCATCGATCGGACCGGCTCGCGCGCGAGCGGCGATCCACCACGAGTGCCCCCACCAGCGCGGCGACTCAACCCGCAGGTGGACATCGACCACGTCGCTCTCGACGACGCAAACCGTCACCCTCGCCCGCGAACGCCGGGCCACCAGTTGCGCGGCGGCACAGGCGTCATGGCCGCCCTGCAACGCCGCGGCGCCGGCCAACGCGGACAGGTCGGCCGCGCCGGCTGCCCGATGCTGGGTGACAGACAGCGACACGCAGATCGTCGCGACGATGCAGGCGAGCACCAGCAGCCCACACACGAACAGCGCGAAGACGGCCGCCATCCCTGAGTCGTCACGGCGGCGTGGCCGATCGCCGAGAGGTGGCCGATCACTGGCCGACCGGCCGCTCCGTGGGTCAGGGCCCATCGGAGGTCTCCGAAGCCGAGACGGCGGAGGCGTGCAGGTCGATCGCAGGGAGACTCGCCAGCAGTGACAGCGAGCTGTGCGCCTGGGCCGTGACCCGGACCGTCACCAGACCGTCGGACTCCACGATCGTCACGTCCGCTCCGGGTGGTGCCGCCCGGCGAGCCGCCGCTTCGGCGTCGAACCGCGAGTCTCCACGCGCCAGCACACGGGCCCCTTCCCGGGCACCGTCCACGCACCTGGACTCCGCCACGCCGAGGGTCACCAGCCACCCGAGCGTCAGCGACAGCACCAGCAGGAACGGGATCACCATGGCGGCTTCGGCCGTCACCATGCCGTGGTGGGCGCGCCTGCTGCTGCGGCGGCCGCTCACAGGATCTGGATCCGCGGGAGGGTGCGGACGTCGGTGACGAACTCGATCCAACGGAAGATCGACTCCAGGAGGTGCGCCAAGAATCCGTCACCGCCGGCCAGCGCGCACAGACACGCCGCCACACTCACGGCACCCAGGGTCGCGACGGCGTACTCCGCGGTGATCATGCCGTGCGAGCCACGGGGACGCACCCGAATCGGAGACGATGCCAGTGCATCAGGTCGGAACATGGCGGAGTCCTCTCTGCAGGGATGCAAGCTCATGGGCGATACGAAGGCTGTCGAGCTCGAACTCATGGGAGTGCCGAGCGGCGGGGCGGGACCTGGCCCGCCCCGCCTGATCTCAGAACGGCAACCAGTCGAGAACGTGGTGGAAGATCGAGGTGAACAGCCCGTTGAACAGCCCCGACTTCGCCAGCTCGATCAAAATGCTGGCCACACCGCACGAACCGATGGTGCCCACCGCGTACTCGGCGGTGGTCATGCCCCGCTCGTCGCCGCGCCGCGCCAACAGCTTCTTCATGGGATTCCCTTCGTTGGTGGGTGCCCGGGCCCGGCCCGGACGAATGTGCCTGTCACCCGACAAGGTGGGCCGGCGGCGGCTCTAGTGGGAGAAGCGCCGTCGGCCTGGGGATTCAGAGCGCCAACGTGGAGAAGACAGCGACGATCGTGGGCACGATGCCGACGACCATGAAGGCAGGCAGGAAGCAGAGCCCCAGCGGCCCGGCAGACCAGACGCCGACCGAGCGAGCGACGTTCTGGCGCCGCCATCGCTGCTGGCTTCGCACGTCCTGCGCGCACCGCTGCAGCGTCGTCGCCACTGCTGCCCCCGACTGTGCGGCGCGAGCGAACGACCTGCCCATCGGAGCCAGGACTGGGTCAGACCCGACGTCGCGCCACACCCGCAACGGGTCGGCGCCGAGGTCGAGCTTGGCGCTGATCGCCACCATCCGGGCGCCGAGTGGTCCAGCCAACGCCGAGCCGACGGTGGCGAGCGCGGCCTGCGGCGGACGGCCGGCTTCGAGACAACCCACCACCAGATCGACGGCCAAGGGCAGGTCTCGCAACATCGCCTGGGTGGCGTGCCGCTCCTCGGCCGACTCGAGGCCCTCCACCCAGCGGAACACGACATATCCGCCGACGGCCGCGATGCCCAGACCGACCGGGCTTCGCCACACGTTGGCGACGGCGACCGCGGCGACGACCGCAGCCACGCGCGGGGACGCGAGGCCGGGCCATCGCCTTCTCCCTTGCGAGGCCTCGGCTCCGCCTGTCGCGGCGACCAGCCGTCGGAGCCGGCTCGACGACGAGGGGGACAGCGCCAGCAGGACGGTTGCGACCGTCAGCGCCACCGTTGTCAGCATCAGAGCGTCACGCCTCCGCCCGGCTCGAAAGTCGATCAACCCACGCCACCCCGAGCATCGCCAGGGCCGCGCCGGCGGCCAGGCACAAGGCCCCCGAGACGGTGCCCACCAGCCAACCGATCGGATCGCCGCCGAGGCTCACGCCCAGGCCGAGCCCGAACGCCGGCAGCACCGCGAGCAGACGTGCCGTGGCACGCGGCGGCGCCAGCGCCGCTTCGGTCTCCCTGCGGGTCTCCTCGTCCTCACGCAGGACGACGGACAGCCGGTCGAGCACGTCGGCCAGCCCGGCCCCCGAACGTTGCGCCACGGCCCAGGCGACCCCCATCTGGCGGAGCGCACCGGCGCCCGGGCGCTCGGCCAGCTGCCGCAGGGCACCGGGGACGTCGGCCCCGAGCCGGGCGGCAGATGCGGCGGGGGCGAGCTCGGGCCAGTCCTGGGCAGCGTGCGCGAGCGCGACTGCGGGGGGTTGACCGCAGGAGAGCTCACCGGCAACGGCATCGCACACGTCGATCATCCGGCTCCGGGTACCGATCGTCGCCCGGCGGGCGCGTTCGCGGCGCACACTGTGAACGATGAAGGTGGTGACCGCGATCCCGACGGCCCCGACGAGCAGCAGCTGCGGCCGCGTACCGGCGACCAACAGCAACGTCAAGGTCGCGGCCGCGATCAGCGAGATCCCCGGCAGCCGGCCTCGGTGCCTCGTCGGCGCATCCGCGTGCAGACGGAGGATCGCGCCCCTCGTCCGGCCCGCGGACACGGCCAGACTCACGGCGAGCGCGGCAAAGACGACTGCGATCACGATCACGGGTCGCTCCTGGTGAGCAGCTCCTCCAGTCGCTGGGCGCCGGCACCGGTACGAACGCTTCCGTCGCTCCCGAACGTGACCGCGGGTGACGCCTCAGCGATCCCGGTGGCGTCGGTGGACAGAGTCGCCACCTCGCGCAGGCGGCGACGACCGTCGGCGCCGCGGTGGAGGTGGAGCAGGATGTTGAGTCCGGCCACCAGCTGCACGTGCAGCGCCGCACGCGGTAACCCGGCAGCGACGCCGAGCGACTCCAGCCGTGCAGGGACATCGGCCGTGGAGTTGGCGTGGATCGTGCCGCAGCCGCCTTCGTGTCCGGTGTTGAGCGCTGCCAGCAGGTCGACCACTTCCGCACCGCGGACCTCGCCCACGATCAGACGGTCCGGGCGCATCCGCAGCGCCTGACGAACCAGCTCCCTCAGCGGTATGGCTCCCGCGCCTTCGACGTTGGCAGGTCGACCCTCGAGACTCACCACGTGCGGGTGGTCGGGCCGAAGCTCGCTCGAGTCCTCGGCGATGACGATCCGCTCGGCCGGGTCCACGAGTCCCAACAGGCTTGCCAGCAGGGTCGTCTTGCCGGAACCAGTTCCGCCGCTCACCAGGAAGGCGGCTCGACAACCGACGATGTCGGCGAGCAGCCTGGCCCCGTCCGCCGTCACGGTGCCACTAGCGGCCAGATCGTCGAGACTGAACGTGCGGCGCGTCGGGACGCGTAGCGACAACGCGGTGCCGGGACGGGATACCGGCGCGAGCACCGCGTGGAAGCGGACCCCGTCGGGCAACCGGACGTCCACGAAAGGGCTGGTGTCGTCAAGACGTCGGCCTCCGGCAGCCGCAAGACGTTGGGCCAGCCGCCGGACAGACTCGTCGTCACCGAACCTGACCCCGGTCAGCTCCAAGCCTTGTCCGCGGTCGATGAACACCTGGTCAGGGCCGTTGACGAGCACGTCGGTGACGCCGTCGGTGCGCACCAGCGCGTCGAGCGGACCCGCCCCGGTCGTGTCGCGCCGTAACGCGTCGACGAGGGCGAGGATCGCGGAGTCGCCGAGCAGCCGGCCGTCGGCGCGCACCGCCGCGGCCACCCGGGCTGGAGTCGGATCGGCGCCGTCCTCGGCGAGACTGCGCCGCACGGTCTCGAGCAGATCGGCGTCCATGGTGCTCAGGCCACGGCGCTGGACGAGCCGAGCAGCCGGTCGAGGATCTCCAGGCACCCGGATACGAGTGGCCCCCGACGCCGCCGCACAGGTCCGAGCCCCTGGTCGAGCGCCTCGGCCAGCCCGCGTTCGGGACGCATGCAGGCCAGCAAGGGAAGCCCGAGGGACTCTGCAACGACCTCGCCGTCGAGACCGGATGGTCCCGGACCGCGGACCACGACGGCGAGCTCCTGCGCGATGAGCCGGAGCCGGCCGAGCGTCCGGGCAGCGGCGGCGACCGCTCGGACCTCCCCCGGCACCACCAACACGGTCATCGTCGAACGGGTCAACGCTTCCTCGGCGGCGGCATCCAGACGACGCGGCACGTCGACGACCACGAGGTCGTGCCCCCGCTGACCGGCGTCGAGCACGCTGCGCATCGACTCCGGCGGGATCGTCAGGCTGTCACCGCGATCCCAGGACAGGACGGACAACGAGTGAAAGCTGGGAAGGGCCTCGCGCAGCGACGCGGCGCTCACCCGGCCCTGGGTGTCGCTCAGGTCCGGCCACCGCAGCCCCGCGGAGTCCTCGTTGCCGAGCACCATGTCGATCCCGCCGCCCAGGGGATCGGCGTCGACCAACAGCACCCGCCGGTCACGATCGACCGCGGTCACCGCGAGCGCACCGGCCAGTGTCGAAGCGCCCGCGCCCCCACAGCCACCGACGATCGAGACGGTGACGCACGGAGTCGGCGAGCCGTCGAGGCAGGCACCCAGCGCGTCGACGAGCCACTGCTCCGCATCGGGCAGCACACACACGTGCTCGGCGCCAACAGTGACCGCCTTCTGCCAGACCGACGCATCGTCTGAATCGCGGCTGACCAGCACGACGTTGCCGCGTCGCGCAGGTGCCGCCGCAACCAGCTGGCGGCTCAGGTCGCCGCCCACCAGGACCATGCCGGCCGTGGCCCAACCGCGCCGAGTCGCGGTCGCGTCACGAGCGACGTCGGGGGTCACGCCGGCAGCAGCGCACAGCCGCAGCAGATCGTCGAGGAGCGACTCGTCGCCGGTCGCGAGCAGAGGGTGCAGCGCGGGGGGGTCGGGCCGTCCGGTCTGTGTCATGCCGAGACTTTGGTACGAGCGCGTACGGCTGCGGGACGAATCGCTACGGCCTGTGGATCGTCGCCGGCGCACCCGTTGTGGGTTCGCCGCGGCGGCGGCACGCGTCACTATGCTCGCGGCGTGAGCGACGGCGGATCACCGTGGCCGGGCCCCACCCTCAGGGGTGGGGTGCGCCCGGATCCGCATCGGCGGCCCCCGGCCGGATCGGCGGCGTTCTTCGACCTCGACAAGACGATCATCGCCAAATCGAGCACACTCGCGTTCTCGCGCCCGTTCTTCTACGGCGGCCTGATCAACCGCCGCTCTGTGTTGCGCAGCGCCTACGCGCAGTTCATGTTCGCGCTGCAGGGCGCGGATCACGACCAGATGGAGAAGATGCGGGCGTACCTCGCCGATCTGTGCACGGGCTGGCCGGTCCAGACCGTGCGCGACATCGTCGGCGAGACACTGCACACGATCATCGACCCTCTGGTCTACGACGAGGCCGTCACCCTGATCGACGAGCATCACGCCGCCGGACGGGACGTCGTCATCGTGTCCTCGTCAGGGTCCGAGGTGGTCGAGCCGGTGGGTGAGATGCTGGGCGCCGACCACGTGATCGCGACCCGGATGGTGGAGGAGAACGGCCGCTACACCGGCGCCGTCGGGTTCTATGCCTACGGCGACAACAAGGCGGAGGCCATCCGTGACCTGGCGCGTGCATGCGGCTACGACCTGGCGGCGTCGTACGCCTACTCCGACTCCGAGACCGACGCCCCGATGCTTCGCGCGGTGGGCCACCCCTTCGCCGTCAACCCCGACCGCGCGTTGCGCCGGATCGCCGGCGCCGAAGGGTGGACGGTGCTGGAGTTCACCCGCCCGGTCGCCCTCCAACAGCGGCGAGGACTCGAGTCACCGGCCACCCGGGCCGCGTTTGCCGCGGTCGGCGCCGGCCTCGTCACCGCCGGTGTCGTCGCCTGGCGGATCCGTAGGCGCGACCGTCGGCACGACCGGCGTCCCGCGTAGCCCAGCGAAGCCCCGCGATGCCCTGCCACTCCGCAATTGCGGGATAGTGGCTCGGTCCCGGGCCGGATCTCAGCCACTTTCCCGCACTTGCGGAGGAGACGGCGGGGTGTCGAACCCCGCCGCCGACGTCGGCGTGGGCCCCGGGACCGGACGATCACGGTGTCCTCATTTGACGGCAACCCTTCCCACGGCCGCTCACGCGGCGTACAAAGGGGGTGACACAACTCCAGACCAGCACACCGGCCAGGCACCCACGCGGCGATCCACCCTTCCTACAGGGCAGTCGACTCGGGAGCTTGCTCCCGTACGACGATGACAGACGCACGCCTGGTAACCAGGTCCGATGTGCAGGCGAACGGCGCCATCCACGCGATGGCGCTGTTCGCATGGTCGGCCCGGCGCCCCGGCCGCCGCCAGCCGCCGAGCCCAGCCAGCTGCAACCGAGCCGCCGCACCCGGTCGGCTGTCTCAGCCGGCGAACTCAGCCGCGACCGCCACACCCTCGGTGTAGGCCGCCGCCGCGTGCAGCAGCCAGTGCGTCACACCCGCGTTGGTGCCACCGCGATAGGCGTCCAGCGCCGCTCTGTACGCCGGCTCGAGCCGCCAGTGCCCGGCCTCCGGAACAGTCACCGAGGCCGGATCCACGCCTCGCGCCACCATCACGACGCGTTCGGCCGCACGCGCGAGGACGCCGTCAAAGGCGCCAAAGGCCGCCGCGGTCGCCACTTCCGCGTGGACGATCGCCGCCACCACGAGCGCCGGCGCCTCGGTCGGTACGGCCAGCGACACCGCCAAGGCGTGCAGCCTCGCCGCCCCGCCGGGTTCCACCGGCCGGCCCAGGTCTGTCTCGGGCACCACTCCGGTGGCAGCCACCGCGTGCCACCGGGCCAGCGCCTGCAGCGGTGCCGACCTGAACGTCTGGACGCCGCCGAGCAGCTGGGTCGACAGACGCAGGCACCCGGCAGCAACCGGGTCGAGCGCGGCGGCCTCGGCGCGGACGGTCGCCGGGTCGAACGGGCAGCCCTCGAGCGCCGCCGACGCCGCCGCCCCGCGCAGCAATGACTCGGCGGTCACCTCGGGACCTCGACGGCGCAGCCCGCGGTCGCGCAGCAGCGCGTCGATGGTGTCGCGAGCGGCGGCGAAGGCCGACGGGACACCCTCGGCGCCGGCGGACGCGGCGAACGGGTCGGCGGTCACCGCGCGAGCGTACCCAGCGTGCCTGGGTACCCAGCGTGCCTGCGTACCCAGCGTGGCCGCGCCCGCCGATCGCTTGGCGCGCGCACCACCGTCGACGGAAGCCCAGCGCGTCCATCACCGGCCCGCCGACAGGTAGCCTACCGGTGATGGACGACAACCTGCGGGTCTCGCGCGGCCGCACCTTCGGCGACGTCGCCGATGTCTACGCACGGGCCCGCCCGACCTACCCCGCGGACGCGGCCCGCTGGCTGGTCGGCGACCGCCCGGCGAAGGTGCTCGAGCTGGGTGCAGGCACCGGCAAGCTCACTGCCTCGCTGGTCGCGCAAGGACATCAGGTCGTCGCCACCGAGCCGTCCGGGCCGATGTTGGCCCAACTCACCGGCAGCCTGAACGTACGCGCGGTGCGATCCGGCGCCGAGCAGCTCCCGTTCCGCGCCGGCACGTTCGACGTCGTCACCGTCGCGCAGGCGTTCCACTGGTTCGACCACGAGCGGGCCGTGCCCGAGATCGCCCGCGTTTTGCGACACGGTGGACATCTCGCGCTGGTGTGGAACTTCCGGGACGAGGCCATCCCGTGGATCCGCAAGCTGGGCCAGATCATCGGCTCCGAGCCGCACGGCGAGGACCTGAATCTCAGCTCCGGTGCGCTGGCGACCGCCAGCCTGTTCGAGCCGGTGCAGACGAAGCATTTCGGTTTCTGGCAGCAGCTGGACCGGCAGGCACTGCTCGGCATGGTCGAGTCGCGGTCCTACATCGCGGCGCTGACACCGGCCGAGCGGGCCGAGATCCTGTCCCGTGTCGGCGACCTGTACGACGGCTACGAACGCGGGCATGACGGGATGCGGATGCGTTACGTCACCGAGTGCTACCGCGCGCAGGTCCGCAAGGACTCCTCGGCCGACGTCGACATCGAGCCTCCCGGCGGCGGCGACCTGCTGTTCGACTTCCACTGACGGCGCACCGCGCCCCACCGAGCCAAGATCCCACGCTGACCCGGTCGTAGCCAGTTGAGCATCGGATCCTTGCGTCCGCGGGCGAGGTGACTGGGCGAGTGGTAACGCCGACGCGATGGCCTACCGTGACGGCGTGGAGGCTAGGACGCTCATCGGGATCGGGGTGGTCGTCGCCGCGCTCCTGCTGCTGGCCCTGTGGGCACGGCGTCATCGCCGCCCCCTCGGCAGCACGTCCGACCGAGCGACGTTCTCCACCTTGCACACGGCCTCGCTGGCTTCGCCGCCGCTGCGGACCGGACTCAACGCGACGAGCGCGGAGCGGGCCGTACGCCACCTGCGCAGCCTGCTCGGGGCACCCGGCGTCGCCCTCACCGACACCGCGCGGGTGCTGGCGTGGGACGGCCGCGGTGAGCACCACCGCGACGAGGTGCTGACGCTGGCGGCTCGCGTCGTCGAGACGGGCTCGACGCAGGTCTTCGGCTCCGCCGACGTCGACTGCGGCCGAGCGGACTGCGCCCTGCGGTCCGCGGTGGTGTCGTGCCTGGTCGTCGAGGGCAAGGTGCTGGGCACGGTGGCCCTGCTGGCTCCGACGGCGTCGGCAGGTCTGGTGCGCGCCACCACGGAGGTGGCCCGCTGGGTGTCCGGCCAGCTGGAGCTCGCCGAGCTCGACAAGTCGCGTACCGCCTTGATGGAGGCCGAGGTGCGGGCATTGCGCGCCCAGATCTCACCTCACTTCATCTACAACTCGTTGACCGCCATCGCGTCGTTCGTGCGTACCGACCCGGAACGCGCTCGCGAGCTGCTGCTGGAGTTCGCCGACTTCACCCGCTACTCCTTCCGCCGGCACGACGACTTCTCAACGGTGGCGGAGGAGCTGCGCTCGATCGAGCGCTACCTGATGCTCGAGCAGGCCCGGTTCGGCGACCGTCTCACGGTGACGCTGCGGGTCGCCCCGGAGGTGTTGCCGGTGCGGGTGCCGTTCCTGTCCATCCAGCCGCTCGTCGAGAACGCGGTGCGGCACGGCATCGAGGGCAAGGACGGCGTCGGCCGGGTGTCGATCTTCGCCGACGACGCCCAGACCGAGGCCGTGATCACCGTGGAGGACGACGGCGTCGGTGAGGACCCGGAGCGGGTACGCCGCGCCCTCGCCGGTGACGGGTCGATCGACTCCGTGGGCCTCGGCAACGTCGACGAGAGGCTGCGTGCGGTGTTCGGTGACGAGTACGGCCTCGTCGTTGAGACCGCGATCGGCGCGGGCACGAAGGTAACCGTGCGCGTACCCAAGTTTGCGCCCGGCCTCACCGGCGGGAGCAGTCGCTGACGCGACGGTGTCAGTGGGACCAGACGAGCCGGGCGACGGCGCCGTTCGGCCCGCTCGCCCAGCACGAACCGTCCGGGGTGCACGAGACCGCGTCATAGTCGGCCCCGTCGAAGCGGGTCCAGCGGCGCGCACCATTGAACGATACGTCCGAGCCGTTGGGCCCGACCGCGACGACGGTGTCGGGGCGGCCACGCACCCAGGCGACTCCCGAGCGGTAGCCGGACAGGTTGCCACCGGATGCCCAGTGGCGACCGTGGCGCACCAAGCGGGCCGACATCTTGACGCCGTTGTCCGGCGCGTTGAAGTCGCCGCCGACCGCCACCCCGTCGTCACGGTCGCGGAACGCCAGCGAGAACACCCCGCCGGCACCGTCCGGGTTGGCCGGGATCGGCTGGTCGGCAACCGACCAGTGCCGGCCGCCGTCGGCGGAGTGGAAGATGCGGGCCACGGAGCCTCCGGACGCCAGCCACGCGTCGCGGCTGCTCGAGGTGACCAGGCAGGTGCCACTGGCGGCGAAGCCGAATTCGCCGTTCGCCGCTGGCGGCATGCCCCGACTGGGCAGCACTCGCCAGCTGAGCCCTGCGTCGTTGGTCGCGATGATCCGGAACTTCCCGTTCACCGGGTCGCTCACCGCCAGTCCACGACGACCTCCGGGGAAGAAGGCCATGCAGTCGTAGAAGGCGTTGGGGTCGTGGTTGACGAACGCGAGCTTCCACGTCCGGCCGCCGTTGCGGGTGGTGTAGATGCGCGAGGCGGTCTGCACGCCGATCGCGAGCACGCTGGCGTGCCGGGCGTCACGAGCCTCGACGTCGCGGAACAGCAGTCCGGTGGTGTTCCGCGGCGACACGTCCTTCCAGGTCGCTCCACCGTTGGTCGTACGCAGCACGGCGCCGTCGCTGCCACCGACCCAGGCCACCCGGCGGTTGACGGCGTCCAGACCACGGAACTGCTGGGTCGACCCGGTCGGGACCGGCATCCACGACGGCGTGCGGTGGTGCCCGTCCCGGTGCGACGCGGACGCGGGCACCGGCGCCAGCACGGCCGCGGCGCAGGCGAGGCCCGCCAGACCGGCCAGGGTCACGATCAGTTGGGTTCGGGCTCGCCTCATGGGTTCTCCTCGGCACACCGGTGGATCGGGCTGACCCGAACCTAGCCGCCAACCGGCGCCGCGCAACCCCCGCAATTGACGGGGCGGGCGACCGGGGCGGGCGACGGGGCCGGCGGCGGGGGCAGGCGACAGGGGCGGCGGCGGGGACGGCCGCCCCCGGTGGGCCGGTAGGCTCGCCCGACGTGCGATTCCTTCACGACCACGTGCCACAGACCGACCTGACGTACCACGACGTCTTCATGGTTCCGTCGTGTTCCGACGTGGTCTCACGGTTCGACGTCGACCTCACCACGGTCGACGGGGTGGGCACCACGATCCCGTTGGTGGCGGCGAACATGACCGCGGTCTCGGGCCGTCGGATGGCCGAGACGATGGCCCGGCGCGGAGGGATCGCGATCATCCCGCAGGACATCCCGCTGGACGTCGTCGCCGAGGCGGTACGCCGGGTCAAATCGTCGCACCCGGTCTACGAGACACCGATTACCGTGGCTCCGGACACGACGGTCGGCGAAGCCATGACGCTGATTCCCAAGCGCGCGCACGGCGCGGTGGTCGTCGTTCGCGACGGCGTGCCGCTGGGTGTGGTGACCGAGCGGGACGGGGCGGAGGTCGACAGGTTCGCCCAGGTCCACGAGATCATGACCAAGGACGTCGCGACGTTGCCGTCCGGGTTGTCAGCGGAGGCGATGTTCGCGCACTTGGCCGAGCACCACCTCGCGATGGCGCCGGTCGTCGACGGCTCCACCCTCGCCGGTGTCGTCACCCGCACCGGTGCGCTCCGGTCGACCCTCTACCGGCCCGCGCTCGACCCCCGCGGTCGGCTGCTGATCGGCGCCGCCATCGGCATCAACGGCGACGTCGCCGGCAAGGCGGCCGCTCTGCTCGACCTCGACGTCGACGTGCTCGTCGTCGACACCGCACACGGGCACCAGGACAAGATGATCGACGCCGTGGCCGTCGTATCCGCCGCCCGCGACGCACGCGCCGACGCCAGCGGGCACCGGGTCCCCGTGGCCGCGGGCAACGTCGTGTCCGAGCGCGGTGCGACCGATCTCGTCGCAGCCGGCGCCGACATCGTCAAGGTCGGCGTCGGCCCTGGGGCGATGTGCACGACCCGGATCATGACCGGCGTCGGGCGTCCGCAGTTCTCCGCCGTGCTGGACTGTGCCGCCGCGGCGCGCAGCGCAGGCGCCCACGTGTGGGCCGACGGCGGTGTCCGCTACCCACGTGACGTGGCCTTGGCCCTGGCCGCGGGGGCGGCCAGCGTCATGGTCGGCTCCTGGTTCGCGGGCACGTACGAGAGTCCGGGCGCCTTGATGCGCGACTCGGACGGCCGGCCCTTCAAGGAGTCCTTCGGCATGGCCTCGGCCCGCGCCGTGTCCAACCGCACCCGCGACGCGGCCGGTTTCGAGCGCGCCAGGATGGCGTTGTTCGAGGAGGGGATCTCGTCGGCACGGATGTACCTCGCTCCGGATCGGCCAGGTGTGGAGGATCTGATCGACCAGATCATCGCGGGTGTCAGAAGCAGCGCGACGTACGCCGGTGCCCGTACCCTTGAGCAGCTTCACGAGAACGCCGTCGTCGGCTGTCAGAGCAGTGCGGGTTACGACGAGGGACGTCCGTTGCACACGAGCTGGTGATCATGACCGGGTTGCGCATCCTCGTCGTCGACGACGAGCAGCCGGCCCTCGACGAGTTGGCGTTCCTGCTCGACCAGGACGACCGTGTCGCAACGGTGACAACTGTGGCGTCGGGCGCGCAGGCTCTGCGTGAGCTCGAGGCCGGCGACGTGGACGGTGTGTTCCTCGACATCGCGATGCCGGGCTTGTCCGGGCTCGACGTCGCCCGGGTGCTGACGCGTTTCCGCACCCCGCCCAGGATCGTCTTCATCACCGCGCACGAGGACCACGCGATCGAGGCCTTCACCCTCAACGCCGTCGACTACTTGCTGAAACCGGTGCGTGCCGAGCGCCTGCGCGAAGCGGTGCGCCGGCTCGTGGACCCCCTCGATCCGATCCCTCCCGCCGGCGACGAGATGATCCCCGTCGAGCTGGCGGGGGTGACGCGTTTCGTGTCACGGCGCGACGTGCGCTATGTCGAGGCGCACGGCGACTATGCGCGGCTGCACACCGGCAGCGAGCAGCATCTGGTCAGGGTGCCGCTGACCGCGCTCGCCGAGCAATGGGCCGAGGCGGGGTTCCTCCGCATCCATCGCAGCCTGCTCGTCGCGACGTCGCACGTGCGGGAGGTCCGGGTCGACGACGGCCGCTGCACAGTTGTCGTCGCTCTCGACGGCTCCGACACCGAGCTGGGGGTGGCGCGCCGACACACGCGCGAGCTGCGCGACGTACTCGTGCGCAACGCCCGACCGCACGGTCGGCAGCCGTGAGCCGGCAGTGAGCACCGAGCCCAGGGACAGGGTCCGGATCACGAGCCCGCGGGCAACGGCGCGTCGGCCTGCGCCACGCCCGGTCCGGGAGGAGATCGATGCGCAGACGGCGGTCGGCGAGTTGTACGTCAGGTCGTTGATGCGCTCGCAGCTGCGGCTCGCGATCGGTGTGCTGGGCACGATCGTGCTGTGCCTCGGCAGCCTTCCGCTGTTGTTCTTCGTGCTGCCGCAGCTGCGCGACCTGCACGTGCTGGGCATCCCGCTCAACTGGCTGGTGCTCGGGTTCCTGGTCTACCCGTTCCTACTTCTGCTGGGGTGGTTCTTCGTGCGGCAGACCGAGCGCACCGAGCGGGAGTTCGCCGACCTCGTGGATCACCCGTGACTGCGGCGTACGGCTGGGCGGCGGTCGTCCTGGTGTCGGTGGCGACCTTGGCGATCGGTACGTTCGGACTGCGCTTCAGCCGGACCACCAGCGACTTCTACGTCGCGTCGAGGTCCGTCGGTCCGTTCACGAACGCGACCGCGATCGGCGGCGAGTACCTCTCGGCGGCGTCGTTCCTCGGTGTCGCCGGACTGGTCCTCGCCTATGGCGCGGACATGCTGTGGTTCGGGGTCGGATGGACGGCCGGCTATCTGGTGCTGCTGGTGCTGGTGGCGGCACCGCTGCGGCGATCCGGCGCCTACACGATCCCCGACTTCGCCGAGGTCCGGCTCGAGTCGCTGCCGGTACGCCGGCTGTCCACCGTGCTGGTCGCCGTGATCGGGTGGCTCTACCTGCTGCCGCAGTTCCAGGGCGCCGGTCTGACCCTGCGGACCGTCACCGGGGCGCCGGGGTGGCTCGGGGGGGTGCTGGTCGCCGGCATCGTCCTGGTCAACGTGCTGGCCGGGGGCATGCGCAGCATCACGTTCGTGCAGGCCTTCCAGTACTGGATGAAGCTCACCGCGCTGCTGGTCCCGTTGGTCTTCCTGCTGCTCGCGGTGCGCGGGCGAAGCAGTACCCCCGCACCGATCGACTGGGTGGCGCCGCTCAGCAACGGGGACAGCCACGCGTTGTACAAGACGTACTCGCTGATCATCGCGACGTTCCTGGGCACGATGGGTCTGCCGCACGTGCTGGTCCGCTTCTACACCAACCCGGACGGTCGCGCCGCGCGGCGAACGACGTTGGTGGTGCTCGGGCTGCTCAGCACCTTCTACCTGCTCCCCACGGCGTACGGAGTCCTGGCGAGGTTGTACGCAAGCAACCTCGCCGGCCCCCACATGTTCGACAGCGCGGTGCTGTCACTGCCAGGGCGGCTGATCGGTGGCGACGCCGGCTCGCTGCTCACGGCGCTGGTGACTGCGGGCGCGTTCGCGGCGTTCCTGTCCACGTCCTCCGGCCTGACCGTCTCGGTGGCAGGCGTACTCGCACAGGACGTCCTCAGCCGACGGTTCCGTCCCATCCCGTCGTTCCGCATCGCGGCCGTGGCAGCGGTGCTGGTACCGGTGATCCTGGCGATCTCGACCCAGCCACTCGGCGTCGCCGACACGGTCAGCATGGCGTTCGCAGTGGCCGCCTCGACGTTCTGCCCGCTGCTGGTGCTCGGAGTGTGGTGGCCGCGCCTGACCGACGTGGGCGCAGCGCTTGGGCTGCTGGCGGGGGGCATCTCGTCCGGCGGCGCCGTCATCGCCACCGTCGCCGACCCCAACCGCAGCGGCTGGGTCTGGGTGGCCCTTGCCCAACCGGCCGCCTGGACGGTGCCGTTGGGCTTCGGCGCCATGATCGTCGGCTCACTGGCCACGTCCCGGCGCATCGCGCCGAACGTGACGCGGACGATGGTGCGGCTGCACACGCCCGAGCAGGTGGACGTCGACCGCGGCAGCTGGCAGCCAGCATCCTGACTGGGACTGGGACTGGGACTGCGACCGAAGAATGGACAATGCGGTTGCCATGACGGCGGCGATGTCGAATCTTCAGCCGGCAGACGCACGGCGATTCAGGTACTCGTGGAACTTCGGCGCGGTGTAGGCGTACTCACCCTTGCGGAGCCGGTACAGGACGCCTTGTTCGGCGAGCCGACCCATCAGCACGTTGATGTTCCCGTCGCTCTTGTCGATCCGTTGCCTGATCTCAGCGGTACGCAGCGGGGGGTACGCGCAGTCCGCGGTGGCGAGGAGCAGATCCTGCTCGCTGGGGGTCAGGGTCTCGACCCGGCCCGCGTAGAACTCGTCGTCGAGGCGGCGATAGATGTCGGGTTCCACGGCGTCGAGCAGCCCTGTGGTCAACACGTCGACACCCGCATCGCGGGCCGCGTCCCACAGCTCGGCGCCCCACAGCTGGATGAAGAACGGGTAGCCCTCAACCTCGTCGAGCACTCGGTCGACCAAGGCGTCGTCGGCTCCCATCCCGGTGTCGCGCAGGGGTTCGATGAGCGCGTCCCGGGCGGATCCGGGGTTCCCGTGCAGCTCGCCGATCTGCTCGCCGCGAAACATCCGCTCCGAGTACGTCCTGGCCCGCTGCAGGTGTTGACGCAGGCTGGGCAGCCCGCACAGCACCAGAGCGATCGGCAGCCCGGACTCCTGAAGGGCGTTGACGGCGGCGATCAGCATCGACAGCGGATGCTCGCCTGCCCGGTGAGTCTCGTCGCGGATGACCTGCGCCTCGTCGAGCAGCAGCGCGAAGCCCTGGTGCCCGGTGCCCCACGCCGTTTCGGCCGCGTCATAGAGGCTGTGCGCCAAGTCGTGTTCGGCGGGCCGGTCTCCGCTGAGCGAGAACGTCACGTCCTCGAACGTCGCGGTGAGCAGCCGCCGTCCCGCGGTCGCAGCGTCGCCGACCGCGGCCTTGACCCGGTTCGCCCGCGACATGGAGCGCTTGGCGGCGTCCACGGTCCGCGCGACCAGGTCCGTGAGCGCCGCCTCAGTGTCGTGACGCGGTTCGAGCTGTCGACGCGCCACGGCCCATCGTTGGTCGCGAGCGATCTGCTCGTACTCCTTGAGCAGCACCGACTTGCCGACGCCGCGCAACCCGGTGACGCGCAGGTTGGCCGGGATCTCGGGGGCGCTGCCGAGGATCTTGGGGAAGCGGGCCAGCTGCGGCTGACGGCCGGCGAGGAAGAGCGGCGGGGTGGCCGCACCGGGGCGGTACGGGTTCCTTCTCGGTTGCTCAGACACGACAGTCCTTCTGTAAGGTAGTTAGAACCTAACACAACCTCCGCAAGGTGTGCGGGAACCGGCTGACCGACCGCTCCCCCGACCGGACCGACCGTTCGTCGTGGCCGCTGCTCCGGCGACCGACGAGCTCACCTCGGTCACCGCAGCGCCCGATTCGTGCGCTGCCTCCGGGTCCGGACCGTCCTTAGCCTGACTGGCAATCGCCGGAACTCGACCGGCGGCGAAGGGAGACGACCCCATGACTGTCAACCCCGCTTCGACAGCCGAGGACCCGACCGCATCCGGCGGACACGTCCCGGTGACCGCCGGGTTCTCGGACCCGGCACCGCTCGGCCTCGCCGGCTTCGCGATGACGACGTTCGTGCTGTCCTGCGTCAATGCACACCTGCTGGACGCGTCCACCGGAGGCGTGGTGCTCGGGCTCGCGCTGTTCTACGGCGGCATCGCGCAGTTCGCCGCCGGCCTCTGGGAGTTCGCCAAGGGCAACACGTTCGGCTCGACCGCGTTCTGCTCGTTCGGTGCGTTCTGGCTGTCGTTCTGGTTCCTGGAGGCGCACACCGACCTCAGCGGCGCCAGCCCGTCACAGGCCAGCCACGCCGTCGGGACGTTCCTGCTGGCGTGGGCGATCTTCACCGGTTACATGACGATCGCCGCCACCCGTACCACCGGCGCGATCCTGGCCGTCTTCGTGGTGCTGTTCCTGACCTACATCGCGTTGACCATCGGCGCGTTCGCCATCTCGACCGGCTGGGACAAGGTTGGCGGCTGGCTGGGCATCGTGACCGCGTTCCTCGCGTGGTACGCGGCCTTCGCCGGGGTCACCAACGCGACGTACAAGCGTCAGGTGTTGCCCACCATTCCGCTCTGATCCGCTCTGATCCGCTCTGATCCATCCGTCCACGACTTGCCTGTGCCGACCTCGGCTGGTGAAGTGAGAAGGAAGGCCCACCCTGCTCGCTCCACCGGTCGGTGGTCGCGCCACGGTTCGAGGAGACCACATGACTGAGTCCGCGCTGTCCAACCTGCTGCACGAGAACCGTCGCTTCGAGCCGCCGGCGGACCTGGCCGCCAACGCGAACGTCAAGGCCGACGCCTACGACGAGGCCGCCGCGGACCCGGAGGCCTACTGGGGCAAGCAGGCCGAGCGCCTGACCTGGGCCGAGCCGTGGACGCAGGTCCTCGACTGGAGCAACGCGCCGTTCGCCAAGTGGTACCTCGGCGGCAAGCTCAACGCGGCCGTCAACTGCCTCGACCGGCACGTCGACGCCGGCCACGGCGACAAGGTCGCCTACTACTTCGAAGGCGAGCCTGGTGACACGCGTGAGATCACCTACGCGCAGCTGACCAAGCTGGTCTGCCAGGCCGCCAACGCCTTGACCGACCTCGGCGTCAAGACCGGCGACCGGGTCGCGATCTATATGCCGATGATCCCCGAGACCGTGGTCGCGATGCTGGCCTGTGCCCGGATCGGGGCTCCGCACACCGTCGTCTTCGGCGGCTTCTCCGCGGACGCGCTCAAGACCCGGATCCACGACTGCGGCGTCGAGTTCGTCATCACCGCCGACGGCGGCTACCGCCGAGGGGCTCCGGCGGCCCTCAAGCCGGCCGTCGACGAGGCGTTGACCGAGTGCCCGGACGTGCGCAACGTGCTGGTCGTCAAGCGGACCGGGCAGGACGTCGCCTGGACCGAGGGACGCGACGTGTGGTGGCACGACACGGTCGAGAAGGCCAGCGAGGAGCACCACGCGGACGCCTTCGACGCCGAGCACCCGTTGTACATCATGTACACCTCCGGCAGCACCGGGAAGCCGAAGGGCATCCTGCACACGACCGGTGGCTACCTCGTCGGCTGCGCGACGACGCACTCGGAGGTGTTCGACCTCAAGCCGGACAAGGACATCTTCTGGACCGCGGCCGACATCGGGTGGGTGACCGGGCACTCCTACATCGTCTACGGCCCACTGTGCAACGGCACCACGTCGGTGATGTACGAAGGCACCCCGGACACCCCGCACCAGGGCCGGTGGTGGGAGATCATCGACAAGTACAACGTGTCGATCCTCTACTGCGCTCCGACCGCGATCAGGACGTTCATGAAGTGGGGCGCGGACATCCCCGCCAAGGCCAGTCTGTCGACCCTGCGCATCCTCGGGTCTGTCGGTGAGCCGATCAACCCCGAGGCGTACGTCTGGTACCGCCGCAGCATCGGACACGACAAGACCCCAGTCGTCGACACCTGGTGGCAGACCGAGACCGGGATGATCATGATCAGCCCGCTGCCCGGGGTCACCGCCGGCAAGCCCGGCGCCGCGATGACACCGTTGCCAGGCGTGTCCGCGACCGTCGTCGACGATGCGGGCAACGAGGTGCCTAACGGGTCCGGCGGCTATCTGGTGCTGACGGAGCCGTGGCCGGCGATGCTGCGCACCCTGTGGGGCGATGACGAGCGGTACAAGGAGACGTACTGGTCGCGGTTCCCCGGCAAGTACTTCGCCGGTGACGGCGCCAAGAAGGATGAGGACGGTGACATCTGGCTGCTCGGCCGGGTCGACGACGTCATGAACGTGTCCGGCCACCGGTTGTCCACGACCGAGATCGAGTCCGCGCTGGTGTCGCACCCGAAGGTCGCCGAGGCTGCCGTGGTGGGCGCCGCCGACGACATGACGGGACAAGCCCCGGTGGCGTTCGTGATCCTGCGCTCGGAGGCAGGCGACGGAGGAGCCGGTGTGGTCAAGGAGCTTCGCGACCACGTGGCCAAGGAGATCGGACCGATCGCGAAGCCGCGACAGATCATGGTGGTCGCCGAGCTGCCCAAGACGCGTTCGGGCAAGATCATGCGCCGGTTGCTGCGCGACGTCGCCGAGAAGCGCGGCCTTGGCGACGTCACGACGTTGACCGACTCCACGGTGATGGACCAGATCAAGGAGGGTCTGGCCTCGGGCAAGGCCGACGAGACCTGATCCCGGCGACCTCTGGCCCCCGAAGGATCCGACGCTGAGTCGGCTATGGGCCGGCTCTGAGCCGGCTGGGCCGGCTATGGCTGGTTGGGCGGCGGATCCTTTGAGCCGGTGCCGAGGTTGGGCATCACGTCTGGCGCACTGCTGGCCAGCGGGATGACCCACCACAACCCGGCAAAGATGACCAGCGCGACGGCTCCCGCCACGGTCGAGGCGACCCGCCCTTCGACGACGTCGAAGACCAACCAGACCACGCCGACGAAGGTCGCGGCCAGTGTGATCAGGCCGGCTCGGGCCGCATGGTCCGCGGCGCTGATCAGCCAGACGCGTTCGTGCTTGCGGAACACGATGCGGTGGAAGCTCACCGGGGCCACCAACAGGCACGTGGTGAGCACGGACAGGCTGAGCACCGCGAGATAGACCACGCGTTGGGTCCCGTCGAGGGTCGCGAAGCGCTGCTGGAACGGCAACGTGAGCAGGAAGCCGGTCAGGATCTGGATCCCGGTCTGCGTCACCCGCAGCTCTTGCAGCAGCTCGATCCAGTTCCGGTTGAGCCGACCCGACTCGCTCTCCGGGGAGTCGTCGCGCTGGGACGAGTTCTCGGCCATGCGTCCCTCCGTCGGCTGTCGGCCCTGGCGAGAGGGTAGTGCGGTCCTCCACCGGCCGCCGCTGGTCTGCGGCCCTCCGGGGGTGTCCCTTAGGCTTCGGTGACGCGTACGTGGTCCGCGAAGGGAGAAGAGGCATGTCGAACACCGGACAACACCGGTTGGCGGTCTCGGCCGAGGACAACCCCACCCTCGGTCGCCTCGTGGCGGACGCGAGCCGTGACGTCTCGACGCTGATCCAGTCCGAGATCGCCCTGGCCAAGTCGGAGATCAAGGTCAGCGTGACCGCCGGAGGCATCGGCGCCGCCCTGCTCGCGGTGGCCGGCTTCCTCGGTGTCCTCGCCCTCATTCTGCTGTCGTTCGCCGTCGCCTACTTCATCGTGATGGCCGGGCTGGACCCTGCCTGGGCGTTCCTGATCGTCACGGGGTTCTACCTGCTCGTCGCGGCCGTCCTGGTGCTGCTGGGCTACCGGCGTCTGAAGAAGATCCGCGCCCCGGAGCGGACCATCTCCACGGCCAAGGAGCTGCCGAGCGCGTTCAAGCGCTCCTGACGGCCGGCCGTCAGGCACACCCTCCGGTGGACACGGCCCCGGTGGCTGAGCGGCCTCGTCCCGCATCTGCCGACACCTGCTCGGCGCTGAGGGCGTACCCCGTGGTGCGGTCGTTGATGGACGCCGCGAAGACGACGCCATAGACCGAACCAGCGGGCGAGACGAGCGGCCCGCCGGAGTTGCCCGGCCGTACGACTGCACGGATCGACACGACCTCGCGGACGACCGTGCCGTCGCTGTAGATGTTGGGGCTCCGGAGCTGCTCCACCGAGCGGACGCGTGCCGGGACCGACCGGAAGGGGCCGTCCTGCGGATAGCCGAGCACCGCAGCGGAGTCCTTCGAGTGCGCGTGGGTGTCGAACCGCAATGCCGGCTCCGACACGCCGGGGACCGCGAGCACCGCCACGTCGAGGGACGAGTCGTACAACACGACCGTCGCACGATGCGGCCGGCCGTCGATGACGACGTTTGGCGACCTCACACCAGCCACGACGTGCGCGTTGGTCATCACCCGTCCTGGCGCGTAGAAGAATCCCGAACCCTCGATCGACCGGTCGCAGGAGGATGCATCACCGATCACCTTGACCACGCTGCCACTCGCCCGGCGAACGTCGGCGGCACGAACAACCCCTTGGTCCGGCGGCGGGACCGGGACGATGCGCTCCGGCGCGAACGGCTCGAGGTAGCGCGGGAACAGGTCCGAGCCGACGATCCGGTTGAACGCTCCGAGCACCGAGGCGGCGGAGCCGGGCATGACGGCGTCGATCTTGGCGAGGACGTAGGACGAGCGGACCTCGCTGCCCAGAACGGGGATCCGGGCACCGGTCAGCGCATAGCCGAGGGCCCACGCCACCACCATCACGGCCGTCATCGACAACGCGGCCCCACCCGCGGCGTCGAGGGACCTCACCGGGTGCCAGGTGATCGTGTCGCGGACCCTGCCCCCAAGGAACGACCCGGCGGCCTGTCCCACCGAGGCGGCCAGCAATACGATGAACAACGCTCCCAGGGAGACGGCGACCGAGGGTTGCGCCCCCCCGAGGATCCACGGCGCGATGCTGATCCCTGCCACGCCGCCGGCAAGCAACCCGACGGTGGCGGCCGCGCCGGCGATGAAGCCTTGCCAGTAGCCGGCGATGCCGTAGGTCACGGTGACGATCAGCAAGATGATGTCGAGCAGGTTCATCCGACTCGGCCCTGCACCGGCACGGGTCGGATCTGGGTGTCGTCCCAGGGACGTTCCCACCCGACGTACGAGAACAGGTTGGCGACGACGCCGGCGGTGAAGCCCCAGAGGACCAAGTCGTCGTCGAGGTCGAACGCCGGGCCGAGCCACCCGGACGGGTGCCGCACCGTGTAGCGCCGCTGGGGATCGAGCAGCTCGTCGATCGGCACCCGCAGGACGGTCGCCACCTCGGCGGGGTGCACGGCCGACACCGGCGTCGGGTGTCGCCACCACCCGAGCACGGTCGTGACCGCAAAGTTGCTCGGCGGAAGCCACAGGGCCGGCAGCGTCCCGATCACCTCGACTCCGGTCGGATCGAGGCCCACCTCCTCATGTGCCTCACGCAGCGCCGTGGCCGCGGCGTCGGCGTCGCCCGGGTCGCTGGCGCCACCCGGGAAGGACACCTGGCCGGGGTGCGATCGCATCTCGTGGGCGCGCTCGGTCAGGAGCAGGTCGTGTCCGCGGGCACCGTCGCCGAACAACATCAGCACCGCCGAGGGGCGAGCGTCGTCGGGCGGTGCAGGCATCAGTCGGCTCAGGTGCCCGGCCGGAACGCTAGTCGCCGCCTCGGCCAAGGGTGCCAGCCATGACGGCAAGTCGTGGGGGACGCGAAGCCCGCTCACCGGCAGACTCCAGTCGAGGTCGTCGTAGCCCTGACTTGACGTGGAGGTGCGTAAGTGTCGGATCGGCGCCAGGGAGGGGTTGGGGCGCTGCCATCGACCGTCGGGTGTGCGTAAGTGTCGGATCGGCGCCAAGGAGGGATCGGGGCGCTGCCAGGCCGGGGGGCAGACACGGGGCACGGGGTCACGGGGCACGGGATCACGGGGCACGGGATCACGGGGTCACTCCGAGCCGGGTGCGCACCGTGTCGACCAGATCGGAGTACGACGTGAACGCGCCGTACCGGGTCTCGACGATGCGACCGCTCGCGGTCACCAGGAGGGAGACCGGAAGCGCCTGGACGTGCAGCGCCGGCGCGGACCGGGCGGTCGGATCGGCCAGCAGTGGGTAGGTCGCTCCGGTGTGTGCGGCCAACGAGAGCGCACCGCCCGGGGACCCGTCCTTCATGTCGATCCCAAGCACCAGGATCCGGCCGGCCGCCTGGTGGTGAAGCCGTTGCAGCAGGGGCATCTCCTCCCGGCAGGGCCCGCAGTACGACGCCCACACGTTCACCAGCATCGGGGTACCTCGGAGCGCGGCGAGGTCCACCGGCCGGCCGCCGCCGAGGCAGGGCAGGGTCACGGACGGAAGTCCGCCGGCCACCGGCGAGGCGGAGTGCGTCGACGGGCAGTCGACGATGCCGGCCGCGGCCTTTACCTTCTGCAGGGCCGGGCCGTCGACCGACACGCCGCCACCGGCGCCACCGAACACCGGCGCCGACGCCGTCGGACTCGAGCTACAGCCACCGGCGAGCACGATCGCGGCCACCACGCCGGCGGACCCGAGCGTACGGCTGTGCCGCCCGCTTCGTGGCGTCACGCGCGGCCCTCGGTCTTGAGCAGCTTGGCCGCCTCCACCGGGTCGGTGGGGCCCTCGCCGAATGCCGGGCACCAGCGGGCGACCGGGCAGGCGCCACACGCCGGTTTGCGGGCATGGCAGCAACGCCGCCCGTGCCAGATCAGGTGATGGCTGAGCATCGTCCAGTCCCGCTTGGGGAACAGAGCACCCACCTCGTGCTCGACCTTGACCGGGTCCGTCTGGTCCGTCCAGCCGAAGCGTCTGGCCAGGCGGCCGACGTGAGTGTCGACGGTGATCCCGGGGATCCCGAACGCGTTGCCGAGCACGACGTTGGCCGTCTTGCGACCCACCCCCGGGAGGGTGACCAGGTCGTCCAGCGCGGCCGGGACCTCACCGCCGAACCGGTCGCACAGGGCCTGCGCGAGCTTGGTCACGGCCGCCGACTTGGCCCGGAAGAAACCGGTCGGAGCCAAGATCGCCTCCAGCCTGGTGCGGTCGGCCGCGGCCAGCGAGGGTGCGTCGGGGTAGAGCGCGAACAGCCGCGGACTCACCGCGTTGACCCGGCGGTCTGTCGTCTGTGCCGACAGCACGGTGACGACGAGCAGCTGGAACGCGTCGACGAAGTCGAGCTCGGAGCGGGCGTCGGGGTAGGTCTGCGCGAGGACCCGGTCGATCCTGCGGGCTCGGCGAACCAGGCTGGTGTCCGGCTTGACCGCCGGCTCGGCGACGGCGCGGGGGCGGCCGGCCGGTGCGGAGCGGGGTGGGGCGGGCACCCCGAAAGGGTACGGCGTGGTGCCGACGCGGGCGTCCGGGCGTACCCGCGAACTCACTCGGCTCAGATCCCTGCCGGCGGCCCGGATGCGCCAGACTGTGCCGACAGTTGTGACGCGTGACACGATGCACCTGTCCGGCAGCCGCGGACCGTCGCGGCACCACGAGGAGGATTAGTGGACAACGACGTGCTCCGTCAGGCCCCGCTCTTCTCCGGGCTCGACGACGACGCGGTCGCCTCGCTCGGTACGTCGATGAGCGAGACCAAGATCCGGCGCGGCGAGGTGTTGTTCCGTGAGGGCGACTCCGGCGACCGCTGCTACATCGTCTCCGACGGCAAGATCAAGCTCGGCCGCAGCTCAGCCGACGGCCGCGAGAACCTCCTGGCGATTCTCGGGCCGGGCCAGATGTTCGGCGAGCTCTCGTTGTTCGACCCCGGCCCCCGGTCCGCAACCGCGACCGCCGTCACCGACTGCGCCCTGATGAGCCTGAGCCATGAGGAGCTGAACAAGTGGCTCAACAGCCGGCCGGACGTGGCCCGGGGACTGTTGTACCAGTTGGCCGGACGACTGCGGCGTACCAACGACGTCGTGGCCGATCTCGTCTTCTCCGACGTTCCCGGCCGGGTCGCCAAGGCGCTGCTCGACCTGTCGGCACGGTTCGGGCGTACCGCCGACGACGGCATCCACGTGCACCACGACCTCACTCAGGAGGAGCTCGCCCAGCTCGTCGGAGCCTCCCGCGAGACGGTGAACAAGGCGCTGGCGGACTTCGCGATGCGCGGATGGCTGCGCCTCGAGCCACGCTCGGTCGTGCTGATCGACGTCGAGCGGCTGCAACGCCGAGCGCGCTGACCCGGCCGGTCGGCCGCGGGTTGGTCGCCGGCCGCTTGGTCGCCGGCCGCGGCTCTGCGCCACCGGCGCTTCACTCGCTAGGCGTACCGCCCCGCCCCGCTTCACCCGCCAGGCGTACCGCCTCACCCCGCTTCACCCGCTAGGCGTACCGTCGATTCCGACATTTCGGGCACAATCGGTACCGCGGACGAGTGAAGCTGAAAGGTCGGGGACCGGCAGACTGGGAACAAGGCGGTCGGGCAATGGGTGTCAGCCCTTGTCGCGCCGCAGGTACGCCAACTGGGCCGACACGGAGAGCTCGGCTGCGGGCCACAGCACGGGGTCGACGTCGGCGTAGACGCGTTCGACCACCTCGCGAGGGGTTGTCGCGCCGCCGGCAACGGCCTCGCGTACCTGCTCGAGCCGCTGAGCGCGGTGCGCGAGGTAGCCCTCGAACACGGCGAGCGCGTCCTCGATGACCGGACCGTGACCGGGCAGCACCCGGCTCACCTCGGCCGACTCGGCGAGGTCGCGCAGACGGCGCAGCGAACCGAGGTAGGCACCCAGCTCACCGTCCGGATGAGCCACCACGGTGGTGCCGCGCCCAAGCACGGTGTCGCCGGTGAGCACCGCCCGATCCCCAGGAACCACGAACGACAGCGAGTCGGCCGAGTGCCCTGGGGTCGCCACGACTCGTACCTCGAGTCCGTCCACGTCCACGACGTCGCCCTCGGCGAGGCCCTCCGCGCCGAGCCGATGCGCCGGGTCGAGCGCGCGGACGCCACTGCCGACCTGCTCGGCGAACGCGCGCGCGCCTTCGGAGTGGTCGAGGTGCCCATGGGTGAGCAGCACCTGGGTTACTGCTCCCGCAGTCTGCGCGACCGCGGCCAGATGCGCGGCGTCGAGCGGTCCGGGGTCGACGACGATCGACCGGCGGCCCTCGTGGGCACGCAGGATCCAGGTGTTAGTGCCGTCGAGGGTCATCGGGGACGGGTTCGGCGCCAGCACGCACTCCGCGTGGTCCCCGAACCGGCCGCCGCGCCAGGTCGTCATGAGGTCGTTCCCATGAGCCGAGCCCGGCGCCGACGTGATGGGCGGTTGGTCGTCGACCGGCGCACTTCCCATGGTGACTTGTCACTTCTCATGGGCTGCACCCCATGAGAAGTGCCGACGTACCACGAGAACGTGGTAAACCGACGAGGCCAGCCCCGCCCCTGGAGGGTCATGGGAGATCGGCTTCGAGGTAGTCCACGCCACCGTCGGCGACCAACCGTGGCATCACCGGCGTGATCCGCCGGCCAGCGGACGCGGTCAACGCGGCGGAGGCGTTGCCCACCGCCGACAGCTCGCGGCAGGTGACGTACGTCGGCGGCAGCATCGCCATGTCGCCGGCATCGACCGCCGCCAGGGCCGCGGCCAGGGGCATCCACGCCGCGTGGTCGGCCTCGCCCGACACGTCCCGGGCCCGCTGTCCGGTCGGAAGCGCGGCCACGAAGAACCTGGTGTCATAGCGACGCGGCTCGAACTCCGGGGTGATCCAATGCGCCCACGCCCCCAGCAGATCGGCCCGAAGCACTAGCCTGCGGTGGTCCAGCAGCGCCGCGAAGGACAGCGACTTGTCGATCAGGGCCAGCCGGTCGGCCTCCCAGTCCGGCGACGTCGTGTCGGCAACCACTGTCTTGGGATCAGCGCCGGCCAACAGCACGCCGGACTCCTCGAAGGTCTCACGCACCGCGGCGCATACGAGCGCCCGCGCCGTCGCCTCGTCGCAACCGAAGCGCTCAGCCCAGAGCGTCGCGCCCGGCCCCGCCCACGCGACCGACCGGTCCGCGTCTCGCGGGTCGACGACCCCTCCGGGGAAGACGTACATCCCGGCGGCGAACGCCATCTGCGCGTGCCGGCGCAGAAGGTACGCCTCGAGGCCCACGTCGCCGTCGCGCACCAGCACGACGGTGGCCGCATGGCGCGCTGCCATCGGGCGGCGCCGGCCGGCGCGGAACTGCTCCGCGTCGTCGGCCAGCGATGCCGGCATCGGAACCCGCACGGCGGTCAGCCCGCGTCCCCGGACACCTCGACGACGAGGTCGACCTCGACCGGCGAGTCGAGCGGCAGCACGGGAACCCCCACCGCGCTCCGCGCATGCCGGCCGGCGTCGCCGAACACCTCGCCGAGCAGCTCGCTGGCGCCGTTGGCCACGCTGGGCTGTGCGGTGAAGTCGGTGCTGCTCGCCACGAACACCACCACCTTGACGATCCTCGCCACGGCGGACAGGTCACCGACCTGCGCCCTCACGGCTGCCAGCGCGTTGAGCGCCCCCTGCCGCGCACAATCGGTCGCGTCCTCGACGCTGACGTCGGCACCGACCTTGCCGGTGGCCATCAGCTTGCCGTCGCGCATCGGGAGCTGCCCGGAGGTGTAGACGTACGACCCGGTGCGTACGGCCGGAACGTAGGACGCGACCGGCGGCACCACATCAGGGATCGTCAGGCCGAGCTCGGCGAGGCGCTCCTCAGGCGTGGCCATCAGGCGTCTCCGCCGGCGAGCGGCCGCTTGAAGTAGGCGACCAGGTTCTCCGGGTTCATGCCCGGCACCATCTGCACCAGCTCCCACCCGTCGGCTCCGAAGTTGTCGAGGATCTGCTTGGTCGCGTGCACCAGCACGGGCGCTGTCATGTACTCCCACTTGGTCATGCGGCGACCTTAGTGCTCCCTATGGCGGTCTACGCTGCGGCGGCGTGACCCCCGCCCCTCCGCAGCAACCCGAACCCCGACCGGCGGGCCGAGCCGCCCGCCAGGTCGAGCACCCGCCCGCTCGCGACCCGCGAGGCATCCTGGACCGGCCGGCCGAACGGCCCGACGCAACGGTCCGCTATGGCGGCCGGGTCGACCAGGTCGTCGACGTGTTCCTCCCACCGCAGCGGGTCGACGGTGCAGTGACGGTGGCCCGACCCGCCCCGGTCCTCGTGCTCCTTCACGGCGGCTTCTGGCGCCAGGAGTACGACCGGCACCACGTCCGCCCGCTGGCCCACGCTCTGTGCGCCGAGGGCCTCGTGGTCGCGACGCCCGAGTACGCCCGCACCGGCGGCGTGGGCGGCTGGCCCCACATGTTCGACGACATTGCGGCGGTCCGGGACGCGCTTCCGACGCTGCTGGCAGCGGTGGCGCCCGGGCGTACCCAGGAGGGTCCGGTGACGGTCGCCGGGCACAGCGCCGGCGGGCACCTCGCCCTCTGGTGGGCGCTCACGGCACCAGACCCGGGCAGCGTCCGCCGGGTCGTCGCGCTCGCGCCCGTCGCCGACCTCCGACGCGGCCACGCCGAGCGCCTCGGGGAGGGCGCCGTCGAAGCGCTGCTCGGCGGCACTCCCGAGCAGCACCCCGATCGCTACGACGCGTGCGATCCGGTGCGCCTGCTCGCCGCAACCGAACGGGCAACGCCGGTCACTGTGCCGGTCACTGTGCTGCACGGTACCGACGATGGTGTCGTGCCGGTCGAGCACTCCCGCGACCTTCACGGCGTCACGTTCGTCGAGCTGCCCGACACCGAGCACTTCGCACTGATCGATCCGCTGCAGCCCGCGTGGCCGACGGTCCGCGACGCGATCCTCCGCGGGCAGCACTGACCGGTGCTGCGTACGCTCGACCCCGTGACCGCTGCCGCCGCGACGCCCGCCGCCAGGTCGTCGCCCGTACGCGTGCACGTCGTCACCGGCAAGGGCGGCACCGGCAAGACGACGCTCGCTGCCGCGCTCGCCCTGGCCCTGGCCGGGCGCGGGAAGAAGATCCTGCTGTGCGAGGCCGAGGGCCGCCAAGGGATCGCGCAGATGTTCGACGTGCCTCCATTGCCCTACACCGAGAAGCGGGTCGCGGTTGCCTCCGCCGGCGGTCAGGTCTATGCCCTGGCGATCGACCCCGAGGCTGCGCTGATGGAGTACCTCGACATGTACTACAAGCTCGGACGGGCCGGGAAGGTGCTGGACCGCTTCGGAGTGGTCGACTTCGCCACCACCATCGCACCGGGACTGCGGGACGTACTGCTCACCGGCAAGGTGTACGAAGCGGCGCGGCGGCGCGACAAGAACGGCGACCACACCTACGACGCCCTGGTGCTCGACGCGCCTCCCACCGGCCGGATCGCCCGCTTCCTCAACGTGAACCGCGAGGTGGCCGGGCTCGCCAAGGTCGGTCCGATCCGGAACCAGGCGGACGCCATCATGCGGCTGCTGCGCTCCCGGCGGACGGCCGTGCACATCGCCGCCGTGCTGGAGGAGATGCCGGTGCAGGAGGCGGTCGACGCGATCGCCGCGTTACAGGCGGCCGACCTGCCCGTCGGTCAGGTCCTGGTCAACCAGGTCCGTCACTCTCCACTGCCTCCCGACTGCCGCGAGGCGCTTGCGAACGGGGACGCGCCGCAGGAAGCAACGCTCGCGTCCGACCTCGCCAAGGCAGGGCTCGACGGCGCCCCCGGGTTGGCGACGGCCCTGCTCGCCGAGGGCCTCGACCACCTCGTGCGACTCGACCTCGAGGACGAGCAACAGGCGATCCTCGACCAGCTCGACACTCCGTCGGTCCGGCTGCCGATGGTGCCCGAGGGCATCGACCTCGGGGCGTTGTACGACCTGGGCGAGTCGATGCGGCGGCAGGGTCTGGCATGAGTCGCAGGTCGAGCACGTCACCGCGCGAGCACGAGCGGGACCGCCGCGCGCGGACCGGACCGCCGTCACGGCACACCGGCACGACCCGGCTCGACGTCGACACCCTGCTCGACGACGACGACACCGGGATCATCGTCTGCTGCGGATCCGGGGGCGTCGGCAAGACCACCACCTCCGCAGCCCTGGCGTTGCGGGCCGCGGAGCGTGGTCGCAAGGTCGTCGTGCTCACCATCGACCCGGCGCGCCGGCTGGCCCAGGCGCTGGGGCTCACCGCCCTGGACAACACCCCCCGCGCGGTCGCCGACGTCGACACCGCGTCCGGCGGCAGCCTCGACGCCATGATGCTGGACATGAAGCGGACCTTCGACGAGGTCGTCGAGGCCCATGCGCGGCCGGACAAGGCCAGGCAGATCCTGACCAACCCCTTCTACATCGCGCTCTCCAGCTCCTTCGCGGGCACGCAGGAGTACATGGCGATGGAGAAGCTCGGCCAGCTGTATGCCGACGCGCAGTCCAGTGGCCGCTGGGACCTGATCGTGGTGGACACGCCTCCGTCACGGTCGGCGTTGGATTTCCTGGACGCGCCCGAGCGGTTGTCGTCGCTGCTCGACGGCCGGCTGATCCGACTCCTCCTGGCGCCGGCGAAGGGCCCGGCCAAGGTCTTCTCGGCCGGCTTCGGGATCGTGACGGCGACGATGAGCAAGATCCTCGGCGCCCAGGTGCTGCGCGACGTACAAACGTTCGTTGCGGCGTTCGACACGTTGTTCGGTGGCTTCCGGCAACGGGCCGAGCAGACGTACGCCCTGCTTCAGGCGCAGGGGACGGCGTTCCTGGTCGTCGCGGCTCCGGAGCCCGACGCGTTGCGGGAGGCCGCCTACTTCGTGGACCGGCTGACCCAGGAGGACATGCCGCTGGCCGGGATCGTCCTCAACCGAACCACCGAGCCGCGGGCGGACCTGTCGGCGGAGGAAGCGCATGCCGCGGCTGCCCGGTTGGGGGACGTCGACTCGTCCTTGGCCTGCGCGGCCGGGCTGCTGCACGTGCACGAGTCGCTGGCCACCGCGCACGCACGCGAGACCCGGCTGCGGCACCGGTTCGCTGCGGCCCATCCGCAGGTGGCGGGGGCGGCGATCCCCGCGCTGGCCGGCGACGTCCACGACCTGGACGGTCTGCGTACGGTCGGGGCGCTGCTCACCACATCCTGACGGCCGGGGCGAGGGCCGGGCGAAGGGCCCGACCGGCGAGCCCAGGGCGAGGGGCATGAAGGGAGGGACGGTCCCGAAGAACCGTCCCTCTCCTCCCCCGTTCCCCCCGAGGCCGCACTCCCCCCGAAGCGACAGCCCCACACCCAACAGACGACGATCGTGGGGGTTTGGTTGCCCGCACGCGCCAGAATCTGTCCGGAAAGTTCCGACGCCTGCTCGGTCAGGAGGTTCAGCGGCGGATCTTGGCACCCGCGTCAGCCGGCGGCGGGAACCGCCCCGGTGCGGCTGTGCTCCTCCTGCGCCGCCTGAAGCAGCTGACGCCACGACGAGACGTTGGGTCGGCGGCGCAGCAACGAGCGGCGCTCTCGCTCGGTCATGCCGCCCCAGACGCCCCACTCGATCTGGTTGTCAAGAGCCTCCGCCAGGCACTCGGTACGCACCGGACACGAAGCACACAGCTGCTTGGCGCGGTTCTGCTCGGCTCCGCGGACGAACAAGGAGTCCGGCCGGGTGCTCCGGCACGCTGCCTGCTCGGTCCATTCGTGGATCCACGTCATGATGGGTCCTCCCCGAGATCAATCCGGACTGTCCGGACCAAACCCTTCACGAGCCGCCTGGGTGCGCCCGCCGGAATGAAGTTACGGGGCCGCGCCCGAACCCGGCAGAGTCGAACCGGTCATTTCCTGTAGTCCTTTGGGACTATTCGTCACTAAGCCTCTGCACGACGCGACGAGCCGGTGATAGGACCGACGCAGCGACTCATGTCGCCCCCGAGACGGTGCGCGAGTACGCGGTTCGACGGTGACCACGTACCCTGAGGGGCATGCCCGCGGACAGATACCTCCCCGGTGACCGGCGCCCGCGCTGGCACAGGCACACCCCGCGCACCCTCGCCAGCCTCGCCGGCGTGAGCGCCTTGTGCGGGGTCCTCGTCGCCGGCTTGGCCCTTCCCGTGGCCGCTGTGCTCGGCCTCACCACCCGTGACATCGCGCAGGGGTTCCAGAACTTCCCGCTGGCCCTGCACCAGAGCCCGATCCCGCAGCGTTCGGTGCTGCTGTCGGCGGCCGGCAAGCCGGTGGCCTACTTCTACAAGGAGAACCGGCAGGACATCAGCCTCAAGCAGGTCTCCCCGGTGATGAAGCGCGCGATGGTGGCGATCGAGGACTCGCGGTTCTACCAGCACGGCGCGATCGACCTCAAGGGCACCATCCGGGCGCTGATCAACAACGCCAGCAACTCCTCGACCCAGGGTGGCTCGACGCTGACCCAGCAGCTGGTCAAGATGACGCTGCTCGAGCAGGCGACCACGAAGGCGCAGCGAATCGCGGCCACGGCGGACAGCTACGCTCGCAAGATCCGCGAGCTGAAGTACGCCATGGCGTACGAAGCGACGCACTCCAAGCACCAGATCCTCAACAACTACCTCAACATCGCCTACTTCGGCGACGGCGCCTACGGCATCGAGATCGCCGCACAGCACTACTTCTCGGTGCACGCCTCGCAGCTTTCGCTGCCGCAGGCGGCCCTCCTGGCCGGGCTGGTGCAGAACCCCACCTACTACGACCCGACGACCTATCCGCAGAACGCGCTCGCGCGGCGCAACACGGTGCTGGCCCGGATGGCCCAGCTCGGCGAGCTCCGCCAGCGCAGGGCCGACAAGCTGATGAAGACGGGGCTCGGGCTCAAGGTCACGACGTTCACCAACGGCTGCGTGAACACCGCGGCCCCGTTCTACTGCTCCTACGTCCAGTCCTACCTCCTGAACGACTCGGCCTTGGGCACGAACCCCGACACCCGCAACGCCGAGCTGCTCGGCGGCGGTCTGACCATCCAGACGACCCTGAGTCTGCGCGACCAGAAGGCCACCGACAAGTCGGTGCACGCGCACGTCTTCCCGACCGACAACGCGGTCGGCGCGATGGCGTTGGTCCAGCCGGGCACCGGCAAGGTGATGGCCCTGTCGCAGTCGCGCCCGATGGGCAACAACGCCAAGGCGGGCCAGACGTACCTCAACTTCACCGTGCCCAAGCAGTACGGCGACGCCAACGGCTTCCAGGCGGGATCGACGTTCAAGGCGTTCGTGCTGGCGACGGCGCTGCAGGAGGGCTACCCCGCCACGACGGCGTTCAACTCGCCGTGGAGCATGGTGATGCCGGCCGGGAGCTACACCAACTGCAGTGGCTACCCGACGGCCGTGTGGCCGGTGAACAGCTCCACGACGTCGGGCTATATGGACGCCTACAAGGGCACTCGTCTGTCGGTCAACACCTACTTCGCCCAGCTGGAGAAGCTCGCCGGGCTGTGCCCGTCGGTCAAGACGGCGCGGGACGCGGGAGTCGTCGTGCCGAAGCAGGACGAGGTGGGTCCGTTCACCCTTGGCGTCACCGACGTCAGCCCGCTGACGATGGCCGCCGCCTACGCCACCTGGCCGGCCCGGGGGATGTACTGCCAGCCGATGCCGGTCACGTCGGTGACCGACGTCAACGGCAAGGTGCTCAAGACATGGCACCGGTCGTGTCACCGGGTGGTCAAGCCCGCTGTGGCCGACCAGATCAACGACATCCTGCGCGGCGTGCAACAGCCGGGCGGGTTCGGCTACGACCTCGGCCACACCGGCCTGAACATCCCATCGGCGGCCAAGACCGGCACGACCGACAAGAACGTCTCGGTCTGGTACATGGGCTACACCCCCTCGCTGGTGGCTGCGGCAATGATTGCGGGCGCCAACAGCCAGGGCAGCCAGATCTCCCTGAACGGTCAGACCGTCGGCAACACCTTCATCACCGATGCGTCGGGCAGCGGCGCGGCCGGACCGATGTGGGCCGGAGCCATGCAGGTGATCCAGAACTGGCTCCCCAACATCGACTTCCACAAGGTCGACCAGAGCAAGCTCGGGGGCGCCGTGATCTCGGTCCCGTCGGTCGGAGGCATGTCGGTTACCGATGCGACGAACGCCCTGAAGAAAGCCGGGTTCAACCCGCAGGTGTCCGGCTCGGACTACTCCGGCTACCCCGCCGGCACGGTTGCCTACACCATCCCGGGCACCGGCTCCACGGCGTACAAGGGGCAGGCCGTGCAGATCATCGTGTCCAACGGTCCGGCGCCGGTCCAGAAGCCGCCGCCGACCCACAAGCCGCCCGGCGGCGGTGGCGGAGGGGGTGGGGGGAAGCCTCCGCACCATCACCACGGTGGCGGCGGCGGCGGCCACCACCACCACTGAGGGCACCACTGAGGGCACCACTGAGGGGTGGGCGGCGGTCCATCCACCGCCGCCGGTTAGCCGCCGGTTAGCCGGGGACAGCCTCAGGCGCCGAGCCGTCGCTTGACCTCCGCGGCGACGGCGGCACCGTCCGCGCGGCCCTTGACCTGCGGCGTGACGACGCCCATCACCTTGCCCATGGCGCGCATGCCCTCGCCGGCGGCTCCGGTCGACTCGATGGCAGCGGCGATGATCGCGCTGACCTCGTCCTGGCCGAGCTGCTCGGGCAGGTACGTCGCGAGGATCTCGTCCTCGGCACGCTCCTTCGCGGCGAGCTCGTCCCGGCCGGCCGCGGCGAACGCGTCGGCGGCCTCGCGCCGCTTCTTGGCCTCGGAGCCGATCACCGTGACCACCTCGTCGTCCGACAGCTGGCGGGCCTGCTTGCCGGCCACCTCGGCGTTCATGATCGCCGCCAGCACCATCCGCAGCGTTGACGCGCGCAGCTCCTCCCGACCCTTCATCGCGGCGGTGAGGTCAGCGCGGATGCGCTGCTTCATCGCCGACCCGGTCTTGTCCGTGGTGTCAGCCATGCCGCCAGTGTCCCGCGCGCCGACCACGTCACGCACCCCGGTATCCAGGGGCGCGTCCTCCTGGTTGGCGGCGGTGCCACGCGAGGCGGTGTGCCGGGCTGTGGCAGCCTGAACGCGTGCACCGCGTCCTGTCCGCCGCGCTCGCGACGACCGCCGCAGGCGTCGCCGGGCTGGGCTACGCCTGCGGATACGAACGCCGCGCCTTCACCCTGCGGTTTGCCGACGTACCCGTGCTGGCACCCGGCAGCCGGCCGCTGCGGGTGCTGCACATCTCCGACCTGCACATGACGCCCGGGCAGACCACCAAGCAGGCGTGGGTGCGCTCGCTGGCCGATCTCGACCCCGACGTCGTGGTCAACACCGGCGACAATCTCGCCCACCTGGACGCGGTGCCGGCGGTGCTCCGGGCCTACGGCGAGCTGCTCGATCTGCCCGGAGTGTTCGTGTTCGGGTCGAACGACTACTTCGCGCCGATCATGAAGAACCCGGCGCGCTACCTGTTGCCGGACGGCGGTGACCTGCAGGCGCGCGGGGGACGGCTCCCGGCCGAGACGTTGCGGTCCGCTCTCGCCGGTCACGGCTGGGTCGACCTGACCAACCGGCAGGGGGCACTGCGGGTCGACGGCCGCCGCCTCGCGTTCGTCGGGGTCGACGACCCGCACCTTGAGTACGACGACCTGCCGGCCGTCGCCGGCCCGGCCGACGCGTCGGCCGACCTGGCTATCGGTGTCTCGCACGCGCCGTACCTGCGGGTGCTGGACCAGTGGAACGCGGAGGGGTACCCCTTGATCCTCGCCGGTCACACGCACGGCGGCCAGCTGCGGCTGCCGTTCTACGGGGCGCTGGTGACCAACTGCGACATCGACACCGCGCGGGCCCGCGGGCTGCACCAGCATCAAGTCGACGGCCATCCGGCGTCGTGGCTGCACGTGTCCGCCGGCCTCGGGACCTCGCCGTACGCCCCGGTCCGCTTCTGCTGCCGCCCCGAGGCGACCCTCCTCACCCTGACGGAAGGCCCACCGCGCTGAGCCTTACGTTTCAGTGCAGACACGCCCCGGCGATTCGCGCCAAAACGTACGGCTCAGCGCGGAGGAGAGGGTCGCTGAACCGGGTTGGGGGCGTGTGCTGCGCTCCGTTAGACTCGCGCAGGCTTCGGGCTGTGGCGCAGTTTGGTAGCGCGCTTCGTTCGGGACGAAGAGGCCGCAGGTTCAAATCCTGTCAGCCCGACCGCGTGAAACCGTTCGCTAACGAAAGAATCGACATTGGCGCCGCCTGGACGGCGTCAATGTCGATTCTTTCGTTCCTTTGCGTCCGGCGCCACCGGCTGTCCCCTCTGGGCGAACACCAGCCCGGGAATCGACGCACCCACGGGGCCGTTATGTCAGGCGAACGCCGCTAGAGGAGCCGAACGTGACCAAGCTTTCCCTTCCCGTACTTCCGGTCGTCGATGCCGTGGTGCTGCCCGGCATGGTCGTGCCGATGCCGTTGGATCCGGAGCGCCAAGCCGCCGTGGACGCCGCCCGCGCCGGTGAGTCCGACACCCCGCAGGTGCTGCTCGTGCCCCGGCCGGATGGTCGGTACGCCAAGGTGGGCGTCGTCGCCGAGATCGTCCAGATCGGGAGGCTGCCCGGTGGGGGCCCCGCGGTGGTGGTCCGGGCGACCCAGCGTGCCCGCATCGGCACCGGTGTGACCGGTCCAGGGGCGGCGCTGTGGGTCGAGGCCGAGACCGTCGACGACCCGGAGCCGACTGGACGTACCAAGGAGCTCGCGGCCGACTACAAGGGCGTGCTGATCTCGCTGCTGCAGCACCGCGAGGCGTGGCAGGTCATCGACGCCGTGCATCGGATGACAGACCCGGCCCAGCTGGCCGACAGCGCCGGCTACGCGTCCTGGCTCGACCTTGCGCAGACCCGGCAGCTGCTCGAGACGTTCGACGTCGACGCGCGCCTCGAGCTGCTGCTGGAGTGGACGCGGGCCCGCGTGGCCGAGGAGGACGTCAGCAACAAGATCGACGACGAGGTCCGCGAGCAGATGGACAAGACGCAGCGGGAGTACCTCCTGCGTCAGCAGCTCGCCGCCATCCGCAAGGAGCTCGGCGAGGGAGAGCCTGAGGGCTCCGACGACTACCGCGCCCGGGTCGAGGCCGCCGACCTGCCGGACAAGGTACGCGAGGCTGCGCTCACCGAGGTGGGCAAGCTCGAGCGCGCGTCCGAGCAGTCGCCCGAGGCCGGCTGGATCCGCACCTGGCTCGACACGGTGCTGGAGATGCCGTGGAGCGTGCGGACCACGGACAACACCGACCTCGGTGCCGCCCGCGGGATCCTCGACCGTGACCACGCCGGGCTGGACGACGTCAAGGAGCGCATCACCGAGTACCTCGCCGTGCGCGCTCGTCGTGCCGAGCGCGGCCTCGAGCTGGTCGGCGGTCGCGGCAGCGGTGCCGTGCTGGCGCTGGTCGGGCCGCCCGGGGTCGGCAAGACGTCGCTGGGCGAGTCGGTCGCCCACACGCTCGGCCGAAAGTTCGTCCGGGTCGCCCTCGGCGGCGTCCGGGACGAGGCCGAGATCCGCGGCCACCGGCGCACCTACGTCGGCGCCCTGCCCGGTCGCATCGTGCGGGCCATCAAGGAGGCCGGCTCGATGAATCCGGTCGTCCTGCTCGACGAGGTCGACAAGATCGGGTCCGACTTCCGTGGCGATCCGGCGGCGGCACTGCTCGAGGTCCTCGACCCGGCGCAGAACCATACGTTCCGCGACCACTACCTCGAGGTCGAGCTCGACCTGTCCGACGTGCTGTTCCTGGCCACCGCCAACGTTGCCGAGCAGATCCCGGATGCCCTGCTGGACAGGATGGAGCTCGTCCGGCTCGACGGCTACACCGAGGATGAGAAGGTCGTGATCGCCCGCGACCATCTGCTTGCGCGCCAGCTGGAGCGGGCCGCGTTGGACGCCGACGAGGTGTCGATCAGCGAAGACGCGCTGAGACTGCTCGCAGGCGAGTACACCCGTGAGGCCGGCGTGCGCCAGCTCGAACGGTCCCTCGCCAAGGTGCTCCGCAAGGTCGCCGCACGGTTCGGCTCCGGTACCGACACCGCACCGTTGGCGGTCGGCACCGACAACCTCCGCGAGTACGTCGGGCGGCCCAGGTTCACGCCCGAGTCGGCGGAGCGGACCTCGATCCCCGGCGTGGCCACCGGACTCGCGGTGACCGGCGCGGGAGGCGACGTGCTGTTCATCGAGGCGTCCGCCATGGACGGCGAACCGGGCCTCGCGCTGACCGGTCAGCTCGGTGACGTGATGAAGGAGTCCGCACAGATCGCCCTGTCGTACCTGCGTGCCAACGGCGGCCGCCTGGACATCCCGGTGGAGTCGCTGAAGGACAAGCGACTGCACATCCACGTGCCCGCGGGTGCGGTCCCCAAGGACGGTCCGTCTGCGGGCGTCACGATGACTACAGCGGTCGCGTCGCTGTTGACCGGGCGCGCGGTCCGCAAGGAGGTCGGCATGACCGGCGAGGTGTCGCTCACCGGCCGGGTGCTGCCGATCGGCGGGGTCAAGCAGAAGTTGATGGCCGCGCACCGGGCAGGCCTGACCGAGGTGGTCATCCCCCAGCGCAACGAACCCGACCTCGACGACGTACCCGCCAGCGTGCTCGACGAGCTCACCGTGCACTTGGCTGGGGACGTCACCCAGGTGCTGGGCTGGGCGCTCGAGCCTGGGACTGCCGTCGGCGCCGCCATCACGGCCGCCTGAGGACCATCAGGAACGCATGCGGCACACTGGAGCGGTGACCGCCGACGACAGCGACCGACCCCGAACCGGAAGGCGCCCCAAGGCGGGAAGCCGACCCGAGGAGGAGCGCCGCCCACGACCCCGGCGCCCTCGGCGTCCCCGGCCGACGGTTGCGCCATGGCTCACCGGCATAGCGGCGGGCCTGCTCGTCGGGCTCCTCTCCGTGGCGCTGGTGGCGCTCGCGATGGCCGGGTTCGAGGCGGTTCGCGGGACCTCCTCCGGGGGCGGACCCGGCTTCCTGGTGCTGGTGGCCATTGTGGCGCTCGCGGCCGTCGTCGGCCGCTTCCTGCTGGCGTTCGGCGGCGTGCCCTATCCAGGAATGACCAGCTTCCTGGGCCTGTGCGCCGTGCTGGTGATGGTGCTGCTGTTCCTGATGGGCGAGGTCTTCTCGGTTTGGATGTGGCTCGTCATCCCGGTCCTCGCGGCGATCATGTTCGCGCTGTTCACGCTGCTGCTGCCGCGGATGGAAGCCGGGCGTACCCGCGTCTGAGGACCAGCCACCGACGTCGTGGCCTGGTTCCCGCTGCGGCAGGATGGGCGGGACCCAGTCGTACGCCGAGGGAGACCGCATGCCAGCCCAGTCGACCCACGAGGTGTTGTGGTCGCCGCCGGCGAACGTGCGGGCCACCACCCGGATCGGGCGCTACCTCGGCTGGCTGGAACGCCAGCACGGCCTCGTCTTCGACGACTACGCCGGTTTGTGGCAGTGGTCGGTCGATGAGCCTGACGCGTTCTGGCTTTCGGTCTGGCAGCACTTCGGACTTCCCGGATCGCCGCAGCCCGTCGTTGCCCTGCCCGACCCGTCGATGCCGGGCACGCACTGGTTCCCGGGGCTCACGCTCAACTACGCCCAGGCGATGCTCGATCTGCCGGGCCGCGATGACGACGACGTGGTGGTCATCGGGTTATCCCAGTCGCGCGAGCACGTCGACCTCACCGCAGCGCAACTGCGGGACCTGGCCGGCCGGGCCAGAGTGGGCCTACAGCGGCTCGGCGTCGCCCGCGGCGACCGGGTCGCGGTCTATGCCCCCAACATCCCCGAGACGCTGATCCTGCTACTGGCGACCGCAAGCCTCGGTGCGACGTTCTCGTCCTGCGCGCCGGAGTTCGGGACCCGCAGCGTCGTGGACCGATGGACCCAGATCGAGCCCAAGGTCCTGGTCGCTGTCGACGGCTACCGCTACGGCGACAAGCCGATCGACCGGCGCCGCGAGGTCGGGGCGATCCTCGCGGCCCTGCCGAGCGTCGAGGCGACCGTGTGGCTGCCCTACCTCGATCTCGACTCACCTCCACCGCAGGGCGCCGCGACCTGGGTCGACCTCGTCGCCGAGGCCGGCGAGCTCGTGTTCGAGCCGGTGCCGTTCGACCATCCGTTGTACGTCTTGTACTCCTCCGGCACGACCGGCCTGCCCAAGCCGATCGTGCACGGGCACGGCGGCATCCTGGTCGAGCACGTCAAGGCGCTCGCGCTGCAGATGGACCTCGGACCCGGCGACCGGCTCTTCTGGTTCTCCACCACCGGCTGGATGATGTGGAACTACCTCGTGTCCGGGCTCGCCGTCGGCGCGACGGTGGTGATGTACGACGGCAACCCTGCGTCTCCTGACCTCGGCACGCTGTGGCGGCTGGTCGAACGCGTCGGCATCACCTACTTCGGCACCAGCGCGCCATTCCTGCTGGCGTGCCGCAAGGCCGGGCTCGTACCCGGCGAGACTGCCGACCTGTCGACGCTGCGCGGCGTCGGCTCGACCGGCGCCCCGCTGCCGGTGGAGGGCTTCCGCTGGGTCTACGACGCGGTGTCGCCGTCGGTGCTTCTGGCGTCGTTCTCCGGCGGCACCGACGTGTGCACCGGCTTCCTCGGTGGCGCTCCGATCCTGCCCGTCTATGCCGGCGAGATCGCCTGCCGTTGCCTCGGCTGTAAGGTCGAGGCGTACGACGAGTCCGGCACGCCGGTGGTCGACCAGCTGGGCGAGCTCGTCATCACCGCACCGATGCCGTCGATGCCGGTCGCCTTCTGGGGCGACACCGACGGGTCGCGGCTGCGCGCGGCGTACTTCGAGGTATTCCCCGGCGTGTGGCGGCACGGCGACTGGATCACGATCACCGACCTCGGGACCTGCGCGATCACCGGCCGCAGCGACGCCACCCTCAACCGGGGCGGGGTCCGGCTCGGTACCGCGGAGTTCTACTCGGTCGTCGAAGCGATGGCACAGGTCGCGGACAGCCTGGTGGTGCACCTGGAGGATGCCGAGGGTGGCGCCGGTGAGCTGCTGCTGTTCGTCGTGCCCGCCGAAGGCGTGACCCTCGACGACGACCTGCGGCACGCGATCGCGACCGCGCTGCGGACCAACCTGTCCCCGAGGCACGTTCCGGACCAGATCTGGGCCGTGCCGGCGCTGCCCCACACGCTGTCCGGCAAGAAGCTCGAGGTGCCGGTGAAGCGGATCCTGAGGGGGGCGCCGGTCGACGACGCGGCCGCCAAGGGCGCGCTGGCCAACCCCGAGTCGCTGGACGCGTTCGAGGCGCTCGCCGCGCGCCGCCGCGGCTGACCCTGGGCGCCGCTGCGCCGACATGTCAGGGGTGGTCCTGATCGGGGGCCGCTCAGATCGGCCGCCGGGCATGGACAGCTGTTCAGGCCCGGGCGCTCTCCGTGAGCTCGGCGGCGACCAGCTCGGCGATCTGCGCCGTGTTGAGGGCGGCGCCTTTGCGCAGGTTGTCGCCGCAGACGAACAACTCCAACGTACGCGGGAAGTCGAGTGCCTGGCGTACCCGCCCGACGAAGGTGGGATCGGAGCCGACCGCGTCCACCGGGGTTGGGAAGTCGGGCGCGTCCGGATCGTCGATGACCACGACGCTTGGCGCCTCGACCATCAGCCGGCGGGCCAGGTCGACGTCGACGTTGCGCTCGAACGTCGCGTGCACGACGAGCGAGTGCGTCGTGACCACGGGAACCCGCACGCAGGTGGCCGACACCGCGAGGTCGGGGATGCCGAGGATCTTGCGCGACTCGTCGCGGACCTTGAGCTCCTCGCTGGTCCAGCCGTCCTCGCGCGCCGACCCGGCCCACGGCACCACGTTGAGGGCCAGGGGCGCCGGGAACGGTGAGTCGTCACCGAGCTTGTCGGCAAGCGCCCGTCGCACGTCGCCCGCCGACTGTCCAAGGTCGCGCTGGCCGGCAACCACCTCGAGCTCGTCGTAGAGCCGGTCGATGCCGGCCTGTCCGGCGCCGGAGGCCGCTTGGTACGACGCGACGACCAGCGCGCGGAGGTTCCACCGCGCGTGCAGGGCTCCGAGGGCGTCCATCATCGTCAGCGTCGTGCAGTTGGGGTTGGAGATGATGCCCTTGGGCCGCTCACGTGTGGTGGCTCCGTTGACCTCGGGCACGACGAGGGGTACGTCGGGGTCCATCCGGAATGCTCCGGAGTTGTCGACCACGACGGCCCCGTGCTCGACCGCGATGGGCGCCCAGTGCGCGGAGACGTCGTCCGGGACGTCGAACATCGCCACGTCGACACCGTCGAAGACCTCGGGTGCGAGGGCCAGCACGTCGACGTCCTCGCCGCGCAGGCGCAGCCGGCGCCCCGCGGACCGTGGCGACGCCACCAGCCGGATCTCGCCCCAGACGTCCTCACGGGTCGACAGGATGTCGAGCATCACCGTGCCGACGGCTCCGGTGGCGCCGACCACGGCAAGGGTCGGCTTGGGTCCACTCATCGACCGGTGCCGCCGTAGACGACGGCCTCGACCTCGTCGGAGTCGAGCTGGAAGGCTGCGTGCGCTGCGGCCACGGCGTCGTCCACCTGCACCTGGTCGACCACCACGGAGATCCGGATCTCGGACGTCGAGATCATCTCGATGTTGACCCCGGCGGACGCGATCGCGGAGAAGAACCTCGCCGAGACGCCCGGGTGCGTGCGCATCCCCGCCCCGATCAGGGACACCTTGCCGATCCGGTCGTCATAGAGGAGCTGGTCGTAGCCGACCTCGTCCTGCAACCTGGCGAGCGTGGTCATGGCCATCTGCCCGTCGGCACGCGGCAGCGTGAAGGAGATGTCGGTGAGGCCAGTCGCGGCGACCGAGACGTTCTGCACGATCATGTCGATGTTGATCGTTGCTTCGGCGAGGGCCTCGAAGATGCGCGCCGCTTCACCGACCTTGTCGGGGACGCCGACCACGGTGATCTTGGCCTCGCTGCGGTCGTGTGCGACGCCGGAGATGATGGCCTGTTCCATGTCGGATACCTCTGACTCGTGGACGACCCACGTACCGGTCTTGGCCGAGAACGACGAGCGTACGTGGATGGGAATGTCGTGTCGGCGGGCGTACTCGACGCAGCGCAGATGCAACACCTTCGCTCCGCAGGCAGCCATCTCGAGCATCTCGTCGTAGGAGATGGCCGGGATGCGCCGCGCAGTCGGGACGATGCGGGGATCGGCGGTGAAGATGCCGTCCACGTCGGTGTAGATCTCGCACACGTCAGCATGCATCGCGGCAGCGAGCGCCACTGCGGTGGTGTCGGAACCGCCCCGGCCGAGGGTCGTGATGTCCTTGCTGTCGAGCGACACGCCTTGGAAGCCGGCCACGATCGCGATCGCGCCTTCCGCGAGCGCGCGCTCGATCCGGCCCGGGGTGACGTCGATGATCTTCGCCTTGCCGTGGAACGAGTCCGTGATCACGCCGGCTTGTGAGCCGGTGAACGACCGGGCCTCGTGGCCGAGGTTGCCGATCCCCATCGCCAGCAGGGCCATCGAGATCCGCTCGCCGGCGGTGAGCAGCATGTCGAGCTCGCGCCCCGCCGGCAAGGGCGACACGTCGTGTGCGAGCTCCAGCAGCTCGTCGGTCGTGTCGCCCATCGCGGACACCACGACCACGACGTCGTGCCCTTCCTTCTTCGAGGCGACGATGCGCTGGGCGACCCGCTTGATGCCCTGCGCGTCGGCCACGGACGAGCCGCCGTACTTCTGCACGACCAAGCTCACGGTGGATCCTTTGCTCGCTGACCGGGAAGCCGCCCGCGTACAGCGACCACCCGTCAGTCTAACGAGACGCTCCGCGCGGAGCCGGTACGTCCGGAACGCGGGCGTGCAGAGCCGCCCGCTTGCCGCCGGGCACCGCCCCCGTCCGCGGGGCTACGTTGCATGGATGAGCGAAGAACGCTTTCTGGTCGTCACCGCCGAGGGCCGGTGTCGCACGGTCCCCACCGGCGGCTCCTTCGCAGTCGGCCTGGAGGAACATGCCGCCACGCCCGGCACTGCGCTGCGGCAGGTGTCGGCCCGCGCCACAACGGTGATCGAGGCGGCCCGGTCCGCCGGGGTCGGCGACCCCGAGATCATGACCGGCGGGTTGGGCGTCCAGCCGAGGTACGACAACCGTGGTGAACGCGTCATCGGCTTCCAGGCGGACTACACCCTGACCATCAGCGTCGACGACGTCGATCGAGTGGGACCGCTTGTTGATGCTGTGGCCGACGCCGCTGGTGACGCCCTTCGGCTGCACGGGCTGAGCACCAGGATCGTCGATCCCGACGCGGCGCGGACCGAAGCCCTCGCCAACGCGGTACGCGCCGCCCACGACAAGGCCGGCGCGGCCGCCGGAGCCGCAGGTCTCCGTCTGGGCCGAGTCATGTCGATCACCGAGGGTGTGCGCGAGGCCCACCAGCCGTACGAGCGATTCGCGATGGCCGCCGCCGTCAACGCCGGAGGTGGTACGCCGGTCGAGGCTGGAACAGCGGTCGTCACCGCAACCGTCACCGTGCGGTTCGCCCTCGAGGACACTGACTGATGCACTCGGCCCCACCATGCTCGACCCGGCCCCACCGTGTGTTCGGCCCCACCATGTCGCTGATCCGACAGTTACGCACGAGGCGTACTCGTCGGATCGCCGCCAGGGACGGCGCCACCAACGTCAGCGGACCAGCAGCTGACTCGCCGGAATCACCTGCTGCGGCATGGAGGGATCGGACCACAACAACACCGCCTTGGCCGGTCCGGTCTTTTCGTAGTAGTCCATCCGAAGCGTGTACGCCTGGTTCGCCGCCAGTGAGATAGTGCCCGAGTCCTGTCGCAGGGTGTGGGCCGTCCAGTCGTTGATGATCTGCCTGCCGTTCACCCACAAACGTACCCCCTCGTCGGTCTGGGTGGAGAACGCGTAGGTCCCGCTAGCCGGCACCATCACCTTGCCCGTCCACCGGACACTGAACGTGTCCACGCCGAGCTTCGGACTCGGCGAGCCGGTGCCCCAGTCGAAGTCGACGCCGGCGTCGGTCCTGGTCACCTTCAGGCTGCTGAACGCCGCCGTGTCGTAGTACTTCCCGGTCAACCCGCTGGGCACCGCCGCCGGGACGATCGCCTTCGCGCTGTTGGACACCGGCGAGACGTTGCCGGCCGCATCCAGGGCGTAGACGACGTAGATGTGCGAGTGCGCGCTGGACATCGCCGTGTCGTCGTACGACAGGGCGTCGAGCGTGTCGATGACGGCACCGTCGCGTACCACCTCGTAGTCGGTGACCCCGACGTTGTCCGTGCTCGCGTTCCACGTCAGCTGGACGTCGCTGGGACTCACGACGCGGGCGGCGGCTCCGGTGGGAGCGGTCGGCGGTTGCGTGTCCTGCCCGGGCAGTGGTGGCGTCGACAGCGTCACGGCGTTGGACGGCGCACTGGTGTCGCCAGCAATGTCCACGGCCACAACGGTGTAGCTGTAGGTGGTGTTGGGATCCACGCTGGTGTCGTTGTACGCCGGGTCCGACGTGCTTGCGATCAGCGAACCGTCGCGCCACACCTGGTAGCCGGTTGCGGTCTCGGTGCCTTGACCCGGCTGCCAGCTCAGGTCGATCTCGGCAGGCCCGTTGGCGGACCCGGTCAGCTGCTGCGGGGCGCCGAGCGGCGGCGGGTCGGCCTGACCGGCGAAGTAGTCCTTAAGAACCTGACCCGCGCCCTTCTGCGCGGTGGCGCAGTCGGTCGGAGTCCAGCTCCAGTCGTTGGTGATCAGCGTGCCGGGTACGTCGAAGGCGTGACCGAGCAGGCCCACGTCGTGATCGTGCAGGTAGCCGAAGAACGCCGGCGTCAGCGCAGCGGTCGACGTGCCGCAGTCGCCAGGCTTGAAGTTCCACTCGGTGGCGATGACCGGCACGGTTGAGGTCAGGTAGCCGAACTTGGTGTCCCATGTGGACTGTCCGCCGTCGTAGACATAAGGGTGCACGCCGTACATGAGCTGCCCGAGGGCATCGGACAGCATCGGCACGCCGTCGAGCCGTTCGGCATGGTCGAGTCCGTCGGCGATCAGCACGTTGCTGGCTCCAAGCCCACGGATCTGGTCGACCAGCGCCTGCTCACCGACGGCCGGTGAGCCGAGGTTGCTGCTCGGGCTGCTGCCACCGCTCTGCCACTGCCCCCACGCTCCGGCCAGCGTGTTGTGCACCGCCGGCTCGTTGAACAGCTCGTACATCACGTCGGTGTCGTTCGCGAACTGCGGAGCGAGCACGGTCCAGGCGTCCGACGTCATGCTCGTCGGCAGCGGATGGGCCTGGCCGCAACCGATGCCCTGGTCCTGCATCGACAGGTCCACGACGAAGCCGTTGCTCTCCGCCAGCGTGACGTCGGCGACGATCTGCTGCACGTACGCGTCCCGGTCGGATTGTGCGACGGCCGGATCGGCCAGTCCGCGCTGGCTCACTTGCAAGCGCACCGTGTTCGCGTCCCACCCCTTGGCGGCATCCAGCTCCGCCTGTCCGAAGTGGGTGCGGGCGGCGACCCCGAGCGACCGCGTACACCAGCTGGGCGTGAGTGCGCCGATCATGTTGAAGCCCCGCGGCAGGAACGGCGCGCCGTCCTCGTACAGCTGGTTGCCCACAACCGACAGCCCGCTCATGCCGTCGGCGGTCGGCGGCTCGGCGGCTCCGGCGCGCCCAACCGTGCCGGTCAAGAGGACCAGACCGAGCGCGATCAGCAGCGCCCGGATGAGCCGGGAGTCGTGGGCCACGGCAATGTCCTCGGACGTAGGTCCAGCGGTGCGGAGCGCATGAGCCCGAGGCGTCATGGCAGGTCTGTCTCACGCTACACAGCGGCGCCGAGCCCCGCGACACTGTTGGGACGATGCCCTCGGGCCGCAAAAGGGGGCACTTCAGGAAAGTTCGCGTTCCTCGTCGAGACGGTCATGCGCGATCACCGACTGCAGGGCCCGTAGCACACTGCTGGCCTCGGCTCCCCAGGACGACACGTAGGAGAACTGCCACCACCACAGCGCTTCGTCCACCCGGCCCGCCCGATGGTGCTGCAAGCCGTGTGCGACGCGTCCGGCGATCGCACAGATATCGTCGGAGATGCGTGAGGGTACGAGCTCGGGCCTCCGGTCGTAGGGATCGAACACCTCGATGTAGTCGTCGGCGTGCCCGAGCAGCTGGGCGAGCGCGGCGCGTACCTCGTCGAGGTCCGGATCAGGGCCTGGATCTGGTTCGTACTGCTCGCTGGGCACGAAGTCGGTCTGCACCCCCAGACGTCCGCCGGCCAGCAACAACTGGCTCACCTCGAGCAGCAGGAGCGGGACGGCACGGGCGGCGTCGCCGCTGCCCGCGATCGCCCGGACCGCCAGCAGGAATGACTCGACCTGGTCCGCGACCGACGACCCGAGGTCCTCGAGATCGCTCTCCAACTCCGACGCCTCGAGCTCGGTTTCGGTGCCGGTTTCACTCATCGACGCTCCGTCTCCCCTCGAAGGCACGCCCCAGCGTGACCTCGTCCGCGTACTCGAGGTCGCCCCCGACGGGCAGACCGCTGGCCAAGCGTGTCACGCGCAACCCCAGGGGGCGCAAGAGGCGGGTCAGGTACGTCGCGGTTGCTTCACCCTCGAGGTTCGGATCGGTGGCCAGGATCACTTCGGTGATGTCTCCGTCCGCGAGGCGCTGCATGAGCTCCTTGACGCGCAGGTCGTCGGGTCCGATGCCCTCGATCGGGCTGATCGCGCCCCCGAGAACGTGGTAACGGCCGCGGAACTCTCGGGTCCGCTCGATCGCCACCACGTCCTTGGACTCCTCGACGACGCAGATCACTGCGGCGTCGCGGCGAGGGTCGCGGCAGATCCGGCACATCTCGTCCTCGGCGACGTTGCCGCACACGGAGCAGAAGCGGACCTTCTCCTTCACCTCGACCAACACGGCGGCGAGTCGGCGTACGTCGACGGGGTCGGCGTCGAGCAGGTGGAACGCGATCCGCTGCGCTCCCTTGGGGCCGACTCCCGGCAGCCGCCCCAGCTCGTCGATCAGATCCTGGACCACGCCTTCGTACACGGTGGTGTTCCTACAAGCCCAGGTCGCCGAGACCGCCGGCCAGCGGGCCCATCCGCTCGCTGGCGAGCTGGCTGGCGTTGTCGGTCGCATCGCGCACGGCTGCCACCACCATGTCGGCCAGCGTCTCGACGTCGTCAGGGTCGACTGCCTCGGGCTTGATGTCGAGGCCCACCAACTCACCGGTGCCCGTGACGGTCGCGGTGACGAGCCCGTTGGCCGCAGTCCCGGTCACGTGCGTTGCGGCCAGGTCGTCCTTGGCTGCCAGGAGTTGCTGCTGCATCTGCTGCGCCTGCGCCAGCAACGCTGACATGTCAGGCATGCCACCTTCGGTCACGGTGCCCTCCTTGATCTTCGCCGGATCCACCCTTGCCGGCTGTTCGAGCGAGCGCCTCACGTCCGACGACCGTCCACCGACCCGTCCCGCACTGTCGACGCCGTCCGGCATGAGCCTAACCGCCCGGGACCCGGTGGCGGCTGTCACGTCGCAGCCAGGATCCCACTCACAATTGCGGGAAAGTGGCGGAGATCCGGCGCGAGATCGAGCCACCTTCCCGCAATTCCGGAGTACGGCGCGGGGGTACGGCGCGGGGGTACGGCGCCGGGGGTGAGCGAGCCGCCGACGCGACTCGTTAGTGAACCATGATTCACTTACTGTGTGGCGCGACCTCGCGAGATCGATGACGAGAGCCTGCTCGCCGCCGCCCAGGAGCTGCTCTTCGAGCAAGGCCCGACTGCGTTCACCCTGCAGAAGTCGGCGTCGAGGGCCGGGGCGTCGGCCGCCACGTTGATCAAGCGATTCGGCTCTAAGCGCGAGCTGCTGCTGGCCCTGAACCGCCGATGGGTTGCCTCGATCGTTCCCGGAATCACAGCGGCGACAGAGGCCCACCAGGAACCGATGGCGCGGCTGCGCGCGGCCGCGACGTGGGGTTTCTCCGATCTCGACTCGGCGGACAACGCCGCCAACCAGCTTGCCACCCTCGCGCTCGACCTGCAGGACGCCAGCATGCAGGAGCTGCTTGCGCAGGGCTGGCGGATGATCGAGGACCACCTGGCCGGGCTCGCCCGAGACGCCATCGACGCCGGCGCCCTGTCGGGGCATCCTCCGGCCGCTCATGTGGCACGCATCCTGCTCGCCACGGGTGAGGGAACCTCGCTGACCTGGTGCGTGGCTCCCGCAGGATCCCTCGTGTCACGCGTCGAAGCGGACCTCGACACCCTCCTCGCCTCGTGGGCGACCCGCAGCCGTTAGCGGTAGCCGAGCTCAGTGGCAGGCCGGCCCGGATCCATGATCTCGACCAGATATCTCCAGCAGTCAGGCTGGGTTCCATCGGTGTCGGTCACGCCGTACGTTCGGGCCAGCTGGGCGCTGGACAACACCTGGCCGGCGAACTGGGAGGCCCCCGGATCGGCCGCCAGCGCGACGAGCGTCCTGGCTACATAGGTCGGGGACTCCGAGACGCAGAAGTGGGGCACGTCTTCGAGGGCGTCCCGCCAGGTCTCCTCGGTGACACCGAAGCCCTCCAGCATCCGCTCCGAGCGGAGCCACCCGGGCGTCAACGCCACCGCGGTGCAGTGCTCGTCGGCCAACTCGGCAGCCAGCCCGATGGTGATCCGCTCGACCGCCGCCTTGACCTGGTCGTAGTAGAACCCGACGTCCTTGCGGTAGCGCGTGTTGTAGTCCGCCGTGCCGTCGGTCATCTCCACCACCAGACCGCCGCCGTTCCCGCTGAGCATCAGCGGGAGTGCCTTGGCACTGGTGATCAGGTGGGTGTGGACACCCATGGCGAGCATGCGGAGTCCGCCAGTGATGTCGTGCTCCCACAGCTTCTTGTTCCACTCGGCGTACCGGTCACCGCCGAAGATGTCGTTGACCAAGATGTCGAGTCGACCCTGCTCGCCCTCGATCCGTCCGACCAGCTCAGCGACCTGGTCGGGTTCGAGGTGATCCACTCGCAGGGCGGCCCCGCGTCCCCCGGAGGCCTCCATCAGGTCACCGGTCTCCTCGATCGTCTCGGGCCGGTCCAGCTCGGAACGTCCCGAGACCCGGCTGCTGCGGCCAGTCGCGTAGACGAAGGCGCCGGCCCTCGCCAGCTCGACCGCGATCGCACGTCCGGCCCCCCTGGTGGCGCCGGCGACCAGCGCGACCCTTCCCGCCAGCGGAGACTCTGAGGTCTGGATCGTGATGGCAGGTCCCTCCGGCCGGGTATCGATGGATCAGAGTTAGTAAACCGTAATTCACTAACGCGGGTCAACCGGTACGCCGCTCAGGAGTCGTGCGGGATCTCCTCGATCACGTGGGCGCCCAGCTCACGTGCCAGCAGTTGGTCGTGGTCCTCCGAAGCGTCGTCGACGACGGGATCGTCGCGATCGACGGCCTCGTCGGACTCTGGCGGCGGCGTCTCGTGCCCGGTCGAGCCGTTGGCTCGCGTCGGGGAGATGGCGCCGCGCGCAGCAGCGACGGACTCCGGGTTCGCTGGGGCTCTGACGGCGGCTCTCGCGGGAGCCTGGGGGGCAGTCGAAGGAGGCTGCGAGGCGTGCCCGCCATCACCCCCGGAGGGTCCACCCGCGTCACTGTCGGCGGAGGGGTCGACGACTACTTCCACGCGCCAGTCGACCCCCAGCACGTCGATCAGGGACTGCCGCAGGATCTCGTCGCAGCCGTTGGTGACGAAGGAGTCGCGGGCACCGCGCTGCGACACGGCCAGCGTCAGCGTGCCGCCCTCGACGGACTGCACCTGCGCGTTGTGGCTGAGGATGGACCATGCCAACCGCCGCCGCCCCTTGATGTCCTCGAGCACGTCGGTCCACAACCGTCGCACGTCCACCAGGCCCATTCCGGCGGCCGAGGGAGTGGCCGGCGAGCCGGACCCTGCCGCAGACCCGCCAGCCTCAGATCCGCCAGCCGCGGACGCACCAGCCGGCCGCGGGGCGCCCTGTCGCTGCACCGACGCAGATGCGGACCGGTCCTCGACCTGGTCAGCCGGGGTTGGTGCCGGCCCGGGAGGCGCAACGGCCGACGACCCTGTCGCCGATCCGCCGAGGGTTCGGGCCACCGGCCAGGTGGCCTCCTGGTCGGCCGTCCGAGGCGCCACGTCGGCCCCGGCAGGTTGGTGCGTCGGCGGCGAGGACGGCGGCTGTGCCTGGGCCGGGGCGACCGCCGCCGGGATCGACATCCGGCGTTCCATCCGGTCGAGCCGGGCGTAGACGCCCTCGGCGTCGTGGTCGGCGCCGGGTAGCAGCACCCGGGCGCAGATCAGCTCGAGCAGCAATCGTGGGGCGGTGGCGCCCTTGATCTCGTCCAGCCCGCGGATCACCACGTCGGCGCTACGGGTCAGATCCGCGGGACCGAACTTCGTCGCCTGCTGGGTCAGCCGCTCGGCCATGTCCTGCGAGACGTCCAGCAGCCCTTTGGCCAGCGCGTCCGGCACTGCCGCCACGATGATCAGGTCCCGGAACCGCTGCAACAGGTCCTCGGCGAATCGGCGCGGGTCCTGCCCGGTCTCGACGACCTTGTCGACGGCAGCAAAGACTGAGGCTCCGTCGGCGGCAGCGAAGGCGTCGACCACCTCGTCGAGCAACGTCTCCGGGGTGTAGCCGAGCAGCGCGGAGGCCAGGTCGTACGTCACGCCCTCCGACCCCGCACCGCCGATCAGCTGATCGAGGACCGAGAGGCTGTCTCGGGCAGAGCCGGCACCCGCGCGTACGACCAGGGGAAGCGCCGACGGCTCGATCTTGACGCCTTCGCGCTCACAAAGGTCGGCGAGATAGTCGCCAAGGACCCGGGGCGGCATCAACCGGAACGGATAGTGGTGGGTGCGCGAACGGATCGTGCCGATCACCTTGTCTGGCTCGGTAGTGGCGAAGATGAACTTCAGGTGCGCCGGCGGCTCCTCCACCAGCTTGAGGAGGGCGTTGAACCCCTGAGGGCTGACCATGTGCGCCTCGTCAACGATGTAGACCTTGAAGCGGCTGCTCATCGGCGAGAAGAACGCCTTCTCCCGAAGCTCGCGGGCGTCGTCGACCCCTCCGTGGCTCGCCGCGTCAATCTCGATCACGTCGACACTGCCCGGGCCGCCGCGGGCAAGATCGCGACACGACTGGCACTCACCGCACGGGTCCGCCACCGGTGCCTGCGCGCAGTTGAGCGCACGGGCGAGGATGCGCGCCGAGGTGGTCTTGCCGCAGCCGCGCGGACCGGAGAAGAGGTAGGCGTGGTGGACCCGGTTGGCCGCGAGAGCCTGTCGCAACGGCCCGGTGACGTGATCCTGGCCGATGACCTCGGCGAACGTGTCCGGCCGGTAGCGCCGGTAGAGAGCGAGAGGTTGGTCCACCCGTGAACACTAACGACGGGTCCCGACACGCGACAGGTCGCATCGGTGGGGTGTGGAAGACCCCTCGCGCACCCGGCAGAGCCTGCCGACCCTTGCTGCCTTCCGGCCCTGGGGGATTGAGCATGATGCCGCCGCGCGAGGGGCTGCCGCCATCGTAGGCGGTCTGCACGGGGCCGACGCCCTGCGGTGGAGTTTTCGTCTGCCGCAGTGCGCCCGCTACCCTGCTCGGCGGAGGATTCGCATAGTGGCCTAGTGCGCACGCTTGGAAAGCGTGTTGGGTGCAAGCCCTCAGGGGTTCGAATCCCCTATCCTCCGCCACCTGACCTGGCGGTACGCCGCCCAACGACGGCAGGGCCTTTGTGTGCCCGGTAGGATCACCCTCATGTCACATAGCGCCCCGGTCGTCCAGAGCACTGTGCGTCTGTGGCGCAACTTCGGGGGCAAGATCCTCCGCTACGCCACCGGCTCCGTTGTGGCGGCCGTCGCCAGCGAGGCCGTCTTCCTGCTGATGTTCGGTGGGTTGCACGCGTCGCCGGTGTGGTCGACCGCTCTCGGCTGGCTCGCGGGGGCAGTGCCGAACTTCTGGCTCAACCGCACCTGGACCTGGCGGGTCGGCGGACGCCCGCGCTTCCGGGACGAGGTGCTGCCCTACGTCGTGATCATCGTGGTCACGTTGGTCGCGGCAACCGTGGCCACGAGCGAGGTCGACCAGCGGCTCGCTGGCAGCCATCTCGGCCACGCCGCGCAGACGGTGCTCGTCAGCGGGGCGTTCCTCTCCGTGTACGGCGCGATGTTCCTGCTCCGCTTCTTCCTGCTCGAGCGACTCTTCGGTGGCCAGCTCCGCCCGGCCCCGGATCCTGAGCCGACGCAGATCCCCGCCGCTCCATGACGCCGCCTGCGACGCCGGCCCACGACGAGGGATCTTCGATGACGGACAGCAACGGGCAGGGCGCGTTCGCGCTCGCCACCGGTCGCGGGCTGGAAGACGGCTCGGGCAAGAACCAGGAACGCTACCGCGCCTACCAGTTCGAGCTGATCTCGCGCTACTGCGGACCCTCGGTGCTGGAGGTCGGCGCCGGTCTCGGCGAGTTCGCCAGCCAGTTCCGTGGTCTCAGCCGCCACGTGGTGACCGACGTCGATCCCGAGGCCGTGTCGTACCTCCGCACCCGCTTCCTCGACCGGCCCGAGGTGGAGGCGCGTCTGTTCGACCTCGATCACGGACCGTTCACCATCGACACGCCGGTGTCCACGATCGTGGCGATCAACGTGCTCGAACACATCGTCGAGGACAGCGAGGCGCTGCGAGGCCTGGCCACCATGGTGCAGCCCGGCGGCAGCATCGTGGTGTGGGTGCCCGGGTATCAGCAGTTGTACGGCGACTTCGACCGCAGGGTCGGACACGTGCGTCGTTACACGCCGAGCACGTTGCGGTCCGCGATCACCGGTGCGGGCTTGACACCCGGGCCGGTACGTCCGGTGAACTTCCTCGGCGGCGTGGCCTGGTGGCTCGCCGTGCGACGCGGCGGGGTCGGCAGCCCCCGGCCGGCACTGCTGAAGGCCTATGACCGAGTGGTCGTCCCCACCACGAGACTGATGGAGCGCCGGGTGACGCCCCCGTTCGGCCAATCCGTGCTCGGCATCGCCACGGTGCCGACCGACTGAGTCGGCTTACCCGACTCCAGCTACGAGCGACCCCGCAGTGCGGGCGCGCGGTCGGCAGCCGGCCGGGGGCAGCCTTCTCGCCACCAGGTGCTGACGACCACTCGGGCGTAGCGGGCGCCATAGACCAGGTTGCCGCCCTTCTTCGTCGAACCGGACGCCCGGATGTGCATCGTCCCGGGCACCTCCAAAACGCGGAACCCGTGCGCGTGCATGCCGATCATCAGCTCGGAGGACTGGTACTGGGGTTGGTTGAGGGTAACCTCGGCGGTCGTCTCGGCACGCATCGCGCGCAACCCGAACGACGTGTCGGTGTGCCACTGCCCGACCATGGCCGACACGATCCAGGCGAACACGTGTACGCCGACGCGACGGAACTGGTCCATGGTGTGCTGGTGGCCGAGCCGTCGCGATCCGGTGACGAAGTCTGCGGAGCCGTCCAAGATCGGGGCCAGCACCGAAGGGAAGTCGGCCGTGTCATACTGCCCGTCCGCGTCGGTGGTGATGATGTAGCGCGCACCGTGGGTGCGCCCGAGACGGTACCCGAGCCGCAACGCGGCGCCTTGGCCGCGGTTCGTGCCGCACGCGGCGACGTAGGCGCGTGGGTGGGCGAGCGCCGCCGCCGCGGTCTGGTCCTTGCTCCCGTCATCGACTACGAGCACGTCGGTGTCAAGACCGCAGACCGTCGTCGGGATCGAGTCCAGCACCGACGGCAGGCCGGGGCCCTCGTTGTAGGCGGCGATCACGACGACGACCGGAGCGAGCCGCATCGAGCCGTCGTACCGGTCTGCGAAGCTCTGCATCGCCTCCGCGTCGATCTCGTCGTACTGCGCGCGATCCGCTGACGGAGACCGGTGGCCGCGGAGCAGTGCGGTCAGCCCGAGCGCACCGGCCGCTGGTCCCCAGACGAGCAGCGGTTGTTGAACGTGCCAGACTGACTCGCCACTCAGCTCCGTGCCGACGAAGACCGCCACCGGCAGGAGTGCCGTGACCATGCTTACGGTTCGCAACTTCGACCGGCGCGCCCGGTAGAGGCCCAGCGCTCCCATCAGCCCGAGAGCAAGGCCGGCGAGCGGCAGCGGGTACGGGACGTCGGCGACGCCTGCGAAGGCGTCGAAGGCATGGGCGGCCGTATGGTGCGTGACGGGATAGGTCTGAGGTTGCCAACGGCTCGCCGTGAGATCACTGCCGTCCAGCGTCCGGGTCACTGCGCTACCCAGTCGTGACGGGGTTCCGCTGAGCCCAACGGCCTTAGCGATGCTGGCGGGCTCGAGGGACCCGTGTTGCCACACCGCGTACGGCGCCACGACCGCCGCGAACGCAATGACCAGAAGCACCGCTCCGCCCAGCCGTTGCCGCGACGACGCGCTCAGTGCCACCCAGCCGACCAGTCCCAGCACCAGCAGCGGCGCAGCCACCGCCACCAGCGTTGACGCCGCGCCCAACAGGAGTCCCACGGCGACGGCCACCCACAGACGAGGACGGGCCCGCCCGGCCAGCACGAGCAGGGCCAGGGCCATGAGGAGGACGAACAGGGAGTCGGGGAGAACGAGGTGCTCGCTGGTGATCACCCGGGCATCGAGCATGGCGGGGACGGCGGCGAGGGCCGCCAGCCAACGCCACACCCCCCACCGGATCAGCAGCACGTATGCGGCGGCGGCAGCCGCCACGCCGCACACATGCTGGAAGACGGTGACCGGGACGAGCGAGGAGCCCATCCACGACAGCGGGGTGAGCTCGAGCCAGGCGTAGCCGAGCGAAGGCGTCCCGGCGCGGCCACCGGACACGGCACGCAGGTAGGTGGCCGACTGGGCCACCACGAAGGCGGGCGTAAAGCCGACAGCGATGGCGATTCGAGCCAACACGCCCGCGGACATGACGACGCAGAAGACAGCGTGCCGTCTCAGCAGGGTCGCTGCGGGGCCACGGCGAGCACTCTTGCGCTCCGCCAGCCACGTCGCGGTAGCCGACCTGCTGTCGATAGCCGTCACGACCGGCCTAGACGCGCAGCGACGGGGCGAAGTCCGCCCACACGTCGCGCATGCCCTCTTCGAGCGACCGCGACGGCTGGTAGCCGCGGCTGCGGGCCCGCGACAGGTCCACCACGACCGCCGGCATCTCGCCGGGCTTGGGATCGACGTGCTCCCCGGGGATCGCCTGCCCGGTCGCGTCGCGCGCTGCTTGCGCGATCTCCTCGACCGTGTAGGAGCTGCCTCCCGCCACGATGACCGGCCCGCTCGGCCAGGTGGTGACGCCGAGTACGAACGCGTGAGCGGCGTCCTTGACGTACACCAGATCTCGCCTCTGCTGCCCGTCGCCGTAGATCTGGACGCCGTGACCCTCGGCGGCCGCCCGCATCAGGCGAGGCACGAAGCTGTCCTTGGCCACCATGCCGGGGCCGTAGACGTTGGTGAGCCGGATCGCCGGAGTGCGCATGCCGTAGGCGCCGGCGTAACCGGACATGAGCATCTCCGCCGCCGCCTTTGTGGCGCCGTACGGCGTCAGCGGCAGCAGCGGGAGGTCCTCGGTGATCGTGCTCGTGACCGCTCCGACCACCGCGTTGGTGGAGGCGAGCACGAACGTGCCGACCGATCGCTGTCGTGCAAGCTCGAGCAGGCCGGCGGTCATCTCGACGTTGGTCCGGTGCACCAACGCCGGTTGCTCGATCGAGCCCAGCACTGACGTCTCGGCCGCCAAGTGGACGATGGCGTCGAGATCAGCGGTCACAGCTCGGTCTCGCACGTCGGCATCGCACAGATCTCCGCCCACCCACGAGACGGTGTCGTCAGGGAACGGGTTGCGGTCCGCGACATGCACCTGGTGTCCGGCCGACTGGAGCGCCGACACCACGTGCCGCCCGATGAAGCCCGATCCACCGGTGACGAGGATGCGGAGCCGGCGGTCATCCGGCCCGGGCGCGGTCACGACTCTGCGTGCAACGGGCTACTGGTCTGGCGCCACCGGATCGTGGGTTCCAATGCAGCCAGGTCGACGCGGTCCTTGTGCTCCTCGACGATGCCGAACATCGAGGTGAGCAGGGTGTCGGACAGCAGATGGGGCTGGAGACCCAGCGACTCCAACGTGGTGTGCACGAAGGCGTAGTGGTGGTTCTCCTGCTCCACTCTGGGGTTGTCGACGTACTCGATATCAACCTGACCGGGGTAGCAGTTCGCGACGATCTTGGCCATCTCGTCGATGGCGAAGCTCTCCGTGGCCTGGTTGAAGACGCGGAACTCGCCGGTGTCGGCGGGGTTCTCGCAAGCCAGCCGAATGCACTCGACGGTGTCGCGGATGTCGATGAGCGCACGTGTCTGGGAGCCTCCGCCGTAGACCGAGAGCGGCCGGCCGAGCACGGCCTGGATCGCGAACCGGTTCAACACCGTCCCGAACACGGCGTCGTAGTCGAGCCGGGTCGCCAACCGCGGGTGGAGCGCGGTCTCGTCGGTCTGCTGGCCATAGACGACACCCTGGTTGAGGTCGGTGACCCTCAGTCCCCAGATCCGGCAACCGAATTCCAAGTTGTGGCTGTCGTGAACCTTGGACAGGTGGTAGAAGCTGCCCGGCTTCTTGGGGTACAGCATCCGGTCGGTCCGGCCCTTGTGGGTGACCTCCAGCCAGCCCTCTTCGATGTCGATGTTCGGTGTGCCGTACTCACCCATCGTGCCGAGCTTGACCAGGTGGATGTCGCGGTTGAGCTCGCCCATCGCGAACATCACGTTCAGGGTGCCGACGACGTTGTTGGTCTGTGTGTAGACCGCGTGCTTGCGGTCGATCATGGAGTACGGGGCGGCTCGCTGCTCGGCGAAGTGCACGATCGCGTCGGGGCGGAACCCCTCGATCGCGTCGTAGGTGAAGTCGGCATCGGTGAGGTCGCCGTAGAAGACGGCGATGTCCCGGCCGGTCTGCTCGCGCCAGACCCGGACCCGGGTGCGCAGCGACTCGATCGGGACCAGACTGCCGGAGCCGAGCTCGTGGTCGTACTGGCGGCGGACCATGTTGTCGACTACGCCGACATCGTGGCCTCGCGCCGAGAGGTACATCGCGGAGGGCCATCCGAGGTAGCCGTCGCCGCCAAGAACGAGAATGCGCATGGCCGTGCCGCCTTTCATGGTGCGGATCTCGCTGGTCGGTGCTGATCTGGCTGATGTGCCGAATGAGCCGATCATGCCGCCGCCGAGCATATAGGTAGGGGACGGACCAACAAAAAGCGCCGCGCCACGCGGACCCGGGAGGGGGTCATTCCCTCGTCCTCAACGGGTTAAGCACGTGTAAACGGACGTTCTCAACGGCTTCCGGTATCCGTACCGGCGTACGGCCCGCAAACGCGCGGGCCGGTCCGCCGGCAGGCACACGGTGTCCACCCCGAGCAGGTGAAGGTCGCGCTTGATCGCCGCCGGGCGCCAGCCCAGGTAGCCGGTGGCGAACGTGTTGAGGGCCTGCCGTCGGTTGTAGTGGAACCTCGGGTCATGGTGCAGGTTGGCCATGATGTAGGCGCGCGGCACCAGCGTGTGGATCCTGGTCGTGAGGACCGTGACGGTGATCGACAGCTCCTGCGGGGCCAGCACCACGGCGCCCGGCCGGGATCGGCTGATCAGCTTCTCAGCCATCTGCACCTGGCTCGCGGCGCGCTGGTAGTGGAACGGCGCCGCCAGGGACGCCGGCCTCGCGCCCGCCCAGAGAGGTGCGCCGAAGGCACCGAGCAGCACGACGAGCGCAAGCGGACCGGCCACCTTCATCGCTGGCCTGGCGAACCGGCCGGTCCACCAGGTCACCAGGACACCGACCAGCGCGGCCATGCTGACTATCCAGGACACCCGCAACAACGTCGGTCCCAGGCCGATCAGGTCGAACGACAGCTGGGTGACCCCTGGGATGAAGGTCACCCCCATGAACAACACCAGCACGCCGGTGGTCACCCTGGCCCGCGGGTTGGGCACCAGCAGGATCCCCAGCAGCACGGCGGCCACCACGATCACCGCCGGCACCCCGTAGTCGAAGATCGTGTGACCGAACCAGCTCGGGTCGTAGCGTTGGAACCTGAACAGGAAGTCGTCGCCGGACCGTCCGCCGACCGCCTTGGTCACCACCCCCGCCGCCAGCGGGTATGCCGACATCGCGGCGAAGCCGAGCAGGGCCAGCCGACGCGAGCGCCGCAGCAGCGGAGCGACACCCGCGGCCGCGATCAGCGGGGTTAGGAACATCGCCGACGTGGTCACCCCGACCGCCGCGACACCGGCGACCAGCAGCCAGCCGGCCCGGGCCCGGGTGGGCCGCTCGACGTAGCGCAGCGCATAGACCAGCAACAGCGGCACCATCAGGCACATGAACACGATCTTGCCCTGGAACAGCCGGGTGACGAACAGGTTGCCGGGCGAAGACGAGCTGACACCGTCCAGCAGGAGGAACACCAGGGCCGCCGACAACGCGGTCGATACCGCCGTGACCCGCCACACCCGCAGCAGCCGCCACAGCGCCAACACCGACAGCAAGGCCGTGACCGGCGGCAGCACGATGTAGTCCACGAACGCCGCCCGGGTCCCCAGCAGGTGCGCAAGACTTCCGGCCAGCGCGTCGTAGGAGGCCATCGGCGGCCAGCTGGTCATCGGATAGACGAGGTTGGCGAAGATCGTGTCGCGAAGCGGGAAGACACCGTGCGCGGCCACCCACTGCGACAGGTTCACGTAGTAGACGTCGTCGGGGTTGGGCCGCAGCATGAACACCGTGGAGGCGGCCATCGCCAACCCCCAGGCGAGGGCCACGAGTGCGCTGCGGTTCTCGACCACCCTCGAACGCGTCAGACCATCCGAGTCGCTCCGGTCCTCGCGGTCGTCCGGGTCGTCTGGGGTCCGGCCGGCAATATGACCTGAGGAGGGGTGCGGCCGGGGGCTCCACACCCGGCGAGCCGCCCAGACTGTGGCGGGAACCCCCGCCAACCACCAGGCCGCGGTCACCAACGGAAACCAGGCACCGAACGCCATCAGAAGCGCGGCCGCACCGGTGAACAGGCATGCCGCCGGCACTAGATAGCGATCGAACCGGCGCGACC
>JBOHDX010000009.1:0-3767 GCA_050700835.1 Nocardioidaceae bacterium
CGTCCGACGACGGCCTCACTCCCCCAAGGCCGCGGTCTGTCCGCGGGTGGCCGCGCATGGCGCGATGTTCCGGTCCCTCTTGGCCCGCTGGGCGACTTCCCGCGCGGCTGTTCGCCGCAAGGCGATCCCCAGGCTTGCGGACTGCGTCGAGCAGGCAAGCCGACGGACAAGTCATCGGGGGGAGCGCCACGGTCTCGGTTCTGAGACGCCGACGGCTGGTCGAGCTAGTCGCTGGAGATCGCTGCCCCTCACCGATAGCGTTGCCACACGTGACCAGTGACGACCTTGCCAGCCCAGACCTAACGGTCGACGGCGATTGGCGAGAGAACAAGTTCTTCCGACGAAAGCCCTCCTCCGAAACCCTGGCCTGGGTTGCGGCTTCCATGGGCGAAGGCAGTCGCATCGTCGGCCATCGTCGATTGATCGGTGGCGTCAACTCTGGTGTCCATCGCTTGTCAGTGAAGCGACATAGCACTCGCACCTTTGTGGTGTTGCGGCAGTACCCGGCGGGAAGCGTCGCCCTTCGGACAGCTATGGAGGAGGAGATTGCCAACCTCACGGTGGTGGCTGGCAGCGGACTGCCGGTCCCGACGATTCTGGCGACGGACGTGGCTGGCGCAGCTACCGGCGGTGCGCCATCGCTGCTGATGACACGTCTGCCTGGTCATGTTCACCTCACCCCAACAGAGCATCGGCCATGGATCGAGAGGATCGCCGAGTTCGCCGCCCGACTGCATGCCGTTGACCTTCCAGCCCCCCCATTTCGACCGTGGACCGACTCCTGGATCACACCCCTCGGACAGTTCCAGGTACCGGCCGGCGCGCGAAACCCGGCGGTCTGGCAGGCCGCCTTCGATGCCATGGAGTCAGCACCATCTGAGGATCGTGCCGTCTTCCTGCACTGCGACTACCTACCCGTCAACCTGCTGTGGTCGCGCGGCAAGATCACCGGACTCACCGACTGGAACGGCATCCACCGAGGGTCTCGCGCCATCGATGTCGGACAATGTCGGCGGTACCTGGCCTCGCTCTACTCACCCAGTCGGGCAGAGGAACTCCGCTCACGTTACGAGTCGACCGTGGGTGTACCTCTCCACCCTTGGTGGGACCTGCACGCCCTACTCCACCACGACGACAACGCACCAAAGTCGATCTCGCGCCAGGTTGCTGGTCGCCGCCCAATCGACGTGTCGGGCATGACAGCTCGCGTCGAGGTCGTCGTAGAACAAGCGCTCCAGCGCCTCGGTTAACACGCTCAGCCGCAGACGACCTTCAACCGGGCTCCGTGGCCCCGCCGGCGACGCGAGCTTGAGTGCTGCCCGCTGAGCGAACCCACTGCGGCGGCTGGCGCCGGCCGAGCAGCGCACGTCGCGGCTGTTCCACACGGGATCCCTATTCGAGACAGAACTCGTTGCCCTCTGGGTCCGCCATCACCGTGAGCTCGTCGTACTCGTGGACGACACTGGCTCCGAGTGCAATCAGCCTGTCCCGTTCCGCCGCCCGGCCCACGACGGGTCGTAGATCGAAGTGCTGACGGTTCTTCGCGGTCTTAAGTTCGGGTACACGGACGAACCACAAGCTTGGCCCGCCCCATCCGGCCGGCTCGACCCAAGCACGGTCGACCGTGCTGTCCTCATCGACGTTGGAGCCGAGTGCTTCCGCCCAGAACGCGGCGACGCGGAGCGGCTGCTGACAGTCGAGGGTGACCGACTTGATGAAGGACGTCATGCCGTCAAGATAGATCCTGGCGACCCTCAGGCGGCCCGACGGGCGACTACAGCACCCCGCTCGACCGCGCCGCGACCGATGAGCGCGAATGTGTCAGTGACCGATCACCGATCGGTTCGCGGCAAACGGACAATGTCGCACGCTCGTCAAGCGCCGTGGCCGCGACATCATCCGCGATTCCGTAGACGGCTGCGAAGTGGCGCCGTAGCGTTCACCGTCATGCGCCTCGGTGGCACCAAGAAGTTGCTCCTGGCACCTTCGTGCGTCCAGCTGAGGAGACCGGGTCTGGTCAGGCACGTGTCGAAGCCGTCTATGGCTACCTGGTTCGCAACGATCGCGGGCTGGTGCTGCTCGACATCGGATTGGGTGAAAGCGATCCCGAGACCGAGGCTTGGTACCGCCCGCGCCGGGTGGCCCTGCAGGATGCCTTGGGCACCTGTGGAATCTCTCTCGACGAGGTCGCAATGGTGGTGAACTGCCATCTGCATTTCGACCACTGCGGGGGCAATCCCTTGGTCGCGGGGAAGCCGGTCATGTGCCAGCGACAAGAACTTGAGACGGCGCGGGCCGGCGGCTACACGATGGAGCACCTTGTCGATCACCCGGGCGCCAGTTACGAGCTACTCGACGGTGAGGCAGAGATCTTGCCCGGTGTGCATGTCATCCCCACCCCCGGACACGTCGATGGCCACCAGTCGCTGGTTGTGGAGTGTGAAGACGAATCGGTGGTTCTGGCCGGACAGTCTCACGACACCGCCTCGGCGTGGAGCGCTGACGCTCTCGCGGCTTCGGCATCCACGCTTGGCCACGTCGACCCGCTCCCGGTGGCGCCTGCCTGGATGGATCGGCTGCTTGCCTTCGACCCAAAGCGGGTCCTATTTGCTCACGACGCTGCAGTGTGGGAGCCGTCGTAGCAAGATCGATTCGGGTACCGCCGCGACAGACCACAGTCCTGAGTCGATAGGGGATAGGTCACTGGCACGATCGGTACGCGGAGCCCCAGGCCCCACCGATGTGGCATAGCCATCGGGAGCCGCCGCTGTCACAAGGCGACACTAGGCATGGCCCGGATGGACGGTGATGGCATGACTGAACTGCGCGGTGAGGAGAAGGTGGCTGCGGCCACGATCGCGGCAACACTGGGCTTGAGAGTCGAGCAGCACGACGACGGCAGCCGACCAGGTATGCACGACCTCAACATTGTGACCGCAGACGGAGGCCCGGCTGCCGTCGAGGTGACAGCCGCCGCTGACCCAGACAGCATCCAACTCTGGAAGCTGGTCAACGGGCAGGACGAGCGGTGGACTGTTCCAAACCTGCAGGGCGGCTGGATGCTGCACCTGGAGCCCACTGCCCGTGCGAGACGCCTCCTCAAGGAGTTGCCGGCCTTCCTCAAGGAGTTGGAAGGCAAAAGAATCACCGAGATGCCGTGCCGACGACAACGGCACGAGGTGACGGAGTCCATTGAGGGGCGCGCTCGGGCCCTCGGCATCGTCACCGGAAACCAGTCCGGCACCGACTTCCCCGGCTCTATCTACCTGACCATCGAGCGATCACCCGAACGGACGGGCGGCGTGGTTGACAGCACTGGCTCTGCCGTACCCGGCTGGATCCGTGACTTTCTGCTGGACCCACACCAGAGCGACGTCCTAAGCAAGCTGGCCCGCTCCGGGGCGAGCCAGCGACACGCATTCATTCTGGTTCCCGGCTTCTCGATTGCGCCCTTTGGCGTCGTCGACATGCTCTGGAGAGACGAGCACGACGTGGTACCGACAGCGTCACCACACCTGCCAGACCAGGTGACACACGTCTGGCTCATGGCGTTCTGGACCGTGGGGAGTGGACTGCGCTGGTCGCCAGAGCGGGGCTGGGAGCGTTTCGAGCGACACTTCCGCATCGACGACTGAGCCCGCCTAGTGCCGCGTTTCTGAAGTTTGTGGACGGTTGGCTTTCTTGAGGATCTCTTCTGCGGTCTTGGTCCAGACGAAGGGGTGGGCTCGGTCGTTCCAGCCGTCGATGAAGGCGCGGATCTTGGCGTT
>JBOHDX010000010.1:0-37860 GCA_050700835.1 Nocardioidaceae bacterium
TCCCTGGCCCGCCGGCTTGCGCCCGGCGTCCGCCCGGCGGCCCAGCCCGGCCCGGCGGCTTGCGCCCGCCCCGGCCGGCCCGGGGCGCCCGGCGGACGAGGCAGCCCACACAGTCAGATGCCGATCGGGTGCCAGACGGTCTTGGTCTCCAGAAACGCTGTCATCCGCTCGGTCCCCGGGTCAGCCGCCCAGTCGACCGGTCGTGGTCGGACCACGCGCTTGAGGTTGTCGGCGGCCGCGACCTCGAGTGCTGTCGCCACCGAGACGTCGTCGACGCCCGCGAGATCGATCGCGTTCACGTCCATGTGGGAGGCGAGCCAGGGCCCGATCTCCACCGGGTCACCGGTCAGGACGTTGACGACACCGCCGGGCAGGTCCGACGTCGCGAGGACCTCCGACAGCGTCACGGCAGGGATCGGCCGCGAGTACGACGTCACCACGACGACGCTGTTGCCGGTCACGATCGCCGGCGCGAGCACGCTCACCAGGCCGAGCAGCGAGGAGTCCGCCGGCGCGACCGCGGCGACGACCCCCGTCGGTTCGGGCACCGAGAAGTCGAAATACGGCCCCGACACGGCATTGGCCGACCCGGTGACCTGGGCGATCTTGTCGGCCCACCCGGCGTACCAGACCCATCGGTCGATGCTCGCGTCCACCACCAGGCCCGCGGCCCGCGCCGTGCCGCCCTCGCCGGCCCGCACCTCCGCGACGAACTGGTCGCGCCGGCCCTCGAGCATCTCGGCGACGCGGTACAAGATCTGTCCCCTGTTGTAGGGGGTCCGGTCCGCCCAGCCGCCGAATGCTTTGCGCGCGGCGGCGACGGCGTCGCGGGCGTCCTTGCGCGACGCCTTGGCGACGTTGCCCACGAACCGTCCCCTGGCATCGGTGACGACGTAGGTCCGGCCGCTCTCGCTGCGCGGGAACGCGCCGCCGATGAACAGCTTGTACGTCTTGCGCACGTCGAGGCGCGGTGCTGGGCTGGGACTCACCTGAGGTATCCCTCCAGGCCGTGCCGGCCACCCTCGCGGCCGTAGCCGGACTCCTTGTAGCCGCCGAACGGGCTGGCGGGGTCGAAGCGGTTGAACGTGTTGGCCCAGACGACCCCGGCCCGCAGCCGATCGGCCATCCACAGGATCCGAGATCCCTTCTCGGTCCACACGCCGGCGGACAGGCCGTACGGCGTGTTGTTGGCCTTCTCCACCGCCTCGGCCGGGGTCCGGAACGTGAGCACCGAGAGGACGGGGCCGAAGATCTCCTCACGGGCGATCCGGTGCGCCTGCGAGACGCCGGTGAACACCGTCGGCGGGAACCAGAAGCCGTGCGTCGGCAGCTTGCATGGAGGGGACCAGCGCTCGGCTCCCTCGGCGTCGCCGATGTCGGACAGCTCCCTGATCCGGGCCAGCTGCTCGGAGGAGTTGATCGCACCGATGTCGGTGTTCTTGTCGAGCGGATCGCCGACGCGCAGTGTGCTCATGCGCCGCTTGAGCTTCACGAGCACCTCGTCGAAGACGCTCTCCTGCACCAGCAGCCGTGAGCCGGCGCAGCACACGTGCCCCTGGTTGAAGAAGATCCCGTTGACGATCCCCTCGACGGCCTGGTCGATCGGCGCGTCCTCGAAGACCACATTCGCCGCCTTGCCGCCGAGCTCGAGCGTGACCTTCTTGTCCGAGCCGGCCACCGCTCGGGCGATCGCCTTGCCGACCTCGGTCGACCCGGTGAACGCGACCTTGTCGACGCCGGGGTGGGTGACCAGGGCCTGCCCCGTCGGCCCCGCACCGGTGACGATGTTGACGACACCCGGCGGCAGGTCCGCCTGTTGGCACACCTCGGCGAAGAGCAGAGCAGTCAGCGGCGTCGTCTCCGCGGGCTTGAGCACGACGGTGTTGCCGGCCGCGAGCGCGGGCGCAATCTTCCAGGCCAGCAACATCAGCGGGAAGTTCCACGGGATGACTTGCCCTGCGACGCCGAGCGAGCGGGGACGCGGGCCGAGTCCGGCATGCTCGAGCTTGTCGGCCCAGCCGGCGTAGTAGAAGAACCACGACGCGACGAGGGGTACGTCGACGTCGCGTGACTCCTTGATCGGCTTGCCGTTGTCGAGGGTCTCGAGCACTGCGAACTCGCGGCTCCGCTCGGCGATGATGCGGGCGATCCGGTAGAGGTACTTCGCCCGGTCCCGTCCGGACAGCTTCGACCACGTGCGGTCGTACGCCCGTCGGGCGGCCTTGACGGCGGCGTCGACGTCGGCCTCGCTGGCCTCGGTGATCTCGGCCAGGACCTCCTCGCTGGCGGGGCTGATCGTCTTGAAGCTGGTGCCGTCGGAGCCCTCGACCCACTCGCCCCCGATGAACAGGCCGTACGACGACGCGATGTCGACGATCGATCTCGACTCGGGTGCCGGTGCGTACTCGAATCCCTTGCCCTGCTTGGCCATCGCGATCAGTCCAAGGTGAAGTAGTCGGGGCCGGAGTAGCGGCCGGTGAGCATCTTGGTGCGTTGCATGAGGAGCTCGTTGAGCAAGCTGGACGCGCCGAACCGGAACCACTCGGCACTCAGCCAGTCGGCGCCCGCGACCTCGTTGACCATCACGAGATAGCGGATCGCGTCCTTCGACGTGCGGATGCCGCCGGCCGGCTTGACCCCGATCATGCGTCCGGTGGCCTCACGGAAGTCGCGTACCGCCTCCAGCATCACCAGCGTCACCGGCAGTGTCGCCGCCGGTTGCACTTTGCCCGTCGAGGTCTTGATGAAGTCGGCTCCGGCAAGCAAGGCCAGCCACGAGGCCTTGCGTACGTTGTCGTACGTCGCCAGCTCACCGGTCTCGAAGATCACCTTGAGGTGCGCGCTGCCGGACGCGGCCTTGACGGCGACGATCTCGTCGAAGACCTGTTGGTAGGCGCCGGACAGGAACGCGCCCCGGTCGATGACCATGTCGATCTCGTCGGCGCCGGCGCGGACCGCCTCGGCAACGTCGGCGAGCTTGACGTCCAGAGCCGCACGACCCGACGGGAATGCGGTCGCGACGCTGGCCACGCGGATCCCGGAGGTGCCAAGAGCCTGCTTCGCGGTCGTCACCATGTCGGGATAGACGCACACGGCGGCCACGCTCGGACAGGTGCGGTCCGTGGGGTCGGGCCGCATCGCCTTGGCGGCCAGGGCCCGGACCTTGCCGTGAGTGTCCTGGCCCTCCAACGTGGTGAGGTCGATCATCGAGATCGCGAGATCAAGGGCGTACTGCTTGGCGGTTGTCTTGATCGAGCGGGTCGACAGCGCCGCGGCGCGCGCCTCGGCCCCGACCTGGTCGACGCCGGGGAGGCCGGCGAGGAAACGGCGCAGCGACGACTCCGAGGCGGTCACGTCGTCGAGGCCGCTGAGCGTTGCTGTCACCTCAGCAGTCTAGGGGCGGACCGGTTGCGATGCGGTCACGGCAGGAGCCAACTCGCGGGGCTTGGAGGCACAATGCCCTCATGGGTTCGACCGCTTCGAACAACATCACCAGCTCGGCGCCCGGGTCGACGCTGATGCAGAAGTTCCACCCCACCATCGGACGCTGGTGGGGTCTCATCGGCATCGCTCTCGGCGTGGTGTTCTCGGTGTGGCTGGTCGTCAGCGACACCACGCAGACCGCGTTTGCGGTGGCGACCGGTGTGCTGGGCTTCTGCTGGGTGATGTACGTCGCGCTGGTGCGCCCGACCATGCATGCCTACGACGACCACCTGCTGATCCGCAATCTCATGCGCGACATCAGGGTCCCGTGGCACCTGGTCGAGGACGTGGACGTCCGGCAGACCACTCGGGTGCTGGCCGGTGGCGTGGTCTATCACGCGGTCGGGATCGGCCGCAGCTTCCGTCAGCTGGCCAGCTCCGATCTGTCCAAGCGCCGTGACGCAGGTGCCGGTCAGGCGGGCATGGGCGGACTCCAGGACATGGCGACCCGGCCCACCATGCAGGATCCGGCCTCCGTCTCCATCGCCTATGTCGACTATGTCGCCGAACGGATCCTGCGGCTCGGGACCGAGCAGCGCCAGGTCAGCAGGCACTGGTCCAAGGTGGTCGTCGCGTGGGGCAAGCCGGAGATCGCCGTGCTGGTGGCGTTGCTGGTGGCGTTCGTTCTGCTGATCGTGCTCTGACCCACGCCCCCTGCACGGCCCTTCCGGCACGGGAGCAGCGGATCGAACCGGGCGGCGGCCGCGCGCGTCCAAGTCCCCGTGACACGAGAGCAGTCGAAGTTTGCTGTCCGGGTGGTCGGCGCCACTGTCGCGATCATGGTTCTGAGCGGATGCACGTCCCAATCGGGCGGCCCGAAGGGGCACCTGTCGGCAGCCACGGACCCCGCGACTGTCGCGGTCACCGGACATCCGCCCGGCACGCGACTGGTGGGTCGCGGCCGGGCTGTGGTGGCCGTGCCGGCCGGGTGGCCCTCGGTCGCACCGTTGTGCGGCTTCCCCCAACGCCCGGCGGTCATCTTCGAGACCGGGCTCATCCTCCCCTGCCCATTCGTCCCGGCACGCGCCCATGAGCACGCGAACGTGGCAGTTGCCGCGTGGGCCAGGTCCCGGCCGCCGGCGGCAGGGATGACCAGCCGCAGGGTCGGCCACGACGTCGTCGCATCGGGACGGCTGCATCACGACGGGTTGTGGCGCCAGGTCGTCGTCGTGCGCTCCGAGGATGCGGTGTTCACTGTCGCGGCCCGCAGTCGCGTGATGGTTCGGCGGATCGTGGCCTCGCTGAGAATCCTGCCGCGTGGGTGGGTGACTGTGCCGCTGCTGACGTTCACCCAGGGTCGCAACCATGCCGGACGGATCACACGTACGCCGGTACGCGTCCAGCTGCACCGGCAGGTGCGCCGCGTGGGGCTGTCGTCGCGGGTTCGTGTGCACCCGCTGGGGCTCGGCCGCGACGAGTACACCGCGGGATCGGCGACCACGCTCCCGAAGGAGGGGACGATCGTGCGGGTGGGCACGACCGTGCGGGTGCAGGTCTGACGCTCCCGGGCCGTGGCATTCGGCCCCAAACATCCGACGCCGGCTCAGCTATGGCCGAGCCGGCGTCGAACCTTTGCGTGTGTTGGGGGGCGTCGGGTGGGTGGGGGTCGGGTCAGATGCCGGCGGCACGGGCGACGTCGGAGCGGATCGCGTCCAGCCGACCGGCGGCGGCCACCCGGGCTGCGGGCACCCCGTCGCCGACGGACATGACGACCTCCAGGTACGCCTTGAGCTTCGGCTCGGTACCGGACGGGCGCACGACGACCCGGGCGCCGTCGGCGAGCCGGAACCGCAGCCCGTCGGTCGGCGGCAGCGTGTCCGACCCGGCGGCGAGGTCGTCGATGCCATTGACTGTGAGGCCGCCGAGGACTCGCGGGGGCGTGTCGCGTAGGCGGTCCATCGCCTCGCCGATCAGCGTCAGGTCGCTTACGCGCGCGGACAGCTGGTCGGTGGCGTACAAGCCGTGCTGCTCGGCGATCTCGTCGAGACGGTCGACCAGCGTGCGTCCCTCGGCCCGCAGCGACGCGGCGAGTGCGAGCACGTGCACCAGTGCGCTGATCCCGTCCTTGTCCCGGGCGACGTGGGGAGCGACGCAGTAGCCCAGTGCCTCCTCGTACCCGAACGCGAGTCCGGGGACCCGGCCGATCCACTTGAACCCGGTGAGCGTCTCGACGTACGGCTGACCGTGGGCGGTCGCCATCGCGGACAACAGCGAGCTGGACACGATCGTGGTGGCGTAGGTCCCGGTCACTCCGCGGCGCAGGCAGGCATCCGCCAGCAGCGCGCCGACCTCGTCGCCACGGAGCATCCGCCAGCCGCGCAGGTCATCGGGAACCGCGACGGCGCAGCGGTCGGCGTCGGGGTCGTTGGCGATCACCAGGTCGGCATCGACCTCGGTCGCGACGGCGGTAGCCAGGTCGATCGCACCCGGCTCCTCGGGGTTGGGGAATGCGACCGTCGGGAAGTCCGGGTCGGGCTCTGCTTGGGCGGGCGTCTCGTGGACCGGGCCGTAGCCGGTTCGCTCGAGAACTGCGCGTACGACCGAGGCGCCGACGCCGTGCAGGGGCGTGTAGACGACGCTGACGTCGCGCGGCCCGTCGGGCGCCACGGCTGCGACCGCCGCGACGTAGGCGTCCACGACCGACTCGTCGAGGATCTGGTAGTCGTCACTGCGCGGGAGCGATGTCACCGGACCGACGGCGCCGATCGCCGCGGCGATGGCGGCGTCCGCCGGCGGCACGATCTGGCTGCCGTCGCCGAGATAGACCTTGTAGCCGTTGTCCTGCGGCGGGTTGTGCGACGCGGTGACCATCACGCCCGACGAGCAGCCGAGGTGGCGGATCGCGAAGGCGAGGACCGGTGTCGGCAGCGGCCGCGGCAGCATGCTCGCGCGCACGCCCACCCCGGCCATCACGTGAGCGGTGTCCCGTGCGAACACGTCGGAGTTGTGCCGCGCGTCGTACCCGATCACCACGGACGCGCCTTTTCCGACCGTGTCGAGGAGGTACGCCGCGAGACCCGCGGCCGCCTGGGCCACCACCACCCGGTTCATCCGGTTGGGGCCGGCGCCGAGGGCGCCGCGAAGCCCGGCAGTGCCGAACTCGAGCCGGCCGGAGAACCGGTCGGCGAGGTCTGCGGCGGCCGCCTCGTCGTGTCCGGCCGACTGGACGAGCGTGCCCAGCTCGGCACGGGTGACGGGGTCGGGATCCTGCTCCATCCAGGCGGCCGCGCGGGCGGACACGTCGTCTCGGCGCGTTCCGGGCTGGTCGCTGGGCTCGGTCGTCACGGCAGCCGAGCGTAGCCGCCCGCCAGCAGGTCCCCGCGACATGTCATGCAGCCGGAGGGCGACGCGTTGCGACCGGTCCCGGCGACTGGCTCCGGGGAGCGCCGGGCGGGTGAGCGGCGGGAGGGCGAAGTCGCCGCCGACACGGGCGCCTTCGGCGTCGTCGTCTCGTCCCTCCGGGACCTCTGAGGCGAACGACTCGGCGTCGTCGACCGGGTCGTACCCCAGTGCCCGTCCGGGTGCGAGGTCCCACCACCCGCGGGTGTTGGCCGAGACGCCCCAGACGACGGCCATGCCGAAGTCGGGGGCCGCCAACAGCGCCTTCATCATCGCGACGCAGTCGCCAGGCGACAGCCAGGTGGACAGCTGTCGCCGGCTGGTCGGGCGCGGGCCGAAGCTGCCGATCCGCAGTGCTGCCGCCGAGATCGCGTGCCGGTCGACGTACAGGCTCAGCAGCGCCTCCGCCGCGACCTTGCCGACGCCGTAGAACGTGTCCGGGCGCCCCCACACATCGGTGCCGAGCAGTCCGGTCCGCTCGGTCATGCCGACGGCGTGATTGCTGCTGGCGTAGAGGATGCGACCAACGCCGTGCCTGACCATCGCGTCGAGCAGGGCAGCGGTGACGACCACGTGCGAGGAGAGGCTGACCGGCAGGGGCGCCTCGCCCGGGTTGCCGGCCAAGTGCACCACGGCGCCGACACCATGGACTGCGGCGTCCGCCACGGCACGCTCGGCACAGTCGCCGACGAGGACGTCTCCCGCGCACGCATCGGTGACGTCGTGGCCGGGCTCGCGCAGGTCGACGCCCCGGACCATGTGCCCGCTGGTCGCAAGTCCAACGCAGACGACCCGTCCGATGCTGCCGGCGGCGCCGGTGACGAGGACCCGCATCAGATCGTGGGTATGACCGCGCCGAGCAGGTTGCCCATGCGCACCGCGGCGTCCCGGCCGGTCTGCAGCACCTCGTCGTGGTTCAGGGGTACGCCCCCGATGCCGGCGGCTAGGTTGGTGACCAGTGAGATGCCGAGCACCTCCATGCCCGCCTCGCGGGCGGCAATCGCCTCAAGGGCCGTGGACATGCCGACCAGTGTGCCGCCGAGGGTTCCGACCATGCCGATCTCGGCCGGCGTCTCGTAGTGCGGACCCGGGAACTGGACGTACACGCCCTCGGCGATGTCGGGCTTGAAGGCGCGGCATTGGCCCCTCAACCGGGGCGAGTACAAGTCGGTGAGGTCAACGAAGTTCGCGCCCTCGATCGGGGACGTTGCGGTCAGGTTGATGTGGTCGCGGATCAGCACCGGGGTCCCGGGCTGCCACGCCGGGTTGAGGCCGCCGCACCCGTTGGTCAAGACGATCGCCCGGCAGCCGGCCGCGGCGGCGGTGCGGACTCCGTGGACCACCGCTGCCACTCCTCGGCCTTCGTATAGGTGGGTGCGCCCCAGGAACACCAGCACCCGTCGGCCTCCGGACCGCACCGAGCGGATCGTGCCGGCGTGGCCCTGAACCGAGGTCGGGGCGAAGGCCGGCAGATCGGTGGCCTCGATCTCGGCGACGGTGTCGCCAAGCGCATCCACGGCCGGCAGCCATCCCGACCCGAGGACGAGCGCGATGTCGTGGCGGCCGACCCCGGTCAGCGCGGCGAGCCTGCCAGCGGCGATTACCGCGTGCTCGTATGGCGTAGGGGCGGGGGCCGCGTGCCGGGAAGCCGGTCGGCGTGGCGCGGAGGCGGGGTCTTCGAGGGTCACGGGCGGTGAGGCTATACCGGCGCCACGGGTGGGGCGGGCGCTGTGCGTGGAATCGTGCGTGCACGGGGTTTGGATTCGGGCTGGGATTCGGGCTCGGACGGGGCCCGGATTCGGTGCTCGGACGGGGCCTGGATCCGGGCTTGGAATCGAGACCTTGGCGAGCGTCGACAGTCCGGATGCGGATGCGTCAGAGACCGACTGACCGGCACGGCCGGTTACGCAGGTCGTGCACGTAGTCGGCGGGCGCGTCGGCGGCGAGGGCTGCCTCGGACAGGACGGAGAGGCACGACGCCGACGGCAGGCCACCCTCGTACGCGTCGAGCACGTAGAGCCAGGCGACCTGTTCCCCGATCAGGGTCTGCACGCGTACCCGGAGCTTGCGGTACAACCCGATGTCGACGCCCTCCCAGGCATCGAGCAGGGCGACGTCGGCGTCGGTGATGTCGTACAGCGCCACGAAGACCTGCTCGAACGGGTCCTCCACCACGGTCGCCAGCGCGCCGTCCCAGCCGTGTTCCTCACCGCCGAACGTGAGCCGCCATCCGGTCAGCCATCCGGTGCCCTGCAGGGGGGAGGCCGGGCATCGCTCGCGCATCCGAGCCGGATCGAGGTTGGAGCCGTACGCGGCATACAGCGTCACGGGCGAGCAGCCTAGTCGGCGGCGGGGCCCGACTCGACCGCGCCCGGCCGACCACCCGCGCGGTCGGCACGACCAGGTCCGACATGATGGCCCGGTGACGACAGTGGTGATCATCGGCGGTGGGCCGGGCGGGTACGAAGCCGCTCTCGTCGCGGCTCAGCTCGGTGCGGACGTCACGGTCGTGGAGCGGGACGGCGTCGGCGGCTCCGCGGTGCTGACCGACTGCGTGCCGAGCAAGACGTTGATCGCGACCTCGGACCTGATGACCGACGTGGAGGGCGCTGCCGAGCTCGGTGTGCTGCTCGCCGGCGCGGACCAGACCGGTGTGCAGGTCGACCTCTCCAGGGTGAACGGCCGGGTCAAGAAGCTGGCACTCGCCCAGTCCGCCGACATCGGCGGCCGGCTGCGCCGCGACGGCGTCGAGATCGTGTCCGGCACCGCCCGACTCGCCAGCCGGGGCTCGGTGGTGGTCACCGACGAGGACCGCGGTGAGTCACGGTTGGACGCCGACGTGGTGCTGCTCGCCACCGGGGCCCGACCCCGGATTCTCGACTCCGCGAGACCCGACGGCGACCGGATCCTGACCTGGGAACAGGTGTACGACCTCAACGAGCTGCCGGAACGTCTGATCGTCGTCGGTTCGGGCGTCACCGGCGCCGAGTTCGCCGGGGCGTACCTCGGGCTGGGCAGCGACGTCGTGCTGGTCTCCAGCCGCGACCGGGTGCTGCCAGGGGAGGACGCCGACGCCGCCCTCGTGCTCGAGGGCGTACTGACCCGCCGGGGAATGAGCGTGCTGTCCCGCTCACGGATGAGCAGTGTCGGGCGGCGCGGTGACGGCGTTGTCGTCACCCTCACCGACGGACGCATGGTCGAGGGGTCGCACTGCCTCCTCGCGGTCGGCTCGGTCCCCGACACCGCTGACCTCGGGCTGGCCGATGCCGGTGTGGTCCTCGGCGACGGCGGTTTCATCCGGGTCGACGGTGTGTCGCGGACGACCGCACCCGGGGTCTACGCGGCGGGTGACTGCACCGGCGTACTCATGCTCGCGTCGGTCGCGGCGATGCAAGGACGCATCGCGATGTGGCATGCCCTCGGTGACGCGGTACGTCCGCTCGACCTGCGCGAAGTGTCCTCGAACGTCTTCACCGAGCCGGAGATAGCCACCGTCGGTTGGACCCAGGCCAAGGTCGACTCCGGAGAGGTGGCCGCCGACTCGGTGATGCTCGACCTGTCCGGCAACCCGCGCGCCAAGATGCAGGGCGTTCACGACGGGTTCGTCAAGCTGTTCTGCCGGGCCGGCACCGGCATCGTCGTCGGTGGAGTCGTCGTTGGGCCCCGGGCCAGCGAGCTGATCCACCCCGTGTCGATCGCGGTGGCCTGCCACCTGACGGCCGACCAGGTCGCGCACGCGTTCACGGTCTATCCCTCGATGAGCGGCTCGGTCGCCGAGGCCGCCCGGCGCCTGCACGTCCGCGGCTGACGCCGCGGTCGGGCCGGCCGCGGTCCTGTCCGCCCGCCCTCGGCCGGATGTTGCGCAGGCCGCGTCCGCCGCCCTCGTCCGCCGCGTCCGCCCGCCCTCGGCCGGATGTTGCGCAGTTCTCCACCACTCAAGGTGGCTGTGGTGGTGCTGGTGTGCGCAGCATTGGCCACAGGCTGCTGCGGTGGAAGAGCCGGTATCACCGCGCCCTGCGGTCTGATCGGTGCGCAGTCACCGAGCGAACGCCGCCTGCCACTGGCGACCACACGCCGGCACCGGGCCGCGATAGCCACGGGCTTGGAGCGCCGACCGGACGCGCCGGACGACCTCGCGAGGGCGGTCCAGATCGCCCCCGGTGACCACGATGACGCGCCAGCCAAGCGCCTCGAGACGTTCTCGCCGGCGCAAGTCATGTCGCCACTGGCGCGGATCTTCGGCGTGCTGGCGGCCGTCGTACTCGATGGCGACCTTCCACTCGGGATAGGACAGGTCGATCCGAGCGACGAATTCGCGCCCGTGCGCGATCGACTCGTTGCAGCGCGGCTCAGGCAGACCCGCCAGCACGAGTATGAGCCGCACATGGGTCTCCCGCGGAGCCTCCACACCTTCGCGTACGAACGGCGCAGCGGCCCGGGCAGCGACGACGCCGTCGCAGTGGGAAGACGCGATTGTCGCCGCCAACCGCGCACGAGTGGTGCGCCCGAGGGACAACAACCAGTCGCCGGCGGCGATCAGGTCCACCTGGCCGAGCTGGGTCGCCGAGGTGACGAAACTCTGCTCCGGCGACAGCAGCGGAAGTCCGTCATGCATCGTCGCGACTGCATGCTTGGGGACGCGATGGGTGTGTACCCCGGCAATGCGGATCTGGTGAGGGTGGCTGGTGGACAGGTGCAGCCCGCTGGGGCGGCCCACGGTGGCACTCCACAGGTGCAGTGCAGTCGCATGACTCGCAACTGCATCCGCGGGGGCCACCAGGAGAGCTGCGCGCACCCGCACCGCGAGGCCGAGGTCCAGGTCCGCTTCGACGTAGACCCGTCGGTGGAGCCGCCGGAAGCGCCGGCCCTGCAGCACTCGCTTGGTCAGGCCGAAGGCGATCGCCTCCTCCAACCGGAAGGGGCGACCGCGTAGAGGGCTGGGAATCTCCGACGCCGAGGGCATGCCGAGAGCGAAGGCGCCGCCGCCCTCGGTTGGGGGTCGTCCACAAGCACCCGTCGGCGCAGAAGGGGTCGAGTTGGGCTCGGTCGTCGGCAGGGGAGTTGGCGGGGGAGTTGGTACGCGTGTCCACCTCAAAGCGTGCCGGGAGGAGATCGTGCGCAGAACGGCACCGCCGAGGGCGCGTGCGGTGGTGCCGGGGTGCGCAGGATTGGCGACCGGGCGGGTCTTGGTGCCGCGGTGCGCAGCATTGGCGACCGGTCGGTTGGGCGCGGCGTCCGCCGACGGGGGACGGGTCGGCCGGACGGACGACCTATTGGGGCCCTAATGGACGATGCCCCGACCAGCCTTTGTGGCCGAGGGTGGACGGTGTTTGTCGCCCCCAGAAAGCCACCAGAAATACAAGGCTGTAGTTACCCGGGTGAATTTATCGCCAATTCCACGGACCGCTGGCATGTCACTGGATTCGCCGCGCATAATCACTCTCCGAAGTCACATCTAAAACTCTCGCCACAACAGTCACATTCCGCCCCGGTCTGGTGACCGGGCCAAGATCCCCGACATCGGAAGGTCAGAACTCATGCAGATGCGCCGCGGCACTCGGACCGCGCAGTCAGGCGCGCGGCGTCTCAGAGGTACGCGACCGCTGGCGATCGCGACCGTTGTCGGTGTCGTGACCGGAGCCGTCTCGTTGGCCGCGCCGAGCGCCTCGGCACACGGGTCGGATGGGCACTCCCGGTCAGCGGTGTCCGCCACGGCGGGCAAGCGGGCCGGCACGCCGACGACTGATCCGACGATCAGGACCGTGGCAGTACCGGCGCAGGCCTCATCAGCGCGGGCAGCCACCGGTCGCGAACCTGTCGTGGCGGCGCTGTCGGACACCGCGACCAAGGAGTTCCGGATGGTCGCCGTCACGTGGGCGCACGCCGCGCCCATCACCGGTCTCGTGGTGGATGTGCGCGCCCGGGTCAACGGCGCCTGGACGTCGTGGCAGCACCTCGACTCCGACCCGAACGAGGGGCCGGCGACCGGCCAGGAGACAGTCGTGCGCGACGGCACCGCGCCCTTGTGGGTCGGTCAAGCCGACGGTGTGGCGGTACGCATGACGTCACCGTCGGGCCAGGCCCCTGGTGACATCAAGATCGTGACGATCAACCCGGGTTCCGACGCGTCGGTGGCAGCGTCGGCGGCCTCGGCGCGAGGTGCGACGACTTCGACCTCGGTCACCTCGGTCACCTCGAGCACCCCTGCCAGCGGTGCACCGATCACTCGTGCACCGCGGTTTCCGGCGATGCCGCAGATCATCACGCGGGCACAATGGGGCGCTGACCCCAAGCTCGGCAACCAGTGCTGGGCGCCGAGGTACGGCTCGGCCGCGAAGATGGTCTTCATTCACCACACGGCCGGGTCCAACTCGTACTCCGCAGCGGACTCGCCGGCGATCGTGCGCAGCATCTACGCCTATCACACGCAGAGTCGCGGCTGGTGCGACATCGCCTACAACTTCCTGGTGGACAAGTACGGCAACATCTTCGAGGGCCGACGCGGCGGCATGACCAAGCCTGTGCGCGGCGCGCATGCTGGCAACTACAACACCGACAGCGTCGGCATCTCTTTGATGGGCAACTTCGACACAGCCCACGTGACGGCGAGGATGGCCAACGCAACAGTCCGGCTGGTGGGCTGGCGGCTCGGCACGTCGTACATGCCCGTGACCGGCAAGGTATTCATCTACGACAAGCGGTTCAACCGCATCTCGGGTCACCGTGACGCGATGCAGACCGACTGCCCGGGCACCTACGCGTACGCCTGGCTGCCGACGCTGCGCAAACGGGTCACCGGCTACCTCGCGCGCTTCCACTCCCCCATCGCGGCCAAGTGGAGCAGCATCGGCGGCATCCGCACGACCGGGCAGGTCTTCATCGGGGAAGCGCATTTCGCCAACGGCATGCGGACCGTGATGCACCGGGGTCTGATGTTCTGGAAGGCGGGCGACGGGGCGCACTACATCCCGAGCTCCTTGCTCACGGTCTATCGAGCCTACGGGGGGGCACCGGGCGTCCTCGGGTTCCCGACTGCCGACATTCGTGCCGCGGCGGCCTCGGGCTGGACCAAGCAGCTCTTCGAGCACGGGCGGACGTATCTGCGGACCACGGCTAGGCGCACGACCACGTTCACGTTCTACGGGCCGATCCTGTGGGAGTACCGACACGAGAGGTACGCCGGCGGCAAGCTCGGTCTGCCCAGGAGCGGCGTGCGCAACACCACGAACGGTCAGCGAGCGACGTTCGAGCACGGCGTCGTGACCTGGGACAAGTCCACCAACAAGATCACCATCACCTACAGCTGACACCAGACACAGCGCCGAGGAGCAGGGCATGAAGGAACGAGTTTCGGTCAGGCGTGTCTGGCGGTCGGCAGTACTACCCATGGCGGTGGCAGGCGCAGTGGTCGGGGCCGGCGTCGTTGCATCGCCGGCGTCGGCCCAGACCTACTACGTGCCAGTGTCGGGCGACCTCGTCGTGCACGGGCACGGGTTCGGCCACGGTCACGGGATGAGCCAGTACGGCGCCCAGGGTGCGGCGCTCGCCGGAAAGTCCTGGAAGCAGATCGTCTCGTTCTACTACCCCCACACCGCCTTGGCGAAGTCCCTCGGCCGGATTCGGGTGCTGATCACTGCCGACACGACGTCGGACGTGATCGTCAAGTGGGCTTCAGGTCTGAGCGTCCGGGACCTCGGCGACAGCAAGGTCTTCGCGCTGCCTCAGACCACCGGGGTCAACATGTGGCGGATCTCGCCACGGAGCGCCGACCCGTCGATCAGCGGGGTTCAGTTCCACGATGCCAACGGGTGGCACCACTGGCGGGTGCCCGGTCGCGGCTTCCTGATCGGCGACGGTCAGTTCACCGCCGCCCGGCCGTTGACCCTGGTCCTCCCGGACGGCTCGACGCGGGTCTACCGTGGCGCACTCCGCGCCGCGTCCCCGTGGGTGGGCGCACCTTTCCGTGACACGGTCGACGTGCTCCGGCTGGACGACTACGTCCGCGGTGTGGTCGCTGCCGAGATGCCCTCGTCGTGGTCGCCGGCCGCACTACAGGCCCAGGCGGTCGCTGCCCGGACGTACGCCGCGTTCGAGCGCAGGCAGAGCCTGCACCACTACTACCAGATCTGCGACACCACGTCGTGCCAGGTCTATGCGGGTGTGGCCGCGGAGACCACGGCCACCAACGACGCGGTCGCCGCGACCGCGGGTCAGATCGTCACCTACAACGGCAATCCGGCGTTCACCCAGTTCGCGTCCTCCGATGGCGGCTGGACGTCCGACGGCGGGCAGCCGTACCTCATCGCGCAGCGTGATCCGTACGACGGCTGGTCCGGCAACCCGGTCCACAACTGGCAACTGACCATCTCGGTCTCGGCGTTGGAGTCGGCGTACCCGCAGCTGGGCAACCTGACTGCGGTGCGAGTGACCAAGCGGGACGGGCACGGCCAGTGGGGCGGCCGGGTGGTGCAGATGACGCTGCAGGGCTCACGCGGCACCGTGCAGCTGACCGGAGACGACCTGCGCTACATGTTCGGGCTGCGCTCGTCGTGGTTCTCGTTCTCGCAGACGCCGATCATGCGGGCGTGGCTGAAGCTGGGCGGGTCGAAGTCTCCGCTGGGCAATCCAGCCAGCGGAGAGGTCCCGGTCACCAGCTCAAGCGGCACGCCGGGCGCGATGCAGCTGTTCGCACGGGGCCAGATGTTCTGGACGCAGAGCATCGGGGCCCAGGCCGTCTATGGCCCGATCCTGCCCCGGTGGCGCCGGGCGGGCGGGATCCACGGACGGTTGGGGTACCCGACCAGCGACATCATGGCGACCGCTGACGGCGGTCAGAAGGCGAGGTTCCAGGGCGGCATGGTGTTCTACTCCTCGAAGACGCCTGCGCAGCCTCTGTGGGGCCCGATCCTGCGCTCGTACGCCAACCACCACTTCGCCGGGAGCCGGCTCGGTTACCCCACCACGAAGGTGTACATCATCGACGGTGGCCTACGGGCGCGGTTCGAGGGCGGGCGGATCACCTGGATGACGGCTACGCGCACCATCACGGTGGACTTCTCGAAGTAGGCCGTCAGCCGACGATCTCGCAGATCACCGCGCCGGAGGTCACGGTCGAACCTGCTTCAGCGACCAGGCCGGTGATCGTGCCGTCCTTGTGTGCGGACAGGGGTTGCTCCATCTTCATCGCCTCGAGCACGACGACCAGGTCGCCCTGAGCGACCTGCTGGCCTTCCTCGACCGCGACCTTGACGATGGTGCCCTGCATCGGGGACGTGAGTGAGTTGCCGCTCGCGGCACCCCCGCTCTTCTTGCCTCCGCCGCGTCGGGAGGGCTTGCTGTCGCCTGCGCGGGTGCGCGGACCGGCACCGAGCCCGGCCGGGAGCACCACCTCCAGGCGCTTGCCTCCGACCTCGACGGTCACCCGTTCACGCTCGCCTTGCTCGGCGGTCTCCGCGTCACCGTCGTACGCCCTGATCGTGTTGTCGAAGTCGGTTTCGATCCAGCTGGTGTAGATGCCGAAACCGTCGGCGTCGCCGACGAACGCGGGATCGTCGACGACGGCCGCGTGGAACGGGATCGCGGTGGGCATGCCCTCGACCACGAACTCCGCCAGCGCGCGGCGCGAGCGCTCGAGCGCCTGGGTGCGGTCTCGCCCGGTGACGATCAGCTTGGCGACCAGCGAGTCGAAGGCTCCCGGCACGGTCTCGCCCTGCTCATAGCCGCCGTCCAGGCGTACGCCCGGCCCGGAGGGGACCTTCCACGTGGTCAAGGTGCCGGGGGCGGGCAGGAAGTTGCGACCGGGATCCTCCGCGTTGATGCGGAACTCGATGGCGTGGCCGGCGACGTCCGGATCGCCGTAGCCGAGCTCCTCACCCGCGGCGACGCGGAACATCTCTCGGACCATGTCGAAACCCGTCACCTCCTCGGTGACGGGGTGCTCAACCTGCAGGCGAGTGTTGACCTCGAGGAACGAGATGGTGCCGTCCTGTCCGACCAGGAACTCGCAGGTGCCGGCGCCGACGTAACCGGCTTCCGCCAGGATCGCCTTGCTGGACTGGTAGAGCGTCTTCATCTGGTCGTCCGAGAGGTACGGCGCGGGGGCCTCCTCGACGAGCTTCTGGTGGCGACGCTGCAGGGAGCAGTCGCGGGTGGACACGACCACGACGTTGCCGTGCGAGTCGGCGATGCACTGCGTCTCGACGTGCCGAGGCCGGTCGAGGTAGCGCTCCACGAAGCACTCGCCTCGACCAAAAGCGCTGACCGCCTCGCGTACCGCCGACTCGAACTGCTCGGGGATCTCCTGAAGCGTCCGTGCGACCTTGAGACCACGGCCACCGCCTCCGAACGCCGCCTTGATCGCGATCGGGAGCCCGTGTTCCTCCGCGAAGGCCACCACCTCGTCCGCGTCCTTGACCGGGTCGGCGGTGCCGGCGACGAGCGGCGCCCCGACCTTCTGGGCGATGTGACGGGCCTGCACCTTGTCACCGAGGGACATGATCGCGGTCGGCGGCGGACCGATCCAGGTGATGCCCGCGTCGATCACCGCCTGGGCGAAGTCGGCGTTCTCCGCAAGGAACCCGTACCCCGGATGGACGGCGTCTGAGCCGCTGCGCTTCGCTGCGGCCACGATCTTTTCGATCGAGAGGTAGGAGTCGCCAGGGGTCGAGCCTTCGAGCGAGTACGCCTCGTCGGCCAGGCGCACGAACAGCGCGTCGCGGTCCGGCTCGGCGTAGACGGCCACGCTGCCGAGGCCGGCGTCCTTGCATGCCCGGATCACGCGCAGCGCGATCTCGCCCCGATTGGCGACCAGGACCTTGCTCAGCGATGGGCTCACGGACGGGAGTCTAGGGCGCGGCTCGCCGGGCACGTAGCGCCCGCCGCATCACCACGCGGGTGGGGGACCGGCGGACAACCTCCTTGAAACCGGCCCGCTCGAAGAGGCTGCGGGAGCCGAAGAACATGAAGTCGTCGTGGCTGCGCTCGGGCTTGTCCACCGGATATGCCTCGAGCATGCGTACACCATGGTCGCGGGCGTGATCGATCGCGCCGGCGAGAAGGCGGTGCTGGATCCCCTTGCCCCGATGGGCCTTGGACACGTACGTGCACACGATCGACCAGACGTCGGTGTCGTCGACCGGCTTCATGATCCGCGACCGCTGCAGCTTGAGGTAGTCGGCCCGCGGCCCGAGGCTGACCCAGCCGACGGGTTCGTCGTCCACGAATCCGACGAGGCCCGGCACCACACCGTCGTCGACCAGGTCGCACAGCTGCTTCTTGTTGGACACGCCCGCGGCGGCGCTGACCGAGACCGGACCCGACCGGCGGTAGTACATGCACCAGCAGCCGCGCACGATCGCGCCGCCCGGCTTGGCGAACAGATCCTCAAGGCTGCCCCATGTCGCCGACGTCAGCGGGCGTACCTCGAACCGGGATGCCACGTCGTCAGTCTCGCGCCGTGGTGATCGGCTGGCCACCCGGTTCAGCCCAGCTGAGCCAGATCCTCGCGGCAACGGCGCTCCACCTCGTCCAGCTCGGCCCGGCATCGGCGGCTTCTAGCTCGGCGTCGTGCGCATGGCTCCTCCCCTTCCGTCCCGACCTTTCCTCGCGAATTGCGGGATAGTGGCTGAGATCCGGGCCGGATCCGAGCCACTATCCCGCAATTCCGTCGAAGGGCCACCGCATGACGTTCGAGCTGTCCCGCGAGCACGAGGAGTTCCGGCGCAGCGTCGCCGACTTCGCCGCCGAGCGGATCGCGCCACACATCGCCGAGTGGGACAAGAAGCACTACTTCCCGGTCGAGGTCGTCACCCAGATGGGCGACCTGGGCCTGTTCGGCCTCACCGCACCGGAGGAGTACGGCGGCTCGGCCGGGGACTTCACCAGCGTGTGCGTGGCGATCGAGGAGATCGGCAAGGTGGACCAGTCTCTCGGCATCACCCTCGAGGCCGCGGTGGGGCTCGGCATCAACCCGATCCTCACGTTCGGCGACGATGCGCAGAAGCAGCAGTGGCTCCCCGACCTCGTCGCCGGAAGGGCCCTCGCCGGGTTCGGGCTGACCGAGCCTGGCTCAGGGTCCGACGCCGGCGCGACCCGCACCAAGGCCGATCTAGTCGACGGCAAGTGGGTCGTCAACGGCGCCAAGCAGTTCATCACCAACTCCGGGTCGGTGATGACATCCGTGGTGACGGTCACGGCACGCACCGGCACGCGCGACGACGGCCGACCGGAGATCTCGTCGATCCTGGTGCCGGCTGGCACCGCCGGCTTCACCGCGGAGCCGGCGTACGACAAGCTCGGGTGGCACTGCTCGGACACCCACCCGTTGGCGTTCAGCGACGCACGGGTGCCCGAGGCCAACCTGCTCGGGACACGGGGACGCGGGTTCGCTCAGTTCCTCGCGACGCTCGACGACGGGCGGGTGGCGATCGCGGCGCTCGCCGTGGGGTGCATCCAGGCCTGTCTCGACCTGAGCGTGCAGTACGCCGGGGAGCGCACCACGTTCGGTGTACCGATCGGGACCAAGCAGGGGGTCGCCTTCCAGATCTCCGACCTCAAGGTGATGGCCGACGCGGCCCGGATGCTGACCTACAAGGCAGCCGCCATGAAGGACGCTGGGGCCCCGGTCAAGGACTTCAAGCAGGCCGCCGCCGTGGCGAAGCTCTATGCGACCGAGTCGGCGGTGACGGCGACTCGGATCGCCACCCAGGTGTTCGGCGGTTATGGCTTCATGGAGGAGTACCCCGTCGCACGGTTCTACCGCGACGCGAAGATCCTGGAGATCGGCGAGGGGACCTCAGAGGTGCAGCGAATGCTGATCGCTCGCGGTCTCGGGCTCCCGGTCGAGTAGTCCCCGGGTTTCACACGCTCCATCCTCCCGGCTTCACACGCCGCGGCACCGCTGAATCCGGCTTCACACGCCTGCGGCACCGCTGAATCCGGCATTTCGGGCGCGAAGCGGTGCTTACGGCGTGTGAGGCAGGGCAAATTGGCGGGGCCAGTGGGCGGGCTGGCGGCCTAGCGGAGGGCAGCTGTGGCTGTGAGGGTCCAAAGCTCGGGCCACGTCACTCCCAGGTCGCGGAGCATGGTCCGCAGCAGCGGCAGGCTGATGCCGACCACGTTGTGCGGATCGCCGGCGATGCCGGAGACGAACGGTCCGCCGAGGCCGTCCACGGTGAAGGCGCCAGCGACACGTAGCGGTTCACCGGTGGCGACGTACGCGTCGATCTCGTCGTCGGTGAGGTCGGCGAAGCCGACCCGGGTGGACCCGGTCGCCAGCGACTCGCTCAGCCGACCGCCGCGGGTCAGCCGAATCGCGTGGCCGGTGTGCAGCACGCCCTGCTGTCCGCGCATGGCGTGCCATCGCCGCACAGCCTCCTCCGCGTTCGCTGGCTTGCCGTACGCCGTGCCGTCCAACTCGAGGATCGAGTCGCATCCGATCACGAGCCGCGGTTCCCTGCCGAGCAGCGCGGGCGTAAGTGTCGGATCGGCGCCGGGGGTGCGGGCGGCGAGGGCGGCGTCGACGGCGCGGCACTTCATCGCAGCCAGCAGCTGGGCGAGCGCGGCCGGTGACTCCGCCTGCGCCGACTCCTCGTCAACCCCGGACACCACCACGGATGGGTGGACGCCGGCGCGGCGCAGCGTGTCGAGGCGGCCGGACGACGCCGACGCCAGGACGACAGACAGGGTCACGTCGGTTCCTGGTCGACGGGGAGACCAGCCGGGCGGCGTCCGGTGCGGTCGGTGAACACCACGTGCCGCATCCCGACGAAGTTGATCGTCGACGACACCACCTGCGCGCACAGGAACGCGCCAAGGATGTGAAAGCGCCCCGGCGGCAGCAGGGCGAGGGCCGCGGCGTTGACGCCGACATTGACCACCAGCGTCGCGGCGTACAACGCCCCGAACCGTGCGATCACGGACCGGCCACCCGCCGCACCGAACGTGTACGAGCGATTCAACAGGTACGCGCAGACGGTCGCCACGATGAAGCTGACCGTCTTCGCCGGAGTCAGCGGGACACCGAACAACTGCTCGGTGTGATAGACGACGAAGTCGATCGCCACCGTGCTCGCCCCCACCAGCAGGAAGCGCAGCGCCTGCCGGTGCACGGCGTCGACTCGGGCGGTCAGGGGGCGGGGGGACACGTGGCCGGAGTGTAGCCTCGGCCCAGTGACTGGACAGGCCACGCAGGGCGCGTCCGTGCCCGCACTTGTGGCGACGGCGCTGCTTGCCCATGACCTTCCCGACTCCGCACCCGAGGAGCGCGAGGAGGCCGCCCGCTACGTCGACGACAGCGTCGCGGCAATGCCGGACGTCACTCGCGCGGGTGTACGAGTCGCATCTGTTGCCGTCTACGCCGCGCTGAGTGTGCTGGGTCGCGGCTCGTTCCGAGGGCTGTCTGCCCGCCGGCAGTCCGACCTCGCCGCCAGGCTCGCCGCCGTGCCCCTCCCCATCCTCGGCGAGTACGCCCGGCTGACGCGCGGGCTGGGCCTGGTCGGCGTGTTCGAGAACCGGCACCGACAGGACACTGCGACGTGACCCGTCGCGTCGACGCCGTGGTGATCGGATCCGGTCCCGGCGGAGCCGTCACCGCGCGCGTCCTCGCCGAGGCCGGTCTGGATGTGATCGTCGTCGAGGAGGGCGACTGGGTCGAGGCGGGCAGCGTGGAGCCCTACTCCGTCGACCAGATGCAGCGGCAGTATCGCAACGCCGGGTTGACGGTGGCGCTCGGGCGCCCGTCCATCGCCTACACCGAAGGCTGTGGCGCCGGGGGTGGCAGCGAGGTCAACTCCGGCCTCTACCACCGACCGTCGGCCCAGCTGCTGGACGCCTGGAGCAGCAGCTACCGGATCGAGGGGCTCGACACCACGACCCTCGAGCCGTACCACCGACGCGTCGAGCGCGCGTTGAGCGTCGCGCCGTGGCCGGAGCCCGAGCTCCCGGCACCGTCACGCGTGTTGCAGCGGGGCGCGAACGCGCTCGGCTGGAGCGGCTTCGACGTCCCCCGATGGGCGCGCTACCACCGCGAGAACGGGGGGATCAGGGTCGAGAAGCAGACGATGAGCCGGACGTACCTCCCGGCAGCCACCAGCGCCGGTGCACAGCTGTGGACCAACGCGAAGGTCAGCAGGCTGACCATGAGCGGTCCCCGGGTCGACGCCATCGAGGTCGTCCGGCGCGACGGCCGGGTCGCCCATCACGAGCGGGTCGTCGCCGACCACGTGTTCGTGTGCGCGGGCGCGACGCAGACACCCGCGCTGCTGCAGCGCAGCGGCCTGCGTCGCAACATCGGCGGCAACCTGTCAGTGCACCCGACGGTCAAGGTGGTCGCGGAGTTCGCCGATGAGGTCAACGCCCCGGGGGATCTCGCGACCTACCAGGTCAAGGAGTTCGGCTCCTGGCTGAGCTTCGGCGGATCCGCCAGCCGGCCGGCCCTGATCGCGTTGGCTCTGTCGGAGAACTGGCCCGAGTTCCACCGGGCGACAGAGTCCTGGCGACGCCAGACCGTCTACTACGCAGCGATCCAGAGTCAGGGACGCGGTCGCGTCACGGCCGTCCCGGGCTTCACCGACCCCCTTGTGACCTACCGGCTCACGCCCGGCGACGGCGCTCGGCTGCGCAGCGGCCTCGCCAGGCTGATCCACCTCATGCTCGCGGCCGGTGCCACCACGGTCTATCCGTCGTACGCGAAGGCACCCGTCGTCACCAACCGGGTCGACGCAGCCGCCGCGGTCGAGGCGTTCGCGCCAGGGACCGCGAGCCTCATGACCGTGCACCTGACGGGCTCCGTGCCGATGGGGGAGGACATCACGAGGTCCGGTGCCGACTCCTTCGGTGCCGTGCACGGCACGACCAACCTGCGGGTCAACGACGCATCACTGCTGCCCTGGGCGCCCGGCGTCAATCCCCAGGGCACCTTGATGGCCGTGGCGCACCGCAACATCGACCATTTCCTGGCCGATCTCGGCCGCCCCACCATGTGCGAGACGACCTCTGAAGGAGCGATTGCGTGACGGAGCTACTCGAGGCGCCGGAGCTGACCATCCTCACCGGTGCCAGCGGCTGGTTCGGTCGCGCCTACCTGGCCGCTCTCGCGTCCGGGATGGACAGCGACCGGGTCGGTCCGGTCCGTCGCGGTGGGAGGGTGCGGGTGCTGGTGCCGACCCCGTCGGACGTGCCGGCGGTGTCCGAGGTGAGTCCCCACGCCGAGGTCCACGTGGGCGACGTCGCCGAAGGGGGGGCCGTCGCGCGGTTGTTCGCCGGTGCCGAGGGCGCCTCGGTCGTCCACGCCGCCGGCGTGATCCACCCCAAGAGGGTGGCCGACTTCGAGCGGGTCAACACCGGGGGGACCATCACCGTGCTGGACGCGGCCCGCGCGGCCCGGGTCCGTCGCATGGTGCACGTCTCGTCGAACTCACCGTTCGGAGTCAACCCGACGACAGAGGACGTCTTCCGCCACGACGAGCCCTACCGGCCCTACATGGGCTACGGGCGCTCCAAGATGCTGGCCGAGCAGCGCGTACGCGACGCCAACGACCCGGGCGGGCTGCAGACCGTGGTGGTGCGCCCGCCGTGGTTCTACGGTCCCTGGCAGCCGCTGCGGCAGACCACGTTCTTCCGCCTGGTACGCACCGGACGGTTCCCCTTGATGGGTGACGGCAGGCAGCGCCGCTCGATGGTGTTCGTCGACAATCTGGTCCAGGGCGTGGCTCTGGCCGAGCGGCATCCGGACGCCGCAGGCGACGCGTTCTGGATCGCCGATGCCCGGGCGTACCCCATGTCGGAGGTGCTGGCCACGGTCAAGCGTGCGCTGGCCGACGAGGGGTTCGAGGTGGCCGACCGGCAGATCCGGTTGCCGGCTGTCGCCGGCAAGATCGCCGAGCGGATCGACGGGGTGCTACAGGCTCGCGGGATCTATCACCAGGAGTTCCACGTCCTGGGCGAGATGGACAAGACCATCGCCTGCGACATCGGGCATTCTCAGCAGGTTCTCGGTTACGCGCCGCGCGTCGATCTCCATGCCGGCATGCGAGAGTCGATCAGATGGTGTGTCGAACGAGGCGTCGACATCTGATGCAACAGGCTGACGGCAGCGCGACCGCGAGCGCAGGCGGCATCGGGAACGAGTTCGAGGACGGGAGTCGGGCATGACGGGGGTTTCCCTGGTCACGGGAGGAAGCGGCTACTTCGGCTCACTGCTGGTGGCCGAGCTGCGCGCACAGGGGTCGCAGATACGCGTCCTCGACCTCGTGGACGCGGACGACCGGCCGCCCGAGGTCGAGATGGTCCAGGGAGACATCCGCGACGCGGCAGACGTGCGACGCGCCGTGGACGGCGTAGACGTCGTCTACCACAACGTGGCACAGGTGCCGCTGGCCCGTGACAAGGCGTTGTTCGAGAGTGTCAACGTCGGGGGCACCAACACACTGCTGACCGCCTGCGAGGACGCCGGCGTGGCCAAGGTGGTCTACACGTCGTCGTCCGCTGTCTTCGGCGTGCCCGCATCCAACCCCGTCTTCCCCGACACGCCTGCGACGCCGGTCGAGGCCTACGGCCGGGCGAAGTACGAAGCCGAGCTGCTCTGCCACGCGGCGGTGAGCCGCGGCCTCGACGTCAGCATCGTCCGACCGCGCACCATCCTCGGTCTTGGCCGGCTCGGCATCTTCGGGATCCTGTTCGACTGGATCGCCGACGGTGCGGCCGTGCCCGTTCTGGGCAGGGGTGACAACACCTACCAGTTCGTGCACGCCCACGACCTGGCCACCGCCTGCATCCTGGCCGGACACCGCAGTGGTCCCGGCGTCTACAACATCGGTGCCGAGGAGTTCGGCACCATGCGGGAGGCCGTCCAGCACCTCTGCGACTACGCCGGCACCGGCGCCAAGGTTCGTTCGGTGCCGATCGGCCTTACCAGCAAGGCGATGCAGGCCACTGCGACTCTGGGACTGACTCCGTTCGGCCCCTACCACTGGATCATGTACAGCAAGTCCCTGTGGTTCGACCTCACCGCGGCTAAGGAGCAGCTCGGGTGGAGCGCCACCTACTCGACCGACGCGGCATTCCGCGACTCCTACGACTGGTTCCTGCAGCATCGTGAGGCGCTCGCGGGTGCCAACGCGTCCCAACACCGCAGCCCCGCCAAGCAGGGAGTTCTCGCGGTCGCCAAGAAAGTGCTGCGCTGACGCATGAAGTGTCTGGTGCAGAAAATCCAGTGGCAGGGCGTGGCGGTCGCGTCGACGGGCGTACTGCTCGCCCTCGAGTATCTCTGGCGGCCGTACGCCTGGTTCGTCGACGACAAGCGCAACCAGTACGTTCCGGCGGCGCGCGACATCGGGCGGAGGCTGCGTGACGGCGGCTTCCCGATCATCGATCCCAACCTCGGCCCGTCCGGCAACTTCTCCCTCGACATCCAGTACGGCTTGTACGAACCGACCCACTGGGTGTCGTCGATCCTGCTGTCCTACCTCGACAACCTCGCTCTGGCCGGGTTCCTGTGGGCAGCGGTCTACCTGCTGATCCTGTGTCTTGGCACCACCACGCTGCTGCTGGAGCTCGGCGCCCGCGGACCATGGGCTGCGGCCGCGGGTGCGGCTACGGCCACCTCGGGCTACCTGTTCTACTGGCTCGGCCTCGACTGGATTCCTGGAGTGGTGTCGATCGCCTGGCTGCCGTGGCTGTGGTGGGCGTGGGCCGGCCGCTCCAGCCCGTGGAGATGTCTCGGGATCGGCGTCTTCACCTACCTTGCGATCGCCTCCGGCTGGCCGGCCACGTGGTTCATGGTCGCCGCCCTGGTCATCGGTGCGCTGGTGGAGCAGGTGGCCTGGCGGGACCGGTCGCTGCCCCGGTGGGCGTGGCTGCGCCCGATCGTCGCCCGAGTCGTCGCGACGGCAGGGGGGCTGGTCGGCGCCGCCCTGACGATCCTTCCGCTGGCTCACGCCGCGGCGTACACGATCCGTTCGACCTCGATCAGCAACAACAACTTCATGGTGGTCAATCTGGCCGACGTGCTGGGCTTCGCCGCGCCGGGTCTGCACGGAGACCTGCTGGGCTTCCACGGGGTGACCAGCGCCCAGCTGCCGCTCTACTTCGCCGGCTGGTTCGCGTTGCCGGTGCTGTGGCTCGTCGACTGGCACAGGGGGACCGCCCGCTTCCGTGGGGTCCTGACGGGTGCCCTGGCTGCCGTGGCGATGCTGCTGCTGACGCAGTCGCCGAGCCTCCTCGGCCCGGTCCGCGACCCGATCCGGGCCCTGGCGGGCTTCCAGGTGTTCTTCGTGGTCGTGGTCGTCGTGCTGGCGGCGAGGTCGAGGCTGGTCGTCACCCGGACGCGGTGTGTGGGCATCGCCGCGTCGCTGCTCTGCGTCGCCTGGGTCAGCTGGGCACGCGACCCGACGGACGTGTCCGCGTTCGTGGCGGTGCTGGTGGTGGCGGCCGGCACGCTGGTCCTCGTGCTGGCGGTCCGCGCCGCCCGGCCCAGGGTGGCCGGCGTGTTCGCCCTGGTGGCCACGCTGGTCTTCGCCGGGCTCGCGTTCGGCATCCACGAGCCGCAGGACCGCAACGGCGCCAAGATCTCGCGGATCCGGCCCGGGCCGCTGGCCCTCGACACGGCCGACCAGCCGGTTTTCGCGGCCTACAGCGGCCGGGGCCCAGCGGTGTGGACCCAGTGGTTCGTCGACGGCGTGGGGCGGGGCTTCGCGCACCTGTCGGGGCGTGCCCGGATGGCACCGGGCTACTCCTCGATCAGCCAGAAGTACTTCCGGGCCCAGTTCTGCATCGACGACGCCCAAGGCGAAGCATGCCCGGCCGAGGTGTCCCGGCTGTTCGAGAACGAGCAGGCGACCGGCAGAAAGTGGGTCGACCTGCTCGGCTACAAGACCATCGTCGTCGGCGGCGACCAGCGGCAGGACCTGTTCAGGCGGGTCGCCGGACCCGGCTGGCGCGAGGTCGGCCACGGTGGGGCGTTCGCCAAGTTCCAGCGGGTCAAGCCGCAGACGGTCAACGGTCGGGTCACCGCCATCATCGGCTCGGCCACGGTGACGCCGAGCCACGTCAGCAACGACAGCCAGTCCTATCAGGTGTCCAGCCGGTCCGGAGCGACGTTGGTGTTCCGCGACATCTACTGGCCGGGCTACCAGGCGACACTGGGTGGCACGTCCCTCCCAGTGCAGGCGCTCGACAACGTGCTGGTCTCGGTCACGCTGCCACCGGGTGCCAGCGGGACCCTCACCGTGGCGTACGTTCCGTTGAGCACCGCGGAGCTCGTTGGGATCCCTGCCCTGGCAGTGATCCTGCTGCTGGCCGGCATCGGGATCGCGGTGCTCGACCGCCGCAGGACGACGCCGCCAGTGGCCGCCGACGAGGGGGCGCGGCCGTCAGGGCCCATAGACGGAGAGCGCGACGAAGACGAGCCAGACAAGGGCCAGGCCCTCAAGGACCCGGTCTGACAGCGCGATGTCCTCCGGCTCCCCGGCCCGGCCGGCGTCGACGTCCACGGCGTACCGAAGCACGGCGAGCACGAACGGCGCCATCGAGATCGCGGCCCACGGGACGGAGGTCTCGGTTCGGACCTCGAAGGCCCACAGGCCGTACGTCATGATCAGCACGGCCGCGGACACACTCCACACGAACCGGAGGTACGTCGCGGAGTAGCGGCTCAGCGAGCGCCGCGTCTCGGACTCGCCCGGCCCGAACGCGACGGCCTCGGCGTAGCGCTTGCCGGCTGCCATGAACAACGAGCCGAAGGCGGCGGCCAGCAGGAACCAGTGCGACAGGGCGATGCCGGACGCACTTCCGCCGGCGACGGTCCGGAGCAGGAAGCCGGAGGCGATGATCGCGATGTCGATCACCGGCTCGTCCTTGAGCGCGAGGCAGTAGACGAGGGACACGGCTTCGTAGGTCGCGATGACGGCCAGGAGCTGCCAGGTGGCGAGCAGCGTCAGCAGCAGTGCGGCGACCAGCAGCAGGCAGCCGATCTGGACGGCGACCACGCGGGACACCTCGCCGGCCGCGATCGGACGGAACCGCTTGCGCGGATGAGCGCGATCCTCGGCGATGTCACGGACGTCGTTGATGAAGTAGATCCCCGACGCCGCCAGGCAGAACGCCGCGAACGCGATCAGCGTCGGGACGTAGACGCTCGTGTCGGTGACCTTGCTCGCCAACACCGGGGCCGCCAGCACGAGAACGTTCTTGATCCACTGATGAGGTCGGGCCGCCACGATGATGGCGTGCACCGAGTTGCGGCGCGGCCCGGTCTGCGGAGCGGCGTCGACCCGCGGCTCGTCCGGTGTCCTCGAGTCGACCGTCCCCACCGAGTCCTCGGCTCTGTCCTCGCCGGTCCTCTGGCCCGTTGTCACGGCCCCAACGTTACCCGGCAGACCTCGGATCCACGGGTCCGACGCCCTGGGCGCAACGGCAGCTCACCGCGGCATCGCGGACGCCCGCCATGCTCCGTGACCCGGCCACAGCGGTGCCCCCGCGGCGCGTGCCGGGCTCGACCACAACGGTTCGGGACCGGGCGAAGGGGGGTTCCCGCCGCCGGACCGGCAGGCGACGACGGCGACGAGCGCTGCCAGCTCCGCGTCGTCGGGAACGCCGCGCACGACCCGCAACAACGGCGTCTGGTCCACCGATCGCGGCGTGGTCTCGCCGTCGCTCACAGCGGGATGTTTCCGTGCTTCTTGGGCGGCAGCGTCTCCCGCTTGGTCCGCAGCAGGCGCAGGGACCGGACGATCTCCACCCGCGTCTCATGCGGGTGGATGACCGCGTCGACGTAGCCCCGCTCGGCCGCGATGAACGGGTTGGCCAGCGTGTCCTCGTACTCCGTGATCAGGGCCGCGCGTCGTGCGTCGGGGTCGTCGGCCTCGGACAGCTCCCCGCGATAGAGGATGTTGACCGCGCCCTGCGCACCCATCACCGCGATCTGAGCAGTCGGCCAGGCGATGTTCATGTCGGCGCCGAGGTGCTTGGACCCCATCACGTCGTAGGCCCCGCCGTAGGCCTTGCGGGTGATGACGGTGACCAGCGGGACGGTCGCCTCGGCGTACGCGAAGATCAGCTTGGCGCCGCGCCGGATGATGCCGTTCCACTCCTGGTCGGTGCCGGGAAGGAAGCCGGGAACGTCCACGAACGTCAGCACCGGCAGGTTGAAGGCGTCGCAGGTGCGGACGAACCGGGCCGCCTTCTCGGACGCGTTGATGTCGAGGGTGCCGGCGAACTGCATCGGCTGGTTGGCGACCACGCCGATGCTGTGACCCTCGACGCGGCCGAAGCCCACGACGATGTTGGGGGCGAACAGCGGCATCACCTCGAGGAACTCGCCGTCGTCGAGGACCGCTTCGATCGCGATGTGCATGTCGTACGGCTGGTTCGGCGAGTCGGGCACCAGCGAGTCGAGTGACCGGTCGGTGTCGGTGAAGTCGAGCTCGGCCGGGTCGTCGTAGACGACTGGTTCCTCGAGGTTGTTCTGCGGGAGGTACGACAGCAACGCCTTGACGTACTCGATCGCGTCGTCCTCGTCGGCACCCATGTAGTGGGCGTTTCCCGACTTGGTGTTGTGGGTGCGGGCTCCGCCGAGCTCCTCCATCGTGACGTCCTCGCCGGTGACCGTCTTGATCACGTCGGGACCGGTGATGAACATGTTGGACGTGCCGTCGACCATCACGGTGAAGTCAGTGACCGCGGGGGAGTAGACGTGCCCGCCGGCGCAGGAGCCCATGATCAGCGAGATCTGCGGGATGACGCCGGACGCGTGCACGTTGCGGCGGAAGATGTCGCCGTACAACCCGAGCGAGACGACACCCTCCTGGATGCGGGCTCCGGCTCCCTCGTTGATGCCGACCACCGGGCAGCCGGTCTTCATCGCGAGATCCATGACCTTGCAGATCTTCTCGCCGTACACCTCGCCGAGGCTGCCGCCGAACACGGTGAAGTCCTGCGCGAACACGCAGATCTGCCGGCCCGCGACAGTTCCGTAGCCGGTGACCACGCCGTCCCCGTAGGGTCGCCGCTTGTCCAGGCCGAAGGCGGTGCTGCGGTGCCGGGCCAGCTCGTCGATCTCGACGAAGCTGCCCTCGTCGAGCAGCATCTGCACCCGCTCGCGTGCGGTCAGCTTGCCGCGGGCGTGCTGCTTCTCCACCGCGCGCGCGGAGCCGGCATGGATGGCCTCGTCGAGCCGGCGTTCGAGGTCGGCGGCCTTGCCGCTGCTGGTGTGGACGTCGATCTCGTCGGGTGCCGTCTCGAACTGTTTGGCGGGCTGTTTGGCGGGCGGAGACTCGGCTGTGCTGCTCACGGCCGTCAGACTAGCCACATGGCCTACGAAGACCTGGCACGCCCGCCGCTCGACGCGGCGACGTTGCAGCATGCTCTCGTACGACCAGGGTCGTGGTGGCGGGACATCGTGGTGACGGAGCACACCGAGAGCACCAACGCGGACCTGGCGGCGTCCGCCCGAGCCGGTGCCCCCGAGGGCACCGTCGCGACGACCGACGACCAGCGCTCAGGCCGAGGACGGCTGAACCGGGCCTGGTCGGCGCCGCCACGCTCAGGTCTGGTGGTCTCCGTGCTGGTACGCCCGGACGCGGTGCCGACGCCCCGCTGGCCCTGGCTGCCGCTGCTGGCCGGCGTGGCCGTGCTCGAGACAGTGCTGCGGGCCACCACCGTCGACGCGGTCCTCAAGTGGCCCAACGATGTGATGGTCGGGGACCGCAAGCTGGCCGGGATCCTGACGGAGCGAATCGAGACACCCGACGGTGCGGCCGCCGTGATCGGGATCGGGCTCAACGTCGACCTCGGGGACGCCGAGCTGCCGACTCCGCATGCCACCGCGCTCAACCGCGAGGGTGCCGCCGGGTTGGATCGCTCGGTGCTGTTGCGCAACCTGCTGCGCACGTTCGAGCCGTTGTACCGCGGCTGGCTGGCTGCCTCGGGTGATCCGGCCGAGGGTCTGCACGAGTCGTACGTCCGACGCTGCTCGACGCTCGACAAGCAGGTCCGCGTCCAGCTGCCAGGCGGGAAGCACCTGGCCGGCACCGCCGTCGCGGTGGACGCGGCGGGTCGTCTCGTGGTCGACAGCGCAGGGACTCGGCACGCCTTGGGGGCGGGTGACGTGGTGCATCTGCGGCCGCATTCGTGACACGATCACTGCGGCGACAGACCCGTCGGGGTCGGTCGACGGCCGTACCGGTGGCCGAGCACGAGGAGAGGACGAGGCATGGCTGTCTCGCGCAAGTTCCTGACCGACGGTGAGGACGTCGTGCTGTCCATGCGCACGCACATCAAGGCGCTTGCCGTGCCGGCACTGATCCTCGTGCTGGTGTGTGCCGCCACCGGCTTCCTGATCGCGGTGATACCGAGCGGCTCGGCGCACAAGTGGCTGGTCATCGTGGTACTCGTGATCGCGGTGATCATCCTGCTGTGGTGGGTGATCGCGCCGTTCCTGCGCTGGATGAGCACGACCTACACCGTCACCACCCGCCGGATCGTGGAGCAGAAGGGCGTCTTCTCCCGCTCAGGACGAGTGATTCCGTTGCAGCGGGTCAACGACGTCGCGTACGAGAAGGGGATCTTCGACCGGATGCTCGGCTGCGGCACGCTGAGCATTCGGGACGCCTCCGAGACCGGGGGCATGGTGTTGCACGACGTACCCCAGGTCGAGAGCGTGCACCACACGATCTCCGACCTGCTGTTCAGCCTGCACGACGGCTCGGACGATGACGGAACCCGCCTGCAGCACGGCCACGGTGACGGGGACCCGTCGGGGCGATGACCGCCACGGGAGCCGCGCACCCGCATGACGGGGGCCGCCACGAAGGTCGCGACGAGCTCGAGCGGGCCATGCTCGGCGAGACCCCCTCGTTGACCGGGGACCAGGTCGCCGACGGGGCCGGCATGTCCCTGGACGAGGCGCAACGCCTGTGGCGCGCCCTGGGGTTCCCCGACACCGGTAACGACGTCGCGTTCACCTCCGAGGACCAGCACGCCCTCGCCTTGGTCCGCAAGTCGGTCGAGGGTGGCGCGCTCGACCTGGAGACGGTGATCCGTCTGACCCGGGCGCTGGGCAACACGATGGCCCGGCTGGCCGACTGGGAGGTGGCCACGCTGGCCCAGGTCGTGGAGGAACGTGCCGCGGAGGACCACGAGAGCCGGCTCACGTCGGCGCTGGCGCTGGGTCAGACCGTGGCGCCGGCGTTCGAGCAGCTGCTTGTCTATGCCTGGCGCCGGCACCTCGCCGCGGCCGTGGCCCGCGTGGAGAGCCTCGGCGCCGCCGACGCCGACCTGCTCAACACGGTGCTCACCGTGGGTTTCGCCGACCTTGTCAGCTTCACCGCGCTGTCCAACGGTCTCGACGACGACCGGCTCGCCGAGCTCGTCGAGGTCTTCGAGTCGCGGTGCGCCGACATCGTCGCCGGCGCCGGGGGCCGGGTGATCAAGACCCTGGGGGACTCGGTGCTGTTCGTGGCGGAGGATCCGGTCGCGGCGGTCGGCATCGCGCTCGACATCGTGGAGGCGATCGGCCCGGACACGTCGCTGCCCGACGTACGCGTGGGATTGGCCACCGGGACCGTGATCTCGCGACTCGGTGACGTGTTCGGGCCCCCGGTCAACATCGCGGCACGTCTCACCACCGTGGCGCGGCGCAACCGGGTGATCGTCGACGAGCCCACCGCGGCTGCGATGCCCGAGGAGGAGTTCGAGACCCGGACGCTGCCGGCCCGACCGATGCGTGGGCTCGGTGTGGTCGAACCCATCACCGTTCGACGCCGGTGGGCGTTCTGACCCGGTGTGATCAGGGTCGGCGTGGTCGGGGTGGTCGGGTCGCGGTGGTCAGGTCGGGGGTGGCCAGGGTCGGGCGGGTCAGGGTCGGGCGGGTCAGGGTCGGGCGCGCCGGCGAGTGCGCGCCGTGCGTACCCGCAGGAACCAGGCGAGGCCCTTGGCGACTGCCTGATTGCGGTCCGCGACGTTGACGGCGGCGCGTTTGCCGCGGAACGCCAGCGACCTGGCGGTGCTGCCGGCACCACCGGCGCGGCCTCGGGCTGGGACCCGGTTCAGGCTGGCCGCTGGACGGGCCCAGCGGGCCTTGCCGAACGCCTCGGTCAGCCCGGCCAGCGCCTGGAGCGCGGTGTCGAGCAGCTCGGGGTCGGTTGCGGTGCCGGGGTCGCGACCGTCCTCGGTGATCTGCGGGGCGAGGTCGTCGAGGTCGCCGACCACCCGATAGCCGGCCTGGCGCACCGCGTCGCGGATCCGGCGTGACTCGACCTCGACCCACCCACGGTCCTCGTCGGGGAGCCGCAGCCTGGCGTTGGTCGCGGCGGCGAGGATCGGCGCGAGCGTCACTTCCACCACGTCGTGGTACTGCCGTTGGTTGAGCCTGCGGTGCATCCGTTCGTTCATCCGCCGCAGCACCTCGGTGCCGGTGACACCGGTGCTCGGGTTGTCCCACGAAGGCTGCTCGCGCAGCGCCGCAGCGTCGAACCCCGCGACCGAGGCGAACCGGCCGAGCAGCTCCGTCCGAGGCGTGCCCGGCGGCGGCACCGTGACCACGTGAACCCGGTGGCGTGGCAGCAGGGCCCCCCAGACGTCGAGGACGGCCGGCAGGTCCTGCCGCAGCCAGAAGCCGCGCCCCGGCGCCGTGGCTCGGCGACCCGGATTGGCGACCGCGTCGGCCCACGCCCGCCAGGTCCACGTCTCGTCGGACTTCACGTCCTCCTGCCAGGCCGACAGCGCCACCCTGGCCAGGTCGCGTGCCGTGACCACGACGTGCACCTCACATCCGGGGAACGACTCGACGGCGGCCCGGGCCTGTTTGGGGCTGGCCAAGCTGGTCGCCTCCTCGCTGAGCAGCGACACCGGCGCCGGGTCGGCCAGCACCAGCTCGGTCATCGCCTGCCACTGCCCGCTGATCCGGTCGTCCCCGCTGCCACGGGGCCGACGGCCGAACAGGTCGTACACCGCGAACGTGTGCACCGGCTGACCCGGTCCCCCCGGGAAGTGCACCCCTTCGGCGGCCAGCGCGGCGCGGTTGGCCCGGAGTACGCCTTGCAGGTAGGTCGTGCCGGACTTGTGCAGACCGATGTGCAGGAACACGGTCTTGGCTCGGTCCTGGGGCATCGAGGCTCCTCGCGGCGCGGGTCGCGGTACGGCGGCTCAGTCTGGCCGATGCGCACGGAAGACGTACGTGCGGTAGGACCAGAAGCGGAACGCGGTGCCGAGGACGAGCCCGACGACGTTGGCGGAGACGTTGTCGGCCAAGGGGCTGGTCAGGTCGAGCACGTAGTGCGACACGGCCAAGCAGGCCAGCGCGATGCCCATGCCGATCAGGTTGAGGAGGACGAACAGCCCCCACTGCCGGGCTCCGCTGCCGTGACGCCGGTGCCGCCAGGTCCAGAACCGGTTGCCCAGGTAGGTGACCACGGTGGCCAACGTGACGGAGATGACCTTGGCGGTCAGCGGCTTGTCGTGCAGCACCCCTGGGTTGCCGGCGTACCGGAGCAGGTTGAACGTGCCGACGTCCACGATGTAGCCGAGCCCGCCCACGATGCCGAAGCTGGCAACCTCGTGCGTCAGTCGGCGCAGTCGCGACTGCGCCGACGACGTGAGCACCGGCGACGAGCTCGTGGGCACGGGGACCTTCGAGTGGTGAGTGGGCTTCCCGCGGCGTACGGGCGGGCGCTGGGAGGCTACCTCGCCGAGCCGACCGAAGCATCGTTAGGCTCACGACCGTGGCCGCTGACGAGCTCGCATCCAGCCCGATCGACGGGCCCGTCGTCGCGGTGATCGGCGGTGGGCAGCTAGCCCGGATGCTCGCACAGGCGGCGATCGCGCTCGCGGTGCCGCTCCGTCTGCTGGCCGAGGGTGACGACGTGTCGGCCGCCCAGGTGGTGCGCGACCCGATGGTCGGTGACTATCGCGACCTCGACACGTTGCGCAAGGCGACCGCCGGTTGCGCGGTGGTCACGTTCGACCACGAGCACGTGCCGCCCGAGCACCTGCGTGCCCTCGACGCCGAGGGGGTCGCCTGCCGTCCAGGGCCGCACGCCCTGCTGTACGCCCAGGACAAGATCGCGATGCGGGCGCGGCTCGCCGGTCTCGGCGTGCCCAGCCCGCGGCACCGCGTGGTGACCACGCCGGCCGACGTCGTCGAGTTCGCCGGGTCGCTCGGCGGCTACCCGGTGGTGCTCAAATCGGCCCGCGGGGGGTACGACGGGCGTGGCGTCTGGATGGTCGACGACGAGGCCGGCGCCGACCAGGCGCTCGCCGGGGGCGGCCAGGTGCTGGCCGAGGAGCGGGTCGACTTCGTCCGGGAGCTGTCCGCGCTGGCGGTCCGTTCGCCGTCCGGGCAGGTCGCGACGTACCCGGTGGTGGAGTCCGTGCAGCGCGACGGCATGTGTCGCGAGGTGATCGCGCCGGCCCCGGGGCTCGATCCCGGTCTGGCGGTCGAGGCGCAGCAGGTGGCCATGCGGATCGCGGCCGAGCTCGACGTGGTGGGGGTGCTCGCGGTCGAGCTGTTCGAGACCCGCGACGGCCGGGTGCTCGTCAACGAACTGGCGATGCGACCGCACAACACCGGGCACTGGACCATCGACGGGGCGGTCACCAGCCAGTTCGAGAACCACCTGCGGGCGGTGCTCGACCTGCCGTTGGGCGACCCGGCCGCTCGGTCGCGGTGCAGCGTGATGGTCAACGTCGTCGGCGGGCCGGTCGGGCACCTGTACGACGGCTACCCGCACGTGCTGGCGCGGGACCCGGGGGTCCGCGTGCACTTGTACGGCAAGGCTTCGCGGCCGGGCCGCAAGCTGGGCCATGTCACGGTGTGCGGCGACGACCTCGACGAGGTGCGCGCCCGGGCGAGGCATGCGGCTGGGTGGTTCAACGGCGAGCTGTCCGAGGACTCCCCATGACCGCAGGGCCGCGCCGCTGCCGTCGGTTTACCACGTTCTCGTGGTACTCGGTCACTTCACATGGCCTACATCCCATGAGAAGTGACAACCAGCCATGTGAAGTGGCTCGCCGGGCCCGGTGCGAGGGTTTCGCGTGAGCGCCGCCTCCGGTACGCCCAGGGTGGGAATCGTGATGGGTTCCGACTCGGACTGGCCGACCATGCAGTCCGCTGCCGCCGCCCTCGCGGAGTTCGGCGTCGCCCACGAGGCTGACGTCGTGTCGGCGCACCGGATGCCGGACGAGATGCTGGCGTACGGCCGCGAAGCGCATCACCGGGGGGTGCAGGTCATCATCGCCGGAGCCGGTGGCGCGGCTCACCTGCCGGGAATGCTGGCCGCGGTCACGCCTCTGCCCGTGATCGGCGTGCCGGTGGCGCTGAAGCACCTCGACGGCATCGACTCGCTGCTGTCCATCGTGCAGATGCCGGCCGGCGTACCCGTCGCCACGGTGGCCATCGGCAACGCCCGCAACGCCGGCCTGCTCGCGGTCCGGATCCTCGCAGTCGGCGACCCCGACCTGAGCACGGCGATGCTGGCATTCCAGCAGGCTCTCGCCGATGACGCACGGAGCAAGGGCGCAGCCCTCCGCGACCTCCCCGACCGCTGAGCCTTACGTCTCGGTGCGACACGCCCGGCGTTCCCACCGAAACGTAAGTCCCAGCGCGAGGGCGAGCCCGACGGCCGGGGGTTACCGAGCGGTAGGATCAGCCAGGTACGGCGGCCGTTCGCACACCGGTCCTCACGCTTCGGCCTCGACCGCTTCCGCAGCCCAAGGGGACGTTATGAGCACAGCCCGATCGCGTACCGACCAGCCGATGTTCGCGCTGAGCGAGGAGCACCGGGCCATCCGCGCCGCCGTCCGTGCAGTGTGCGACGCCAAGGTCGCGCCGCACGCGGCCGAGGTGGACGAGACCGCGGAGTTCCCCAAAGTGGCCTACGACGCCCTGGCCGCGTCGGACTTCCACGCCCCGCACGTCCCGCCGGAGTACGGAGGCGCCGGCGCGGACGCGCTCGCGACGTGCATCGTGATCGAGGAGGTCGCCCGCGCCTGTGCGTCATCGTCGCTGATCCCGAGCGTCAACAAGCTCGGCACGATGCCGCTGCTGCTCGTGGGATCCGACGAGCTGAAGCAGACGTACCTCCCGCCGGTGGCCAGCGGGCAGTCGATGTTCGCGTACTGCCTGTCCGAGCCCGACTCCGGCAGCGACGCCGTGAGCATGAAGACGCGAGCGGTACGCGACGGTGACGACTACGTGCTGAACGGCGTCAAGCGCTGGATCACCAACGCCGGGGTCTCCGACTTCTACACCGTGATGGCCGTGACGGACCCGGACGCGCGCAGCCGCGGCATCAGCGCGTTCGTCGTCGAGAAGGCAGACGACGGGGTCTCGTTCGGTGCGCCGGAGAAGAAGCTGGGCATCAAGGGTTCGCCCACCCGGGAGGTCTATCTCGACCACGTGCGGATCCCCGCGTCCCGAATGATCGGCGCCGAGGGCACCGGCTTCGCCACCGCCATGAGCACCCTCGACCACACGCGCGTCACGATCGCCGCCCAGGCGGTGGGCATCGCGCAGGGGGCGCTCGACTACGCCCTCGGCTACGTCGCCGAACGCCGGCAGTTCGGTCAGGCGATCTCGGAGTTCCAGGGGCTGCAGTTCATGCTCGCCGACATGGGCATGAAGGTCGAGGCGGCGCGGCAACTGACGTACGCCGCAGCTGGCCGGTCCGAGCGCGGCGACGCGGACCTCACGTTCTTCGGCGCGGCGGCCAAGGCCTTCGCTTCCGACACCGCCATGGCCGTCACGACCGACGCCGTGCAGCTGCTGGGCGGCTACGGCTACACCCGGGACTACCCGGTGGAGCGAATGATGCGCGACGCCAAGATCACCCAGATCTATGAGGGGACCAACCAGGTGCAGCGAATCGTGATGGCGCGGCAACTGTTGGCGGGAGTCCAGTCACAACTCTGACCTAGTGCCGGTGCGGTCCAGAGGAGCCGTCACCGACCCGGGAGTTGGCGCGTCCGCCGCGCCGCGAGTGGGTCGGCGGGTTAGCAGTCCGGCGTGCGCAACTGTCGGATCGCGCCGATGTGTCGCCGGTGCGT
>JBOHDX010000011.1:0-30225 GCA_050700835.1 Nocardioidaceae bacterium
CCCATGGGCCACCGCCGCGGTTACCCATACAGACCTGGTGGGTCGAAGAATCTCACCGGTCTGGCCGATGGCCAACCCTCCCGCTGATCGAGAAGTGACCCGTCAAGGGCCCCGTGTCGCGGCCGCAACACGGGGCAAAGGTGTGCGCTCGCCGGTGATTCGCGGTAGGACGGCACCCATGAGCAATCTCGGCGGTGCTGCGGCGGTCGGTCTCCCAGCCAAGATCCTGGTCTGCCTGTTCGACCTCGACGGCGTTCTGACGAACACCGCGACCGTGCACGACGCCGCCTGGAAGCAGGCCTTCGACGCCTACCTGCGCGAGCGCGCCGAGCGTACAGGGGAGGAGTTCACGGCCTTCGACAGTGCGGCGGACTACGAGCGCTACGTCGACGGAAAGCCTCGCGCCGACGGTGTCCGCGACTTCCTCGCGTCACGTGGCATCACCTTGCCTGAGGGAGACCCTGATGACCCCCCGACCGCGGAGACCGTGAACGGCCTCGGCAACCGAAAGAATCGCCTGTTGGTCAAACGCATCCACGACGACGGCGTCGAGACGTACGACGGGTCCGTGCGGTATCTCGAAGCCGTCCGGGCCGCCGGACTGCGCACCGCCGTGGTCTCGTCGAGCGCGAACACCAAGGCCGTCCTCGACGTCACGGGGCTGGTCAAGCTGATCGACGCCCGGGTGGACGGAGTCACGGCCCGCCAGCGACACCTCGCCGGCAAGCCGGCCCCGGACACGTTTCTCGCGGGCGCGCAGGCGCTCGACGTCGCACCGGGACGGGCCGCGGTGTTCGAGGACGCCACCGCCGGCGTCGCGGCCGGTCGCGCCGGGCACTTCGCCCAGGTGATCGGGGTCGACCGCGTCGGCGCAGGGCACGCGGACGACCTGCGAGAGCACGGCGCCGACCTCGTGGTCGAAGACCTCGCGGAGCTGCTTCCATGACCGCCAGCGACGCGCTCGCCGTCGAGCCGTGGTGCCTTCGCGAGACCCAGCTCGACCTCGAGGACCTGGCCCGCAGCGAGTCGCTGTTCGCCCTGTCCAACGGGCACATCGGGCTGCGCGGCAACCTCGACGAGGGCGAGCCGCGAGGGCTGCTCGGGACCTATCTCAATGGTTTCCACGAGCTGCGCCCCTTGCCGTACGCCGAGGCGGGGTACGGCTTCCCCGAGTCGGGACAAACGGTCATCAACGTCACCGACGGCAAGATCATGCGGCTGCTCGTCGGTGACGAGCCGTTCGACCTCCGGTACGGCACGATGCGATCCCACGAGCGCCGACTGGACTTTCGTACCGGCCTGCTGGAGCGGTCGGTCGAGTGGGTGTCGCCTGCGGGCACGGCGGTGTACGTCCGGACCAAGCGACTCGTGTCGTTCACCCACCGAGCCGTGGCCGCGATCCGCTACGAGGTCGAGCCCGTCGACACCGGGACGCGCCTCGTGGTCCAGTCCGAACTGGTCGCCAACGAGACGCTTCCCCCACCCGGGGACGACGACCCGCGGGTGGCCGCGGCCCTGGGGGCCCCGTTGGTGCACGAGGCGGGTGACGTCCGCGACCTGTTCGCCGAGCTGGTGCACCACACCCGTGCGAGCGGTCTACGCGTCGCCGCGGCCATGGACCACCGCATCGACGCCCCCGCCGACGTGGCCACCGGCACCACCCACGACGACGACTGGGCCCGCACCACGTTCACCACGGAGCTGCAGCCAGGACAGGTGCTGCGCATCGACAAGGTCGTCGCGTGGGGCTGGTCGCAGGTGCGTTCACTCCCGGCCGTCCGCGACCAGGTTGCCGGTGCCCTGGCTGGGGCGATGCACGAGGGATGGGACGGTTTGGCACGCGAGCAGCGTGCGTACCTCGGCGACTTCTGGGACGGCGCCGACGTGCAGGTCGACGGCGATGCGGAGCTCCAGCAGGCGGTGCGCTTCGCGCTGTTCCACGTGCTGCAGAGCGCCGCGCGCGCCGAACGACGGCCCATCCCCGCCAAGGGCCTGACCGGACCTGGATACGACGGTCACTGCTTCTGGGACACCGAGACGTTCGTGCTGCCGGTGCTCACGCACACCGTCCCGCAGGCGGCCGCGGACGTACTCAGGTGGCGGCAGGACACCCTGCCGCTCGCCCGCGAGCGAGCCACCCAGCTGAACCTGCGGGGCGCGGCGTTCCCGTGGCGCACGATCAACGGCGCCGAGTGCTCGGGCTACTGGCCCGCGGGTACGGCGGCCTTCCACGTCAACGCGGACGTCGCCGATGCGGTGGTGCGCTACCTCGACGCAACCGGTGATCACGAGTTCGAGCGAGACACCGGACTCGAGCTGCTCGTGGAGACCGCGCGGTTGTGGCGCTCGTTGGGGCACCGGACGCTGGAGGGCCGGTTCCGCATCGACGGGGTCACCGGTCCGGACGAGTACAGCGCGATCGCGGACAACAACGTCTACACCAACTTGATGGCGGCCCGGAACCTGCGGGCCGCGGCGGACGCCGCCGCCCGGCATCCGCGTCACGCGAACCATCTCGGTGTCGACGCCGACGAGGTCGCCGCGTGGCGAGACGCTGCCGCCAACGTGGTGGTGCCGTGGGACGAGGCACTCGGTGTTCACCCCCAGTCGGAAGGGTTTACCGCGCACGAGCGGTGGGACTTCGAGAGCACGCCGCCCGAGGCGTACCCGCTGCTGCTGCACTATCCGTACTTCGACCTCTATCGCAAGCAGGTCGTTAAGCAGGCCGACCTGGTGCTCGCCCTGCACCTGTGCGGTGACGCCTTCAGCGAGGAGCAGAAGCGACGCGACTTCGACTACTACGAGGGCATCACGGTCCGCGACTCGTCCCTGTCGGCGTGTACGCAGGCGATCATCGCGGCCGAGGTCGGACACCTCGCGCTGGCCTACGACTACGCCGCCGAGGCGGCATTCCTGGATCTCCACGACCTCGAGCACAACACCCGCGACGGCCTCCACATGGCGTCACTGGCCGGCGCATGGTTGACGCTCGTGCAAGGTTTCGGGGGCATGCGCGACAGCAACCGGGTGCTCCGCTTCGCGCCTCAGCTGCCCGAGGGCCTGGATCGGTTGCGGTTCGGCGTCGTCCGTGGCTCAGCCCGTCTGAGCGTCGACGTGACCCGCAGCGCCGTCACCTACTCCCTCGCTGCCGGCGACGGCCCCCTGCGCATCGAGCACCGAGGCGAGGCGCTCACTCTTCGGGTCGGCGACTCGATCGAGCGCGCCCTCCCACGTCGCCCGCGGTACGTGCGGCCAGAGCAGCCTGCGGGCTGCGCTCCGGCACGGAGGCGGTCAGAGAACCCGTCCCTGGCCGATCAGTGACCGCCACACCCGTCAACCCGTCAGCTGACTACACGCACCGAAATGACCGGACAGCCCTCCCGCTGCCGAAAACGCGCATCACATACGTATGGCGTTGTCCAAAGGTTGAATGTGCCAACCGAAACGGCTTCTACAATCAAAACACCTGTCCGGCTGCTTCGCTGTAGAATCCGCGCTGCCGACGAGAACACTCTTGGCGGGGACATGACTGAAATGAGACGCACCACTTTGATGGACGAGCCCACCCGTACGGTGACCTTGGGTAGCGAGCCACTTAATGTACCAGCACAATGCCCCAAGTTGAATACATGGAAACCCGTCGTGACTTGATAGAGATTGACGCAAGCCGAGCCGCCGAGCGGGCGCGGCCCTCCGCACCCTACTGCCAAGAGCAGACCAACAAGGAGGACACTGAATACGCCTCCGATGGGCCGCGTTCGAGCAAAGCGTCCAATTGGAATGCCGGTAATCATACAACCCCCCACTTTCGCTTATCCCTCATGGTTCACTGACACGCTTTGTACGTCACGGTGAACTTATCGCTGTTCGAAAGGTTACCAGTCGAAGCTAGTAGAGTCCCATTATTCGTAATTATGTCGGTCTCAAAGCGCGAGAATGTCCCGATCTTCTCAAGTCCTCCACTGCCAACAGCCGCATACGAGGAATCGAACGTCGCCTGAGTAAAGTTCGTCAACGGTGGCAGCTGCGGCGACCCCTGGCTGGGGCGTTCGACTATCTGGACTGCCCGCGCCGTGTATCCTGGGGAGGAGTAGTGGACTGAGAAGTCCAGCTGCGCATGCGTGTAGTCATTCACCATTAGAAAGCTCCAAGACTGACCGCCCAGGTCAACCACTTCAACCGTGAACTCGTGACCGACAGTTGCGTAAATGTCCTGGGGTACGTATCCAGGCTGCGTAGGCGCGACTTCTGACCATCCCTGGTGATTGCCCAGTCCAGCGGAATGAATCCCAGTGCCGGCTTGCGCCAAAAGGAACGGGCTCGGCGTATCAAGACCGGCCCATAAGACGGCGGCATCGCCGCTGCATGGGGTGGAAGCAATCGACGGTTCAGTGTATGTGGATTCGGTCTTTGTGTAAGCACCGTCGCCTTCTTGGAATCCTGCCCAATTCAAGGTTTGGTCGCGTGCCTCGGTGGGCAATGCGTAGATCACTCGCCGCGGAGTAATGAAATGCATATGTGCTTCGCGCCTGAGCCATCTGCTACCGCGTTTCGACTTCAATTTGAACGGAACCACCACGCCGTATCGTCTGAGATCGCGACGCGACGCTTTAGCTACAGTCCACCTCGCCGGAGGAATCTTGTAGACCGTTCGCAGTCCCTCGATCCGATAGATGTACGCGGTGCCTCCATCAGGAAGTTGTTTCACGGCATCTCGTGGGAAGCCCTTGACTCCACATGATTCCCGAAGCCTTGTGCCCACTTTATATATGTCATAGGGCCTTAGACACTTTGAATTGGTCGCACTTCCGACGGTCGCCACTTGCGTCTGCTCTGAGGCCGAGGGGGGGTGACCGCCGTCGCAGCCAGCAGCGAGACAGGTACCAGCGCGGCGAAGCCAGCAACACGAATGGTTCGCATCGTTCCTCCATGCAGGAGGCTTGCCACGGTACCGCCCGCCGCAGATCGCCGCAATGGGTCAGCAGTCCCCTGGCGGCACCTGTTTCGACGACGACCGAACATCATCGAATGCCTGAACAGCGGGCTATCGCTGCCTGTTGCTGTTGCTTCGACCCAGTGCCTCGGCGTGGGAATACGACGCTGCGCTTGGCCATAGCCGTTTCAGCGTCGGACCTCTTTCCCTCGAGAGGCCACCGCGCCCTCCATGGTCAGGAGAAGCGCCTTTGCCTCGGGACCACCGGCATAACCGCCGACACTGCCGTCACTACGGACCACGCGGTGGCACGGAACCACCACCGGCAGCGGGTTCGCGGCGCAGGCTGAGCCGACGGCGCGCACCGCCTTGGGCCGGCCGGCGGCGGCCGCGACGGTGGCATAGCTGGCGGTGGCTCCGTAGTTGATCTCGGACAGGTGGCCAAGCACCGTGCGCCGGAAGCCGTGGCTCAGCTGGAAGTCGAGCGGCAGGTCGAACGAGGTACGCCGTCCGGCGAGATACTCGTCGATCTCGCGGGCGGCGACGTCCAGGCGTGCCGGTGCCGCCAGGACGCGCGGACTCACCGTGGTGGCCAGGTGCTCCAGGACCGTGTCGTGGTCCTGGTTGCCGAACGCCACCCGCACCAGCCCGCGCTCGGTGGCGGCCAGCAGCAATGCTCCGACCGGAGTGTCGATCGTGCTGTAGGCGACGTCGAGGACGCCGGCTTGCTCGGCCGCGGCGGCCAGCCTGGCATGCAGCCTGCGCTGAGCCGCCTCGTCCACCTCGGGCAACGCCGCCAACAGGTCGGCCTCGGAGTGGTCGTTGACGGGATACGTGTTCATCGGCGGGTTCCTTCTGGCTCTGGGTGCAGATAGGTCTTGCGGAGCGCAGCGATGCCGTCCGCGGCCGCCCTCCTGGCCGCATCGGCGCTGCCGCCGACGATCTCGGCCACCTCGGCGTACGGCAAGCCGGCGAGATGGTGGTACGCGATGGTCTGACGCTGCTTGGGGGGCAGCGCCTTCAGCGCCTCCCACAGGTCCGCCTCCCAACCACCAACATCGCCGTTGGCCGCCGGTCGTTGCGGCAGGTCGTCGGTCGGGACCGCTCGGCGCGACTGCGCCCTGAACTGGTCGATCGCCTTGCGATGCGCGATCGTCACCAGCCATGCCTCGACATTGCTGCCGGGCGGGAGGTCCGGATAGGCCTGCAAGGCGGACAAGAACGTCTCCGACCACGCGTCCTCGGCGGCCACCGGCCCGGCAACGGCCCGGCACACCCGCAGCACCGTCGGACCGTGCTCGGCCACGATCGACTCGAAGGGCTTCTTCCGCACCCCCCGCGGAGTTGGCGGGCGGGTCGGACGTGGGGACGCCGTCACGGGAACAGCGGTTCCTGCACGGCTCGACGAGCTTCGAGGTCGAGGAGCATCCTCTTGCGGGCAAGGCCTCCCGCATGGCCGATGAGGCTCCCGTCGCTGCCGACGACACGGTGGCAGGGGATCACGATCGACAGCGGGTTACGCCCGTTCGCCGCGGCCACTGCGCGAACCCGGTCCGGACGTCCCACGGCGTCGGCCAGCGCGGCGTACGACCAGGTCTGTCCGTACGGGATCTGGGTGAGGGCGCGCCAGACGGTGCGCTGGAAGTCGCTGCCGACCACATGAGTGGTCAGGTCGAAGGTCCTACGTGAGCCGGTGAAGTAGTCAGCGAGCTGTTCAGTGACGTGCTCGAACCCGTGCTTCACTCGTGGGCCGAACGTCGCAAGGTCGGGCATGCGTACATGGTCGTGCATGTAGACGGAGCTGAGGGCGCCGCCCGTGGCGACGAGCGTCAGCAGGCCGAGTGGAGAGTCGATCACGCAGTGGATGCGTCGGTCGCCACGCCCGGTGCCGACGCGGCCTTGCTGCTGAAGAGCCTTCATGCCTCGTAGACGCACCGGATCCCCGAAACGTGAGGTCCACGAAACCTGTCAGCGGCGGTCACACGTCATCGGGCTGCGGGCATCCTGACGGGTCATGGCCCGACGCTGCGATCATGGGGACATGACCGAGCCGAAGCCCGTCGCCACCTGGCTGACCGACATGGACGGCGTCCTCGTCCACGAGGACAAGGCGATCCCCGGCGCTGCCGAGTTCGTCGAGCGACTTCGCGACAGCGGCCGGCCGTTCCTCGTGCTCACCAACAACTCGATCTACACCCCGCGAGACCTGCGGGCCAGGCTCCTGGCGTCCGGCATTGACCTGCCCGAGAAGGCGATCTGGACCTCTGCCCTGGCCACCGCGCAGTTCCTCGACACCCAACGACCTGGCGGCTCGGCCTATGCGATCGGCGAGGCGGGACTGACCACAGCGCTGCACGAGATCGGGTACGTCCTGACCAACCGGTCACCCGAGTACGTCGTGCTCGGTGAGACGCGGACGTACTCGTTCGAGGCGATCACGACCGCGATCCGGCTGGTCGTCGGCGGCGCGCGGTTCATCGCCACCAACCCGGACTCCTCGGGGCCGTCGCCGCTGGGGATGCTGCCGGCGACCGGGTCGGTCGCGGCGCTGATCACCAAGGCGACCGGCGTCGACCCCTACTTCGTCGGCAAACCCAACCCGCTGATGATGCGCAGCGCACTCAACCGGATCGAGGCGCACTCGGAGACGACCGTGATGGTGGGCGACCGGATGGACACCGACATCATCTCCGGCCTCGAGGCCGGGATGCGCACGGTGCTGGTGCTCAGCGGCTCCACCGCCGAGCACGAGGTCGAGCGGTTCCCCTACCGGGCCACCCGGATCGTCGACTCGGTCGCCGACCTCATCGACCTGGTCGACGAGCTGTCGCCGGAGCTGTAGCGGCGATGGCGCAGCTGCTGATCGAGGTCGATGTCGACCTGACCCGCGAGCCCGAGGCGGTGCCGGCCAGGCACCACACGCCGTTCACGCTGGCGGCGGGCTACGAGCCCAGGCCGCTCGTCCGGGCCCGGGTCGACGGGGTCGAGTTGTCGATGCACGTCCACGCCAACGCCGGGATGCTCGCGATGATCACCCACGACGCTGCCTACCGGGTCAGCGGCCGCCGGATCGAGAAGGAGCAGGAGTTCGGCCTCGGTCCCGACCTTCGGGTGAGCGCGGACGGCCGCGGGCACCTCGACGTGGCGAGTCTCGACGTCGCGGGCCACCTCTTCCCTCATCCACGACTCGACGTGTTCAACCTCGTCACCAACCCGTGGGACGGGATGCTCGGGCTGGGCTGGCTGCACCAGGTCGGCGCGATCGTCGACTTCGGCGCGCGTGGGGTGTACGTCCCCGAGCACGCCGGCGAGGCCGAGCGCATCGTCGGTGCGTTGGCCGCCGACCGGACCCTCGTGCGACTGCCGCTGCTGCGCCACGCCGGGACGGGTCGCTACCGGGCACAGCTGTCCACCGGGTCGCCGGGCACGGCGCCGGCGACGTTCGTCGTGAGCACCGTCGCCTTCTGCGTCCTCGACAGCGAGCATGCGCGCAGAAACCGCATCCCCGCGGGCGCCTCGGGCGAGACCGAGCACGGACCCAGCGGCACCAGCGTGGCCACGCACCACGCCGCCTCGCCGGTGGCGCTGCGCGCCGGAGACATCGGGCTCGGCACCACCGTGCCCGAGATCTACGACATCTACGCCTACGCGGACGTTCCTCGGCCCGCCGACCCGGCCGAGCAGGTAGCCGGCTACGTGGGCGCCGACTACCTGCTGCAGCACCGCGCCGTCCTCGACTTCGGCGACGTGGGCTCCTACCGGATCTGAGCTAGCGCACCGGAATCGACCAGATCCCGCGGCCGTGCGTCGCGGCGAACAGCTTCTTCCCCTTCGGGTCGAGGGTCAGCCCGTACACCGCAACCTTGGGAAGACCATGGGTGGCGACCCACGAGTTGCCACCCATCGTGCGGGTCAGCACCCCGAAGTCCGTCGAGACGAACAACGCCCGCGTCCTGGGTACGTAGGCGATGTCGGTGACCGGCTGGTCACCCAGGTCGAGGCTCAGGTTGCGCGCGGTGCCGGTGTTGGTCGACGGGTTCCAGGTCACCTCGTAGACGTGGCCCCCCGGCGAGTACGCCGAGTAGCCGGAGTAGGAGATGAAGGCGTGGTAGGGGTTGGCCGGGTCGATCGCGATGCCGGACACGAACCGCTGGGGCAGGCCCAGGGTCTGGTCGATTCGCTGGTACGTCACCGCGCTCGGGTCGGCAGCGTTCGCGTTGCTGCTGACGAACACCCGGCCGTAGCGGGTGGCGGCCCACATCGTCGACGCGTTCGTGGTCGCCCGCTCGACCGCCACGACGTAGTTGCCGGAGTTGGTGTCGGACCCCCAGTGGGTGCCCGACAGGTCACCGTTGGCACCGCCCAGCGCGACCCAGTCGCCGCACGGGCGCGGCCGGTGACCGTAGTCGCCGGTGAGCTCGTTGCAGTACTTGTCGAGGAAGGCCCGCTGGCCGCCGTTGTCGGTGGTGCGCCAGACGTGCTGCAGGCCGTCGAACACGGTGCCCGCGACAACCGGGTCGACCGTCAGCGGCACGTAGAACGAAGCAGTCTCGCCGGAGGCGTCGAACGGGTCGCTGATGTAGTCCCACCCGGTCGGGCTGCCGCCGTCGAAGTTCACGTCGTGCGACGGCGAGTAGTAGGAGTGGAACCGGATGTCGGCGTGACGCGCGTTGAACCCGGACTGCCCTCCGTCACCACCGACAGTCTCGGTCCAGCCGTTCGACGTGTCGTTCTCCCAGGTCCCGTTGTCCTGGGTGCCGCCTTGGACGATGCGGCCGTTGCGGGACACCGTGACGCTCTGGAACTGCAGGGTTGCCAGGCCGTTGTTGATCTCGTCGTTTGCCGTCGGGATCGCCGAGAGGTACTGCTGGCAGTCGATCAGGTTGGTACCGGTCAGTCCGCGCGCTGTGCAGTCGCCGCTGTGGTCGACGAACGGCCCGCGCTGACGGAACACTCCGCCGTCGGACCCGGTGAAGAACGTCTGCCCCTGGGTGCCGGGCGCGAAGGCCAGCGCATGCTGGTCCGGATGCAGCCCGTTGGGCTGCGGTTGTGCGTCGTTGGTCATGTCGGTGAAGTGCACGCCCGCGTCCGTCGATCGCACGACGGCCCGGCCGTTGGAGCTGCCCGGCCCACCGAACGCCTGCAGCTCGCCGTAGTTCATCGACCCGGACAGGAACACCACATCGGGGCGACCGGTCGGTGAGCTGACCGCCATGTCGTACGAGCACTGCCCCTGGCAGAAGTTGTACGACCCGTAGCCCGGAGTGCCCGGGGTGGGGTTGGACAGCGGCGTCCAGGTCGGAGTCGCCGCGGTGCCGTCGTCGGTGCGCAGCAGCCCCGCGGTCGTGTTGTTGTAGTAGGTGGAGTCGCCGAGGTAGATGCGCGTGTTTCCGTTGCCCATGCTGGCAAGGGCGAACTCGACCCGGTTCGAGAGGGTGGTGGCTTCGGAGCCGGGCGTCGGGATCGTGTAGATCTGCTGCCACGTGCCCGTACCGGTCCGCCGGAACAACCCGTAGTCGAACATCGACGCATAGACCGTGCCGGAGTGCGTCGGGTCGAACAGGATCTTCGAGATGCCGCCGCGGAAGTAGTCGGCGCCGGTCGGCGATGACGGGTTCACCGAATCGGTGTCCTCGGTCAGGCTGGTGGTCCAGCTGTGGCCGCCGTCGGTGCTCTCGTAGAGCCCCACCTTGGCGCTGCCAGGCGGTGTGAAGCGTCCCCCGTTGACCGAGGACGAGCCGTGGCGGGCGACCGCTGTGCCGAGGTAGAGGTGCTGCGGGTCGCTCGGGTCGACAGCGATCGCGCCGATGCTGCGGTTCAGCGTGAAGTCCTGGCCGGCGACGAACGTCGGCACCTTCGAGAAGGATTGTCCCCCGTCGGTGGACTTGTAGAGCCCGACGCCGGCCTCGGAGTCCGACGAGCCGTTCGGCTCGCCGGTGCCCACGAACAGCGTGCCGTCGGGGGCGAGGTAGACGGTGCCGATCGCCGTGGACGGGATGTCGCCGCCGATCGAGCGCCAACGCGGCTGCGCCGCCAGGGCGCTGTCGGTCTTCCACACGCCGCCGCCTGCGGTGCCGGCGTACATGACGCAGCTGGTCGAGGTGCAGGTGCTGCCCATCGCCAGCGAGGTCGTCCGTCCGGACACGACGGTCGGAGTCCCGGTGTAGGTGGTCTCCGCAGCCTGGTCCCCGACGAACGGGCCGAGCTCGCTCCATGTCCGCGCCCTGGCCGTCCCCTGCGCGCGACTGATCAGCGCGCGACCTGCCTGGGTGGAGCCGCGGGCCAGCGCTGTGGAGTACGCCTGCTCGGCGCGACTCTGCTGTGCCGGGGCGATGTAGCTGTGCGGAAAGGCGCGTTGGTCGTACTGCTCCTGAGCGGGACCGTTGAGCAGCTCCCCACTCGCCTCTCCGCCCGACTGCGCCAGCTTCTCGGTGACGTAGGCGATCGGTAGCCGGTGCGACGCGAGGCCGGGATAGCGGTCGAGCATCTCCGTCATCTCGTGGTTGCCCGCCGGACCGGCCTCCTCGCGCGGACTGCCGCCAGGCCCGCCGCGGTTGGCGACAACGAAGGCGAGTACGACCGCGAGCACCGCGACCATCACCACGCCCGGGAACCAGAACTTCCACTGCCGAGACAACCGAGACATCCCACACTCCCCACAGAGGTCGGTGCGATGGGTTCAGAGCCGCATCGCTCACAGGCACTCTGCACCAGTTTGGTGGGATTTGCACCAGTTGTGGGCTGGCAATCTGCAGCCGGCAGTGCCCGGCTAGGGATCGGCTAGGGACCGGCGCGCTCGCCGGCACAGCCCCGCGATGCTCCGCCCGGGCGCAGCAGCACCGGCAGCAAGGTGCTCGCGAGCGCCGCGATCACCGCCACCACGACGCCGAACAACGCGTCCAGCACGTAGTGGTTGCCGGTGCCGATGATGACGAGCACCGTCGTCACCGGATAGAGCACCCACAGCACCTTCAGCCAGCGCTGCCGCACGATCATCAGCATCACGACGAGCGTCCACACCGCCCACGCCGTGTGCAGAGACGGCATCGCCGCATAGGGATTGGGTGCTGACGTGGCGCTCACCACGCCGGTCTGGACCGTCGTGTCGACGAAGCCGTACCCGGGAATCAGCCGAGGCGGCGCGGTCGGATAGAGCCAGAAGATCACGATGCCGAGAACGTTGATCAGCACCAACGCGTTGCGGGCCGCGCGGTAGCGGGTGGGACGCCAGATGTAGCACGCCAACAGCACCAGCAGCGTCACGGTGAGGTGCGCGAGCTGGTAGTACCAACTGGCGATGTCGGCGAGGGTGTCGTGCGCGGACAGCCACTGGTTGTAGTGCAGCTCGATGTCGAGATGGAAGCCCTGCTCCCAGCGCAGGATCTCCAGGCCATGCATGTCAGCGGTGCTGCGGCTCGCGGTGGCGAGGTTCTTGACCCAGTCGTAGCAGAAGACGAGCACGAGAACGATCGCCAGCTCACCGGCCAGGCGCGGCCGGATCCGGAGCGCGCGGACAGCCGTCGCGGGCATCCCGTCAGGGCCCCCGTGACGAATCTTCGCGGCATCCTCGGGCCGTGCGGACACGTGCGGCACGAGGAATAGCCTCCCATATCACGGGGACAATCCAGGGGTCGATTTTGCGTCCGAGAGCTCGAGGTTCTCCGCGACGGCGCGCTCCACGGGAAGGTCGAGTCCGCTTTGGTACGCCGTGTCCCACTCGGTCCCTGAGACCCTCGCCCGAGCCGGACGGATGGAGATGTCGAGGGCGGACTGGTCGGGTCCGGGCCGGGGCAGCCCGGACGCCGCGCGCTCCCGGTCAATGGCGCCGAGCACGCGCGCGGCGAACAGCGGGTCGCCCCGCTCCGCCGCTATGCACACGAACACCTCGAGCATGTCGATGATCAGCTCGGCGTCGCCGCAGGCGACTACGTCGGCGGCCACCGAGCTCAGCTGCGCGTACGACTCCTCGGGCCCCTCCGCGCGCAGCAGCGCAAGGGCGAGGTTCACCGAGTCGATGGCGGCTGCCCACGCGCTCCCGCTGCGCCGGCTCGCCGAGACGGCTGCTCGCCCGGCGCGTGCCGACGACTCGTAGTCGCCGAGGTCGTACAAGATCACCACCAGGTTGCTCAGCGCGGTGGACTCCCTGTCGTCGCTGCCGATCTCGCGGGCGATGGTCACGCTCTGCTCCAGCAGGTCCCTCGCTCGTTCGGTCTCGGCCGCGCTGCGCATCGCAATGGCCAGGGAGTTGAGTTCGCGAGCCTCCAGGTCGCGGTTCTCGAGCCGGCGCGCCATGTCCAGCGAACGCTCGAGAGCATCGATGCCCGCCGACACCTCGTTGCGTTGGAGCAGCACGACGCCGAGTCCGTGTAGAGCCGTCAACGCTCCGCTCGAGTCGTTGCCGTCCGACAGTGCAACGGCACGCTCGAACCAGCCTCGGCCTTCTTGCAGGTAGCCGAACCGATACCAGTACGTCGTCATCGGCTGCAGCAGGGCGTAGCCCGACTCGAGCCGGTCGCGGCCGACCTCCGCAACCGGGCGCAGCGACCAGTCGAGTGCGGCGCGTACGTCGTCCTCGACCGTCGCGACGAGGTCGACGCCCGTACTCGGTGACATGCTCTGCAGCAGCCCGTCAGCCCGGCGGGCCACCCCTAGGCACCACCGCAGGTGCCGCATCCGTACCTCGTCCTCCTCGCCGGACTCGGCGAGGCGCTCGCGGGCGAAGGCGCGAACTGTCTCGAGCATGGTCACAAGAGGTTCTCCGTCGGCGCCCTCGACGACCTTGACCAGACTCAGGTCGACGAGCTTCGCGACCATGTCGAGAGCGTCGACGCCGGCAGCGTCGTCCTGGTCGCAGCTGCCGGCAACCGCCTCGACTGCGTCGATGTCGCACGGGGCCTGGAGGGCGCCGAGCCGGCGGAAGACGATCTGCTCCTGCTCGGCCAGCAGGTCGTGGCTCCACGCGATCGTGGCCCCGATTGTTCGCTGCCGCTCCGGCCGGTCGGACGCGGTCACGCCCGAACCGAGCCGGTCGTCGATCCGCGCCAACAGAGCCTTCGGGCTCAACAGCCGCGAGCGTGCCGCGGCGAGCTCGATCGCCAACGGAAGTCCGTCCAGCCGGCGGCAGAGCGCGGCCACGTCAGCCGCGTTGGCCGGGGTCAGGGCGAACGCGGGGCTGGTCATGCGGGTCCGGCGGACGAACAGCTGCACAGCGCCCGCATCGCCCACCGACCCTGCCTCGTCCGACACCTCCGGAAGGGTCAGCGGAGGGACCGGGTGCTCGTGCTCAGCGACCAGATGGAGAGGGCGGCGCGACGTCGCCAGCACCGCGACGTCGGGAGCATCGGACAACAGCGCGCTGACCACGACGTCCGCGTCCGGGATCTGCTCGAGGTTGTCCAGCAGCAGCAACACCCGCCGCGTCGCCAAGAAGCTGATGGCCCGCTGCCGCGGCGACTCCTCGGGATCGCCGCCGGCGTCGAGCGCGTCGGCGATCTCCGCCCACATCAAGGCTGCGCGGTCAGCCGTGTGCTCGGGGACGAAGTAGACGCCGTGCGGGAACTCGTCGTCGACCCGCCGGGCCACCTCCAAACCGAGCCGGGTCTTGCCCGAGCCGCCGGGTCCGGTCAACGTGACCAACCGGGCGCCGTCCCGGATCTTCCCGGTGAGGAGGGCGAGCTCTCCGTCTCGCCCGAGCAGCTCGGTCGGCGACGTCGGCAGGCTGGCCGGCGTACCCAGGCTGCGCAGCGGCGGGAAGTCCGACCGCAGCCCGGCGACGACGACGTCGTGCAGGTGCTCCGCCTCGGGTACGTCCTTGAGCCGGTGCCAGCCGAGATCCCGGAGCTCCGCGTCGATGTCGGTCACCAGCGCGCAGGTCGGTTCGGACGCCACGATCTGTCCGCCGTGCGCGGTCCCGGAGATCCGCGCGGCGCGGTGCACGTCCAAGCCGATGTAGCCGTCGTCGTGCCGCTGCGGTTCACCCGTGTGCACCCCCATGCGTACGCGCACGGGGGCCCCGTCCGGCCACGGGTACGCCTGCAACGACGACTGTCCGGCGATCGCCGCGCTGATCGCGTCGTGTGCCGAGCCGAACACCACGAAGAAGCTGTCGCCCTCCGTACCCATCTCGTGACCGGAGTGCTCTGCCCACACGGTGCGGAGGAGCGAGCGCTGGGCGGACAACGCGTCGCCCCACCGCGACCCGAGGCGCCGCAGGAGCGCGGTCGAGCCCTCGATGTCGCTGAACAGCATCGTGACGGTGCCCTCCGGCAGGGCTGGCATGTGTTGCAGTATCACGCCGCTCGCGGGGGATGTCTGGAAAACACCGCCGCCGCGGCACCGACCGCCCTACGGTGACCGCATCGAGCCCGGCGGAACGGGAGGGTCAGATGCACGTCCAAGGGTGCGTCACCGCAGTGTCCTGGATCCCGAGCGAGGCCGTGACCGGCCTTGTCTACCGGGTTCCGTTCTCGGTGGGCCTGTCCCACTACGACGCCACGCCGCCGACTGTGCTGCCGCCCCTCGACGAGTTCCTTGCCGCCGACCGGGCCCGGTTCGTCAACCGCCTGCAGGCGTGGATCGAGGTGCGCGACGGCGTTGTCGTCGAGTACTCCCACGAAGGTGCCGGGCACATCGGGTCCACCACGCTACGGCTGGCCGGCGCGGGCATGACGTTCGCCGCGGTCCCGCTGCCGGATCGCCGCACGGCCACGCGGGTCAGCGACACGGCGGTGCGGTTCGAGCAGACCGCCGGCGGGCGTACCGGTGTGCCCGCACCCCGCCGGGTCAGCCACCCGCCGTACGTCCAGCTTGCCGCGCCGCTTGCCTGGTCGACGCTGAGCCTCACCCTGCACGCCGACGGGACCCAGGAGTACGCGCTGGTAGGCGCCAGTCCGTTCCCCCGGCACTGGGTGTACGACCACGAGCACCGCCTGCGGCACAAGTCCGCCACGATCGACTACCGCGAATGGAGCACGCACGCCTTCGGGCGGCACACGCCGTGGGGGGACACCGACTCGCCGGCCCTCGTGGCCGAGGTGGAGACGGCGCTCGAGCACGAGCTCGCCGACAAGATCATGCGCGGGGGGGTCCGGCCGCAGATTCGCCGGCTGTCAGCCGGGGACCTGCTCACCCAGCAGCACGACGAGGCTGACGAGCTGTACCTCCTGCTCGACGGGGTGCTGCAGGTCGACGTGGACGGCACGCCGGTGGCGGAGGTCGGCCCCGGTGCGCTGCTCGGCGAGCGTGCCGTGCTCGAGTCGGGCCGGCGTACCGCGACCCTCGTCGCGCTGACGCCCTGCACGATCGCCGCGGCGCACCGGGACACCATCGAGACCGACCTGCTGCACGAGGTCTCGAAGGGCCACCGCCGCGAGGAGCAGTCCTAACGGCAGTCATCGCCTGCCCGTCCGCTGCCCTCCACTCGCGCGCCACCGCCCGCTCGCTCGGCGGCGCTCCCCCGGCCGTCCGCAGCCGCCCCGTCCGCCGCCGCCCCGTCCGCAGCGGCCCCGTCCGCAGCCGCCCCGTCCGCAGCCGCCCCGTCCGCCGCGAGATCACATTTTGAGGCGGACGCAGGGCGCTTATGTCGCCTGCAATTGTGATCTCACGTCGGTCGGAATCCGGCGGGGGCCGAAACCCGCGGATGAGCGCGCCGAAACCCGCGGATGAGCGTTAGTCGGCGGCGGGGGGTGGGAGGGTCGCGCGGCCGGCCTCGAGGCGGGCGACGGGGACGCGGTACGGCGAGCACGACACGTAGTCGAGACCGACCTCGTGGAAGAAGTGGATCGACGCGGGGTCGCCGCCGTGCTCCCCGCAGACGCCGAGCTTGAGGTCGGGGCGCTGCCGCCGGCCGCGCTCGACGGCGATCCGGACGAGCTCGCCGACGCCCTCCTGATCCAGTGACTCGAACGGCGACACCCCGAAGATGCCCTTGTCGAGGTAGGCCGAGAAGAACGACGCCTCGACATCATCGCGGGAGAAGCCCCACGTCATCTGGGTGAGGTCGTTGGTGCCGAACGAGAAGAACTGCGCCGACTCGGCGATCTGGTCGGCGGTCACCGCGGCGCGAGGCAGCTCGATCATCGTGCCGACGAGGTGCTCGAACTCGACCCCCGTCTCCTCCGCGACCTGCTGGGCCGCCTCGGCGATGGCGGCCTTCAACGTCTCGAGCTCCTGGACGGCACCGACCAGCGGCACCATGACTTCGAGGTGAGGGTCCCCACCGGCCTTGAGCCGTTCCACCGTGGCCTCGAACATCGCCCGGGCCTGCATCACGAACAGCCCGGGGATGATGATGCCGAGCCGGACGCCACGCAACCCCAGCATCGGGTTCTCCTCGTGCAGCCGGTGCACGGCGGCGAGCAGCCGCTGGTCGTCCTCGTCGACCTTGCCGGTCGCCTCCTGGACCGCCACCCGGACCGACAGCTCAGTGAGGTCGGGCAGGAACTCGTGCAGCGGCGGATCCAGGAGTCGCACGGTGACCGGCAGCCCGTCCATGGCCTCGAGCAGGTCGATGAAGTCGCCCCGCTGCAGTGGCTGCAGCTGCGCCAGCGCCTCATCCTGGTCATCGTCGCCCTCGGCCAGGATCAGCTGCTCCACTAGCTTGCGTCGCGGACCAAGGAACATGTGCTCGGTGCGACACAGCCCGATGCCGTGGGCGCCGAACCGCCGTGCCCGGGCAGCGTCCTCCCGCGTGTCCGCGTTGGCCCGCACACGCAACCGGGCGTGCTCGTCGGCGTGCCGCATCAGACGGTCCACGGCGTTGACCAACGGGTCATCGGCAACGTTGTCCGCGGAGATCTCGCCCTCGAAGTACCGGACCACGGCCGAGTCGACGACGGGCACCTCCCCCGCATAGACCGCGCCGGTCGTGCCGTCGATGGAGATCAGGTCGCCTTCGTCGACGACCGTGCCGTCGGGCGCGGTGAAGTGCTTCGCCTTGGCGTCGATGACGAGGCCTTCAGTGCCGCACACGCACGTCCTGCCCATGCCGCGCGCCACGACTGCGGCATGCGAGGTCTTGCCGCCGCGGCTGGTGAGCACTCCCCGCGCCGCAATCATCCCGGCAAGGTCGTCCGGGGTGGTCTCGCGACGGACCAGGATCACCTTCTCACCCTTGTCGGCGCGCGCCACGGCGGTGACGGAGTCGAACACCACCGCACCCACAGCCGCGCCCGGCGAAGCGTTCATGCCGGTGGCGATCTGGTGCGACTCCGCGGTCTCGTCGAACCGGGGGAACATCAGCTGCGCAAGCTGGTCGCCGTTGACCCGGCGCAGGGCCTCGTCCCAGTCGATCAGTCCCTGGTCGGCAAGCTGGGCGGCGATCCGGAACGCCGCGCCCGGAGTCCGCTTGCCCACCCTGGTCTGGAGCATCCACAGCTTGCCCCGCTCGATGGTGAACTCGATGTCACACAGGTCGAGGTAGTGCCGCTCGAGCTTCTCCATGATGGCAAGCAGCTCGTCGTACGACTTCTTGTCGATCTGCTCGAGGTCACCGAGCGGGACGGTGTTGCGGATCCCGGCGACGACGTCCTCCCCCTGCGCGTTGCGCAGATAGTCGCCGTAGATGCCCTGCGAGCCCGACGCGGGGTCCCGGGTGAACGCCACCCCGGTGCCCGAGTCGTCGCCGAGGTTGCCGAACACCATCGCCACGATGTTGACCGCCGTGCCTAGGTCGGACGGGATCCGCTCCTGGCGGCGGTACAGAACCGCGCGCTCGGTGTTCCAGGAGTCGAACACGGCGCGGACGGCAAGATCCAGCTGCTTGCGCGGCTCCTGCGGGAAGTCGTCGTCGGTGTGCTCGGACACCAGCCCCTTGTAGGCCTCGACCAGGCCCTTGAGGTCGTCGACGTCAAGGTCGACGTCGGTCTCGGCGTCCCTCTTCTTCTTGAGCGCGTCGATCGCGTCCTCGAACGGCTGACCGTCCATGCCGAGCACGGTCTTGCCGAACATCGCGATCAGCCGGCGATAGGAGTCGTAGGCGAACCTCTCGCTGTCGGCCTGGTGGGCCAGACCCTCGACCGACTCGTCGTTGAGGCCCACGTTGAGCACCGTGTCCATCATGCCGGGCATCGAGAACTTCGCGCCCGAACGTACCGACACGAGCAGGGGGTCCTGCGCGGCACCGAGGCGCTTGCCGATGGCCTTCTCCAAGGCCGCAAGGTGCGCGGAGACCTCGTCGGTGAGTCCGTCCGGCTCGTCGCCGCGCTCGAGGTACGCCTTGCACGCCTCGGTGGTGATGGTGAACCCCGGCGGCACCGGCATGCCGATGTTGGTCATCTCGGCCAGGTTGGCGCCCTTGCCGCCGAGCAGGTCCTTGTCGTCCTTGCCGCCCTCGGCGAAGTCGTAGACGTACTTGGGTTTGCCAGTCGGGTCCGCCTCGGACCCAGAGGCGCTCATGCGCTGCCCCAGTCGGGGCGCAAGGCGAAGCCGGAGCGGCCGTCGTCGGACGTGCGGGACGCGAGCACCTGGTGCAGCTGCAGCTCGTTACGCTCGAACGACACCCGCGAGCCGGCCATGTAGAGGCCCCAGACCCGGGCCGTCGCGACGCCGACCTCGGCGACCGCCTCGTCCCAGTGCTCGGCCAGGTTGCGGCACCAGCCCGCGAGGGTCAGCGCGTAGTGCTCACGGAGGTTCTCCTCGTGGCGCACCTCGAAGCCGCTGTCCTGCGCGGCGGTGATGATCCGACCGGACCCGGTCAGCTCGCCGTCGGGGAAGACGTAGCGGTCGATGAACGAGCCCACCGTCGAAGGCTCGTTGTTGATCCTGGTGATGCAGTGGTTGAGCAGCCGCCCTCCGGGACGCAGCCGGTCCCGCAGGAAGGAGAAGTACGAACCGTAGTTGCGGACGCCGATGTGCTCGGTCAGGCCGATGGAGCTGACCGCGTCGAACCCCGACTCCGTGACGTCCCGATAGTCGCTGAAGCGCACCTCCGCGAGGTCGGCCAACCCGTCCCGCTCGATCGCGGCCCGCGCCCATTCGGCCTGCTTGGCCGACAATGTGACGCCCAGGGCCTTCACGCCGTACTCCCGTGCCGCGTGGCGGACCATTCCGCCCCAGCCGCAGCCGACGTCGAGGAGTCGCATGCCGGCCTGCAGCCCGAGCTTGCGGGCCACCAGGTCGTACTTCTCGGCCTGCGCCTCCTCCAGCGAGGAGTCCGCCTTGGGGAACACCGCGCAGGTGTAGGTCATGGACGGTCCGAGCACCCACTCGTAGAACTGGTTGGACACGTCGTAGTGGTGGTGGATCACGGCGGCGTCCCGCGAACGCGAGTGCCGAAGGCCCTCCATGGTGCGGCGCCAGCGGGGCAGGTGCTCCTGGGGTGGCGGCGGCGGGGGCTTCAACCGGCTCCAGCCGAGGCCGGCGACGATCCGCACGATCTCGCCCGGGGACGGCGCGACGAAATGCATGTGGCTGGCCAGGATCTGCATGGCGTCGTAGGGGTCGCCGGGATGCACCCCGTCGACCTGCAGGTCGCCCATGACGTACGCCCTCGCCATGCCCAGGTCACCAGGCGCGGTCAGGATGTACGACAAACCCCGCTCGTTGACGAGATGCAGATGGATCGGCTGGTCGTCGGACCCCGCCGAGCTGCCGTCGTAGGCCGTGAACCGGAACGGCACGCCGCCGGGCATGACTGCCTCGAGGGCCTCCGCCACGGTGACCTTGCCGCCCGATGGCCTGGCCCCCAGCCGAGGCCGGTGATTGGTAGTCGTCATCGTCGTCCAACCGCCTTGTCGTAGAGCCCGGTCAACCGCCGGGCGGGGTCGTACACCTTCGCGACCGACTCGAGAGTCGCCGTGTCGTAGAGCCGGTCGAACGTCGCTTCGTCGTAGTAGGCGTCGGAGTAGAGAGACTTGTGCCCGTCGACGGCGTGGACCTCTGCCTCGATGGCCCGGTTGAGGTCGCCGTCCTCGGCGCCCGGCGGACGGGTGATCGCGCCCCAGAAGCCGACGTTGACGTACGTCAGACCGGGCTCGAGGGGATACAGGGGCCACCGCCGCGCACTGCCGGGCCCTTCGGGTTCGCGCAGACGCAGCGGGCACAGCCACACCGGTCGCATGCCGATCTCGGAGTCGAACCAGGTGAGGAACTCGGGCAACCGCTGGACCGGGATCTCGACGTCCTGCACCACTCGCTCGTTCGGCGGCTTGCCGCGCCTCCGGTCGATCCGGGCCGCGAGCCCGAACCGGTTCTCCCACCCGACGATGCGGTGGTAGACGTCGCTGCGGCGCCAGCGGCGGGGCCAGATCCGCCGGACGAGAGGATGCTGCACACCGAACGCCTTTGAGCACCAGAACCAGTCGGTGTCCCAGCGCCAGATGTAGTCGTGCACGCTGAGGACGTCGGTGCTGCGCTGCTGCAAGGACCGGTAGTAGATGTCCTGCCCGGTGTAGTCACTGGTCGGTCCGGTGCCGTCGTGCCAACGGCCGAGGGTGAGATAGGACTCCCCCGGCGCGAACACGACGCCGTCGACGAAGTCCACCGGCTCGCCGGCGTGGGAGCGCTGCTGCACGACGGCGGAGATCGTCTCGGCCAGGGCGTCCTGGTCGTCGAAGCGGACGTGACGCAGCGCGACCTGGGGGTGAACGGGCTCGAGCTGGATGCGGAGCCGCACGGCGTAGCCGAGCGAGCCGTAGGAGTTGGGGAACGCCTCGAAGAGGTCCCCATGCTCACCCTCGGGTCGCGCGGTCACCAGCTCGCCGGAGCCGGTGAGCACGTCCATCTCCAGGACGGACTCGTGCGGCAGACCGCTGCGGAAGGACGTCGACTCGATGCCGAGACCGGTCACGGCGCCGCCGAGGGTGATCGAGCGAAGCTGCGGGACGACGTACGGCATCAGCCCGTGGGCCAACGTGACGTCGACGAGCCGCTCGTACGTGCACATGCCTTGCACGTCAGCGGTCCTGGCGTCGGCGTCGACCTCGATCACCCCGGCGAGGCCGGATACGTCCAGCCCAGGGGTCGACGTGGGGGTACGCGGCCGGAACAGATTGGAGGTGGACTTGGACAGCCGGACGGGCGCGCCGGGCGCAAGTGCTCGGTAGGACTGGAGCAGCCGCGTCACCCCCGCTTCGTGCGCCGACCATCCGACCGCGACTCGCTCGCTCTTGCTCACCACCGTGACCGCCACGCGGCGACCTTATTCCCCCTGGCCGCTGTTCGCGGGCGCTAGGACGCGAGAACCGGCTCCTCCGAGCCCGGATGACTGGCGAAGTAGCTGACGAGCGCCGACACCAGCCCCGCCAGGCAGCCGATCCCGGCGACGGCGGCCGCGACGGCGAGCGAGCGAGCCGGGTGCTCGACCACCGTGCCGGGACCGCGCAAGGCGCTCAGCACCACCAGCACGACAGCGGTCACGACGCCGCCGGCGAACCCGGCGACGACGGCGCGGCGGCGGGCCGCAGCCGAGGAGGCCCCTGGTGACGCGGGCCGGAACGACAGCACGAGGCAACCCCAGAACACGCAGACCAGGAGAGCTGCCAGGACGTCGCTGACCCGGTGCCAGCCCTCGACCAACGTTGAGTAGGCGACCAGCACTGCCGCTGCGGAGGTGGCAGCCGACAACACCAGCCGGAACAGCAACGGCGCCACGACCAGTGCGGCCAGTGCGGTCGACGTCACCGCGGTCACGTGCCCGCTGGGCAGCGAGTTGCTGGCCGGCACTCCGAGGTTCAGCCGGGTCAGCACGTCCTTCTTGAGGATCTGGGTGCTGAGATTGGCGCCCGCGACGAGTACGGCGGCGGCCACCGCGGCGTACCAACGGCGGCGCAGCAGGGCGAACAGGACAGCCGCGACGGCCACCGCGATCGCCAGTCCGAGAGTCAGGTCCGCGAGCACCCGGGTCGGCCATGACCAGGCCGACCACGGGCGGGTGGTGCCGGCTTGGAAGACCCGCTCGTCCCAGCGTTGGCCGCGCGGAGTACGCAGCGCGAGGTACTGGACGACGAACAGGGCAACGGCGCTTGCGGCCACGGTCACGAGGGCACCCAGAGACGTACGCCGCGCCACCACCGTGCGGGAACCGGAGTCGACGGTCACGGTTCGTCTTGTCCGGCGACGAAGCGGAGTGCCGCCGCGTAGCCCTCGAGACCGAGCCCGGTGATGACGCCGGTCGAGATCGCCGAGAGGTAGGAGTGGTGCCGGAACGATTCGCGCGCATGAACGTTGGAGATGTGCACCTCGACCAGGGGACCGGGTAGCTCGGCGGCGGCGTCGCGCACGGCCACGGACGTGTGCGTCCACGCGCCAGCGTTGAGCACCACCGCGTCACCGGTGTCGGCGGCGTCGTGCAGCCAGCCGACCAGCTCGTGCTCGGCGTCGGTCTGGCGCACGTCGACGTCGAGCCCACAGTCCTTGCCGACCCGCTCGCACAGGGCAACCAGGTCGGGGTACGTGGCCGTGCCGTACACCTCCGGCTCTCGGCGACCGAGGCGGCCGAGGTTGGGGCCGTTGAGGACGAGCACTCGCATGGTGCCCAAGGGTAGTCGCCGGACCTGGCAACTCCCTGTGACCGAACTCGTGCAGACAGGTACGGGTTCGTCATGGGAGTCTTGCTCCGTGTTCGGCCGAGACAAGGAAGTCCTGGGTCACCTCGACCTGCTCCCGGACCCTCGTTCGGCCTCGATCGCGCGCCGGTGGGTACGCGACCAGCTCCGCCCCCAGCACGCAGACGTCCTCGACTCGGCGGAGCTGGCGACGTCCGAGCTGGTCACCAACGCCATTCTGCATGCCCAGACCTCAATCGGCATCGACATCGTCGACGTCGCCGACGGTGTGCGGGTCGAGATCCACGACTCGTCGCCGCTGCCGCTGGTCGCCTCCAACGGCGTCGACCCAGATGGCGGCCTGTTCGACGAGGACGTCGTGTCGATCGGCAACGGCCTGAACATCCTGTCCGCGATCACCCACGACTGGGGAATCGACGACTCCGAACTCGACGGGAAGACCGTGTGGTTCGTCCCCGCCGGAGACGGCCGCGCCAAGACCGCACCGGGCACGGCGGAGGTTCTGCCGAACCACGACGCCCGGGTGCCGCAGGGGCCGGACCTCGTCGACGTCATCTTCATCGACGCTCCCATCAACCTGATCGCGGACGCAGCAGCCCGCTTCCACGCGCTGCGCCGCGAGCTGAAGCTGCTCACCCTCGGCGCCGACTCGGACACGACGTCGTCGGCGCGGTTGCAGGCGCTGGCGAAGAGGTTCGAGGCTCCGATTCCCATCACCGTCCAGCCGGACACGCAGTTCGACGACGCCGTCGCGGCCGGGATGACGTACGCCACGCTGCGCTACACCGTCGACCGGTTGGGCGCCAGCCGGTGCGGGGCCGTGGGCGACCTGCTCGACCTCGCCGATCAGTACTGCCACGCCGAGCGGCTGCTCACGTTGGAGTCGCCGGCTGAGGAGGCACGTGCGCGGCGCTGGCTGCTCGACGAGTTCGTCCGACAGGCGGGCGGCCACGCGCCGCGGCCGTGGTCGTCGGTCGACTGACCTGGTCGGTGACGGATCAGGCGTAGCCCCACGCGTGCAGGCTGTCGTCGTCGATCCCGAAGTGGTGAGCCACCTCGTGGACCAAGGTGATGCGCACCTGCTCGACCACGTCTGCCTCGGTGTCGCAGATCGCGAGGATCGGGTTGCGGAAGATGAAGATCCGGTCCGGCAGGACGCCGGCGTACGACGAGTCGCGCCGCGTGAGGGGGACGCCTTCGTACAACCCGAGCAGGACCGGCCCCCCGGGCGGCGGGTCGTCGTCAACGAACAACGCGACGTTGTCGAGCAGGTCGCGCAGTGCGGCCGGGATCGACGACAGCGCGTCGACGGCCAGCTGCTCGAATCGCTCCTCCGACATGGTGATCACGCGGACCAGTCTGCCCGTCTCGCCACGTGTCAGTGGAGGTCATTCCCCGCCGCTCGGATCGCGCCGGGCCGCTGACACCTCGGCCGGCGGCGCGGGTACGCCCGGGTTTTGGAGGTCCTCGGCCGGTGCCCGTATGCTGTGACGGTCCCTAACGGCACACCGCCTTGAACCTCGCCCTCATCGTCTAGAGGCCTAGGACGCCGCCCTTTCAAGGCGGTAGCACGGGTTCGAATCCCGTTGGGGGCACGGTGCGATGCGTAGGCTACGATTGCGCGTCGCTCCCCAGGAGCACCATCTCGCAGCATCATCACGAGGCCCCGTAGCGCAGTTGGTTAGCGCGCCGCCCTGTCACGGCGGAGGCCGCGGGTTCGAGTCCCGTCGGGGTCGCTCGTATGAAACGGGCTCTGACCAGCGGAAACGCTGAGTCGGAGCCCGTTTCCTATTGGCGCCTGATAGGCACGACAGCGGCCGTGTCCCGTCTACGTCCCGTCTCAGCTCCGGCTGCCGTCTCCAGAGCGACCGTGCGAGCGGCGTCCATCGCGTCTGCGACGGTGTCGAGCCGGTCGGGGAACAGGTGCCCGTAGAGGTCGAGCGTCATGGTGGCGGACTTGTGGCCCAGCATCTGCTGAACGACCTTGACGTCGGCTCCGGCTGCGATTGCCAGCGATGCGGCCGTGTGCCGGAGCGCATGAGGTGTCAGGCCGTCGAGACCGAGCGCCGCCGCAGCCTTGTCGAAGACGGCGCGCTGGAAGGTGCGCGACCGCATCGGAGCACCAGCCTTCTCGCCGCTGAACACGAGTGCGTCGGTCGGTCTCCCGGCGACGTGCGTGGCGAGCTGATCGATGAGGAAGCGAGGGACGAGGACTTCGCGACGCTCATGGTTCTTCGGATCGCTCGGCACGACGTGGCCGTCCACGACGACGTACGTCTCGATGATGGATGCGCGGCGTCGCATCAGATCGAGACGCCCGACCCGCAAGCCCGCGAGTTCGCCCCAGCGCAGGCCGGTGTAGGCGAGGAACAGCACGAGCAGACGGTATGCGGCTCGGTCTGCCTCGGTCGTGGACGCGTACTTGCTCACTGGGATCGCTGCGCAGGCGTCGGCCAGGTCAGCCACCTGCTCATGGGTGAGGTAGCGCCGCTCCTTCGACTGGACGCGGGGAAGGGCCACTCCCTCGGCGACGTTGCGGGCGAGTCTGCCGTCCTTGACCGCTGAGCCGAGCACCTGTGACAGCACGCGGTAGATCTTGCGGACCGTCGCCGCCGATCGATCGGAGGACAGTTCGGCCACCCACTTCTGCACCTCGGCGTGCCGCACGCGCGCGAGTTCGACCTTGCCCCAGCGCGGGACGACGTGGACGTCGAGGATGCTGCGGTACCGCGCCCGCGTGGTCGGTTTGAGTTGCACCTGGACGTCGAGCCAATGCCCGGCCCATGCACCTACGGTGAGTTGGCCGGCCTTCGGGTCGACGTACGAGCCGGTCAGCTTGCTCGCCTCGATCTCCGTGAGTCGCCGCTCGGCGTCGCGCTTGAGTCGGAATGTCTCGGTGCGTTCCCTGCCGGTCTCCGGATTGATGTACCGCAGGCACCACAGCACGGCGCCCGGCGTCCCGTCCTTGTTGACGCGCTGCCGCTTCTGCACATGTGCCATGTCAGATCACCTTCCTGGCTTGTTCTACGCCCCATCTTGCGCCCGGCCTCCGACCTTGACCGCGGCTCATCGCTGGTCCTGTGCACGGTTGGTCTGCTCGGTGAGCCAGAGGACGAGGTCGGCTCGCCAATAGCGGACATGGCGACCGATCTTGAAGCTGCGGGGTCCGGAGCCGAGGTGGCGCCAGTAGCGCAGGGTGCCCTCGGGGACGCGGAGGAATCGGCAGGCTTCGGCGAGGGTGAGCATCTCGTCGCCCGGGCGTGCTCCAGGCCGACGGCTGAGGTGGGTGGGGTTCGGATCTGCGGTCATGGCGCTTCTCCTGGTTGGAGGTGATGGTGGAGTGGTCGCTGACGTTGGCCAGCGTGGACTGTCAGGTACGCCGTCCTCGTGTCCGGCACCGTGGGAGTGCGAGGGGGAACCTGCGTTTGCGCAGGTCAACAGGTACCCCCCGGAATTCTTCGCCGAGGGTTGTCAAGCTCTTGATCGGGCTGTTTTCGGGCGATGTTCGAACCGCACCGGGTCCGCGGTTTTCGTTGTTCATGCCAGTGAGCATGAGCCGGCAGAGTTACCTAACTCGTTCCCCCCAGCCGGGGGAACGTTGGGGGAACGTTCGTGTTCGCGCTGGTCAGACAGCGTTCCCCGAGTTCTCGAACTGGGGTCTGGTCAGATCCCGATTCCGGGGCGTTCGGCACGCGCCGGGGAGGGTGGAATCTGCGGGAGTCCGCGTCCGGGACGGCGCGGTGACCCTGTCGGGACTGCGGGGCCGTAGCGGTCGATGTCCTCGATCGCGCCGGTGCGGGCGTGGGCGGGGCCGAGGTCGGCCCGGTCACGGACGAAGGTCTCAATCCACTGTCGGCGAGCGTCGTCGACGTTCTCGGCGACCAGGTGAGCGGTGTTGTTCTCGCGACCGCGGGTCATCGCGACGTACGCCGCCGCAGCACCAGTCGTCTCTCCGAGGGCGAAGTGCGCTCGGGTGACGGTGTCGCCTTGGGCTCCGTGGACGGTGGTGGCGTAGGAGAGCTCGACGAACTGGGACGCGTAGTCGGCGGGGATCGGTCGGTCGTGTCCGTGGCCGTGCAGGACCAGGGAGCCGCTGTCGCCGATGCCGGTGATGGTCCATGTCTGCCGGTTGGCGACCTGCAAGTCTGTGTCGTTGCGGCGGGTCGCCACCCGGTCTCCGAGGCTGAGCACCTCGCCGGAGCAGGTCGTGATCGTCGCGAGGCCCCCGCCGTCTACGCCGGTTCGTCGTGGGCGGTGGTCGCGGATGGCGGCGTTGAGGTCGGCGACCTGTTCGCGCCGCTCGGCGATGACCAGCTCGCCGGCGGCACCCGCCTCGGCGAGCGCCGCGGTGCGTTCGACCTCGCTCGCATGGATCACGATCCATCCGCGGCGAGTGAGTTCGTCGAAGACGCCGCCAGGGTCTTCGCCGCTGCGCATCTTCAGAGACAGATCCGCGTAGTCGGGGTCGGTGAACCGGTGCACCCTCTCCAGGGTGACGACGGCGGTCGGGTGCGCCCACGCGACCGCGTGGTCGAGGACGCCACCCCTGCCGATGGCGGGGAGCTGGTGCCGGTCGCCAACGAACGCGATCCGTGCTCCGGACTCGTCGGCGGTGGTGAGCAGCGCTCGGGCGGTGTCCTGGTCGAGCATGCCCGCTTCGTCGATGAGCAGCAGGTCTCCGGCATTGAGCTGAGCGGCTCGATCGGGCATAACGTCGGACTGCCGGGTCCAGTGGCCGTCGGCGTCCCAGCGCCAGCCGTGCTGGTGGATCAGCCAGGCGGCGGAGCGGCCTTCGGCGCCGGTCTCCGAGGCGGCGACCTGCGAGGCCTTCAACGTGGGTGTGACGACCATCAGCCGGTGACCCTGCCGGGTGAGTATCTCCTGGGTGGTTCGCAGGGCGGTGGTCTTCCCCGCCCCGCGGCACCCTCGACCACCACGAGCGGGCAGTCACCTGCAAGGGCACCGACCACAGCGGCTTGGGTCGGGTCGATCCGGACCAAGCCACGTCCGCCCATGCGGATCTTGTGGGTAGGCGCAACGCCCCGTCGTGCGATCCGAGCGACGATGTCGGCCTCGACCTGGAGAACCTGCGGCGAGCTGAGCGACCGGATGTGCGCGGGCACATCGGTTCGCGTGAGCAACTTCACGCACCGCTCGGCTGCCCATGCGGTGACGTCTTCGGCGAGCTCGACCCGCGCGGCTGAGTCGGCGAGCAGGCAGGTCTGGGCGAGGAGGACCTCGGTCTCCCCGCGGATGTCGGCGGCGTTCCACGCCGACTTCTTCCCTCCGAGGATGGAAACGACCAGCTCGGCGGCGGGGTCGCGGTCGATCCACCCCGGCCGCGTCCCAGCCAGGGCCACGGCTCCGGTCGGGTCGCAGTAGCCCAGGTCAAGCAGTTCGGCGTTCCAGCGGGCCACGAGCTCGCGGCCGTCCTTCGGGACGACCTTGTCCGGCCGGGCTTGCGCCCACGCACGTCGGTTCCATGCCTCCCGCAGTCGCGGTCCCGGTTCCTCGCCGGGATGCTCGCTACGCCAGCCGACCTCGTAGCGGTCGACGTTGCGGCGGATCTGCGCGGTCCGCGCGCTGAACGCCCCGACGTACGGCGCGAGCTCACAGATCTCACTGGTCTCCGGATCGAGGGCGAACCCGTGCGCGGCAAGGACGCGCCGGAACCGTGGGTGGGTGGCGACCGCGGCGTGCCCGATGCCGTTGATCGCCTCGATCGAGTCCCGGACTCCGACCGAATGGATGCCGCGCCACGCGCCGGCGGCCCAGACGCGGGCGTTGATCTGCAGATGGAGGTGGCGATGCGGATCCCCGGCCCGGGATGTGTAGTGCCGGATCACCGCCGCCTCGATCCTCTCCACCGGCACTTGCACCTGGCGCCCCCTTGGCCCGACCCGGGTCGTCGCGTGCCCCGCGACCCAGCCGACGATCTCGGCCGCTGCCTTGTCCTGGGCTGCGTCGAGTGCCTCGGAGATCTCCGGTTGAAGGGCCGCTGCGAGGGACCAGGTCTTGGGTCCGTTGACCACTACCTCGACGAACCGCAGCGCGTTCGCGTCCTCGCGGACCCGGCCTTTCTTGCGACAGGTGTCGATGTCGACCCCGGCGACCCACCGCTCGTAGGTCTCGCCGTCCATCGAACCTGCATGCTCGACGCGGTCTGGGGTCGCGATGAGCCGAGCAGCGACCCCAGTGCCCTCGCCGAGGTAGTAGTCATCCGCACGCGAGCGGTCGCGCTGGACATAGGCCCGCGCAGCGTTTGTTGCGCCGCGGTAGAACTTCACCCCGCCATGCACGTCGACCACCGCCTCCACGACGTCCGTCGACAACCAACGGACCCCTAGAAATGCCGCGTGGGCCGCCCGATCACGGGCGACCCATCTACGTCCTTCGTAGCATGCGTGCCGCTATTGAAGGGAGGGGCGGAGAGAGCAGGAAGGCAAGTATCTGAAGAGGATTGTGCGGACCGCAGATAGTCAATGAGGATCAATGATCAGGAGGTCGGTCGGAGCGGATGACGGGTTCGGGAGCGAAGAGAAGATCGTTGGCAGAACCGGGCCCGTAGAACGCCCCCTTCCCGGAGACGCCACCCGAACAGGGCATACGGGATGAGCGTCCAACATCAGCCCGCAACCTAGCGGCACGTCACGTACAGGGTTCCCCGGGTTCGTGCGGTGGTCGCAACACCTGATCGATCCTGTGAGGGTGTTGATGACGATGCGTTTCTCCAACCAGTTGGTCCCCGAGCTGTATCAACCGTTCTGGGCGGCGTGGCAGGCCGGCGAG
>JBOHDX010000012.1:0-1317 GCA_050700835.1 Nocardioidaceae bacterium
CGAGAGCAAAGGTCATCACAGCGATCGGCGGCATCACGGCGGTCATCGCCATGTTCGCCAGCTCCGCCGTCGCTGCACCCGCTCACTCAGCACCAGCGCGCTCGGCGCACAAGACAAGCTCGACAACGCACGGGCACGCCATCAACTGCGGCCAGGACTTGTTCTCGTGCACCGAGGTGTACGACTCCGACAAGTTCTTCGGTCACTATGTCGGCCACGACGAGCCATCAATCCTCTACTACTCGCACAAGCCCGGCTCCGGCAACAGGATGACGTACCAGCTCCAGCTCCCGACCGACCCGGCGTCGAGCAACCCGCAGAACAAGTCGTACAACTTCCAGCTCCAGGTGGCCTTCTGGGTCGGCATGGCCATGTGCGACACCCAGTCGTACCCGGAGCAGCTGAGCACCTGCCGGCGGGACAGCGATCGCAACATCGTCGACCCCACCGTCAGCCCGAACCACCCTGGCACCGCCTTCATGGAGATGCAGTTCTATCCACCGGGGTGGGTGCCGTTCCAGTTCGCCACCAGCTGCTCGGCGACCCAGTGGTGCGCGGCGCTGACGATCGACAGTCTCGGGGCTGATCCCGTGAGCGGGCAGCTCAACAACTCCGCCTGCCTCAGCACGGTCGGCGAGGAGACCGTCAACTTCGCCTTCATCACAAAGAACGGTCACCCGCAGGCACCGCCCAACCCGGTCGACTCGACGCTGGCGACGTTCACCCCCGATCCCCAACGTGACCTGTTCATGGCGTCCGGGGACAAGATCGGGATCAAGCTGCACGACACGGCTCATGGTCTGCGGGTCGACCTGCTCGACCGCACCACCGGCCAGCGGGGCCACATGGTCTCCAGCGCCGCGAACGGGTTCGGCCAGGTGAAGTTCGACCCCAACGGCACCACCTGCCAGAACATCCCGTACGACTTCCACCCGATGTACAGCACGTCGACGCCGCAGACCCAGGTCCCCTGGGCCGCCCACACCTACAACGTGGCCTTCGATGACGAGATCGGGCACTTCGACCACTGCACCCACGTGGACTCGACCACCAACACGTGCGCCGGTATGGAGGGACGTCGCGGCCACCAGGAGGCCAACGACGGCGACGACTTCGGCTGCTTCAGCTCAGCGATGTCGTTCCTCGTCAAGATCAACGGATGCCTGGGCACCAACACTGGATTCGACGGCGACTCGTACCTGCCGTTGTGGCCGAACGGCAACCTGCGGCAGCGCCCGTCGCCGATCCTGATCAGCAGCCCGCTGACGGGGCGGCATTACTCGACGAACTACCAGAAGGCCGGGTTGGAGGCCGACC
>JBOHDX010000013.1:0-10720 GCA_050700835.1 Nocardioidaceae bacterium
GCCCGTCGGAGGTCGCCGGGAGCCCGGGGGCGAAGCGCCCGTAGGGGCCAGCCTGCTCCTGCTCCGTCTTGATCGCCTTGGCGTACTGCTTCCAGTCGACGCCGTACGGCGGATTCGACATGCAGAAGTCGAACTGCTTACCCGTGAAGGCGTCGTCGGTGAGCGTGTTGCCGAACGCGATGAAGCTCGGGTCGTTGCCCTTGGCGATCAGGTCGGACTTGCAGATCGCGTAGGAGTGCGGGTTGTACTCCTGACCGTAGAGGGTCAGCTTCGCGTCCGGGTTCTGCGCGAGGAGATGCTCTTCGGCCAGCGAGAGCATGCCGCCGGTGCCGGCCGTCGGGTCGTACAGCGTGCGGACGATCCCCTCGCTGGTGAGCTCGTCATCCTCCTCAGCGAAGAGCAAGTCGACCAGCAGCCGGATCGCGTCGCGGGGCGTGTAGTGATCTCCCGAGGTCTCGTTCGCGGCCTCGTTGAACTTGCGGATGATGTATTCGAAGGCGTCGCCCATGTCGGCGTTCGAGACGACGTCCGGGTGCAGGTCGACGGCCTTGAAGGACGTGACGACTTCGCGCAGGAGCCCAGACTTATCAAGGGCGAGGATCTCCTTCTTGAAGTCGAAGTAGTCGAAGACGTCGATGTCGGGCGAGAACCGGTCGAGGTAGTCGGTCAGGTTGTCGGCGAGACCGTCGGCATCGGCCAGGAGGTTGGCGAACGAGTAGTTCGAGGTGTTGTAGAACGTCCTGCCGGTCGCCTTCTTGACCTCGACCCGCAGGCGGGTCGGGTTGTCGAACCTGGTCGCCAGCTCACGGATGACCTCGCGGTCGGGCTCGAGGATGCAATCCAGGCGCCGCAGGATCGTCAGCGGCAGGATCACGTCGCCGTACTGATTGGGGCGGTACGGCCCACGGAGCTGATCGGCGATCGACCAGATGAAGCTACCGAGCGTGCTCACAAGGCTCCTTACTCACAGTGTTTGCCGTAGGCCATTGTTGCCCGACGAACGCTCGGCGTTCACCGGTCCGCCAACTTACTCACTGAGTCCCGCAACGCGTCTTCGCCAGCCCGAACGTAGTGGTTCAGCACCGTCGTCAGCTTGTCGCCGAGGTACTGGGCCACGACCTCCCAGGGCTCGCCGAGCTCGTCGTGGAACCACTTCGTGGCGGCGTGGTGCCGCATGTTGCGGTAGACGATCGTCTTGGGCCAGGCGTTCTCGGGGTCGTTCTCGTCGACCCACACGCGCACCCGGTGCCAGCGTTCGTTGTGCATCTCGGGTTTCACGGGCAGGCCGGTCACGGTGTCGACGAAGAGCCATTGCTCGTCCTCGGGCTCGACCGGGTAGTTCCACCACGCCACCGTTGAGTTGCCGTCGCGCAGGGCGAGCTTGGCGCGTCGTTGGCGTTCCTCTTCCTGCCTGTTGAGCACCTGCTGCATCGCGGCCGTCGGCGGCAGGCCGAGCAGCTCCTTCACGCGGGGCAGTAGTTCGCCCTCCATGAGGGAGCGGGGGAGGGGGACCTCGTGGAGGACGTGGTTCTTCACCGGCCCGCGGAAGCCGGGGGCGTGACGTGGGGTGGTCCAGGAGCCGTTGACCTGGACGAAGCCACGGTCGAAGAAGACGTCGATCGCACGCAGGCCGTTCTGCTCGCTGAGGCGCAGGCCGCCGTACGCCGCGACGCGGATCTTGGTTCCGAAGAGCGGCAGCCGAGTCATCAGCGGGTCGGTGCCGTCCGGTCCACAGAGAGCGTCGGCGCCGGCGGCCATCGCCTTCACCTGACGGGTTTCGGGGCGCAGGCGCGGGTCGACGTAGTGCGTCGTCGCGCCCTGAAGCACCGTCGCCTTGCCGATCTCGAGCCCGTCCAGTGGGTCGACCGAACGATCCAGCCAGCCCAGGCGCCAGGCGAGCTTGCGCATGGCGGCCATCGCGCCGCGCAGGTCCTCCTTGCCCCGGGCGGAGTGCAGAGTTGCCGACGCCTTCTCCATCACCTTGCGACTCTGCTCGATCCGCCACTTCGCGACCGGCACATCGCCGATCGTCGGGACGATGTGAGCCTGGAGGCGCGACTCGCGGTTCTGGATGGTCCGGATCGCCTTGCCTCGCAGGCGGCTGTCCTCGAGGTGCTTCTCTCCGAGGGCAGCGATCGTCTGGGTCGCCTGCTCGCGAGCGCTTGCGGGTGTGGGCTGGTCGATGTCGAGGGCCTTCTCGGCCTGGGCGAAGATCCGGCGCGCCTCGTCCTCTGTCGCGGCGCGGCGGAGAACTCGCTTCCACGGCTGGCCCTCCCCGGCCGGCGCCTTGAACATCACCTGATATCCGGAGCCGTCCGCAGTCGCGTACAGGCGCACCCGCCAGGTCTGGCGACCGCCGCCGAGCCGGCGCTCCTTGCCCTGCGCGAGCAGCGTCGACCTCCTGCGGGATGCCATCGGCTGCTCCCTCCTAGGCTGGAGATCTCGACAGGCTCGACCGGCGAGTCCGGGCCATCATCGTAAACCAGTGATGGCATCGAGTTTGTATCATGAGTTTGTATCACTCATGGGAGAGTGATACAAACTCACACTGGTGGAGGGTGACAGAAATGGCCAACCGTCTGGCCTCGGCGACCAGCCCATATTTGCTTCAACACGCCTTAAATCCGGTGGATTGGTGGGAGTGGGGACCTGAGGCGTTCGCCGAGGCAAGGCGCCGTGATACACCAATCCTGCTGTCCGTCGGGTACGCCGCCTGCCACTGGTGCCACGTCATGGCACACGAGTCGTTCGAGGACCCGGCCACCGCGGCGTACCTGAACGAGAATTTCGTACCCATCAAGGTGGACCGCGAGGAGCGGCCCGATGTCGATGCGGTGTATATGAGTGCGACGCAGGCCATGACCGGTCAGGGTGGGTGGCCGATGACTGCGGTCCTGACGGCCGAGCGCGAGCCGTTCTTCGCCGGCACCTACTTCCCGGACCGACCGCGGCAGGGGATGCCGTCGTTCCGGCAGGTGCTGGAGGCATTGACCGGCGCGTGGCGCGACAAGCGCGAGCAGGTGGACCGCATCGGCGCGAACGTGGTGGCCCAGCTGGCCGTCCGCGAGTCGCCCGACGCGGCCGAGAAGCTCGGCGTCGTCGAGATCGACGAAGCACTGGGGTTGCTGGCATCGCAGTACGACCGGTCGGCTGGCGGATTCGGTAACGCACCGAAGTTTCCGCCCTCGATGGTGCTCGAGTGGCTGCTGCGGGCACACGCCCGGACCGGTGCGGTCGGACTTCTGGAGATGGTGGACGGCACCTGCGAGGCGATGGCGCGCGGCGGGATGTACGACCAGCTCGGCGGTGGCTTCGCGCGCTACTCCGTTGACAGAGGCTGGGTGGTGCCGCACTTCGAGAAGATGTTGTACGACAACGCGCAGCTGATCTCCGTCTACCTCCACTGGTGGCGAGCCACCGACAATGCCTTGGGACGGCGCATGGCTGAGGAGACCGCCGACTTCCTCGTGGCCGAGATGTCTACGCAGCAAGGCGGTTTCGCTTCCGCGTTGGATGCAGACTCCGACGGCGCGGAGGGCACATACTACGTCTGGGCGCCAGCGCAGTTGACGTCTCTGCTCGGCGACAATGATGCGCACTGGACCGCGGCTCTGTTGTCGGTGGCTGACTTCGGGACGTTCGAGAACGGCACGTCGACGCTGCAGCTCCGACAGGACCCGGACGATCCGGAGCGATGGGCACGCTTGCGCGGTCAACTGTTGTCCGCCCGCGCGGAACGGGTACGGCCGGCGCGTGACGACAAGGTCGTAGCGGCGTGGAACGGCTTGGCGATCAGCGCTTTGGCGGAGTCGTCGGTGCTGCTCGACCGACCGGACCTCCTCCGGGTGGCCGAGGTCGCCGCCGACCTGCTGGTGAAGGTGCATACCGACGAGGAGGGCCGGGTGTGGCGCACGTCCAGGGATGGTCGTCGTGGCGGCAACGCGGGAGTCCTCGAGGACTACGCGTGCGTCGCGAGTGGCTACCTCTCGTTGCTCGGCGCCACCGGCGATCCGGTCTGGCTCGATCGCGCCGGGCGCCTGCTCGACCAGGTGCTGGACCGGTTCACGCAGGACAGCGCGTCGGCTGACGTCGCGATGGAGTTCTTCGACACCGCCTCGGACGCCGAGCGTCTAGTGCTCCGACCCCGGGACCTGTCCGACAACGCCAGCCCGTCCGGGACGTCCGCCGCGGCGCATGCGTTGCTCACGTACGCCGCGGTCACCGGCTCGGCTCGACACCGGGACGCCGCTCTGGCAGCTGTGGCCGCGGCGGCCGGCCTCGCCCGCCAGGCCCCCCGGTTTGCGGGCTGGACGCTGGCCGCCGCCGAAGCGGTCGTGGCGGGGCCCGAGCAGGTCGCCGTCGTCGGGGACCCCGGCGACCCGTCGAGGCGTGCCCTGCATCGGGCGGCCTGCGCCCGCACCAGTCCCGGTGCGGTCGTGGTCGTCGGGGAACCGGACATTGGGCGGGTGCCGCTTCTGGTCGATCGGGCCCCGGTCAACGGCCGCGCCGCGGCGTACGTCTGCCAAGGTTTCGTCTGCGACCTCCCCGTCACGGACCCAGCCCACCTCCGCTGATCCGCGGCTTCTGGCCGGCCGATCCGCGGGTCTTGGGCCGCCCATCCGCGGGTTCTGGCCCGCCCATCCGCGGGTTTCGACACCGCCTCCGTGCGCGCCGGAACGGCGTTCGCCGTGAGCGGATTGTCTCTAAGACGTAATGCTGTAATAATCATTACATGACAACGTTCGATAAGCTGCGCGGCTGGCTCAACGGCCGCCTCCCCGACCACTGGTTCGAGGGCGACCCTGCCCTCGAGGTCGATCGGGACGAGATCACGATCATCGGCACACTGGCTGCGCCGACGCCCCCAGATGGCGCCTCCGACGTCGAGAACGCCGCGGCAGTGTCAGGGCGCATCAAGCGCTTCCGCGAGGACACCAGGGACCAGCGCATCCACATCGCCCGCGAGCTTGAGCACGCGTACGACCGCAAGGTCGCGTGGGGCGTCGAGGTCGACGGCGAGCGTGTCATGTTCACCTCTCTCGCCGCCCCGGTCATGACGCGGCTCCGTCAGCCCGAGCGCAAGGTGCTCGACACCCTTGTTGACTCCGGCGTCGCACGGTCGCGCAGCGACGCGCTGAACTGGTGCGTACGCCTGGTGGCCAAGCACGCCGACGATTGGCTGAACGAGCTCCGCGGTGCGATGAGCCACGTTGAGGAGGTACGCGATCGCGGTCCCGCTGCCTGAGTCGGGCCTGACGGGATCGGGTCTTGCTGCGTAGCGGTCTGTGATCGGTTGCAGGGAGATCGCGCGACCCTTGCCACGTCGAGGGGCGTCGCAGGCTGGGTGTTTGACGAGCCCTGCTCCCCTCAGCGCGGTGCGCGGCTGCTCCCCTTCGCTCGCTCTGGCGCCATCTGCGGGCCAGAACCCGCGGATCGGCGGGCCAGAAGCCGCGGATGGGCGGGCCAGAACCCGCGGATGGGCGGTTAGCGGAGGGTGTAGGTGGCGATCGAGATGCCGATGTAGTGGGACACGAACGCGACGATCGTGAGCGAGTGGAACACCTCGTGGAAGCCGAACCATCGCGGCGCCGGGTTGGGTCTCTTGATGCCGTAGACAAGCCCACCCAGGGAGTACAACGCGCCGCCGACGATCATCAGCACCAGCACAGCCACCGACGCGCGGCGGGCGAAGTCGCCCATCCAGAACAGCGCCGCCCAACCGAGCGCGACGTAGACAGGGACGTACAGCCAGCGCGGCGCACCGACCCACAGCACGCGGAACGCCACGCCGATCAGGGCCCCTACCCAGACCAGCGTCAACAGGATCTCGGCGTTGTGGTCGTTGAGCAGCAGCAATGTGAACGGCGTGTAGGAGCCGGCGATCAGCAAGAAGATGTTGGCATGGTCGAGCCGCTTGAGGACGTCCTTGGTACGCGGTGACCACGTACCGGTGTGATAGACGGCGCTCACGGTGAAGAGCAGCAGCGACGTGATCATGAAGATTGCGCTGCCCACGCGGACCGTGTCGTTCGGCGACAGAACCACGAGCACGATGCCTGCGGCCAACGACAGCGGCACGACACCGGCGTGCAGCCAGCCGCGCAACTTGGGCTTGATGTCGTCGACGGCGTCGCGGATCCGCTCGCTCATGTCGCCCGCGGCGTCCGGCGCGCGTTCGCTGGCGGTCATGGCACCGTCCTCTCTGACGTCGTCCTGCTGACTCCGTCGTCGTATCGCCGGGCGGTGCGTCGACACGACGACGAGGGCCACGAGGGGCACGGCCCGCTGCCTACCGTAGTAGTCAGTCCCGTCGAGCGGGGCGAGTAGCCTTGTCGCGACCGTGAGCGTACGGCGAACGTCACATCACTCACGCCTCACTGAACGCACCTCAGTCTGCCCACGGGGAGGTCATGCGACGATGGGGATCCGTGCGCTCGCGTACGACGTCTACGAGCGTCGTCTCGCTCGGCAACTCCCCGCGGAGCGAATGCCGGAGCACGTCGGCGTCATGGTCGACGGCAACCGCCGCTGGGCCAGGGCGTTCGGCGGCACCACTGCCTCCGGGCACCAGGCGGGGGCCGACAAGATCATCGAATTCCTCGGCTGGTGCAACGACTTCGGCGTCAAGATCGTGACGGTATGGCTGCTTTCCACCGACAACCTGTCCCGCCCAGCGGCGGAGATCGAGCCGCTGCTGACCATCATCGAGAACCTCGTGACTCGGCTCGCCGACTCAGGCCGCTGGCGGATCAACCCGGTCGGGGCCCTCGACGTGATCCCGTCGCAGACCGGCGAGCTGCTCAAGTCGGCGGCGGACCGCACTCATGACGTGGACGGCCTGACGGTCAACGTCGCGGTCGGCTACGGGGGCCGCCGTGAGCTGGCCGATGCGGTCCGCTCCCTCTTGCACGAGCACGCATCCAGGGGCACCAGCATCGAAGAGCTCGCCGAGATCCTCGACGTCGAGCACATTGCCCAGCACCTCTACACCAAGGGTCAGCCGGACCCTGAGCTGGTGATCCGTACGTCGGGCGAACAGCGGTTGTCCGGCTTCCTGCTGTGGCAGAGCGCTAACAGCGAGTTCTACTTCTGTGAAGCTCTCTGGCCCGACTTCCGCCGGGTCGACTTCCTGCGCGCGCTGCGGGCCTACACCGCCCGCGAGCGCCGCTTCGGCCAGTGAGACGGGGTCGGCCCCGCCCGTCCGGCGAACATTCACCCCCGCGTACGGGCGTGTCTGCCCGGTGGTGATTCGTCCCGGCCGTAGCGTCTGACTCATCGGCAGGCCGGGAGCCTGTCGTGTCGGGAGGCCCCTTCCGTGCCAGGTCGTCAAGGCCTGCGCGATCGAGCATCGCGCGGCCGTCTACACCCCCATCGGGCTCTGACGCGCTGTGCCGAGCGAGGAGGCCGGCACCCTGGCCTCCGGGCGCCCCGTACCTCACTCCGACCAGGATCGGGCGTGGGCTGTGCGCTCGATGGGCAAGGGAGCCGATTGTGGCCGCAGCAACTCGCAGCACCCGGCAGCATGAGCAGCCCGCAGGCGAATCCTCAACGTTGACAGGGATCTCGCGGAGCCGCCGACGGGTACCGCCACCTCGCACGTACGTCCTGGACACGAGTGTGCTGTTGGCCGACCCGGGTGCCATGGTGCGCTTCGAGGAGCACGAGGTCGTTCTCCCCGTTGTCGTGGTCACCGAGCTGGAAGGCAAGCGGCACCACCCCGAGCTGGGCTACTTCGCGCGGACCGCTCTGCGGTTCCTCGACGACCTGCGGGTGCAACACGGCCGACTCGACGCACCGCTGCCAGTGGGTGAGCACGGCGGCTCCATCCGGGTCGAGCTGAACCACACCAACCCCGAGACGCTGCCGGCGGGCTTCCGTCTTGGGGACAACGACACCCGCATCCTTGCCGTGGCCAGCAACCTCGCGGCCGAAGGTCACGACGTCACGCTGGTGTCGAAGGACCTGCCGATGCGGGTGAAGGCGTCCGCGGTCGGCATCCACGCCGAGGAGTACCGCGCCGAGCTGGCGCTGGAGTCGGGCTGGACCGGCATGAGCGAGCTCGAGGTGGCCGGCGCCGAGATCGACGCGCTCTACGACGCCGGCGTGCTTGACCTCGAGGCGGCCCGCGAGCTTCCCTGCCACACCGGGCTGGTCCTGTTGTCGGACCGGGGCAGCGCGTTGGGCCGGGTCGGCCCGGACAAGCAGGTACGCCTGGTGCGCGGCGACCGCGAGGCATTCGGCTTGCGCGGCCGGTCTGCCGAGCAGCGAGTAGCGCTCGACCTGCTGCTGGACCCCGACGTCGGGATCGTGTCGATGGGCGGCCGGGCCGGCACCGGCAAGTCCGCGCTCGCGCTGTGCGCCGGTCTGGAGGCGGTGCTGGAGCGCCGCCAGCACAAGAAGGTAGTGGTGTTTCGCCCGTTGTACGCGGTGGGCGGGCAAGACCTCGGCTACCTACCGGGCAGCGAGTCCGAGAAGATGCAGCCGTGGGCGCAGGCCGTGTTCGACACCTTGGGTGCCGTGTCCCACGGTGACGTGGTCGACGAGGTGCTGGACCGGGGGATGCTCGAAGTCCTTCCCCTGACGCACATCCGTGGCCGTTCGCTGCACGACACGTTCGTCGTGGTGGACGAGGCGCAGTCGCTGGAGCGCAACGTACTGCTCACGGTGCTGTCCCGGGTGGGCGCCAACTCCAAGGTCGTGCTCACGCACGACGTTGCGCAACGGGACAACCTGCGGGTCGGTCGGCACGACGGCATCGTCGCAGTGGTGGAGAAGCTCAAGGGCCACCCGTTGTTCGCCCACGTCACGCTCACCCGCTCCGAGCGGTCACCGATCGCGGCCCTCGTCACCGAGATGCTGGAGGACATCTCCCTCTAACTCGCGGCCGAGGTCACGGCGGTGGCCGCGGCCGTGGCCGTGGCCGGGCGCCGTGCCCCGCGCCGGGCGCGCCGAATCCCCTGCGGCCGTGCGCGGGCCGAATACCCGCGATTGCGGGAAAGTGGTCGCGACTCGCCGGGCGAGCTCAGCCACTTTCCCGCAATTGCGGCGTCGGGTGGCGAGGGTCGCCCCACGAGAGGCGGGGCTCGACGCCGCGGACAATCCGGGACAGGATGACCGAGCGACTGGTGTGGATCACGCAGCGCCGGCCGGCAGGTTCCGCCGCTGACCCGGGCGAGACCGGGTGAGACCAGGTGATGGAGGGTGACCATGAGTGTCGGCAGATCACGACCCCTGTCAGCCGAGCCCGTGCGGGTGAAGAGGCGGAGCTGTTCATGAACACCGATCGAATGCATCTGTTCGTGCCGGCCACCGGCGACAACCTCACGCTGTCGTCGCGGCCGTCGCCCGGTTCCGACGTCGAGCTCGAGAAGAGCTGATGTCGCTGCCCTGACCCGTCGCCAGATTCCGCAGGTCTCGCCGAGCCTGCCCACTCTTCACAACGGATCGTCCGGCACGTACCTGCCGGTGAAGGGACCGATTCTGCATGGCCACAGTCACCTTTGACGGTGCGACCCGGACGTACCCGGGTAGCGAGACCCCCGCGGTCGACAAGCTCGACCTCGCGATCGAGGACGGCGAGTTCATGGTCCTCGTCGGACCCTCCGGATGCGGCAAGTCCACATCGCTGCGCATGCTCGCCGGCCTCGAGGAGGTGGACGAAGGGCGGATCCTGATCGGGGACCGCGACGTCACCAAGACGCCACCCAAGGACCGGGACATCGCGATGGTGTTCCAGAACTACGCGCTCTATCCCCACATGAGTGTCGCCGACAACATGGGCTTCGCGCTTCGGATGGCCGGGGTCGGCAAGGACGAGCGTGGCAAGGGGGTGCTCGAAGCGGCGAAGCTCGTCGGCCTCGAGGACTACCTGGACCGCAAGCCCAAGGCGTTGTCCGGTGGCCAGCGGCAACGGGTGGCGCTGGGTCGCGCCATCGTCCGCGAGGCCCAGGTGTTCCTGATGGACGAGCCGCTGTCCAACCTCGACGCCAAGCTCCGCGTGTCGACCCGCGCTCAGATCGCATCCCTGCAACGACGTCTGGGCATCACCACCGTGTACGTCACGCACGACCAGGTCGAGGCGATGACGATGGGGGACAGGGTCGCCGTCCTCAAGGAGGGTGTCCTGATGCAGGTCGACACGCCGTTATCGTTGTACGACCGGCCGGTCAACGCGTTCGTCGCCGGTTTCATCGGGTCGCCGGCGATGAACCTCTTCACGGCGCGGGTCACCGCCGAGGGGGCCCGCGTGGCGGACCTGGTCGTACCCATGCCGGGGCCGGCCCGGAGCTCGCTGGGGTCGGAGTCCACCGTCACTCTCGGGATCCGGCCGGAGACCTTCCGCGTGGTCGGTGACGCCGACGACGGTCTGCAGGTGGTCGTCGACGTCGTGGAGGAGCTTGGCGCCGACGCCTTCGTCTATGCATCTCTCCCCGTCCCGGTCGGCGAGGCCGCGCCCGCGATCCCCGTTGTGGCCCGCGCCCAGTCGCGCAACGTCGCGCAGCGCGGTGAGAAGGTACGGCTTGCGGTCGACCCGGCGCAGGCGCACTTCTTCTCCGTAAGCACAGGGGAGCGGCTGGTCGACTGACCGGACGTCCTCGCCGCTGGGCAGGGTGCTACTGGGGTCCGGTGAGTAGGGGGGTGGCTTCCTTGATGCGCAGTCGGGTGGGTGGGCCGTGTGCGGTCAGGGTTTGGGGGATGGTCTGCCAGTTGGTGTGGTCGA
>JBOHDX010000014.1:0-1984 GCA_050700835.1 Nocardioidaceae bacterium
TCCTCTTCTCGCCGGCGAGACCATGGACAACGCAGCCGCGGATCTGGGTGAGGGTCTGCGCCGGATGCCGCGACGCGCAGAACGCCGCCAGCACGATCACGTCGTTGATGGGGCCCGACGGGCGGCCCACAACTTGCGCCTGCGCCCGCGACGCCCGGTCGAAACACACACCGCCCGGGGTGGTGCAGTCAGCTATCTCGTGCGAGATCTCCGCCAGGTGCCGCAGCGTCGGCGACGTGTCCTGCTGTGTCGCGCGGATCGTGTCCGCCAGCCGATACGTCAACACCCCCAGTGTCGCGAACCCGATCACCAGCACCGCGACACCGACACCGACGAGGACCCACCCGGCCACCCGCACGTTCACGCCGTGCCTCCGATCGTTGCGGCCAAGGCCAGCATCGCCGTCTCGATCCGCCGGTCCACGTCGGTCAGCCGCCGCCACTCGGCCATCGCCTGCTCATGGTGGTGGTCCAGCATTTCGGTTAGCCGGGTCAGCTGCGCCTCACCGGTCACCATCCGCCGCAGCACGTCCCGCTCATTGCGCAGCTCCGCCAACTCGGTCGACTTGGCCCGGTCCGACGCCTCCAGGTCCCCGAGCCGGGACCGGAGGTCGTCGGCGGTCTCCCGCAGCATCGTGATCCGGCCCCGCATCAGCCCGGCCAGGCCCCCGGCGACGAGCAGCCCGATCCCGAACGCGAGCGAGAGCAGCGACGCGAACTGGCTCATCACGGCTCCCGAGGTAGTGGTCCGGTCAGGTCGATGTCTTCCCAGCGCATCAGCCGGTCGCCCCAGTCGGGGCCGTACACCCACGCGGCGTGCGCCCACCGCGCATGGTCGCGACGCAGTTCACACCGCAGCCCAGCCCGGTTGCGTGCGTAGCAGCGGCGATGCCACCACGTTGTGGCCCACGGCTCACCAGCCACCAGACGCCTCCCTAGCCGCCGTCCACGGTGCGGGCCATGCGTCCTCCAAGGGGGAAGCGTTACGGGATACGCGTATCCCGTAACGAGGGTTAGGCCAGTGCCATCCACCAGAGGCCGACACCGCCCCGTGTCGGCCGCCCCCTATGTGTACGTCTCGGCGAGTGCCATCCACCAGAGGCCGACACCGGCGGATGTGGCCGCAACGTCGTCGCTCGACCTCCGCACAAAGACAGTGATGTTCGTGGTGTCCGTCGCCGTTACGGCGCACGTCAGGTGCGCCTGACCCGTCGCCCCAATGGACACCACCGCCGCCGACGGCTTCTGCGGCATACCGTGCGGAATCAGCGCAGTCCCTGACGAGTCCGTGTTCACCGACAACAGGCCGCCGTGGACCATGCCGCCGCCGCGGTGCAGCACCTGCACCGCCGAGTACAGGGGCCGGGCGTCGACCAGGTCACCCGGGTGCGCCGTCAGGTCCACCACCCCGGACCGCACCAGGCACGACGCGAGCGGAATCTGCCACGTGGTGCCGGCGGTCTGCGTCAGCGCCGGGAGCGTCGGTGTCGGCGCAGGGACACCCGCCAGGGCGCCGATGCTGCCCGTCCCGGCCGCCCAGTTGATCTGCGCGTACACCAGGTCCAGGCGCGAGTTGCCGGACCCGTTCGCGGTCAACGTGACGGGCTCCGTCGCCGTCGACTTGAACAGCACCCCGGCCGCCGCCGCCGTCCCCAATGCCACGTTCAGCTACCGGGTGCCCGACCCCATCGACACGGCCAGCCCGGTGTCCACCACCTGCGACCCGCCGCCGCCCGCCAAGATCTGAAGCAGGGACGACCAGTCCGCCGCCCCCATCACGTTCGGCAGCCCGGTGCCGCTCACACTGATCGTCACGTCATCTCCCGGATTCGAGGTTGCGGATACGTCTGCGTAGGGCACGGATCATCGCGGCCTGCGCCATCGGCGGCGCCGTGGTGTTCGGGTCGCCGAAGACGGGTGTCACGTCGATCCCGGTCGACGACACCGACACCGTGATGGCGGTGATGACGTCGGTCACCGACACG
>JBOHDX010000015.1:0-92248 GCA_050700835.1 Nocardioidaceae bacterium
CTAGGGCGTGACGCATAAGTCGTTGGTCCAGATGAGGATTGCCCGAAGCACTGCGCCGCCGCGGTAGTTCACGGCGAGTTTGTCGTAGCGGCTGGCCAGGCCGCGCCACTGCTTGAAGGCGTTGAAACCGCGCTCGATGACGTTGCGGTGCTTGTAGAGGTCGCGGTCATAGCTGACCGGTCGGCCGCCGCGGCTGCCCTTGCGGATCCGGTGGCCGATCTGGTCGGAGGGTTCGGGGATCACGGCCTTGATCCCGCGGCGTCGCAGCAAAGTGCGGTGGCCGCGGCTGCTGTAGGCCTTGTCGCCCAGGAGCGCCTCGGGCCGGGTGCGCGCTCGCCCGGGACCGACCCGCGGGATCTCGAGTGCAGTCAGCAGAACCGGCAACATCGGGCTGTCATTGGCATGGCCGGGGCCGGCGTGGACGACCAGCGGTCGACCACGACCATCCACCAGGGCGTGGAGCTTGGTGGTCAGGCCGCCGCGGGACCGACCAATCGCGTGATCGACCGGCTCAGACGGCGGATCCTTGTAACTCGACCCTGCCCCCCGTGTGGCTCGGCAGGATCAGGGCGACCCCCCGTGACAACGTCGCGGCATGCTGATGGACGCGCGCGGTGGTGCTGTCGACGCTGACCCGCCAGTGCACCTCACCGGCCGCGTCGGCCTGGGCCAGCAGCCGCATCAGGATCTGATCCCAGACCCCGCGACTGGACAGCTGGGAGTGCCGGCGCCAGACCGCCCGCCACGGGCCGTACCGCTCCGGAACATCACGCCACGGACAGCCGGTCCGGAACCGGTAGATGATCCCGTCGACCAGTGGCCTGTGATCTCGGAAAGGCCTGCTGCGCTTACCTTTCGTGCTCGGCATCAACGGCTCGATCAACGCCCACTGAGCGTCGGTGAGGTCACGACAATCCACCATGCGGCCAACAATCCCGCCCTCAAGCGTCAGGACTTACGCGACACGCCCTAGTGGGCGATCTCCCAGATGTGGCCGCCCGGGTCGGTGAAGCTCGCAGTCCTGATCCCCCATGGCCGGTCCATCGGGCCGTTCAGCAGAGTCACGCCGCGGGTGGTCAGCTCCGCGCACATTGCGTCCACGTCGTCCACTTGGAGAGTGAGCTGCAGACGAGACCCGGCGTCACGACTAGCCACCGGAGCAGGGTTGATGAGCTCCGCCGCTGCGGACGTCTTGAGCAGGTTGATGATGCTGTTGCCGAAGCCGAAGACGGCCGAGTCGTCATCCTCGTACACCACCGGCAGGCCGAACACGTCTTGGTAGAAGGCCTTTGCGGCCGACAGATCCTCCACGAACAAGGTGATGGCACCAATGCTCCCCGGCCACGAATCCAACTCCGCACCTCTTTCGGCTCTGGCTCCGACCTGCAGCGGGGCTCGGCGACCGCCACACCGTACCGGATCTGCCGAGATCGAAGCCTGACCTTCACCCTCGTCGGTGGTCGATGTCATTATGTCCGGCATGACTGGATCAGATCCGAAGGCGGACCTCCATCGCTATCTGCGAGAGGCGCGCGAAGCTCTGCTCTGGAAGCTCGACGGGCTCTCTGAATATGACGTCCGTCGGCCGATGACGCCGACTGGCACGAACCTCCTCGGACTGGTCAAGCACGTGGCCAGCCTCGAGCTCAGCTACTTCGGTCAAACCTTCGGCAGACCGGCGGCCGACGCGTTGCCATGGTTCGACGACGACGCCGAGCCCAACGCGGACATGTGGGCGACCGCCGATCAGTCACGAGATCAGATCGTCGGGCTCTACCACCGAGCGTGGGCCCACGCGGACGCGACGATCAACGACCTCCCCCCTCGATGCACCGGGCCGCGTGCCGTGGTGGTCGGATGACGGAGGCGAGGTGACGTTGCACCGCATTCTCGTGCACATGATCGCCGAGACGAACCGGCACGCCGGGCACGCGGGCATCGTTCGAGAGCTGATCGACGGGACCGCCGGGATGCTCGACGGCAACGACAACCTGCCGCCCGGCGACCAAGCGTGGTGGGAGCTGTACCGCAGCGAGCTGGAGCGCGAGGCGCTGGCCGCCGACGAGACCTGATCGCGTGTGCCCGTGAGCATCGCTGAGGTGCTTCAGACGTGCGCGATCAGCCTGTCCAACGGGGCCGGCACATGTGCCAGATCCAGGGCGCGGACGAGCAGCGGGGCGTAGCGGATCTTGCGCCCGGAGCGCGTGCCCATGAATCGCCTGAGCCTCGCCCTGTCCGACTTGCCATGCTGCGCAGGCTGCTGCTGGAAGAGACGGAACAGCTTCAGCTCCCCTTGCGCAGCAAGGATTTTTTCCACGGCGGCTACCCCGAGCGCGCCGATCAGCTCGTCCTCGAGGTCCTCCACGCACACGAAGAAGCGGTGGTCCTCCATCTCGGCACGGGTGAGGTTGGACCCGAATCCGGCGCGTTCGAGGTTGCGCTGGAAGACGAGCGCTTCGGCCTCGTCGCACAAGCCCGCGACTGCGACGTCCAAGCCGCGGGGGCCGAACCGCTCGAGGTAGGAGCCGATGTTCGTCGCTCCGCCCATGGCCACGACTGTGACGCCCTCTGCGGCGAGGTCTCGACCGCGCCGCTGTGCGAGCGCCTCCACCGCCAACCGGTCGCTGAGGCCTTCGACAAGAACGACCGCGCGAGCAGTCACGCTCGGAGTGTCCCGGAGGGCCGCCATCCGCGGACAGTACAGCCGTCCCCGTTGTCGGAACGACCGAATACGCGGCCCGCTCTCAGTGCAGGTGCGCTTTGACGGGGTGCCGTGCGGACTCACTGGGGTGGTCCGGACGCAGCCGTTGCGCCGAGTCCACCCCATTGCGATGCACCGGGATGCCGCCGGCTCTCGATCAGGTCTTCGCGCGTACGCACCAGGCCGACCCCGTGACCTCGAACGGCGCAGGCGGAAGGCCAGCTGCGCAGCGTGCTCGTAGCGCGGCACGCCGGGACTCGTCCAGGCGGCGGACGTATCCGCCTGCCGGCCCGACACCGAGCGTGAACGGATCCCACCAGTCGGCGAAGCTCGCGAACCGGACGTGGACCGTCAGAGATCCCGACTCGACCAGGCGCAGCCCCGCCGCCTCGCACAGCTCCGCCAGCTGGCCTTCCGTTGCCCCGGGCAGCGCGGCCTCGCCGGGCGCAACCGGATCCACATCGCGCACTGCACTCCAGAACTCAGACAACGGGCCGCCATGACCGGCGTGGTCCCAGACGCAGGCGGCGACCACCCCGCCCGGACGTGTGACTCGTGCCATCTCGACGATGCCCGCCACGGGATCTGTCATGAAGTGCACGACCAGCTGGGCCAGCGCAAGATCGAAGCTGTCACCAGCGAAGGGGAGCTGCTCCGCCACCCCGGACCGGACATCGACCGAAGGGAGTCGTTGCCGGAGCGCGGCGACGAAGGACGCCGACGGATCGACGGCCGCGACCGCGGCCGGACCCAGTCGCTCCACCAGCTGCTCGGTCAGCGCACCTGGCCCACACCCGACGTCCAGAGCACGCTGACCCTTCTGCGCTTGGGCGAACTCAAGGAACAGCCGGGCCAGCGGTTGGGAGTACCGCCCCATGAACCGCGTGTACGCGTCCGCCGTGACGTCGAAGGTCACGACCTGAATGTAGCGCCGCGAGACGAGTCGGGGACCCGATCGACCTTCGGAGACCATGTCGCGCCGACCCGCTACGAGGCTTTCCCAACCGGTCCGCTCCGGTTCGGCTCCACCGGAGCTCGTACGCGGAAGGGGGCCCCGTTTACCACGTTCTCGTGGTACGTCACCACTTCTCATGGGTTGTAACCCATGAGAAGTGACGGTTACCACGAGAACGTGGTAAACCGACGCAGGCCGCGCCGCTACTGGGGGCAGTGGACGTTGGGGTTCCACATCTTGAACATGCCGGCCGGGTTGTGCTTCCAGATCCAGGCGTGCAGCGAGTAGAACGCTGGAAGCCCGAACCGGTTTCCGGCAGGGGTGAAGTTGAACCGGTGACCGTACAACCGCGGCCGGGGTGCGTTCATGCCGTGCACCGCTTCCCAGGCCTGCTTCAGCACGACGTACTCCAGGGCCACCAGCCGTCGGTGCCCGTTCACCGGCGCGTACACGAGGGCCTCGGGATGCCTCAGCCGGATCGCCGGGTCGGCGACCAAGCCGCCGTTGGCGAAGTGGATGCCCATGGCTCCCATGGGCGGCATCGCGATGCAGGCGATGCCGTTCTTGTCGGTCAACAAGGCATAGCCGTGCTTCTTCGCGGTCGCCAGCGAGTGGAACTTCTTGGTGGCCTCCCTGGCCGCCGCCACCTGGTGTCGGTGCGTGGCGGCGGTCGCGCCCGGCGCCAGAGCGGAGACCGGCAGCGCCAGCGCCGCCGTCGCGGCGAGCGCGCCGATCAGTCTGGTGCGCATCAGGACCCCTCCTTGACTTCGTACACCTCGTCGGCGACGAGGCCGTGCGCTTCGCGATGGACCGTGGTCGACGCCTCCGCGGACGGGGCTTCGACCAGACAGAAGATCTTCCCCTGATCCTCGTCCACCCAATAGCGCAGATAGCGGACGTCGTACTTGCTCTGGACCTGGAGATCGGCCATGTGGGCCTTGCTCACGTCGTCGACGGACACTGTTCCGTCGATGTGATGGACATCCATGTAGAGAGGCACTTCTTGCTCCTTTGGTCGCGCCTGCCGGACACCGCGACCGTAGGTGCCGGCGTACGACCGAAGGATCGGGAAGGACTACCTAGATTGCGCGCCCGACTCCCCATCTTGTATCGAGCAGACCAAGGCGGACGGCCTCGGCGGCCACGACCTTGCGGGACCTCACACCGAGCTTGCCGAGCACCGCGGATACATGGTGATCGACGGTCTTGACGGACACGAACAGCCGACTGGAGATCTCGTTGTTCGTGAGTCCGTCGCACAGCAGCTCGAGCACCTCATGCTCACGGCGGGTGAGACCTGCCGGGTGCTTCTTCGTCGTGGTGCGCCGGCCGTTCGGGATGGACGAGATATGCAGTCGCCGCATCTTCTGACGGGCCAGCCGGGCGGCCGCCTCGGCGCCCAGATCCTCGAGCCTGGCCAGCGCCTCCCGAAGATGCGCCTCGGCGGTGGAGTCGAGCAGCGCCAACGCAGCGTGGTAGCGGAATCCAAGTTCGTCCCACAGCTTCGCGGCGCGAGTGTGATCGTCGGCGACCTCGCTCGCGAACGGCTCCACCACGCCGACTTCCGGTCCGCGTGACGAGTCGATGCGATGATGCCAAGCCGCCGCCGCGCTGCGTTCGTCCGCACCGCTGAGGGCCGCGGCCTGATCCGCCACGGCGAGCTCGCAGGCCGCACCGGCATCGTCGCCTTCGAGCCATCTCGCCTCGGCCCTGGCGGTCCGCGCCAGCATGATCCACGCCGGTTCACCCACACCGTCTGCCAGCTCGATCGCTTCGTCGAGACACGTCCAGACCCCGTCGCTGCCTCGACGTGCCCGGACCTTGCCGAGACTGATCAGCGGATTGAGACGGTTCACCGGCGAGGGGCCGGCCTTGCTCAGCAGCGAGCCAGCGAGCGACTCGGCCTCGTCCCAACGTCCCAGCTTCTCCAAGACACTGGTGCGCTCCCCGCGAATGCAGGTGCCGAACGTGACGATGTCGTGCTCGTCGCAGTACGCGATCCCGTCGACGAAGAACCGTTCACCCTCGGCCATCCGGAACGTGGAGCAGTATTGCCCGTAGAGATTCGCGTACGCGCGGCCCGCCTGCTCGTCGAGGCCGGCCTCGATCGCAATCTCCAAGGCATGCTTGAGCGGCCGTGCCCAGTCCTGGCCGGCACCCGCGGCGGCGGCCGCACACGCCTCCGTGTTGAGCGCGTCGCTGAGCACGTCGGCCAGCCCCAACGGCTCGGCGACAACCCGGGCATGCTGTGCCAGGCGTACCGCTTCGACGAAGTCCCCTCGATTCATCCGTTGGTTCGCGAGGTTCGCGTACGCCCTGGCCTGCTCGGGGCTCGGCCCAAGTGGCTCGAGCACGGCCAGCGCCGCCTCCGACGCCTGATCCGCCTCTTCGCCACGGCATAGTCGCCACATCGTCCGTGACAGCAGGCGCAGCGTGTCGCCTTCGCGTACCGGATCGCCGACATCACGCCAGAGCCGCAGGGCGCTCTGGCGGGCGTCGGCAGAATCCTGCCAGCGGTCGACGAGTGCCAGCTCCTGCGCCAGCTCGTCGTACAACCCCGCCAGTGTCGCCCGGGGAGTGCGGGAGGCCGCCCGGAGGGCGCGTTCGAACTGTGCCGCTGCCTCGCGGTGAGCCGCGAGCTCCGACGCGCGCCGGGCTGCGCGGGTGGCGTACTCCAAGACCAGCTCGTCGTCGGCACCTTCGGCGTGGAAGGCGAGCCGCGCATCGTCGTCGCACCCGTCGGCGAGCAACGCGTGCAGGATCGCAGAGTGGGCCGTGGCGCTACGACCAGGAGGAATCGCCGACTGCACCGCCCGCCGGGCGATCTCATGGCGGAATCGCAGGCCGCCCTTGTCGCCGGTCAGGACACCGCACCCGACAAGCTCGTCCAACGTCTCCGGCGAGGCGTCGCTGACCGACTCTAGGAACTGGGGTCGGATCCGTGCACCGATCAGCGCGGCGATGTCGAGCACCTGCCGCGCATCAGTGCTCAACCCCGCGACCCTCGCCAACACCGCGTCCCGCACCGACGTGGGCAGGCCGCCGACGGCAGCGTGCAGAACCTCGGTCACGAAGAACGGGTTGCCGCCGGTCAACGTGTGCAGGGTGTTCGCCTCGACGCCTGTCCCGTCAGCCAGCGTGGCCACCGCGCTCGGGGACAACGGCGGCAGGTCCAGTCTTCGCGTCGTACGTTGGGTGGAGAGCTCACCCAGGGCTACCCGAAGCGGGTCGTCCGCGACCAGGCCGTCATCGCGGTACGTGACGAGAAGCAGGGCGGGTGCGTCGCGGAGCCGCCGGCCGACGAAACGCAGCAGGTCGAGGGTCGCCTCGTCGGCCCAGTGCACATCCTCGATCGCGAGCACGGTGAAGTCGCCCGGCGCAGTGAGTTCCCGAAGCAATGCGCGGAAGAGCTGCTCGCGAGGCGCGGCCCGGCGACAGGCTTCTCGCAGCTCGCCGTCGAGCTGTTCGGCAATGTCGAGCAGCGGCGCCAGCGGGCGAGGCGTGAACAGTCCGTCGCAGGCTCCCCAGCACCAGCGGGCATCGACCAGGTCGTGACCGAGCTGCTCGAGCAGAGACGACTTGCCCACCCCTGCCTCACCGCCCACGAGGACCATCCGGCCCTGTCCGCCGCGGGCCTCATCGGCGTACTCGGCCAGCGTCGACAGGTGAGCTTCCCGTTCGAGCAGGCGCATACACCGATTGTGGGGCCGGGTTCGTGACCGCGTCCATGGTCGTGCCGACGAAGCCGACAAACCCGGCCGGGTCGATCCGGTATGCCCCGAATGAGCTCCGCGCGCTGGCGTCCGCTGCCGCCCGGCGCCTCGTGCAATCAGGTCCCGTCGGCTGCGTCCGCCGCGCGATACAGCGCCGCGATGTCGATCTTGCTCATGCCGAGCATCGCCTTCATCGCCCGCGTCGCCCGCGTCGCGTCGGGATCGGCGAACAGCTCCGCCATCCCGGTCGGCACGACCTGCCAGGACAGGCCGAACCGGTCCTTCAGCCAGCCGCATGGGCCTTCCTGCCCGCCCTCGGACAGGCGGTCCCAGAAGTAGTCGAGCTCGTCCTGAGTCTCACAGTCCACCTCGAAGGAAACCGCCTCATCGAAGGTGAACTCCGGCCCACCGTTGACGCCGACGAATCGGTTGCCGTCCAGCTCGAACTCAACTGTCAGCACCGTGCCGGCCGGTCGTGGCCCGGCCTCGGTGTAGTGCGTCACGTTGACGATTCGTGAGTTGTCGAAGACGGAGACGTAGAACGCGGCGGCCTCCTCGGCCTCGGTGTCGAACCAGAGATTCGGGGTGATCGTGCGCTGCATGGGCCTTGAGTCCTCTCGTGGTGCGGGCTCGGCTCGTCCCGCTGTGGTGTCACCGGTGTAGACAGCTGCGGAACGGGAAACTCATCGTCGCGGCACGCCGCTCGACCGCGGACTGCGTCCGGCAGGGCAGAATCGTGACATGCGCGGTCTGCTGGTGATCCTGGTCGCTCCCTTGTTGTTGGCCTCCTCGTGTGGCAGCACGACACCCGCACAGTCCACGTCCACGTCCACGTCCAAAACGACCACGACCACGACCACTGTCAACACGACGCTGGCGAACTGGCCGACGTACCACCGCACGGCCGGGCGTTCCGGCCAGGTGGCGACCTCCCCGCGCGGACCACTGCGTCTCGGCTGGCGGCGGCATCTGGCCGGGGCGGTGTACGGCGAACCGCTCGTGGTCGGCCACACGTTGATCGTGGCTACCGAGCGCAACTACGTGTACGGCCTGGATGCGCGCACCGGCAGGGAGCTGTGGCGTGATCATCTTGGCCTGCCTCAACGCCAGAACGGCCTGCCGTGCGGCAACATCTTCCCGCTCGGCATCACCGGCACCCCCGCGTACGACCGGCGTACCGGTTCGGTCTTCGTCGCCCGGGAGCGCAACGGTGGCCAACACGCGCTGTTCGCGCTCGACGCGGCGACCGGTGCCATCCGTTGGCGCCGGAACCTCGACACCCAGGTCCACCGGAACCGGTTCGCCGAGCAGCAACGATCGGCGCTGCTGGTCGTGGACAACCGGGTCATCACGACTTTCGGCGGACTCGCCGGGGACTGCGCCAACTACGTCGGATACGCCACGTCCGTGGCCACCAACGGCAAGGGACGGGTGCACAGCTACGCCGTGCCGACAGCTCGTGAGGGCGGCATGTGGGCCACGCCCGGGCCAGTGCGGGGAACCAACGGCAACGTCTATGTCGCGAGCGGCAACGGCGCCGAACGACGCGGCCGTTGGGACCGGAGCGACTCTGTCGCCGAGCTGTCGCCCGTGACGCTGCGCCGCCTGTCGATTTTCGCTCCCGCCACGTGGCGCCGCGACAATGCCCAAGACCTCGACCTCGGGTCCATGTCCCCCGTGGTTGTCCCAGCTGTCGACCGGATGGTGATCGCCGGCAAGCGTGGCGTCGTCTACCTGCTCAACCCCGCACTCGGCGGGGTCGGCTCGGCACTGCGGAGCATGCCAGGATGCGTTGCGTTCGGCGGCGCCGCCGTTGCCGGGCGGCTCGTCCTGATGCCCTGCAAGGGACAGACCTCGATTCGGGCGCTGATCGTAGGCAGGTCGTCCCTGCGGTGGTCCTGGACCAGGAAGGGCGCCTACTCCTCGCCCGTCATCGCCGGGCGACGGGTCTATGTCGCCGACCAGAGCAGCGGCTACCTCAAGGTGCTGCGACTGTCCGACGGCGCCGTGCTCCAATCGCTGCCGGTGGGACACCTGCCCCACTTCTCGTCGCAGATCGTGTCGGGCGACTGGGTCTTCGTCCCAAGCCTCGGCGGCGTGACAGCGTTCCGGGGCCAGTGACCGCGGCGAGAGAGCCGGAATCTCCGTTGTCTCAGGCGCGATCGTTCACGACTTCCGCCCGACACTGCGGGCACTGCAGCTCAGGGTCCGTCCGCTCGAACTGCATCTCGGGAAAGGCGTACAACCCGCTCGAAGGGATCCCGCACAGACTCGCGGTGTTGTCCTGCGCCAGCGCATGACAGATGCCTCGTGGTGAGGGGATCAGGCTGTGGGTGAGACGGCCTCCCTCGACTTCTCCGCCGGGGTGCAGTTCCCGGTGCTCGGCGGCCAGGGGATGCGTCACAGAGACGACGCTAGTCCGCGCCCCACCAGTTCGTACTGCGGTTGCCAGACATGCGCTCCAATGTCCGGATCGGTCTGTGCCGGGTCTTTCGAGCGCACTCACGGCACGCCGGTACGTCCGGTGTGACGGAGCCGTTGCCGCAGACCCGCGAACATCGGAGCCACCGTGATCCAGTCCATGCCGCCCGCCAGAGTCGTGGTCAGCATCGGCATCCGCCAGCGGCGAGCCGGACGGCATCGCACCCGCAACTGCACCCGGCTCCGACCACCGGTGAGTTCGGCCACGTAGATGCCGAAGCTCAGCGCGAGTACGCCGGGCGGCGGAGGTTCCTCCACTGTCGGCCAGCGATGCCGGTTGCCCGCATCGCGCAAGGTGAGGTACACGAGGTTGTGCAGCGGATCAACGGCCTCAACGCGGAACCATGGCTCCCCCGGGCCGTAGTCGGGAACGTAGTCTCCCCGCGCGATCTCAAGCCATCGAGGGTCCACGGCATCAGCCCCTCTCATACCCGGGAACCGGTCGGTGACCAATCGCAGAGGAGTCGGGAAGTACCACCCACCACGCTGCTTGCCCAGTTGCACGAGCCAGGGCCATAGCTCAGCCGCGGTGGCGTCGAACGTTGCTGCCCGGTCGCACACGAGCACGGGATCGGCGACGAGGTCGTCACCCGGCAGTTGCCGGTGAAGCTCGGCGTCAGTGACGCCGCTGCGCCGACTCACGCGTCGCAGCATCGCAGCCGAGGCCAAGGTGAACGCCGCCGAGCCGATCAGCCGCATGGCATCACGCTAGCCCCAGCCCTTGCACAGTCCCCGACAACGAAACCGAACTGCTCTGACCCCTAGCCGCGGCCTTGGAACCAGCGCATCATCGAGGCTTGGCGGACAGCAACGCGACGGCTCCTCGGCGGTTTGCTGGGGGCCGGCTCGCCGCGGTTGGTGCGGTATGCGTGGGCGCGGCCGTATCCGTGGCGCTCGGAGTCTACGGTCGCGAACCGTCCGGGGCCGGTCGATGCCGCGTTGGGTGTTGCCGCTCGCCGGTGGGCTTCTTTTCGCCTCAATCGTCGCAGTCGTGCTGACGTCCGCCATCTGGTGGCTGGACACCTACGGCGCCCCGCCCTCGGGGGCCGGCTACTGATCGGCTGCTGACCCTCTGCGGACGCCTCTGCTGACGCTCACTCATCGGGACTCATCGGGTGACTACGCCGGCGGGGTCGAGGCACGGATCTGTCGGATCGCGGCCGCGACTCCCGAGTCCCACACCGGACCGTGGCCGGGCAGGACCCAGGCGGCGTCCACCGACTCGACCTTGGCCAGAGACTCGATGGCTTGCGCCGGATCCAGTGTGAACGGGGCCGGTCGCGCCCCCTCCGCCCCGGTGAGCACGTTGCGTGTCGTCATCGCGTCACCGACGAACAATGCACCGACGGAGGGCACATGGACGCAGACACTCCCAGGCGTGTGGCCGGGAGTGTGGATGATGCGCGGCGAGCCTGGTGCGTCGAGCACCTCGCCGTCCCGAAACGTCTGGAGGTCGGTCACCGGCGGGATCCGCAGTGCACCGTGGCGGGCGGAGAACCACAAGAATCCCGCCAACGGGCCGACCTTGACCGGGCCCCAGCCGGAGTTGGGTTTCTTGACCTCGAGACGGGCCCTCTCCACGTCGGCTTCGTGGACGTGGATGGACACGCCGCGCTCCCGGTGCAGCCGCTCCGCGAACCCGATGTGGTCAGAGTCGCCGTGCGTCAGGACGATGGCCTTGACGTCGTCGATCGAGAGCCCGAGGGAGGCAAGCTCGTTCTCGAGGTAGCGCCAATAGCGCGGCAAGCCGGCATCGACAACCGTGACGCCCTCCCGGTCGACGACGAGGTAGCTGTTGACGATGTCCCTGCCGAGGCGGTGCAGTCCGTCCGCGATCTTCATCCGGTTCGCCTCCGATTGGTGCGAGCGAGCCGCGGACACACGAGTCGGCGCCTCGGCCGACTGAGCCTAGCCTCGGCCATGGGCTCGAGCCGTACGGCCTCCGCCATGTCGTGCCAGGTGTGCGCTCAAACGGCCGGCGCGCCGGTGGGACTCGTGACCCCCGCACCGACGATGCCCCGCTCGGGTGCGCTGGTGAGCACGATCGCGCCGATGCGGGCGAAGGCGGGAAGCAGCAGCAGGTAGCTGCCGATCAGCAGCGCCTGGTTCGCCATCGAGAAGCCGGCCACGTTGGCCAGCACGCTGACACTGATCGCCACTGTCGTCCAACGGGGCACCACCCTGGTACGCCACAGACCGACCGAGACGAGGACAGTGCCGGCGAGCACCGCCAACCCGCCGATGCTGTAGACGAGCCCGGAACCGGCCGCCGACTCGTACCGATTGGCGAGGGCGGACATCTGCCCGGGGTCTGCCTTCGGAGCACCCATCTGCCAATAGAGCAGCTCGGTGGCCGCGTCGCCGATCGCGACCAACAGGCCGATCTGGGCCAGGCCGCCGGCCAGGTAGGCCCACCGTGGGCTGCGGTCGCGCATCAGGGTCATCAGGCCGAAGTACGCGGGGACGAGCAGGTACGAGCTGAGCAGGATGCCGACTGCGTACAGGTAGAAGCGGTCGGGGTGTGCTGCGATGACGGTGATCTCGGCCCTTCGGGAGTCGCGCAGCGCCGGCAGGGCAGCTACCGCGCCGAGGCCGACGAGCGGTGCGAGGATCATGGACAGTCCGGTGACGGTTCGGGGGATCGGGTGGGTGCTCACGACGGTTTCTCCTTCCACGAGCGATCGACCGAAACCTAAGCGGCGGGGCGCCTGCAGATCTGCGCCCGGGAGGATGAACCGAAGGCGCCGCGAGGATGAACCGTGCTGACCTTGAGAACGATGTCCTGCTGACGCGTCGGCGGTACGGTTCTCGCCATGCGCACGCTGGCGCACCTGCCCCGGTCAGCTGTCGACGTGGTCGTCGCGCTGGTCGGACTGGCCCTGGTTGAGTTGGCGACCTGGGTCCGCCCGAACCCGATCGGCACGCCGGTGGCCGGACCAACCTGGCTGCTCGCCGTCTATCCGGTGTTGCTTGCCGCGCCGTTGGCATGGCGGCGTAGCGCGCCCCTCGCCGCGTTCACGGTGATCATGTGCGGAGTCGTGCTGCAGGGCACCGTCACCGGCAACTCCGCCGAGGGCGGCCAGTGGTTGTACGCCCTGGGCATCGGCGCCTTCTCGGTCGCCGCCCACAGCCCTCGCCGCCGGGCGATCGTCGGACTTGCGATCGGCCTCGTCGGCTATGCGGTGTACGCGGCCGAGAACCGCGACATCCGGACCGGGAAGGCCAGCGAGCTGTGGGCCGGCTCGTTCTTCGGGGTGGCCCTGGTTGCGGTGTGGCTCGTCGGGGTGTTCGTACGAAACCACCGTGAGGAACAGGTAACGCGGGCGCGCGCTGCGGCGATCGAACGAGAGGCCCAGTTCGCCGTCTCCGATGAACGCGCTCGGCTCGCTCGTGAGCTGCACGACGTCATCTCGCACAACCTCAGCGTCGTCGTGGTTCAGGCTGCCGGGGCCCGTGCGTCCGGCGGGGCCCAACCGGCGACGCTGGAGAACATCGAGCGCAGCGGCCGAGAGTCGCTGGTCGAGATGCGCCGACTGCTCGGCGTCTTGCGGCACGACGGCGCCGATCCCCCACTGGCGCCGCAGCCCGCCGTGGCCGACATCGAGGAGCTTGCCGAGCACGTCCGCGCCGCCGGCGTGCCCGTGGACGTGATCATCTCGGGTGACTACCGCGATCTGGCACCCGCGATCGACCTGTCCGCGTACCGGATCGTCCAGGAGTCCCTGACGAATGTGCTCAAGCATGCGGGTCGAGCACGGGTCACCGTGACGGTCTCCTGCGACGCGCAGGTGGTCACCATCGACGTGGTGGACGACGGCGCTGGCGCGACGACGCATACCGAGACCGGTCACGGCCTGATCGGGATGCGTGAGCGCGTCGCCGCCTTCGGCGGCGAGCTTCGTACCGGTCCTCGACCAGGAGGCGGCTTCGAGGTTCACGCGCGTCTGGTGCGTGAGGTCCGTCCGTCGTGATCAGAGTCGTCATCGCCGATGACCAGGATCTCGTCCGCGAGGGACTGCGCTTGATGCTCAACTCCGAACCGGACCTCACCGTTGTCGGCGAGGCGCGGACCGGCGTCGAGGCTCTCGCCCGGGTCCGCGACCATGCACCCGAGGTCGTGCTCATGGACATCCGAATGCCCGACCTTGACGGCATCGAGGCAACGTCACGGCTGACGGCGGCCGGTTCGCCGACGCGGGTGCTGATCCTCACTACGTTCGACCTCGACGAGTACGTGTACCGAGCGATGAAGGCGGGGGCGAGTGGCTTCTTGCTCAAGGACGCAAGCCGCAACCAGCTCGCCACCGCGGTGCGCACGGTGGCGGCCGGCGAGGCGCTGCTTGCCCCCGCGATCACCACTCGCCTCATCGAGGACTTCTGTCGCAGGCCCCCACCTGATCCCACGGCGGCGGCAGCGCATCGGCTCAGCGAGCGTGAGCTGGACGTGCTGCGTCTGGTGGCCGCCGGGCTCTCCAACGCCGAGATCGCGTCCCGGCTGTTCCTTGGGCACGCGACCGTCAAGAGTCATGTCGCACGCATCCTGGCCAAGCAAGGCCTGCGCGATCGCGTTCAGATCGTCGTGTTCGCCTACGAGGCGGGCATCGTCCGGCCGGGTCACGGGGGACCTGCCGCGTAGTCGGCGTCGCCACCTCGCGCCGACCACTGGCCAGCGGTCACGGTCACTGGTGCCTCGTCTGGGACAACGTCCCAACCTGCTTGTGGCTCGCGACCGCAAGCGGGACCATCGTTCCAGCGTCGCCGTGCTCGGGAGCTGCGCGAGGAGGGACCATGGGCTCCTGGGTCAGTGAACGGGACCATCGGCGCGGCTGGTCGGTCGTGGCGGCGTGTGCCGATGTACGCAACCGGAGCGAGCTGATCGCGCAGTTGCTGCCGCAGCTGCAGCCGCTCCTCAGGAGTAAGGAGGTCTCGTCAGCGACGATCGACCTGTCGCGATCGCTGGTGACAGCGAGCCACGGTTATCCGACACTCACTGCCGACCTCCCGGAGGCCGTGGCGGTCTGGCGGGCACGGCCGCTGGACCACCCGTGGACGATGCACTACTTGAAACGAAAAAGCGACGCCACGATGCTGGTCAGCGACCTCTTCCCGGGTACCCGACTGCTCCGGCTCCCGTACTACGCGGACTTCTACCGACCCAAGGGAGTGAGGTATGCCGCCTACTGCGTCATCGCCCACGCCGGACCTTCGGTGGTCGGTGTCGGGGCCGGCCGGAGGACGAAAGACTTCACCGACCGGGAACGCGACTTGCTGGACCACCTGCGTCGTCCCATGGGTGCACTTTGGCACCTCGCCTTTGCGCGCGAGCAACTCCATCACCTCGGGCAGCCACACCGATTCAGCGCGGCTTCCACGGCCGAGCGGCCGCCGACGTTCGTTCGTGGTCGCTTCGACCAGCTCACGTCCAGGGAGAACCAAGTCGTCGCACTCCTTATTCGCGGCTACGACAACCGGGCGATCGCGCTGACCCTCGGGGTGTCGGTGAAGGCGGTCGAGCAGCACCTGACGCACGTGTTCCAAAAGGTCGGTGTCGACTCCCGGATCCGGCTGGTCCTTGCGCTGACCGCCCCTCGGCCGAACGCATAGCTCTGGGTACTGGGGTTATCCCTATTGCGGAACCAGCAGCAAACCTCAATCCTCACGGCAACTACACGTGGAGGCGGCCGTGAACCGGACGACGTGGCGGGTCTCGATGGCCCTGGTGATGACAGGGGCCGCGACGCTCGGCCTGAGTGGCCAGCAAGCAGGAGCAGAGGGGCAGCAGCACGCGGAGACCCACGGCTGTGCGCCCAGCATCACCGCGCTACCGCTCCCCACGGGAATGATCACCGGGGACGTGCTGGCCGCCCGGGGACACCGAGCCGCCGGCGCCGTGGCGGACTCGGCTCAGCATCAGCACGTGGTCGTGTGGACGCGCCGCGACGGCACTTGGCGAGTCGCGGACCTGGGTGACTTCGGCGTCACTGCGCCGCACGAGCCGCTGTCGGCCACGGGGGTGGACAGCCGCGGGGACGTCGCAGTGGGCGTCCTCTCCAACGACGCCGTGGGCGGGTGGCTCGTGACCCGCTCCGGGCCACATCAACTGCAGGACTTCGCCGGCGGTACCAACGCTTACGTCCGGGCCATCAACGGTCGCGGCAAGATGGTCGGGGAGGCCCTGGACGCCCAAGGGAACGACTACGCGGCGGTGTGGCGACACTGGTGGTCCCGGCCGATCCGGCTGGACCCGGCTCCGGGGTACGACGGCTCCTACGCACAGGGCGTGAACGATCGGGGATGGGTGGCTGGCGCAAGCTTCTCGTTCGGGTCGCTGCCCACAGTGGCTACCACCTGGTCGCGAGCCGGAGCCGCCGCGCCGCTGCCGGCGCCGGCCGACGCGGAGGCCATGACCCTCAACAACGGCGACACCGTCGTCGGACGTTCGTTGGGAGGCCCCTCCACCGCCCTGGTCTGGCACCACGCCAGAGCTCCGAGGAGTCTCGGGCTGTTCGCGGACTCGGTCTTCTCCCGCGCCCTGGCAGTCAACGGCCGCGGCGACGTGGTCGGCTTCGAGGGCGACTTCTCTGCCCCCGTGCCGGTCAGGCACATCCTGTTCTGGCCCGGCGAAGGTCCCACGATGAGCCTGCTCCCGCTGTCGCTCAACTGGGCCGATGGCGCCTTCTCACACGTCATCACCCGGGCTGGCACCGTCTTCGGCGCGAGCGCCGTGACGCACCACGACAGTGCTCCAGTGCCCACGATGTGGCGGTGTGCATCCGCCCAGGCGTTTGTGCCAACTGCCAGTGGAACCCCGGCCGGCTATCACTCGCCGCCCGTGATTGGCCTCCGGAACTAGTGGTTGCGACCACCTGCTCGCCGTCGAGGAGCTTGAAGACCTCGACGTAGTGGCTCGGCGGTGCCATGTCGGCATCCGCTGCAACGACGAGGGATGTTCTTCATGAAGTCCACGGCGCGGCCGGCGCTACGATTCCGCCGTGGCCTTCGAAGCCGAGCTTGCCGACCGGATCCGGGATCTCCTTGCCGGAGATGCCGACGTGACAGAGAAGCGGATGTTCGGCGGGCTGGCATTCCTGGTCGCCGGCAACCTGGCAATCGCGGCAAGTGGCCAAGGGGGTCTGCTCGTTCGCGTGGACCCGGTCGAGTCGGATCAGCTCGTGGCCGGCTCGAATGCTCACCCGGCCGTGATGAGGGGTCGCCCAATGAAGGGCTGGCTGAGGGTCGACACTCCCGACGTGCGCACGAGCCGGCAGCTGAGCACGTGGGTCAACCTCGGTGCAACCTTCGCTCACTCGCTTCCCAGCAAGCGCGCGGGCGACTAGCCGCTTCGCCTTCTCGCGCCGGGGCCCTGCACCCGGCAGCAACCATCCGCGCATGGACGAGGGGCTCCGCGGCATGGGCACCCGGAGCCCCTCAGCCCGGGACCGGTTCGGCCTGTCCGTGACTGAACGTCTGCCACCGGGCTGATCGCATCGTCACGGGCTCGGTGGCGTCACGCAACCAGATGACCCGCGACATGTCCGAACGGCGGCATCAGCAAGACATTCGGGCACATCCATTGCGACCCACCCGCTGGCGTACCCGCGCCTGGCTAGCGTTGATCCCGTGACGCACCCGGTGGCTTCTGAGCATCGCGAACTTCACCGCCAGGGCGCGATCGAGGGTGGTCGGCTGCACCCGACCCTGGTTCCGGTCCCTGCCGGGACGTGCCACGCCGTCGCTCGCGATGGCGCCACCACGTTCTGCGGCGTACCGACAGAGGCGCTGCAGTTGTTCCGCGAGCTGCACTTCGAAGCGATCCGCGTGGAGCTCCAGTGTGACGACTGCCGATCAGACGTCGACCGGGTCGCAGCGCAGACCGTCAACTGACTCGCGCCGTTGCCCTTGCTCGGTCCGCCGGGGCGAAACGCCTGACACGGGCCTCCCCGCCGTGCTGCACTCGGGATGGAAGGGATCTCTCGGACAGTCCCGTAAAGGCAGGATCGGATGCGGCGCCGTTTCAACCCACCACCGAACTGGCCGCCGGCACCGCCTGGGTGGGCCCCGGGACGCAACTGGCGACCGGATCCTACCTGGGGCCCCGCACCGCCGGGGTGGCCGCTGTGGGTGGATCAACCGGCGGATCGACGGGGCCGCCGGTGGACCAGTGCACCGATGGTCTCGCTCGCCCTGCTGGTGTTCTTCCCGGTCGGCCTGGCGTTGATGTGGCGGGGCCGGGTGTGGAGCCCGCGGACCCGTTGGGCGGTCACTGTCACGGCGGTCGCCCTGACCGGGCTGCTCGGCGCGGCGGTGCACCCGCCGGCCACGACACCGCAAGCCGCCAGTCGCAACAGCGCCGCGACGCACCCACGCGTCACCCGGTCGCATCCGGCCACGACCCGGTGGAGGCATTCCCCGACCCGCAGGGCGGCCGCTCGGCGTCGCAGTGTCCCAGTCCGGCGGCCGGCCACCCATCCGGCGCATCCGCGTGGTGCCCGGTCGGTGGGCACGGGAGATCGGCTGCTCCTGGCCGGCGCGGTGGTGCTGCCGAACGGTGTCCGCACGCCAGGCGCGATCAACCCCGCAGTCACCCAGGCCAACATCGGGACCACCATCTGCCGGACCGGCTACACCGACACGATCCGGCCGTCGTCGAGCTACACCACCGGGCTGAAGGAGCAGCAGCTCGCGACCGGCTACGGGTACCGAGGCCAGACCTCCACCGGCGACTACGAGGAGGATCACCTGATCTCCCTCGAGTTGGGCGGCTCAGCGTCGTCCCCGAGCAACCTGTGGCCGGAGCCGTACTCCGCGGCAGACGGGGCCCGGGTCAAGGATCTGGTCGAGAACCGGCTGCACGACCTGGTCTGCTCGCGCCAGGTGTCGCTGGCCACCGCCCGACGAGCCATCGCCACCAACTGGTGGGCGGCCTACCAGCGCTACGGCGGGGCAGGCGTGCCGCAGGTGTGGAACGGCAGCTACGGAGGGGCAGCGGGTGGTTCGCAACCGGGTTCGACCCGTCCGACCGCGTCAGGATCGGGTACGCCATCCGGCGTCACCGCCAGGTGTGGCGACGGCACCTACTCCCACTCCCAGCACCGCTCCGGAACGTGCTCCTACCACGGCGGTGTCGCCGTATGGATCAATCCACCGGCGTCCTGACCGGTCGGCGAGGCTGCCTGCCGGGCCCGTGCTGTTCGACCGACCCTTGCCTAGTCCCCGGCACCTCCGCGGCACCTCCACGGCACCTCCGCGAGATCACATTTAGGAGCGTCCCGAAGGCGGTACGGAGGTACCGAAATGTGATCTCGCGCCAACGTGATCTCGCGCGGCGGGCGGTCGCGGCCGGTCGGGGCGGCCTAGTAGATGCCTGGTCCGGTCAGCTGGGTGGCGAAGGCGGTGTGCCCGCAGGAGGCCGTGTTGGTGGTGGCCGCCGTGCATCCCGGCGGGTTGGGGTTGTTGGCGTTGCCGACCCGGTGCTGGTCGTCGGTGTAGACGATCGAGGCAAGGCCGGTCAGTGGGCTAGCCGCGACGCCGAAGTCGTCGTACAGGTCCCGGTTCCCGGTGCAGGTCACCCCGCTCTCGCAGACACCGCCGTAGTGGTTGATCGGGCTCGCCGAGACCTGGGTGAAATGCGATCCGACGGTGGTCGCGTGCAGATCCTGCGCCAGGTACACGTGCCAAGCCGCGGACGCCGGGTAGTTGTCCGGGGTCTGGCCGGGCGCCGGGTTGTGCGAGGTGCCGTAGTACACGACGTCCAGCGCGCCCGCGTTGCCGGCGACGCCCCACGGGAAGATCGCGGTGTTCGCGGGCCGGCTGTTGATCCGGTACGGCCCCTTCCAGCTGCGGCCCCGGGTGGTGGAGAAGCTGTAGAACATGTTGTGGTTGTCGGTGAACACCGCGTACACGTTGCCCTTGCGGTCCACGGACACGTTCGGGAACTGGTGGTCGTAGCTCACATTGATGTTCGGGTTGGCGTAGATCAGGTGGTCAGTGAACGTCAGGCCACCGTCGGTGGACACGCCCAGGTACACCGCGTTGTAGCAGGTGAACCCACCGCAGCCGACGTCGCCGGCCACGTCAGTGGGCCCAGCGAAGATCTGGTACAGGTTGTGGTTGCCGGCGGTGTGGTCGCCCTCGATGGTGTCGCGGGCGATCGCGAGGTTGCCGATCGCGTTGTTCGCTACCAGGTACGGCGCATGCGAGGCGTCGATCGCGCTGCCGTGCTGGGGAAACGCCAGACCACCGTTGTAGTCGCAGTCCACCGAGATGTTCTGCACCGTGTCGTGGTAGGAGATGCAGACCTTGTCGCCACCCTCGAGGGGCAGCCCCAGCGGGCTTTGGTGGGAGTCGTCGGCCGCGATCCACTCCCGGTCGTCGCCGGCCATCTTCGCCGCCGCCGGCTGCAAGGTGAAGCTCGCCCCGCCGTCGGTGCTGTGCGACACCGCCACGTTGGCCAGGTTCAGGCTCGCCACGTACAACGGCACGAAGCCGCCGGTGCCTGCGTCGTCGCCCACCGCGAGGTCGGTGTCACCACCGGCCGGCGCGAACCCGGTGTTATTCGTCGACGATCCTGCGTTCGGCGACGTCAACGTGGTGTAGTGCTGGCCGCCGTCGGTGGACTTCCACGCCTCGGTGCCCCCGCCCAGACCGTTCTCGGACGAGGCGTAGAAAGTGCCCTGCTCGTCGGCCCGGATCGCCGGCTCGCCCGCGTCGTTGTAGCACACGGCCGGGCCCGCTCCCGGGCACCGGCTGCCCACGACCCCGCCGCCCTCCTGCACACCGAACGTCTTCAGACCGGCCGGCTCGAAGTTGGTGAACGAGAACCCGGTGCCGGTGCGCACCAACGCCGGGGCGTGCCCAACTCCGGTGGCGGGCGGAACGGTGGCCAGAGCCGCCGCCGTAGCCACGGCCAACGGAACAGCGGCGAGGACGAACAGGCTGCGGCGCCGGCGCGGACGGCGGGTGCGTGACGGGTACGAGGTGGGCATCTGATGCTCCTAACAACGGCCCCCGTTGCGGTGGCACGCGCGGGCCGGCAGACCGAGCGGCGAAGGCGCTTCTCGGAGCCTAGATCCACCTGCGTCCTTCTGCACTTGCAAGAACTCGGCTGTCGGTCGCGCCCGCGCGGCAGGGCGCCGGGCGTGGACAGTCGCAGTCGGAGCCGCTGCCGACGCGTAACCCCACGGCCGTAGCCGCGTTGGTGCCTCACAGGTGGCCGATGTGGCTGCCGATGCCGGCCCTGGGAGGTCCTGCTCGTGCGTACTTCTGTGACATCTGCGCTGGTGGCGGCCGGCGCCTTGGTGGCTGCCGCCGCGATCCCGGCGGCGGCCGCGACATCACCGGCGGCCGCGACATCACCGGCAGGCACCGCATCGCCGGCGGGCACGGTCAGCGGCTTCGCCTACGGGCAGATGCAGTCGCAGTCAGTCGGACAGCCCGGTTGCGGTACGAACATCGCCGGTGAGCCGTCGATCCACGTGTCGAAGGACAATCTGGTGGGGCTCGGCTCCGAGGACGGCCTCGGCGGCGGCAGCGAGTACTGGCGAGCCACGCAGGTCGGCGGATCCGGCACCGCCGACGCATGCGGCCTGACGTACAGCGGACAACCAAACGCCACCGGAGGGGTCGGTGCGTCCGGCGGCGACATCGACACGGCGTTCGCGCCGACGAAGTCGGCGGCTGGCACCTACCGGATCTACGTCGCCAGCCTCAACCTCGGCTCGGTGAACGTCGCCACCTCCACCGACAACGGCGCCACATTCACCCAGACCCCCGTGCAGGCGGGTCTGCCGGTCGATGACCGCGAGTGGATCGCCGCGTACGGTCCCGACACGAGCCTGCTCACCTTCCACGACGTCGCGACGAACAACATCGACGTGCTGCGCTCGGTCAACGGCGGAGCCGCGTACACCCAGGTCTCCCAGGTGATCCCGGCCACCGACTACAAGGCCAGCAACAACGAGCTCGGCAACATCGTGATCGACCACAACAACCCGTCGGCTGGCGGCTTCTGGGCCTACCAGTCGTTCGTGGCACCCTCAAAGGACCCGGGTACGAGCGGCAGCTCGCCCTACAACGAGGCTTTCCTCGGTGTGTCCTCCGACGGCGGCAGCACGTGGACGGACAAGCCGATCCCGTGCTCGACGTCCTTCGGCGCCAACGGCTTGGACCACAACTTCCCGAACGTCTCGGTCGCTCCCAACGGCACCCTGTTCTACACCGTCAGCAACGATCACGGCGTCTATGTGGCGATGTCCTCCGACCACGGCACCAGCTGGACCTGCTCCGGCGCGGTCAGCACCAGTGCGCAGGCGATCTTCCCGTGGATCGTGGCCACCAGCGCCGGTGAGGACCTCGTCTACTACGGCACCAACGGCACAGGTGCCAACGAGACCTGGTCGGTCTACTTCGCCCAGAATCTCCCCCAGTCCGTCTCCGGGTGGAGCACCTCGACCTTGATGCCGGTGCATCAGGGGCAGGTGTGCGAGGGCGGAGTCAGCTGCACCGGCGGTCGCCAGCTGCTCGACGACTTCGGCATCGACACCGACCAGAGCGGCTGGGCCCACATCGCCTACTCACATGACTCCCCCGACCTCGGCGGAACCTCCACTTACACCGGCTATGCGGTGCAGCAGTCCGGCACCGCGGTCGGTCAGCCCAACTGACCCTTGACCACCCGAACGGGCAGGGCGCCGAGGTATGGCGCCGTGCCCGTTCAGCCGTGGTTCATCGTGTCGGTTCGCGTCCTGGCTGCTCAAGGCCGCGTTCCAGTCGCCGATCCGGCACCAGCCACATCAGTGCCACCACGACGTACAGCGAGACCGACACCCAGCGTTCAACGAACGCGAGGGGAATCGCGCTCGCGTAGACGAAGGGCGAAACCTTGCCTTTGACGTCACGGCCGATCGCCGCTGCCAACGCTGAGGTCTTTCCCTGTTCCGCGATGATCGTCGTCTGCAAGAGGTAGTAGGCGATCGCGGCCAGCAGCATGACGCCGCCGTACACCGCGGTCGGCAGCGCCGCGAAATGGTTCTCGCCCATCCAGCCGGTGACGAAGGGGAACAACGACAACCAGAACAACAGGTGGAGGTTGGTCCACAGCACTGCCCCGTTGATGCGTTCGGTGGCCTGCAACAGGTGGTGATGGTTGTTCCAGTAGATGCCTAGATTGACGAAGCTCAGGACGTACGTGAAGAACACCGGCGCCAGCGGGCGCAACGAGCTCAGGCTTGACCCGGTGGGCACCCGCAGCGCGAGAACCATGATCGTGATCAGGATCGCGATCACGCCATCACTGAACGCCTCGACCCGGCCCTTGCGCACGCAGTGAGGCTAGAGCCCTGTCACGGCACCCGTCGACGGATCGGCCGTTGCCCGGTCGGTGGCGGTTAGGTCGCGGGTGTACCACGTGCCTTCCTTGCCACCGAGGTCGGCCGGGTCTGCCGGGCCAGCCGGGACGAACCCGGCGTTGGTCAGCACTTTCCGAGACGCGGCATTCTCGCGGGAGGTGGCCGCCCTCAGTGTGTGCAGCGAGTATCGCGCCGCAGCCACTCGACACAACTCCCGGACGGCCGAGGTCGCGACGCCGCGACCGGCGACGTCCTGTGCGACCCGGTAGCCGAGCTCCGCAACACCGTCCTGCAGGAAGATCAAGTTGAACCGTCCGAGGACCGAGCCATCCTCGGTGACGAGCACATGGAAGGCGCCGATGCCGGCGTCCTGCTCGGCCAGCCGGGCGCTGTGCCGCTCGACGAACTGGTCGAAGAACTCATCGCCACGGTCGGAGATGGACGCAGCGAAGTAGGCGCGGTTCGTCCGCTCGAAGGCTAGAACCGCCGCGGCATGGTCGGCTGTCAGCCGCTGCAACTCAGGCATCGATCGACAGTACTACTCGCCAGATCAACCACACTCAGTGACTCGCACGACACAGTTAGCAATCTTGTTTAGATGCGGGTGAGCAGGGCTCGGTCAAACCGGTTCTACCGAGCCGCAGGGGCTTGATTTTTGGACTGGCGTGGCGCACATTGTCGAACGAAGCGGATCTTGTCCCGGGGCGGTCCGACCGTGGTTTTCGTACCGGGAAGGCGTCCACGATGGCTGAGCACTCATCTCGGCGGAGTTTCCTTCGGCAGACCTCGCTAGGCGCGGCCGTGGTCGGTGTCGTCGCGACCAGCCCCGGCTTGCTGGCTGGAGCTGCGAGAGCCGACGACTCTGCGGACGCCGAACTCTCCCATGGTCCCTTGCACGCGGGTGCCCTGACGGTGTTCGTCCGGGACCACCGCACTGGGGAGATCGCCGTGATGGTGGGCGAGCGCGAGGTTGTCCACCACGACCGTGCGCTGGCTCGTCGACTGGCCCGAATCGCCGCCACGGCGGCACGGCCCTAAGGGCGCCGGTTCGGCGTTCGTACCTGAATCTCCGCCCCAGCCGAAAGAGGCACGTCATGTCATCACACAGGGAAGCGCCAGGCATTTCCGGCGATCCGGCCGCCGACAATACCGACGTCTACGCTTTTGTCAGTCCGAAAGACCCCGACGACGTCGTTCTGATCGCCAACTTCGTGCCGTTGGAGGACCCCGGTGGTGGCCCCAACTTCTTCGAGTTCTCCGATGACGTCTTGTACGAGATAAACATCGACAACGACGGAGACGGCCGCGACGACATCAGCTACCAGTTCCGGTTCACCACCGAGGTGCGATTCCCCGACTCGTTCCTGTACAACGTCGGGCCGATCGAGTCGTTGGGGTCGACGAACTGGAACCGCCGCCAGTTCGCGTCGGTCACCCGGGTCGACCACAACCGGGGAAGGCGCGAACGCATCGCAACCCACCTACCCTGCCCACCGTGCAACATCGGGCCGTTCTCCACACCTGACTACGCCAAGCTGGCCGCACAGGCGATCCATCGGCTGCCGGGAGATCGCACCGTGTTCACCGGCCAGCGGGCCGAAGGCTTCTACGTCGACCTCGGCGCGATCTTCGACCTCGGCGACCTGCGGCCGTTCCAGAACCTGCACATCGGGTCGTCGATGCCCGCGGCACCAGGCATCAACGCGTCCAAGGCCAAGAACGTCCACTCCATCGTCTTGCAGGTCGACATGCGGGACCTGACCCACAACGGTCGCCGGCCCACCGACCCCACCAACCCCCGCTCCACCATCGGCGTGTACGCCTCGGCCAGCCGGCAACGGTCCCGGGTGCTCGACACCGACGGCACCGTCGTGAACGCAGGCCCCTTCGTCCAGGTGTCCCGGCTGGGCAACCCGCTGTTCAACGAGGTGATCGTCCCGCTGGCCGACAAGGACCGCTGGAACGCCACCGACCCGGCCGACGACAAGCAGTTCGCGAAGTACGTCGCCCACCCGGAGCTGGCCCGGCTGCTGCCCGGCCTGTACCCCGGCGTCTTCCCGCACCTTGCCAAGCTCAACAACTCCGGCAAGTCCCGCGCCGACCTGCTAGCCATCCTGATGACCGGGATCCCCGGTGGGATCATCCCCGGCTTCCAGAACTTCACCGGCACCACCCAGGCCGACCTGCTACGGCTGAACCTGGCGATCCCACCCACCACCCACAAGCCCAGCAACCTGGGGCTGCTCGGGATGGACCCCGCGGGATTCCCCAACGGCAGACGCGTCTTCGACGACGTCACCACCATCGAGCTGCGCGCCATCGCCGGACTGACGTACGCGCTGGTCGACCCGTCGTTCACACCCGACGCCGCCGCCGGCCTCATCACCCAGGGACTCACGTCCAGCAACACCGACGTCACAGCGGAGAACACCGTCCACTACCTGCCGGGATTCCCATTCCTCGGCACCCCTCACAGCGGCTTCTTCAACCCTGACGACAACAAGCCCGCGCCCCCGCCCCCACGCTGACGTGGCAGCTCGATGACCGAGAACAGTCAACTCGGGCCAAGCACCGACGGCACCGTCATGATCGACATCGGTGCCGACAGGGGCGCCCTGATCATCGAGACCTCGCCGGTCCTTCTCCTCAGCGAGATCGAGATCAGCGCCAACGACACCCGGGCTGGCCCGACTGGCCCGCAGGCACGGACTCACGTGGCCGTACGCGAGCGCCGTGGACGGTCCGCACCACGCTACGCCGCGGTGTTCCCCTCCCTGCCCGCCGGCGACTACACCGTCTGGGGACTCGACGGCGACCCCGCCGGCACCACCACCATCTCCGGAGGTCGCATCACCCAGCTCGACTGGCGCTGAGCTCGACTGGCGCTGAGGGAGCGCGGTCAGGAGTCGGATCTCACGCTCCGCGGCACGCCGCTCCACAGGTCACGCGGACGCGCTGGGGCGGGTCTCCGCGCGGAACTCGCCCGTCGAATGAGGGGCCCCGGGCGTACTCGTGCTCGGACCGGCGACTGCGGCATTCATCGCCGAGACGTCGGTGAAGCCGGCCGCGACGAGGGCCTCCAGCCCTGGGTCGTCGCACATAGTGTCGTCGACACCGTTCATCAGCCAACCCCGGGTCGGCGCCGGGCCGCCGACGCTCAGCAGCACGCGGCCGCGGTACTCCGTGGCGACCTTGACCAGTTCGTCGGCCTGGGCGGCACGTACCTCGATGTCCCGGGAGTCCCAGTGGGTGACGACCAGTCGCAGCCGGGCACCGGCCCGCTCGAGGTCGACCGCCAGCCACCCGCTGCGTGCACGCCGGCAGGCGGCGTAGGACCCGGCATCGACATCGACCACGGTCAGCCCCGCGTCGGCGTCGCACCTGAGCAACAAGGCGTCGCCGGTGGTGAACCCCGGCGCTCCGGGATCCCCCCAGCCGTCGCGCAGCCCCGTCGTGTGGCCGCTCTGCAGCACGACGTACGGCGACTCCGCCAGGGCCGCGGCAAGCGACTCCGGAAAGTTCGCCGCATCATCGATAGCGGAGTCCGAGTGGCCGGACTGGCTGACAGCGACGATGTCGAGACGCAACGCCCTGGCGACCCGCGCGACGACTCGAATCTCGGTGGCACCACCGCCGAGCGTCGGCTGGACGCTCCAACTACCCAAGGACATCGGGAACCCGACCCCGGATGTGACGTCTCCCGGGCTGAGGAAGCCATGACGCGCATAACCGAACCACAGCCAGGACGGACTTACCTGGCACCCCGTCATGCTCACCCACCGCCGGGTCTCGCTCAGTCAAACGATGCCAGGGTCTAGGGCAAGGGCACGGGCCATTCGGGGACCCGCGTTTCGCCCACTCTAACCCGCTGGAACGCGGGTAACCACTGTCTGTCGCCCGCATTGTGGCGGGCCCCTCTGGCGGCCCTGTGGCGGACCCTGTGGCGGCCCTGTGGCGTCCCCGATGGTGACGAGGCTCGCCACTGACGTTGCGGCTCCGCACCGTGATCGGATCCGGGTCGAGCCGTCACGGACCGTGACCGCCGGCCACTGCCGTGGTTGGCCCTGTGACCGGTTCGGCCTGTCGCCGACCATGACCGCCGCGTCGATTGGGGTCCACCATCTTTTGCGCAAACTCAACCAATGCGAGTCACTTATGAGTGCGGGGTTTGATCGACGCCGGTGTTGTGGAGGACGCGATGACAGAGCAGGCCACGGGCGGTTTCATCCGAGGGATGCGTGACAGTGGCAACGGGCTGCTGGTCCGCGTCAGCGTCATTGCGGCCATCGGAGGGCTGCTGTTCGGCTACGACACGGGCGTGATCTCGGGCGCCCTGCTGTACATCAAGACGGACCTGCACGCCGGTACGTTCGAACAGCAGGCGATCGTGTCCTCGCTGCTGCTGGGGGCGATGCTCGGTGCGTTGGCTTCGGGCTACCTGGCTGACCGGATCAGCCGGAAGTGGACCAAGGTCCTGTCGGGCTCGGTATACGTGGTGGGTGCGATCGGTTGTGCCTTGTCGGTGACGGCACCGATGTTGATCGGTTTCCGTTTCCTGCTGGGTCTGTCGGTCGGGACGGCGTCGTTCGTGGCCCCGCTGTACATCTCGGAGGTGTCCCCACCACGCGTCCGGGGTGGCTTGGTGTCCTTCAATCAGCTGGCCATCACGACCGGAATCCTGGTCGCCTACCTGGTCAACTTCGCGTTCAAGGACGTCACGGCGAACTGGCGCTGGATGCTCGGAGTCGCGGCACTGCCCGGCGCAGCCCTCGCGGTCGGGATGCTGACGGTTCCACACACTCCGCGGTGGCTGGTCCAGGCCGGCCGCAAGGATGAGGCTCGCGGGACGTTGGAGCGGCTGCGTGACGGGGACGACGACGCCGATGTCGACGGGGAGCTCGACGACATCGAGGAGGCGAATCGCGCGGAGCGCGGATCCAAGGTCACGCACCTGCTGCGGCCGCGACTGCGGCCGATGCTGATCGTCGGCCTCGGGCTGGCGATCTTCCAGCAGTTCGTGGGCGTGAACACGGTGATCTACTACGCTCCGACGATCCTGTCCGACACCGGCCTGTCCAACGGAAGCGCGCTGGGCGCCACCGTTCTGGTCGGCGTCGTGAACCTGGCGTTCACGATCGTCGCGGTCCTGCTGCTGGACCGGGTGGGCCGACGCGGCCTGCTGCTGACCGGGACCGTCGGCCTCCTCTTGGGGCTGCTGATCCTGGGGATCTTCTTCAGCTCCGCAACCCTGCAGAAGCAGGCGGGCTATCTCGCGCTCATCGGGCTGCTTGTCTTCATCGCGTCGTTCGCCATCGGGCTCGGACCCGTGTTCTGGCTGATGATCTCCGAGGTCTTCCCGGTGGGGGTACGCAGTACCGCGATGTCGGTGTGCACGATCGCCAACTGGGGGGCGAACTTCCTGGTGGCGCAGACGTTCTTGACCCTTGGCGGCCTGATCACCCGACAAGGCGTGTTCTTTCTGTACGCAGGGTTCGCCGTCCTCGCGATCGCCTTCTTCGCAGCCCTGGTGCCGGAGACCAAGGACCGTACCTTGGAGTCGATCCAGGACGACCTGGTCGGCGATGGCGATCCCGAGCCGGCAACCACGTGATCGTCGTGTCGTCGGGTCCCCCGCTCGGGCGCCCCTCGTGTCGAGCGCAGTTCTAACGAAGCGTCACGGTCGGCGTGCGTCCGGCTGCGCCTGCTGAGATTGTTCTGGTAGTCGACGGACAGGGGCGAGGCGTGAGCGAGCACCCCGAGCCGCAGTGGCTCGATCTCGATGCGGTGCGTGCCGCCCTGGTGCCGCTGCCGATGCCCGGCAGCGGACGAACCCTCGATCGTTGGCGTGGGTTGGCCGCGCTGGGCCGAGCCGACCTGTGCCTGGCGAAGCTGGTGGAACCACACCACGACGCCACCGCCATCCTGGCCGAGCTCGGAGGGCCGAGCCAGACGGCCGGTGACGTGTGGGCGGTGTGGGCGGCCGAGCCGCCGGGCAGCGTCTTGAAAGCGGCCGCGGGTCGCGACGGTTGGCGGCTCGATGGCAGCAAGCCGTTCTGCTCCGGTGGAGGTCTCGTCACATCCGCACTGGTCACCGCCGCGGCAGACGGGGAGTCGGGACTTTTCGCGGTCGACCTGACCGAGCAACGCGACCGACAGCGGCGGATCGAGGTGGGTCCTTCAGCCTGGGTCGGTCCTGGCATGCGGCGCGCCGACACGCGCACGTTGACGTTCCACGACGTACCCGCCGAGCCGGTGGGCGGGCTCGGCGGCTACACGGCCCGGCCCGGGTTCTGGCACGGGTCGATCGGGGTTGCGGCCTGTTGGTACGGCGGGGCCGACGCCATCGCCCAAACCCTTCGATCGACCGCGGAGAGACGGGACCTCAACCCGCACGCGCTTGCTCACCTGGGCGCGGTCACCAGCGTTCTCGATCGGTCTTGGGCCCATCTGAGCTCTGCCGCCGAACAGATCGACTCGTGGGGCCGTGCCACCTCGGCCGGCGCCGAACCGGAGCGGGTGGACCTCGCCCGGCGACTGGCCGAGTCAGTACGAGCCACCGTCGTCGACGCCGTCGAGCAGGTGGTCGCACGGGTGGGCCGAGCGCTCGGGCCGGCGCCACTGGCGTTCGACGCCGCGCACGCTCACCGGGTCAGTGACCTGCAGACGTTCGTGCGCCAGCACCACGCCGAGACCGACCTGGCAGCGCTCGGCGCCCTGGTGTCCAAGGCCGAGCGGCGGTGAGCGTGCGCCAGGATCGCCGACCACTTCGCGGCCAGGTCGACCAGTCCGGGCATCGCCCGTTCCCAGGCCCGCCTCGTCCGGCGCAGGCGGGCGCGGTGTGGGACCACACGCCTGAAGACAGGTGGAGCCAGGTCGAGTGGACGACGTGTCCAGTGGCCGAGCTTCCTCCCAGCCACGCCGTGGTGGTGGTGCTGGCCGCCCACCCAGATGACGAGGTGCTCGCGCTCGGCGGCATGCTCGCCGAGCTGTCGGCCCGGGGCTGCGACCTCGCGTTCGTCACCGCGACCGACGGAGAGGCCTGCCACCCGCACAGTCCGACCATCAGTCCGGCCGCGATGGCGCGCGTCCGTGCCCGCGAGCTGGTCGACGCGCTGCACGAGCTGGGCGTTGCGCTGCCCCGAATCGAACGGCTGCATCTGCCGGACGGGATGCTCGAGCGTCACCGGTCACAGCTCGCACAACGGCTGGACCTGTGCATCAACGGCGCCGATCTGGTGCTGGCTCCCTGGCGCCACGACGGCCATCCCGACCACGACGTCGTCGGCGACCTCTGCTCAGATCTGTGCGGCTCGGCCGTGACCTTGTGGGAGTACCCGGTGTGGACGTGGCACTGGGCCGAGCCCGGTGACGAACGCGTGCCGTGGTCATGCGCGGCCAGGATCCCGCTGAGCGACACCGTCCAGGCTGCCAAACGTGCGGCGATCGCCCGTTTCGCCAGCCAGACCCGGCCGCTGTCGGAGGCGCCGGCCGATGCAGCGATCCTCCCGGCGCCGATGCTCGCGCACTTCGACCGGCCGTTCGAGGTCGTGTTCCGGTGACGTCGCCGCACTACTTCGACGCCCTCTACGCAGCCGCGGACGATCCATGGGGACTGGCGAGCAGACCGTACGAAGCACGCAAGTACGCCCTGAGCGTGGCCTGCCTGCCACGACCGCGCTATCGGCGAGGGTTCGAGCCCGGCTGCTCGATCGGCATCCTGACCGCACAGCTGGCGGGTCGTTGTGACGAGCTGATCGCCTGGGACGGTGCCGAGTCCGCGGTACGTCAGGCTCGCGCCAGGGTCACGTCGTCGCACGTGCGGATTGAGCATGCCCGGATTCCTTCGGCGTGGCCGGCCGGCACGTTCGACCTGATCGTGATCTCCGAGCTGTTGTACTTCCTGGACCGACCCGACCGCCAGGCCGTCGTCACCCAGGCGATCGAGTCGTTGCAGCCGAGCGGTCACCTGCTCGCGGTGCACTGGAGGCACCGGTTCGACCAGGCGCCCGGCAACGGCGACGAAGCACATGCCGAGCTGCTGGACCAGCCGCGACTTGCGGTCCAGGTCGAACACGTCGAGGCCGACTTCTTGCTGCACGTACTGATCCGGAGCGACTCGTGAGGGCGCGCGGTGCCGACCCCGGCCATCGCGAGGTCGCGGCAGCGGTCGACCTGCCGGGATCGGCCACGCCGGTTGCCTCGCTGCGGGACGTGGTGCACGCCATCGGCGTGGTGGTCCCCGCCCACAACGAGCAGGCGATGATCGGCGGCTGTCTCGCCGCGATCAACGCTGCGGCCGGGCAGGCACGGTCCCACGGGATCGCCGTCTGCACCGTGGTGGTGGCCGACGACTGCACCGACGCCACCGCGAGTGTGGCCCAAGCCAACGGCGCGCTGGTGGTGCGGCTGCGCAGTCGTCGAGTCGGCGAGGTCCGCGACGCCGGCGCCCGCCGGGTTCTGCGACAGTACGCATCGGTGCCGGCGAACCGGCTGTGGCTGGCCCACACCGACGCCGACTCACGCGTCTCACCAAGGTGGCTACTGGCTCAGACGCGGGCCGCGCGTTCGGGAGCCCAGGCATTCCTTGGCACCGTCGCTCTGGACCCTGCCGACCCCGCCTTCAGCGACCTGCACTGGCGATGGGTCCACCAGTACGCGCTGGCCGCCCGCGTCGCTCGTACCCATGGCCACGTGCACGGCGCCAACTTCGGCGTCCGGGCCGACGCCTATCTTGCCGCTGGCGGATTCGCCGCGAAGCCGCTGCACGAGGACCGACTTCTGGTGCAACGACTGAAGGACGTCGGCGCGGTGTTGGCCTGGATCGACGACGAGCCGGTCTGCACCTCGGCCCGACTGACGTCGCGCACTCCCGGGGGTGTCAGCGCCGACCTGAGAGCGCTCTGACCTCGACCCCCGGGTTCGGCCCCGGGTTCGGGTTGCAGCCCGGCTGACCTGGGATGACGATGGCTATACCTTCGAGGCGGTCATCACGGTCACGCACTTGTACTGTCTCGAACCAGAGGGGCTTTGGGGAGGCGACCCGGAGCCCCTCGACCATGTGTCCACCACCACCGCCGGTCCGGTCCCGCAGCCAGGCTCGCGTGAGTGGCAGGTGTCCGTGATCGCACGATCTTGACGATCCTCTCAGCCACGGAGGTTGCCATGCCAGGCAGGAAGAAGCCGGGACCCAGCGTCAAGGACGACGCGATGTATGAGGAGCTGCGCAAACAGGGCAATAGCAAGGAGAAGTCCGCGCGGATCGCCAACTCCGCCGCCAACACCTCGCGCCGCAAGATCGGCCAGAAGGGCGGGTCGTCCCCGTCGTACGAGGACTGGACCAAGCAGGACCTGTACCAGCGGGCGAAGACGATCGGTGTTGAAGGCCGTTCGTCGATGAGCAAGCCCCAGCTGATCAAGGCACTGCGCAACAGCTGACGGACGTCAGCGGGGCGCCCAAGTCACATCGACCACAACACCCCGGGAACGCTTCTCTAGCCTTGACAGCCGAGTCGCCGTACCCCATCCTTCTAACTATGTTAGACGTTTCGAATCGCGATAGACAACGCGAACGGCGTGAGGCCACAAGGACGGAGATTCTCAGCGCGGCTTGGGCCATCGCCCGCGACAAGGGCCTCGCCGACCTGACGCTGCGCGATGTCGGCGCTCGCATCGGCATGCGCGCACCGTCGCTCTACTCCTACTTCGAGTCCAAGAACGCCATCTACGACGCGATGTTCGGTCAAGCCTGGAGCGGGTGCCTGGCCAGCTTCGCCGAGCTCGAGTCGACACTGCCGCGCTCACCGCGCGGCAGACTGAAGAAGATCGCCAGGGCGTTCTTCGACTACGCCGTCGCGGACCTGGCCCGTCACCAGTTGATGAACCAGCGCACCATTCCAGGCTTCGTCCCCAGCGCCGCGGCGTACGCACCGGCCGTGGAGGTCCTCGAACGCGCCCGCGCCCAGGTGTCCCGCTGCGGGATCCATGCGGCGGAGCAGTTCGACCTCTACACGGCGCTGATCGGTGGCCTGATCGACGCCCAGCAAGCCAATGACCCGGGCGGTCACCGGTGGTCTGACCTGCTCGACGAAGCCATGGACATGCTCGCCGATCACTCCGGACTACCCCGATCCAGCAGGAGATGACATGATCCCGACCCGCTCGGCCACACCAGTCGCCACCCGGCCACGTACCTCGACTCTCGATCGGTCGTCACTGATGCGCCTGGCCGCAACCGAGTACGACCGCTTTGCCGCGCTACTGCGGAGCCTGGCGCCGGAGGAGTGGACACGACCCACCGCGTGTCCAGATTGGGACGTCCGGGCAATGGCCGCACACACACTAGGCATGGCAGAGATGGCGGCCTCCATCCGGGAAGGACGTCGGCAACAGAAGGCCGCGACCAAGCGCGGCGGCGCCTTCCTCGACGCCCTGACCGCGCTCCAGGTGGAAGAACGAACCCACCTCACAGCCGATCAGCTGACCCAGCGGTACGAGACGATCGGACCGCGCGCGGCCCGAGCAAGGCGACGTACGCCCGGTCTCATCCGCCGTCACGCGATGCCTGTGCCACAGGTCGTCGCCGGCCAGCCCGAAACCTGGACCTTCGGCTACCTGATCGACACCATCCTGACCCGCGACCCATGGATGCACCGCATCGACATCACCCGGGCCACCGGCCGCCATCTCAACCTCACGGACGACCATGACGGCGCGATCGTCGCCGACGTCGTCACCGAGTGGGCGGCCAGGCACGCCGCCGCCTGCCACCTCGACCTGACCGGCCCGGCCGGAGGGACCTGGACGTTGGGCAACGGCGGCCCAAGGATCGAGCTTGACGCCATCGAGTTCTGCCGAACGCTGTCAGGCCGCGGGCATGCCACTGGTCTGCTCACGACCCAGGTGCCCTTCTGATCGGGCCAGGACCCACCGAGCGGCCGACCTCACCGCGACCCGCGCCGATTCCCCGACGCCAAGGAAACGGGCCAGCGCTCAGCGCTCAGCGATCAGTCAGGTCGGGCAGCCCGGCGGGGTCGTTGACGATCGACTCGGCGAGCTGGCTGATTCGACGGTTGTGCTGCCGGGCGTACGCACGCATCAGCACGAACGCCTCGTCGACGCCGATGCCACGCCTCTGCGCGAGTGCACCTTTGGCCTGCTCCAGCACGATCCGGCTACGCAGTGCTCGTCGCAGCTGCTCGGCGACGATCTCGGCGCGAGCGATGGCGCGTTCTTGCAGTAGGCCGATGGTGGCGACGTCGGAGAGTGCCTGCACGATGTGCACGTCCCGCTCAGACATCTGACCGACCTGGGCCCCGAACAGGTTCAGCGCTCCGATGGCCTCGCCGCGCAACCGTAGCGGGAAGGCGTGCACCGACTGGAACCCCGCCGACACCGCTCGCGGCGCGAACTGCGGCCAGCGGCCGGCGGCGTCTGACAGATGTGCGTTGATCACCGGCGCGGCCTGGCGATAGCAGTCCTGGCACGGCCCTTCGCGGGTCTGCACCTGGAAGAGCTCCAGCATCTTGGCGCTCTCGTCGCTGGCGGCGACGAACTGCAGCAGGCCCTCGGCATCGGCGAGCAGCAACCCGGCCGCATCGGTGTTGGCGACCTCAGTGGTACGGGCGGTCACCATCGCCATGAACTCGATCACGTCGAACTCGTCGACGAGGGTGTCGGCGACCTCGACGAACACCTTGACCAAGCGTTCAGTCGACACCTGACTCATCAGCCACACCTCCCGATATCGACGCTGTTCAGACGTCGCTCACGGGTAGGTCCCGGCCCAGGTGGAGGCGGCGGCCCACGATGTCGGCGGCGACCTGCGACAGCGATAGATCCTCAGCGTAGGCGTAGGCACGCAGTCTGGCCATAGCCTCATCGAGCCCGATCTCCAGCTGCACGGTGACCATGCCCTGGGCTTGGTACAGCTCCAACCGGGCCTGGAGTGCGAGCGTTGCGGCGGCCTCGGCGCCGCCGGCGGCCGCCGCCTGTTGATCGTCGAGCAGATTCGCCACCGCCGCGTCGGCGAACGCCTCCACGCGCCCGATCGCCTCCTGGGACAAAGGCCCCGGTTCCTGCCGATAAACGTCGAGAACGCCCAGCCGCGCCGTCCCGATTTGCATCGGGAACGCGAACACCGCGCGCACCCCCTTCTCGTACGCCGCCGCTGAGTAGGCCGGCCAGCGCTCAGTCGCTTCCACCAGGTCCGGCTCGAGCACCGCTGCCCGTGTGCCGTAAGCGTCCATGCACGGCCCCTCGCCGACCGTGAACTGCAACTCCTCCAGGGACCGGCTGACCCCGTCCGACGCGGCCACGACCCCCCGGACCCCGTCGCCGGCCATCAAGGTCAGGCCGACACCGGCACTGGACAGCGAACGCGTCGCAGCGCCACACAGCCGGCTCAGCCAGCCCACCGTGCCCGGTTCGGCCGGCGCCGGTTCGGCATCGATCAACTCCTGGACCACGGCCCGCAGGTCATCCATCGATCGCCCATCACCGAGATTGGTCGAGTCGTGCTGACGTACTCTGCCTGACTGCCATCAACTACCTCCGGCGGGTCGGATCGGAACTGCCGGGGTCTGGGGCACATGAGGAAGCGGTCGCGCCGCAGCCCTAAGACTAGGGGCAGAACGGGCAAGCTGCCCGATGAGGTCAGCCAGAGGTCAACTCGGTGAGGTCGGGCACGACGGCGTGGCCGCGGGCGCCGTTCATCGCCGACACGTTGACGAAGCCAGCGGAGGTCAGCGCCACCAGTCCCGGATCCTCTGCCTTGCACGGGTGACCCAGGCTGCGATGAGGAACCCGCGCCGCGGGCTCGAAGGCGACGCTGAGCGTCACCGGATAGGGGGAACGGGCGGCCATCTTGACCAGCTCTTCGACCTGGGAGGCACGCACCTGCAGGTCCGCACTATCCCAGTGGGTGACGATGATCCGCGTCCGCCACGGGCCGCGCTCCAGGTCGACCGCCAGCCAACCGCGGCGCACCGAGACCGGTCTGAGCCCGGCGGCAGCACTTTGGTCACGGTGAGCGGCGTAGCAGCCGGCGTCGATGTCCACCACGGTCAGCGGCACCTCCGGGTCGCGGCGCAGCAGAATCAGGTCGGCACCGGCGATTCCCCAAGCGGGATCCGCGTCCTCGATCTCCGCCGCACACGAGCCGCCTTGGAGTACGACGTACGGCAAACCCGATCGCGCCAACCCTGCCGCGAGAGCCTCGGCAAGCGAGGCTGGACTGCGGGCACCATCCCCCACCGGTCCGATTTGTTCACAGCAGATCACGTCGAGACGCCGCGTCGAGGCCGCGGCGACAATCACCGCCAACGGGTTCACGCCGGTGACCGAAGCGACCCCCTGCCCGATCTCGGAACTCACACTCCAAGCACCCAGACTGAGTCGAGCGCCCAGCTCCGTGACGCAGTCACCGAGCCGGGAACCCCGAACCCGCTCCGACGAGGAACCGGACGGGCTGAACCAGAACTGAGAGGGACCCAACGCGAATGCGGCCATCCCCATGTCAACTCCAATGTCATCTCGGACTCACCGTGCCATTGCCGAGGTCTGGGGCAATTCGGAACAAACGGTCCCGTATCTCAGAAGATACCGCGACGGCGGTACGACTGGGTTAGGTGCCGGCAACACCTAACCCAGAGGCACTGGACGCCGCGGCTCACGCTAAATCGCCGGATCCGAGGTGACGGCCTACTCATCATCGGAGCGGTGCGTCGCGGCGTCGTCCCTACTGCATAGTCGACGAACGCCAAGCCCGCCGACAGGGCCAGCTCCCCGTCCGATGTGCCAGCGGCCAGCCCCAGCAAGCCCATGTTGCCGGTCATGACGCTGGCGAACACGCTGCCCAGGCTCAGGAAGCACGTCAAATCCATCGCGCCGGCGGTGAAGGTGAGCAAGACCGGCACCAGGTGTGGGCGGGTGGACGTGGACGGTCCGGGCATCGGGATCGTCGCGCTTCTAAGAGATCCAGTCCGGTCGAACAGCTCCTCGCGCCAGCTGTTCACCCACAGTCAGGCAGGTCGGGCACTGCAGCGCGGGCTCGGTGCCTTCGAAGGTTCGATCGGGGAAGAGGTGCAACGCCGTGTGAGTGATCCCGCAAAGCGTTCCATCCCCGCTGAGCGCATGGCAGGTTCCGGCGGGAAGGTACCCGACGGCCTGCCCGGTTGGCTCGGCCGTCAGATAGCTGAACAGCAGCGGGGCCAGGTCATCTGCCCCGATGGCGTGGGTGGCGCGGAGGCTCATGCACGTGACCTCTTGCCAGTCCTGCCAGGTCCGCGTGGTCCGGGGAGGCGGTCGCGGCTGGTGGCCATCGCTGGATGGCGCTTGTGCCCGGCCGAGAACGGATCCAGGGTGCGTCGCAGATCCGGCCGGACCATCCAGGCGCAGTCTCTGAAGTGCTTCTTCACCTCACCGGCGATCGTGGGTACGGCGTAGGCGAGAAAGTCGGTGCTGTGATCGGGCCTGATCCGTTGAATGCCCAAAGAGTCGAAAAGGCGCCTCGTGACGATCGACCGGTCGAGGCGTGTATCCGACATCCCAACGGGCTGGGCAGTCTCGTCCTGGGTCACTACTGACATGGGCCACACCCCAAGGGAGGACGGTGGACGTGACTGGTCGACCACTGGTGCTGGTTCTCAACTATCGAAACACCGCTGGTTGCAGGTCGCAACTGGAGTCCGCGACTCCCCCGCACTGGTTGCACGGGTTCGAGTTGCGGCCGGATCGGCCCGGACCAACTATGTCCATATCTTCGAGGCAGCCAGCATGGTCACGCACTTTGACTGCCGCGAAATAGAGGGGGCCCGAGGTAACCACCCGTGCTGAGCTACCTGCTCGCGGTGCTCGCTTCCTGCGCCAACGCGGCCGCCTCGGTGCTGCAGCGCAAGTCCAACCGAGACCAGCCGCGCAGGGACAATCTGCGCCTACGGCTGATCGTCGATCTGCTGCACGACCCAATCTGGTTCCTCGGACTCCTGGGCGTGATCGTTGCTTTCCTGTTGCAAGCAGCTGCCCTTGCCAATGGCGCATTGAGCGTCGTTGAGCCGATCCTTGTCTTCGAGCTACCCCTCACGCTCGTCCTGGCCGGGATCGTCTTCCACCGCACATTGCATCGCCGCGAATGGGCGGCTTGCTCCGCGATCGCACTCGGCTTGGCCGGCGTGCTGTTCTTCCTCGCCCCGTCGGGAGGCCGATCTCGAGACGTGTCGTGGCTGACCTGGGGTGTGGGCATCGGCGTCAACCTCGCTGTGATCACAGTCCTGGTTTTCACGGCTCGACGCCTGGCCGCCCGGCGGGCGGCACTGCTGGGCGCCGCCACGGGGGCAGCGTTCGGGCTGACAGCGGCGCTGATGAAGGCGATGACCAATGCCTTCCCTGACGGAATCGTGTCGATCTTCACCACGTGGCCGACCTACGCAATGATCGCCGCCGGTGTGCTGGCCATGTTCCTGCTGCAGAGCGCCCTCAATGCGGGCCGGCTGATCGCTGCACAGCCTGGCATCACCGGCGCCGACCCGGTCGTGTCGATCCTGTGGGGGGTGGTGGGCTTCGGCGAGTCCGTGCGTGGCGGGGTCTTCCTCGTGCTGGCCGCGGCCTCGGCCGTGGTGGTCGGCTGGGGAGTTTTCCTGCTCTCGAGTTCTCCCCTGGCCGGCGGAGCGCCCACAGCATCAACGTTGGACCCAGCGCCGCTCCGCGGCTGCGAGGCGGAGCATCCGACCCGGCCCTCCTCATGACCGACAGGGCATCCGCATCTCCGGCTCGGCTCCGGGACTGGTTCCACCGCGACGTCACCGAACGCTTCGAACACGCGGTCGGCGGACCAGCTCGGCTGCGGGTGATCGTGCTGCTCGCGAGCGTGCTCGGGCTATCCAGCGCGGACGCCGCGACCGTCGGCGCGGTCGCTGCACCGCTGGAAACCTCCCTGCACATCGGCAACACCCAACTCGGCCTGCTTGTCACAATGTCCACCGCGATCGGCGCAGTCGCCACAATTCCGTTGGGGGTGGCCGTCGACCGGGTACGACGGGTCCGGCTGTTGACGCTCGCCACCATCATCTGGAGCGCGGCAATGGTGGTCAGCGCGTTCGCCGTGTCCTATCTGATGTTGCTGCTCACACGTGTCGCGCTCGGCGCCGTGATCGCCGCCGCCGGACCAGCGGTCGCGTCCTTGATCGGTGACTTCTTCTCTCCCGCCACACGCGGCCGCGTCTATGGCTACATCCTGACGGGCGAGCTGATCGGCGCCGGTGCGGGTCTCCTGATCTCCGGAGACATCGCCGGCATCTTGTCCTGGCGGGCATCATTCGCGTGGCTTGCGATCCCCGGCCTGGCCCTGGCCTGGGCCATGCAGCGAGGTCTGCCCGAGCCCGACCGCGGCGGTCAGAGCCAGCTGCAGATCGGCGACACGGACATCCTTGCCGCCGAGGATGCCGTCGGCACAACAGCGCCGGTCGAAGGCTCCCCCGACCGAGCCCAGGCATCTGCCGACACGATGGAACCGTTGGCCGAACAGGTGAAGCGCGCGCGTGTACGCCCGCATCCGCAACTGGTGCTCCACACTGACTCCGACCGGATGCCCCTCATCCGCGCCGTGCGCTACATCCTGTCGATCCGCACCAACGTTGTCCTGATCATCGGCTCGGCGTTGGGCTACTTCTTCTTCTCTGGACTGCGCACGTTCGCTGTGGAGTTCGCCCGCAGCCGATTCGGGCTCGGCCAGTCCGCAGCCAGCACTCTGCTGCTCGTGATCGGTGCCGGTGCCGTCCTAGGCGTGCTCGCTGGGGGGCGCCTTGCCGACCGGCTGATCGGCACCGGGATACTGGCCGCGCGCCCGATCTTGTCTGGTGCAGCATTCCTGATCGCCGCCGCGCTCTTCACGTGCGGCCTAGTCGTGACCGGACTGTTGGTCGCGCTTCCCCTGCTGGTACTGGCCGCCGCCGCGTACGGCGCCACGAACCCACCACTGGACGCGGCACGTCTCGACGTCATGCAACACCACCTTTGGGGACGCGCAGAAGCGGTCCGCACGGCGTTGCGCTCGCTGATCGAAGCCGCCGCGCCTTTGGTCTTCGGGTACGTCTCGACCCTGTTCGGGGGCGGGGCGACCGCATTGCCCCGTGTCGCCGGGCATCGCAACGCCTCCGGCGGCTCCGGGTTGGACAGCACGTTCCTGATCATGCTGTTGCCGCTCGTACTGTCCGGCGTCCTTCTACTGACCGTCGCCCGCGCACACTATCCCCGCGACGTCGCCACGGCCATCGCATCCGAGCAGACCACTCGGCATCCTCGCGAAGCGGGACGGGCCGCCAGCTGACGCTGTGGAGTCGCCGGTCGAGTGCATCGGACGTACGTTGCAGGCAGGGTGGATCATCGCCACGTGTTGGAGGAGGTGTTGGAGGAGCAGTGCGCAATCTCTTCGAGGTGTTGTCAACGGCGCACCGCGAGATGGAACAGATGTTGGGTGAGTTCGAGTCGTTGCTGGGTCCAGGCGAGCAACCGACTGCGGAGCTGAACCGGAAAGGCGCTTCCCTAGCCGACACGGTGATCACGGCTGCGTCCCAGCACGAGGCGGCTGAGGAGCAGTACTTCTGGCCGGTGGTGAAGGATCGACTCCCCAACGGTGATTCCCTCGCGGCCGGCGGCGTGGAGCAGGAGTCCGAGGCCAAGAAGGTGCTCAACAAGCTCGACGGGATGGCCGCCAACGACGGCCAGTTCATCCCGCTGCTGACGTCGTTCGTGCGAGACACCCGCGAGCACATCGCCTACGAGGAGGAGCAGGTCTGGCCCGGGCTGCGCAACGTGCTGTCGGACGAGGAGTCCGACGAACTCGGGGAGAAGCTGGCGAAAGCGCAGGAGAACGGCCCGACTCGACCCCACCCGCACACGCCACCCAATCCTGCACTCCTCAAGGCGGCAGGCCCGGCCGTGGCCGCTGCGGACAGACTGCGCGACTCAGTCACCCGGCGCGACAACTGACGCTGGCGCTCCGGGCCACGGGCGCCTGGGGGGTCGTGTTTGCCGGACTCTCGGCGCGCGAACCCAGCGCAACTATGCGTAGATGACTCCATGACTCACAATCCGATCGAACGGGAGCCGGGCGACCTTGCAGGCGTCGACGGTTCCGACACCGCTGAGGCCCTGCGCCATGATCCAGACGACTCGATGGAACGGGCCGGCGACTCCCACTGGACTCGTGACGAGCTCGGTGAGCCAGCCGCCACGGACACCGCCGAGATGGACACGATCGACGTCGACACACGCGAATGACCTGACCGGGCGGGTCAGCCCGCCCGTTGCCGAGGCCCCGCCACTCGACTGAGTGACGGGGCCTCGGGACTTGCGCGACGGCGCTACTTCACCTCGGAGGACATCACCCGGCGGAGCCCGAAGATCCCCGGCAGGACGAGCCAGAGGCCGACCGCGGTGGTGACGTGTGCCCACTGGGCACCGGTGTGCATCCCGTCGAACAGGTAGGTCTGGGCGAAGGGGAGGTCGACCCAGGGCTGCAGGTGCTTGAACCAGTCCTGGCTGGTGGCCAGCAGGCTCGTCAGGTTGGGCACGAGCAGGACCAGCACGAAGTACATCACCAGACCGCCGGCCGAGCTGCGCAGCAGCATCCCAAGCATGGTGCCGATCGACAGCGAGACCAAGTTGCCCAGCACGATGGTGATCGCGTGGCCGACCGAGAGGTCCCAGACCGTCGAGGTGCCGGCGATGGTGCTGCCGACGACGTTCCCGACCGCTCCGGCCGCGAAGGCGAAGAGCATCGAGGCGACGGCGATAACGATCGCGGACAGGGTCTTGGCCCCGATCACGCGCCCTCGGCTGGGGACGTAGGTGAACGTCGTCAGCCCGCTTCGCTGGCTCCACTCGCTGGTGATCGACAGCAGCGCGACCATCGGCAGGATCACCGTGATCGGGAAGCCGATCGCCTTGGCGAAGTTGTAGTAGGTCAGGTCCTTGTCCGCAGCGAACGCGACGGTCGCGATGGTGGCGATCAGACCGGTGATGACGATGCTCGCGATCAGCCAGAAACCCGACCGGGTGTCGAACATCTTGCGGAGCTCGACGCGGACGACCCGGTTGAGCGGGATCGACGCGATCTCGGTACGTCGGCCGCTGGTGGCGCGGTCTGCCTCGATGGCGGTGGTGGCGGTCATGCCGCTGTCCTCTCCGTGCGTGACTCTCGTTGGGTGTCGGCGGTCAGCTCGAGGAACATCTCCTCGAGCCCGCCGCTGTCGGCGGTGCGGAGCTCGGTGAGCACCACGCCGCCGTCGTAGGCCGCGCGGCCGACGGACGTCGGGTCCGCCTCGGTGCGGAGCGAGCCGTCGTCGGCGACGGTCACGGTGATGCCCGCGCCGGCGAGCGCGCGTTGCAGGGCGGGGAGGTCCGCGGCGCGGACGACGGTCCCGGCGGCCTGCAGCAGGTCGGCCTTGGAGCCCTGGCACACGATGCGACCCTGCCCGATCATCACGATGTCGTCGGCGATGATCTCGATCTCGGCAAGCAGGTGGGACGACAGCAGGACGGTCCCCCCGCGGTCGGCGTAGTCGCGCAGCAGGTCACGCATCCAGCGGATACCGGCCGGGTCGAGACCGTTGGCCGGCTCGTCCAGGATCAGCACCTGCGGGTCGCCGATCAGCGCCGCTGCGATCCCTAGCCGCTGCCGCATGCCGAGCGAGTAGTTGCCCACGCGCCGGTCGGCCTCAGCCCCAGTGAGGCTGACCAGCTCGAGCAGCTCGGCAACCCGGGATGACGGGACGTCCATGATCTGCTGGGCGAGGGTCAGGATCTCGCGGCCGGTGCGGCCGGCGTGCTGGGCCGAGGCGTCCAGCATCACGCCAACCTCGCGGCCCGGGTTGGGCAGGTCCGCGAACCGGCGACCGTTGATCGTGGCGGTGCCCTCGGTCGGCGAGGTGAGGCCGACCATCATCCGCATGGACGTGGACTTGCCGGCCCCGTTCGGGCCGAGGAAGCCGGTCACCCGACCGGACCGGGCCGTGAAGGAGATGTCATGGACGACGGTGGTGCCGCCGTACTTCTTGGTCAGTGAGTCGATTGTGATCATGGCTCGACGCTAGGTACGCCGAGGGGTCGGCCGCGTCGTCGCAAGGTCGCGTTCTGCGCGCCACCTTGGCCCCACGACCTGTCCTCAGAAAGGAGGAGGCGCCTTTGCGTCGGCCGGGTCGAAGAGCCCGCTTTGGTAGGCGAGCACGATGGCTTGGGCACGGTCGCGCAGGTCGAGCTTCTGCAGCAACCGTGTCACGTGCGTCTTGACCGTGGTGTCGCTGATGAACAGCTCGCGACCGATCTCGGCGTTCGAGTAGCCGCGCATGATCAGGCGGAACACGTCCATCTCGCGCGCGGTCAGCGTCTCCACCGCCTTCGGCGGCGCCTGCTGCTGCTGGGTGAAATGCTGGATCACGCGTCGGGTGATGCCCGGCGAAAGCAGCGCGTCGCCGCCGGCCACCGTGCGCACCGCGGCGATCAGCTGCTCGGGCGGGTCGTCCTTGAGGACGAAGCCGCTCGCTCCGGCGCGCAGCGCGCCGTACACGTACTCGTCGAGGTCGAACGTTGTGAGGACCAGGATCCGGCTGTCCTGGTCGGCCGCGATGATGCGACGGGTCGCCTCGAGCCCGTCCAGCTCGGGCATCCGGATGTCCATCAGGACGACGTCCGGGCGGACGCGGGCGGCCTCCGCGACGGCCTCTGACCCGTTGCGCGCCTCGGCCACCACCTCGATGTCGGGCTGGTCTCCCAGCAGCATGCGGAAGCCCGCCCGGACCATCGCCTGGTCGTCCACGACCAGGACCCGGATCGTCATGAGTCCGCTCTCTCGAGCGGGAGCGAGGCCCGCAGCACGAAGCCTCCCGAGGTGGCGATGAACGCCGACATGTCCCCGCCGTACGCCTTGACCCGTTCCCCGATGCCGATCAGCCCGTGCCCGAACCCGTCGCCTTGTGCGAAGCCCCCAGGCCCGTCGTCGCGCACCTCGAGCCGCAGCTGGTCGGGCGCGTACGCGACGATCACGTCGGCCCGGCGTCCGCCGGAGTGCTTGAGGGCGTTGGTGAGCCCCTCCTGGACGATGCGGTATGCAGAGAGGTCGAGCGAGCGCGGCAGGGCGACCGGATCGCCGTCCACGTGGAGTCGTACGTCGAGCCCCGCGGCGCGGACGTCTCCCGCCAGGCTCTGAAGATCGTCCAGTCCGGGGTTCGGCGTGAGCCCGACCAGGTCATCGCCCTGCCGCAGAGCACCCAGCAGCCGGCGCATCTCCGCGAGCGCCGTACGGCCCGCCTGCTCGACGTTCAGCAGCGCCTGGCCCTCCTCCGATGCCGCCGGCATCCGGTGCCGGACCGCCCCGACCTGGAGGACCATCACGCTCACCGCGTGGGCCACCACGTCGTGGAGCTCGCGCGCCATCCGGGCGCGCTCCTCGGCCACCGCCACCCGGGCCGCGGCCTCGCGTTCACGTTCGGCCCGGCGGGCGCGCTCCTCCGCTGCATCGCTCCGCTCCGCCCTGTCTCGCAGTGCGAAGCCCACGATCCACGCGACCGCGAACAGCACAGGGGTGAACAGCAGGTCGCCCGCCGAGTGTGTCGGGTCGTGATAGACCACGACCGCGGCGCCGACCAGCACCAGCACCAGACCGATCCGAGCCTGGAGTCCGCGGCGCAGGCTGCCGAGCAGCGCGGCGGCAACCATGCCGCAGAGGAATACCCCGGCCTGGGTCGTGATCACCTGGTGGTCGAGGAAGCTCAGTCCTGGGCACGCGGTCCAGACGAACGCCGGGGCGAGGAAGGGTGAGCGCCTGCGCGCACACAGCACCAGCAAGACGCCGCTCAGTGCGGCGACCTCGATCCACAGCTGCAGCCCGTCCGGTCGGTCCGAGTCAGTGCGCAGCAGCGTGCCGATTGCGCTTGCCGCAGCGGCGGTGAGGACTAGGACGTCGAGGCCCCAGGCCGCGAACCACCGCCAGACCCGACCCATCGCCATAACGTACGGCAGGTGCCGTGCGCCCGCGTCCTACAAAAGTAGCGAGGTTGATGCGAAGTGGTCGGCGCTTTCCAAGGCAGGCCACCGTTTGTGAGGTCAGAGGATGACGGTGATCGTGTACGCGGTGATGGCGGTGTGGTTGCCGATGCTGTCGCTTCCGCGGAGACGGAACGTGTGCCCACCGAGCGCCGGCAACGACACCGTCTGGCGGTTCGGACTCGACGTGGTTGTCCATGGACCGCCGTCGAGGCTGTACTGGTAGCTCAGGCCCGACACGGCCGTCCAGGTGAAGGTGCCGGAGTTGCCGATCAGGATGATCGATGCGGGCTTGCTCAGCAGGGTGGGAGCTCCGGCGGCGATCGTGACCGACGCGGACACTGCCGGGCCCCGGTTGCCGGCCGGGTCGATTGCGAACGCCGAGATGGTGTGGGGTCCGTCGGCCAGTCCGGTGTAGCCGATGGCGTCCGAGCAGACGGTCGCGGCGCCGCCGTCGAGGGCGCACCACGCCGTGGCGGTCGAGTCGTTCAGCTGGAAGGTTGCGGTCATCGACGAGGTGGCCAGGACCGCCGGCGGGGTGGACGTCCACATGACCGCGGGTGCAGTCGTGTCGACGGTGAAACTGGTGTGTTGGGCCGGTCCTGCGGCGCCGTCGACATTGGTGGCCCAGACGCTGATCGTGTGGACGCCGTCGGCGAGGTTGGTGAACGTGACAGTGCCGCCGGTGCACTCACGCGCCGACCCCCCGTCGACGGAGCAGAACGCGGCGGCGGCGCCCGGGTCGGCGGAGAAGCCGACGGTGGCATGCGGGACCGTGATCGTCGACGACGGCACGGAAGTGAGACTGACATCGACCAGCGGAGCAACCGGTGAGGTGGTGGTCCCCGTCGAGGGCGGGTTGGTCGGGCCCGTCCCGGAGGGTGGCGATGACGACGGTCCGGGCATGCTCGGGCCGGTCCCGGCCGGACCTGTGATGGTGGACCCAGGCGGACTGATCGGACCGCCGCCCCCGCCGGTCGGGCTGGCGGCGGTGCTCGGTCCGCCTCCCAGGCTGGGACCGGTCGTCGGTCCGGTTGAGGGTGCCGACCCGCTGGGCGTACTAGTGTCGGCCGGTGTCTGGGTTGTGGAGGAAGCGGCCGGATCGGCGAACTGACCGAGGGCAGGACGATCCGCGGCGGCGACCGGTCGCCCCGGTTGCCCGACGGCGGTCGGAGTCACGGTGGCGGCGAGGCCCCCGACCACGACCGCGGCTGCCGCGGCGCCTTGGGGTGCCGCGGCCACCGCCTTGGGCGTGGTCTGAGCAAGCAGCCTCAGCATCGGGATGTTCATCAGCAGCGCCCCAGGACCCATCGCCCACAACAACCTGGGCAGCGAGATCGACAAGAACGCTCTCACGTAGGTGGGGTCGAACTGGGTGCCTGCACAACGCGCGAGCTCGGCGCGGGCGGCGACGGTCGCCATGGGCTTCTTGTACGCGCGGTGTGCGGTCATCACCTCGTACGAGTCGGCGATCGAGACGATTCGCGCCGCACGACAGATGTCGTGCCCGGCGAGCTGGTCGGGGTAGCCCGTGCCGTCGAACCTCTCGTGGTGCTGGCGTACCGCGGCGCCCCACTCGCCAAGCCATCCGACCAGCGGGCCAAGCAGTTGCTCGCCGAGCGTGGGGTGTTCGGCAACCAGGTGCCACTCGGCGTTGCTGAGTCTTGTCGGCTTGTTCAGGATCGCCGGCGCGACTCGAAGCTTTCCGACGTCGTGCAGCAGGGCGGCCCAGCGAAGCCTGTCACGGTCCTCACGCGGCAGTCGAAGCTCCTCGCCGAGCAGGTCGACGAACACCCGCACTCGTTCACAGTGGCCGCGGGTGCGACGGTCGTGAGCCGTCATGGCGGTGACAAGCGCCAGCACGGATTCGGCCACATGGGCGGCATCTCGGGTACGCGCCTGCGCCACCCGGTCGTTGAGCATTCTGGTGGACGTCGCGCCGCGCGCCACGCGGAGCCGATTGGGCGCCCGCTCTGGGAACAGCATGCTGAGTTTCAGCAGGGCCGCCAGCGGCAGGAATCTTCGGGTGCCGCGTTCGACGGCGACGCACACCGCAAGGCTCGCCACGACCACCACGAGCAGCCACCAGCGGTTGTGTCGAATCTGTCCGGTGAGCAGGTGACTGGCCGACACTGACGTCCCGTATCCGGCCGCCAAGGGCACGGCCACGATCGCGATGCGCAGCATCAGGGCAAGGACAGGGCGTGCCCGCCAGCGTGTCGGATCATCCCTCACGTCCTGCGTATCGGCGGGGCCGACGCCAAACTGAGAGAATCCGACGACTCCACTGAGGACTGACGCACCCGCTCGCTTCCCGCCGTCGGTGCCCGGCGCGATACTGCCGAGGTATCCGATCGCAACGAGGAGGCACTATGTCCAGCCGGCTCAACCCGTACCTGAGCTTCCGCGGCAATGCCAGGGAAGCGATGCAGTTCTATCAGTCGGTCTTCGGCGGCGAGCTGACCGTCAGCACGTTCGCCGACGTGCCCGGAATGCCGGGTGTCGAGGCGTCGGAGGCGAACAAGGTCATGCATTCGACGCTCGAGACGCCGGACGGGCTCACCTTGATGGGTGCCGACACCCCGACCCATATGGACTACAGCGCCCCCGCCGGCATGAGCGTCTCGCTCAGCGGTGACCACGAGGCCACGTTGCGCGGATACTGGGACGGCCTTGCCGACGGCGCGACGGTCGGCGTTCCTTTGGAGAAGGCGCCGTGGGGCGACACGTTCGGCATGCTCACCGACAAGTTCGGCACGCCGTGGCTGGTCAACATCGCCGGCCAGCCCACCTGACTTGACGCTCGGGGACCGGTGCGTGCCGTCGGAGGGCGCACGGGTTCAAGCGGCGCCGCGCTGTAGATTCCATGCCGCCACGAGGGCGTCTTCAACAGCTCCTGCATCGGCGGCTGCGAGGTCAGCGACGACCATCATGTGCTTGCGGAAACGGCTCGGAACGCAGAATGTGGTGGGGAACTCGTGCAGCACCGCGTCGCGGTAGTCAAAGTCCGCGCGGATCACAACGTGCGTGCCGTCAAGCTGGCGGGCAACCAGCCGGCCGTGGACTCGCCACTGGGCCAGTTCACCTGACGTGGTCCGCCGAACACCCTCCAACTTGGCGGCCAGAGCGGCCACGTCGCTCATCCGCATGGGGCAGTCTTGCACCCACTCTCCTGAGCAATGACCCTCAACGCACCCGCCGATCCGGAGCTGGCGGCGGACCTATGCTCGCGTGATGAGGGAGAGACTGCGCGATCCGATCTTCTGGAACGATGTCCTGCAGCTCCTCAAGACGGCGCTGGCGGCGGTCACTGCCTGGGTTTTGGCACGCAGCGTCTTCGGCCTGTCGCAGCCCTTCTTGGCTCCATGGGCCGCTCTTCTTGTCGTGCACGCGACCGTCTTCCGGTCCTTCTCGCGTGGCGCCAGGCAGGTCGCCGCAACGTTCGCGGCGGTGCTGCTGGCGGCCACAGTGGGAGAGATCCTCGGGCTGGACACCTGGGCCGTCGCCGTCCTGTTGGTGGTGGGCTTGGCCTTGGGCGCTGTGCCGTGGCTGGGCGCCGAGACCACCACCATCGCCAGCACCGCGGTGGTGGTGCTGACCACCGGCTATGCCGACGTCCTGCTGTACTCCCGACTGATCGACACCGCGATCGGCGTGGTCGTGGGGCTGGTAGTGAACTTCCTGGTCTGGCCGCCGCTGCGCCGGCGCACGACGATCATTGCGATGGACCGGATCGACGACGACATCGGGGAGCTTTTGGTCGACATGGGGTTGACCTTGTCCGGCGGCTGTGACGACGACGACATCGCCGAGTGGATCGAGCGCACCCGGGACCTCGACGGCGACCTGGACCACGCCTGGTCGCTGGTGAGACAGGCCACGGAGAGCGCCCGGCTGAACCCGCGCCGCCCCGCCCACGAACTGCGGGATCCGCAGCAGTGGCATCAGCTGCTGCGCCGTATGGAGCAGACGATCGCCGAGATCCGCAGCATGGCCCGCACCCTGGACGCCCATGTGGCCAGACGCAACACCTGGACGTCATCCTTCGCGGCGCCATGGACGACGCTGCTGACCGACACCGGAAAAGCCATCGTCGACGCCGACCCCGAGGCGCTGCGCGCGGTGCACGACCGACTTCGGCGACTGGTGGAGAAGGTCTCCGCGCTCGACGAACACCTCGAGCAGTGGCCACTGTACGGAGCCCTGATCATCAACCTGCGCAACATCCTCGACGCGATGGACGAGGTAGCGGTCGCCAACCCGATGGGGCAGCCCCCGGTGCCGCTGGCCCGGCTCCGCCCCGGGACCCGCTAACGCGCAGGGCCCTCGCTGTCACGCCGCGTCGTTCGAACAGAGGTGACGACACCCCACACCACAACCACCGCCGCGACCACCGCGGTTCCGATCCACCACGACTCCAGGTACGGCCGGTCCAAGACGTTGGGGTTGGAGGGCAGCTGGCCGTATCGGCCGAGTACCGGGAGCGCGAACAAGGTGGTGCTCCCCCACACGACGAGGGCGACCACCAAGGGCTGCCGCCAGGCGTGTGGCAGCCAATGGGCCGCGGCGAACCCGGCGGCGACGACCGCCGGTGCCAGCACTGCGTCGTGGAGCAGCACACCGCCGGCCAGCCAGGTCAGGACTGGGCGCCAGGCAGAGGGGCCCAGCTCGTACGCCCGGTAGAGGCCGTAGCCGACCGCGGCCAACCCGAGGCCGCCGACGACGCCGCGGACTGCCGGCTCGCCGTGGCTCACGCGATCACGTCCAGGCTGGACACCCATTTTGTCTGCAGAACCCCTGGCCGACTCGCGGTGATCAGTCGGCACGGGAACCCATGCTCCAGGTCCAGCACTTTCCCGTTCAACGCAAGGGCGATCAGCGAGTCGCCGTCTTCGCTGAACTGTTCCGGGAGGGTCGACTGCCGAAACGACCCAGCCGGCTGGAGCGAGGTGACCGACACGACCGAGCGTGCTGGAGCGCCGGCCCTGGCCAGCAGGTCGCGCACTCGCACGCCGGTCCAGGTGGCCCCGGCGCTCCACCCCTCCACGCACGAGATCGGCAACGAAGCGGTGACCTGCGGCATCGCCTGCAGCTCGGCCCGGCTGAAGTGCCGCGTGGTGGCGCCGTGGGTCACCCTCAATCGCCAACCAGGGTCCGTTGCGATCTTGAGCACGTTGGCGGACGAGGCGCTGCGATTGACCGGTACCCCTTGCGGCCCGGTTCCGCTGCGTACCGCGAAGATCGACACCTGCCGCAAGAACGGGACGGACGCGCCCGCGGTGGCCAGGACGGCGACGCCGACGGCCGCCCACGTGGTACGCAACAGCCCACGCCGCGACAGCGTCGGAGTCGTGACGCCGGTGGACCCGTCCGCCGATGCCGGTGTGGGCGCATGAACGGGCGTGGACAGGCCCCGGCGTACAACGGGCAGCTTGACCGCCACATGCACCAGGACCGACCCGATGGCGATGTAGGAGACCGCGTAGTGGGCGGCGCGGAACGAGAAGCCGAACGGGTACCAGACGGCCGAGTCGGACAGTCCGGTGGCGAGCATGAAGATTGCGCTCGCCATCAGAACGGCGATCGAGACGCGCTCCAGCAGATGCAGAAGCGTCTCGCGCCGGGGCGGCAACGGAAGCCGGGCGAACAGCTTGGGGAACACCGACCACAGCTTGACCAGCAGCAGGGGTACGGCGGCAGTGCCGCTGATGATGTGCAGACCCTGGGTGACGCGGTACAAGGACACGGGCCGGGTCGGGTAGGTGAACCAGGAGTGCGGCGTCTGCGCGAAGTGGCTGAGCAGCCCGGTCAAGAACGCGATGACGAAGCAGACCCCGAGCCAGATGCTGACCCTGGATGTCACCGGCTCGCCGCGCAGCGGCGACGTGAAGTCGTCCTCGGCCGGCAGCCGGGGGCGCTTCACCGCGCACCTGCGGTCCGGCGAAGCGTCGCCACCCACCGACGGTCTCTGCTGTCGACGCCGACCAGCTCCAGACCGGAGGCACGCGCGATCGACCCGACGACGTCGGCGGAGACCGTCGCCCACGCGAAGGGCCGGCTCACGCGCCGACCCAGGCGCAGCTGCACCAGGTCGGTGCGAAGACCATTGCCTGGAGGCGCCACTTCGACCAAGACCCGGCCAAGGTGGCACACGAGATCGCGCACCCGGGACAGCAGGCTGACCGGGTCGCCGCCGATCCCCACGTTCCCGTCGGCCAGCAGAAGGTAGTGCCAACGTCCGCTGCCGGGCAGGTCATCGAACACGTCTCGCTGCAAAGCCACGGCGCCGCGGCGCCGCGCTTGACGCACCGCCTCAGCAGACACGTCGATGCCGAGGGCCGCGATGCCTCGTGCCGCCAGCGCACCCGCAAGCCGGCCCGGGCCGCAACCCACGTCGAGGGTTGGTCCCTCACAGACCGCCAGGAACAACGCATGATCTGTGGGGTCGGGGAGCGCAGCCCAGCGCGGCGTCGGCAGAGCCCAGGACCGGCCGTCCGGCCACAGGACTTCGCACCGTTCGCCGCGCAGCGCGCGGTCGAACACCTCGACCGGAGCCGGACCAACCGACCGGGAACGCGTGCCGGCACTCATCGCGGGTCTGCCGCGGCCCGTCGCACCACGAGCGCCTGCGTATCCGCGACCGCGTCGGCGAATCGGCCGGCGCACGTCGCGGCCACCGCCTTGGCGTCATCCCAGGTGTCGACGTCGCCCAACGTGGGCAGCCTGGAGACCGCCACCCCGCACGCTTCGAGGGCAGCACGGGTCGCCGTACCGGTGTCGGGGCGCGACATCGGTACGTCACGAAGAGCGGTTGCCGCCTCGGGGTTCCGCAGGGCCAGGCACCACCAACCGCCGTCGTACGCCGGACCGAGCGCGGCCTGGTGGCGGTCCAGTGACCATGCCGCGTGCATCAGCGTCTGCGGTTGCACGTGGGGCGTGTCCATGCCGATCTGCACGATCCCGCTGCTGCCGCACCGACGAGCCGCCTCGGCGTGCGCGTGCGCGAGGCGAGCGCCGAGCCCACTGCCTTGCTGCTCGAACACATCACAGCGTCCGAGGGCGTGCACGACCTGCTTCGACCGCTGCGAGCGTGCGATGTCCCCGGTGATCGCCACCAGCGTTGTGAGCCCGGTGGCCGCCGCCGCGGCCAGAGTGTCCAGCAGCGCTGCCGCCGCCATGTCCGCGGCCAGCAGCGGGCCGACCGTTGCGGCCAGTCGAGTCTTCGCCAGTCCGGCAACAGGTGCTTTGGCCAGGACCAGCAAGACCGCGCCCGCGACACCGCGCGCCGGCGACCGCTTCACCGATCCGCCCCCGCCACTAGTGCCGGGCCGCCGCGGTCGCCGGAGAATCGGGGCCAGCGCCACAGCACCCGGGCAAAGTCATGCGCGGCACGCAGCGTGCCACCCACGCTGCCGGACACCTTTGATCTGGTGCCGGCGGCCCGCTCGGTGTAGGCGACTGGGAGCTCGCGTACCGTCCATCCGGCTTCGCTGGCCCGAACCAGCAGCTCCAACGGGTAGCCGAACCGTCGGTCGCCTAGCCCCAATGCCACCAGGTCGTCGCGCCGGCACACCCGGATCGGTGCGATGTCGTGAACAGGAAGGCCGCCGCCGCGCCGCAGCCACCAGGCGATCGCGGCGGTGCCGGCCCGAGCGTGCCACGGCCACACGCCGCGGCCGGTCGGCATCCGGCGTCCGACTGCCATCGTCGCGGTGCCTTCGCGCACCAGGGTCAGCAACGGTGGCAGGTCGGCCGGGTCCATCGACCCGTCTCCGTCGATGACTGCGAGGTAGGTACCGGTCGATGCCAGCACGCCGGCCAGCACCGCGGAGCCGTACCCGGCTTGCGGTTCGTCGACGACCGTCGCGCCGAGTGAGCGGGCAACGTCGGCGGTGGCGTCGGCGGATCCGTTATCGACCACGATCGCGGCGAAGCCTTCCGGCAGCCGGGCGAGTACGCCGGGAAGTGCGGCCGCCTCGTCGCGGCACGGGATCACCACGTCACAGCCGACCGGACGCCCGACGAGCATGGTGTCCGGGTTCGCGCGGTTCACGTCATTGGTGCCCGGATCGATGGCGTTGCAGCTACCGTCTCGGTGCGGGAGGGTCACACTAGAAACGTAGGTGCGACGCAACGCTTTAGACCTCTGCCGGCCGGTGACGAATCTGTGACATCACACCCGGCGGGCCCCCGGCAGGCAGCGACAGGGCCGCCGGATTCCTAGACTGCCGACATGACGTCGTCATCGCCTCAGGCGGACGCTGGCCTTGTGCTGGTGGTGGAGGACGACGCGGCCGTCCGCGACGTCGTGCGCCGCTACCTCGAGCGCGACGGCTACCGCGTGAACGTCAGCGCCGACGGGGCGGACGCCGTCCGGCTGGCTGCGGCGCAGCCGCCGGACCTGGTGGTCCTCGACCTCATGTTGCCCGGACTGCCGGGCCTGGACGTGTGCCGGGCGCTGAGGTCGGACCCGCGTACCGCTGACGTACCGATCGTCATGCTCACCGCGCTCGCCGGTGTCGAAGACCGGATCGCCGGGCTCGAGCTCGGCGCGGACGACTACGTCACCAAGCCGTTCAGTCCGCGCGAGTTGGCGTTGCGGGTGTCGTCCGTGCTGCGCCGCAGCCATGACGGCAACGGCAAGCACGCCGGAGCCGCTCTTCGCACCGACGGTGACGTGGTCCTCGATCCGGTGGCCCGGGTCGTCACCGTGGGTGGGAACAACGTTGCTTTGACCTGCCGGGAGTTCGACCTGCTCGCGTTCTTGATGGCACATCCGGGCGAGGTGCACTCGCGGTCGGACCTGTTGGAACAGGTGTGGGGGTGGACCTTCGGTGACCACTCGACCGTGACGGTGCACGTGAAGCGGTTGCGCGCCAAGCTCGAGCCTGACCCCGGCGGCCGAGCCCGGATCGTCACCGTGTACGGCTTGGGCTACCGCTTCGACCCGGTTGACGATGCGGTACGCGATGACCCGACTGCTCAGGCACGACGATGACGGCGACGGATCTGCACTCGGCACTGCTCGCCTTGGCCTGCACGACGCCGCTCGTCGTGGTGGGCGTGCTGCTCCTTCGCCGGTTGCGCACGCGCTCGCTCGCCGTGTCGATGCTGGTCCTGACGCTCGTTCCGATGCTCGCGGTCTTCGGTGGCGTGGTGGTGACATCCGGCTTCATGTTCACGGCGGCCCTGCGCAGCAACGCCGTGGTGTGGTCGGTGACCGCGCTGGTGTGCGTGCCTGCTGCGGTGCTGATGGGACGATCCCTGGCCCGGCAGAGTGTCTGGGAGCGCGAGGCCCGTGAGCGTGAACGGGTGGCCGAGCGTGCTCGTCGCGACCTGGTCGCCTGGGTCAGCCACGACCTGCGCACGCCGGTCGCCGGCATCCGGGCGATGACCGAGGCGTTGGAGGACCAGGTCGTCGTCGCCCCCGACGACGTCCGCGACTACGCCGTGTCGATCCGTTCCGAGGCGCAGCGGCTGGCCACCATGGTCGACGACCTGTTCGAGATGTCGCGCATCCATGCTGGGGCGCTGAGCATCCAGGTGGAGCCGCTGACGCTTGACGCCTTGTTGCGTGAGGCGACCGAGGCGCTGGCTCCCACCGCGGAGGCGTCTGGCGTCCACGTGCACCTGCGGCTGCCGTTGGCCGGGCCGCCACCCGTCGTCGCCGGCGGCCCGCACGAGCTGCTCAGGGTGCTACGCAACCTGCTCGGCAACGCCGTGCGGCACACGCCGGTGTCCGGTGTCGTCAACGTCACCGGGGGCGTCGAGGGCGAACAGGTGTGGGTGCACGTCGACGACGGGTGCGGCGGCATCCCCGAGCCCGAGCTGCGGCGGGTGTTCGACGTGGCCTGGCGTGGGCGCGACGCCCGCGACCACGACAGTGCCCAGCCGGCCGGCGCCGGCCTCGGACTCGCCATCGCCCGCGGACTCATCGAGGCCCAACACGGCACCATCGGCGTGGTCAATCAGGGGGCGGGCTGCCGGTTCGAGATCCGCCTGCCCCGGCTGCCCGACACGCCCCCGCTCCCGGTCGACCCCTACACCGGGGCCGTCGGTGCGGACTGACCTCGCGACTCCGCTCGAGCTCGGGCAGCGGTCCAGGAGGTCGAGAACGCCGCGCGTCACCGTGGTGGCACTGACCGCAGCGGCGTTGTTCGTCGCGGTGGCGTTCGCGGTGCCTCCGCTGACCGGGTGGAACGTCCACACGCAGACGGCGCCGTTGTACGCCGGTTGGGACCCGCGGACCGGGCCCGGGACGGTCCCCTCAATCGCACTGGCGATGCTGGGCGTCGCCCTGTTGCCGACCATTGCCCACCGGTTGCCGTGGCGCGTCCTGCTGCTGGTGGCGTGGGCGTCGGCCTGGGGGTGGACGGTGGCGCTGGCTGCCGTCGATGGCCAGTCCGGCTTCACTCACACGTTCTCCAACCGCGGCGAGTACCTCTACGGGGCACGCCGGGTCGACTCCGTCGTCACGATGATCCACACGTTCACCTCCCGGATCCCCGTGGGCGCCGTCGACCCCTGGCACACGCACGTGGCCGGGCATCCGCCGGGCGCGTTGTTGTTGTTCGTCGAGTTGTACCGCGCGGGCTTGCGATCCCCGTGGTCGTTGGCGTGGGTCACGATCACGGTGGCGACGACGGCGGCCGTCGCGGTGCTGATCACCGTGCGGCTGTTGGCCGGCGAAATGTGGGCGCGGGCGGCCATGCCGTTCCTGGTGCTCACCCCGGCCGCGCTGTGGATCGGGGTCAGCGCCGACGCTGTCTTCGGCGCGGTCACCGCGTGGGGGCTCGCGGCGCTCGCGATGGCGGCCACCAGGTCTGGTCGGGTCGGCGTGGCCGGATGGGGGCTGCTGAGCGGCCTGCTGCTCGGGTACGGGATCTATCTGTCCTACGGGCTCATCCTGATCGGTGTGGTCGCCGTGGGAGTGCTCCGCGCCGCGCGCACCCCGCGGCCGCTGCCGTGGTCTGTGGCCGGCGCCCTGATGGTGGTGGCGGCATTCAGCGCCGCCGGGTTCTCCTGGTGGACCGCAGTGGAGGTGCTGCGTACCCGCATGCAGCACAGCGGCGCGTCCCTGCGGCCCTATGCCTACTGGCTGTGGGGCGACCTCGCGGGCTGGCTGTGCAGCACCGGACTGGCGGTCGCCGTCGGAGTGGCCTACCTGCTGCTGAGGTGGCGACGCGGCGATCTCGCCCGACCTGGCGCGCGGGCGCTCGCGCTGCTCGGCGGCGCTGGCGTTGTGTGCGTGCTGCTCGCCACCGTGTCGGGGATGAGCGAGGGCGAGATCGAACGGATCTTCCTCCCGTTCAGCGTGTGGGCGCTGGTTCTGGTGGCGCTGGTGCCGCGGGCGCACGTGCGCTGGGTGCTCGGCGTCCAGGCGGTGGCGGCGCTGCTCCTCCAGCACCTGCTGATCACCGGCTGGTAGCCGGCGCCGACGGGGCCGCGGACCGGATGTCAGCGACCGGTCGGTCGTAGTCGGTCGGACGCCAGGGCAGCCAAGCCGTCCTCGGGTCGTGTCCGGGCGTGGAAGCCGAGGCCGGCGCGAGCGGTGTCTGGTGAGGCGACGATGTGTCGGACGTCCGCCGCGCGATAGCGCCCGGTCACCACCGGCACGGGACCGTGGTGCGCGGCAGCAAGCACGCTCGCCATGTCGCCGATGGTGAACGGCGTACCCGAGCAGATGTTGTACGCCGTGACGCGCCGGGCGTGACCGGCGACGGACTCGACCGCGGCGATGTTCGCGGCCGCCACGTCGTCGACGTGGACGAAGTCGCGGGTCTGCCGTCCGTCCTCGAACACCTGCGGCGACTCTCCCCGGCCGAGCGCGGAGCGGAAGAGGGCGGCGACGCCAGCGTACGGTGTGTCCGCGGGCAACCCCGGACCGTAGACGTTGTGGTAGCGCAGCGCCACGCAGCGCGCGTCCGTCATCGTGCACCACGCGTCCGCATAGTGCTCCTGGGCCACCTTCGACGCGGCGTAGATGCTGCGCGGCCGGACCGGTGCGGCCTCGGGTACCGGCTCCCAGGCCAGCAGCCGGTCGCACTCGGGGCAGCGCGGGTCGAACACCCCCGCGTCGAGGTCCTCGGCTCGCCGTGCCGAGGGCGCCACCTCGCCATGCCGCGCACAGCGATACCGCCCCTCGCCGTACACCACCATGGACGACGCCAACACCAGTCGGCGGACGCCGACGCGGTCCATCGCCGCCAGCAGCACCGCGGTGCCGAGGTCGTTGTGCCCGGCGTAGTCGGGGAGGTCCTGCATGTCGACACCGTTGCCGACCATGGCCGCCTGGTGGCACACGACATCCACGCCGGACAGCGCGACGTCCACGCCGTCCCGCTCGCGGAGGTCGAGCCGAAGCGTCCCGTCAGGCGTCGCAGCGTCCGGCCCGTGGGCTGCGGCCAGCATCATGTCGACTCCGATCACCTCGTGGCCGGCCGCGTTCAGCGCCATCGCGACCCGCCGGCCGACGAATCCGGCTGAGCCGGTCAGCAGCACCCTCACGGCAGCGCCATCGGGAGCTCCAGGCCGTCGAGCGCCTGCGCGCAGGAGCAATGCCGCTCCGACGGCAACGACGCCACGACCCCCAACAGCAGCGAGCACAGCCGCTCGGTGTGCTCGGCGAACACCGCGAACACCTCCGCCTGGTCGACCGACTCGGAGGCGCTCAACCCGCCGTCGAGGTCTGTCACCAATGCGATCGTGGCGTAGCACAGCGCCAGCTCCCGGGCGAGAACCGCCTCCGGATGCCCCGTCATGTTGACCAGCGACCAGCCCTGCGCGGCGTACCACGTGGACTCCGCACGGGTGGAGAACCGGGGTCCTTCGATCACCACCATCGTGGCGCCGTCGACGATCGGATCGCTGCTGGTGGCGGCCTGCACAAGGGACCGGCGGAGCCTCGGGCAGTACGGGTCGGCGAACCCGACATGGCAGGCTCCGGAGTCGTAGAACGTCTGAACCCGGCCGGTGGTGCGATCCACCAGCTGATCGGGCACGACCAGGCTGCCCGGGCCGAGCGCGGGCCGGAGGCTGCCGACCGCACACGGCGCCAGCACCTGGCGTACGCCCAGGCTGCGCAGCGCCCACAGGTTGGCGCGGTAGTTCACCGCATGCGCCGGATGCTCATGGTGCGGACCGTGTCGCGGCAGGAACGCGACCTCCCGGCCAGATGCGCCGACGACACCCACCATGACGGGACCAGAGGGCTTTCCGTACGGCGTCTCGACGTCGACCTCGGACGCATCGGGCAACAACGAGTACAAGCCGGAGCCGCCGATCACGGCCACGTCGGGTCGGCCCCTACCCACGTCCGTCACCGCCGCAGTCTGTCAGCCGGACGCGTCGGCCGTCGGACTGGTGTTGCCGCGATGGCCGCTGTTACCCAGCATGGAACCGTGCCGTCCCGGCACGCGTCCCGCCTGTTCGAACCCGAAGGAGCTCATCGCCGGTGACCGACCAACCGTTAGTGATCGCGTTCGACGTCAACCAGACCTTGTCGGACATGGCTTCGATGGGCGCCCGGTTCGCTGATGTCGGCGCACCCCCGGACCTTGCCAGGTGGTGGTTCGCGACGTTGCTGCGGGACGGGTTCGCGCTCACCGCGGCCGGCGCCAGCCAACGGTTCGACGCGCTGGCGGAGGCGACCCTGAAGGCCGCCCTGGCCGAAGTGGACCTCAACCGTGGCCCCGACGAGGCGACCGAGTACCTGCTCGGTGCGTTCATGCAGCTGCCGGTCCATCCCGACGTACCCGAGGGCCTGCGGCGCCTGTCCCAGGCCGGATTCCGGCTGATGACCCTGAGCAACGGCGCGACCGCCGTGGCCGAGCAGCTCATGCAGCGGGCAGGTCTCGAGGGCATGTTCGAGCGGTTCATCAGTGTCGAGGACATCGGCGTGTGGAAGCCGGCCAAGGCCGCCTACCAGTACGCCGTGCGACGCTGCGGTGTCGCCCCGTCCCAGCTGATGTTGGTGGCGGTGCATCCGTGGGATATCGACGGCGCGGCACGCGCCGGACTGGCCACTACCTGGATCAACCGCTCCGACACACCGGCCGGCTACCCGGCACACTTCACGCCCCCAGACCACACGGTGTCAGGCCTCACCGGCCTGGCCGACCTCCTCACCGGGGGCCCGGCATCTTCCTAGCTCCCATGGGCCGCGACCCTGATTGATCGCAACCGGTTCGATGTGCACGTCGCGGTGCCCCTAACTAGCCTGAAACTGCGGTGTCTTGTGGCATCGCGTACCGATGGCCCCAGACCCTGGCGATTGCGTACGGGCCTGGTCGACCGGAGGTTCCCCGTTGGCAACACCGAAGACGGTGCGGGCAGTTCCAGCCGTGCTACGACGGCCGGTGCCCCGCCGGTCAGGGACCACGCAAGGTTGCGCGTCGGTCCAGGCCGCTGCGGAGGGGGACGCAGCTTCGCAGCGGCGGTTGTGCGCCCTCCACGTCCCCCCGTTGTACGCACTGGCCCTGGCTGTGACCCAGGATCCCGCCCGGGCCGAGACGGCGGTGGTGGCTGCGTTCGCCGTTGCCGTCACCCGGACCGGTCGCATCGGCACGGCGACCGATGGACATCTCAGACACGATCTGGCGCGGTTGACCTACCTGCGCTGTGCCACCGACGGCGCCAACTCTGCGGAGAGGACGGTCGAGGGTGCTGCCGAGAGCGATGAGTCGGTCGACCAGGCTGGTTCGCATCGGTCGCAGGTCGAGACCACGCTGGCCGCCCTGAGAGTCTTGTCCGCAACCCAGCGGGCGGTGCTCGGCTTGTGCATGTTCGGCGATCACACCTACCGCCAGGCCGCGGACCTGCTCGCGATGCCGGCCGACACCGCGGCTGCGTTGCTGTGTTCGGGTCTGCGTGAGCTCAGCCCGCTGCTGGTCGGGGTAGCGCCGGCCCCGTCAGGGCCGGACACGTTGCCGCATGGGTGAGCAGCTGACCCGGGTCCGGGCGCTGATCGCCGCGGAGCCCGACGCCGTCGACGCTGCCGACGGCATGGTGGGTGTGCTGGACCGGCTGTGTCGCGCCGCGGTGCGCGCGTTGCCGGGCTCAGGGGCCGGGTTGAGCCTGCTGACCGGCCAAGGCGGCGGTGGTGTGGCGGCGGCGTCCGACGGCGCCAGCAGAGCCTTGGCAGAGCTGCAGTTCGCCCTGGGGGAGGGACCATCCGTGGGTGGCTAACCTGGCGACCATCGGACTCCTGCAAGAACGGGCGACCAGCCGCGCTGAGGTGCTCACCGAGCAGCTGCAGGGTGCACTGAACAGCCGGATCATCCTGGAGCAGGCCAAAGGAGCACTGGCCCAGATGCGCGGAGCCGGTGTCGACGATGCGTTCGAGCGGATGCGCGCCTACGCCCGCGACAACCACCGGCGACTCGGCGACGTTGCCCAAACCGTGCTGTTCGACCCGGCGAGCATCGCCGACCGCACAGCACCACACCGACCGCCACATTGACGGACCGCTAGAGCCCCATGGCGGCGCCGACCAGCTGTCCGTTCAGGCAGATGATGGCGGCGGCGGCCAGGGCCAGGGCCATCGTCGTGGAGCGCCTGTTCACCAGCGCTCCCATGACGTCGGCTCGGCGGCTCAGAATGACCAGGGGTACGAGCGCGAACGGGATCCCGAAGGACAGCACCACCTGTGAGAGCACAAGTGCGTGGGTCGGGTCGACACCCACGGCCAGCACGATCAGCGCGGGGACGAGCGTCACCAGACGGCGAAGCACCAGCGGGATGCGTCTCCCGACGAATCCCCCCATCACCACCTGCCCGGCGTACGTGCCAACACTGGATGCGGCTACTCCCGACGCCAGTAGCGCGAGTGCGAAGCCGAGCGCGGCCGCCGCACCGAGGGTCGAGCCGAGCCGCTGGTGCGCGGCCTGGATGGTGACGACACCGGAGGCGTCGCCGGACATCACCCGGGCGGCGACGACGAGCATGGCCAGGTTCACCAGCCCGGCTACGGCCATGGCGGCGCCCACGTCGACCCGTTGGCCTCGCAGGAGCGCCCGGCGCTGCTGCTCGGTGTCGCGCCGGTAGCGGTCGCGGGTCAGGGCACTGTGAGCGTAGATGGCATGGGGCATCACGGTCGCGCCGAGCATGGCGGTCGCCAGCAGCAAGGTGTCGGGGCCGTGCAGACGCGGAACAGTTCCGGAGACGATTCCGCCGACGTCGAGACCGCCGGCTATCAGGCTGCACACCAGCCCGAGCAGGATCACCCCGAGCAGCGCGATGATGACCGTCTCGAAAGGCCGGTGCCCGCGAGATCGCAACCCGAGGAGCGCAACGGCAACGGCGGCGGACACGATGCCACCGACCACCAGAGGCAGTCCGAACAACAGCTGCAGCGCGAGCGCCCCACCGAGCACCTCGGCAAGATCAGTGGCCATGACCACGAGCTCGGCCTGGACCCACAGCCCGAGAACGACCGGTCGCCGGAAGTGTCTACGGCACAGGTCCGGCAGGCTCCGCCCGGTCGCGATCCCCGTCTTGGCCGACACGTACTGGATCAGCATTGCCATCAGGTTGCTGACCAGCACGACCCACACCAGCAGGTAACCCGACGACGACCCCGCGGTGATGTTCGCTGCGAAGTTGCCAGGATCGGCGTAGGCGATGGCGGCGACGAACGCCGGGCCGAGCGCAGGAGCCAGCCGATGGCGCGTCGGCCGGACTTTGAGCCCGGAGCGTGAGCCGGCGCCGGCGGGGAGCGGGAAGCTCCCCGACCGACGTCGCCAGGCCTCAGCCCCGCGGAGTGTGTCGTGCACCGAGGATCCGATGAACGTGATCCGGCCGGGCAGACTCACCCGAGGGTCGGCGTCCGGCTCGGTACTTGCCGGGCGCGGCGACCAGGAATGCGGCGCGGAGCAGGACTACCCCCAGCAGCAGCCACTCCACCACCGCGGCGACCATGCTCACGAGCTGGTCCGGATCGAGCCGTTGACACCCTTGGGGAAGAAGCCTCCCTCGTCGTTGCGCTTGGGTGTCAGGTAGACGATGTTGAGCACCTGACCGGTGGTACGCCCGAACGCGATTCCGTTGTGGTCGGTCGGGACCACGTTGCCGTACCGGTGCGTGCCGATGCCCTGGTCGTCGTTGCTCTTGCCATCCAGGCTGTCGCGGGCGTTGGAGATCTTCTGTGCCTGGCTGTAGAAGCCGCGCGCGTACAGGTTCGTGCGCACGATGCCGGCGTGGTAGGCCTCCACAGCGAGGATTCCTGCTGCCGCGTCGAGGTAGGTCTTGTTGTGGATCAGTGGTGCGGCACCCTTGTACGCGGTCACCCCGACGTCTTCGAAGATGAACGCCGCCAGCAAGAAGTTGTTCTCGTTGGCGTACGGGTCGAACGTCTGCCGCGGCCCGATCAGCCCGGCCGCCCGGGCAGCCGCGGTGAAGCTGTTCTTGATGTCGATCTGCGGCCGAGACACCTTGGCCGCACCCAGGGCCGACCGAAGGAACTTGACGTGGTCGATCTCGTCCTGGGCGATCTCGCGGGCGTACTGGCGGATGTCGTGCGCACTAAAGTGCACGGCGCGGCCACCGATCACGCCCCCTCGGTGTCCCTTACCGGTCGTGAGGTGGTCGGGCAGACCATGCCCGAAGACGGCGTTGGAGTAGAACTCCGCCTCCAGGTACTCCAGGTTGAGGGCGAAGTTGAGGATCGCCCCGTCGCTGGGGGCGTTGGCGGCCAGCACCTTGCTGTCCAAGGCGGGCAGCGCGATCGCACCCACCGCGCCCAGGCCGGCCATTCCCGCGGTCTTCAAGAACCGGCGCCGGTCGTTCTCCGACTCCGCGCTGCGTTCGATCATGTCTACTACTGTTTGCTTGCCGAACATGTGTCACTCCTCCGTGCTACGGCCGAGACTGCGATGGGGTGTCGCACGCGTCTCGTCGATCACTTCGCACGGGGCGCCCACGACTGGTCCTTCATGGGCATTCGCCCCCTCCGAGAACGGAGGGCAAACACTGATCTGCGTGAGCCGAACGCCGGCCACGATGGGTGCCCCACACCCGCCGCTGTGACGGTCGACACATACCCCGGGTTCGTTGCCGGCCAGACAACGGATTGCTTGAGGGCAGAAGAATCTTCGGACCATCCCGCCACTCCGACGACGCCGGGGGACGTCGCCCCCGCCGGTTCGAGTTGCGACTGAACGGCACTGAACCAACGATGTCCACATCTCGCGTCAGCAAGCTCGACATGAGGGCCTCTGCCCTCGTCATCCCGGAGCTGCGTCGTGGATCCGGAGGCGACTCGATGGCCGGTAATCCCCAGCTGCCCGGGGTGTTCGCCAGCCTCGCACCCACCCTGGACCACTACGGCTACCTAGCCGTCGCCGGGTTCGTGCTCATCGAGGACTTCGGCGTCCCGGTCCCTGGCGAGACCATCTTGATCGCCGCCGCGGTGTACGCCGGCGCCGGGCACCTCAACGTCGTCGCGGTCGCCCTGACCGCCTTCGTCGCCGCCGTTGTCGGCGACAACATCGGTTACGGGCTGGGCCGGTGGGGCGGCCGCCGTCTGGTGCTGCGCTTCGGCCGCTACGTGTTTCTGACCGAGAAGCGTTTGGCAACCGCCGAAGGCTGGTTCGACCGACACGGCGGCAAGGTCGTCGTCGTTGCCCGCTTCATCGAGGGCCTGCGCCAGGCCAACGGCTGGATCGCCGGAATCACCGGCATGCGCTGGGCCAGCTTCGCCGCATTCAATGCGCTCGGCGCCGCGCTGTGGGTTGGCACTTGGGTAGCCGTCGGGGACCTCTCCGGCAGCCACATCGACACCGTCTACGCCACGATAAGCCGCTACCTCATCTATCTCGTGATCGCCGTTGCACTCGCGCTCATCGCCCTACTGGTACGCCACCTCGTCCACCGACGCCCCGCCGACACCGACGACGCAGACGAGAACAACGTCGTCGAGCGCGACTGACTACCGCTCCGGACACCGCTACCCGAGCCACCGCAACGCACCTTGGACAATGGCCCGGCCCCTTCTGGTTGCCGCCAGCTCCTCGGGTGGCATGCTCGGCAAAGTGATCAGTCCCCAGAGCCTGGCCACCGCCGCCCCCGTGGTCGGACTCGCTGGCCGCGAAGCCCACATCTCCCGCAAGGTGCCCGGAGCAGGTCTCAAGGTCGCGCTCTTCGCGACCTGCTTCAACGACACCATGTGGCCCGAGACACCGAAGGCAGTCGTCACCGTGCTCGAGCGCCTCGGGGTCACGGTCGAGTTTCCGATGGGGCAGACCTGCTGCGGCCAGATGTTCACCAACACCGGCTATGCCCGCGAGGCGCTGCCGCTGGTCGAACGGTTCGCTGACGTCTTCGAGCAGTACGACGCGGTGGTGGCGCCGTCCGGATCCTGCGTCGGCAGTGTGCGGCACCAGCACGCCACCATCGCGCGCGAATGCGGCCGCCCCGGCCTCGCCGAGCGCGCCGAGTCGGGCGCACGCAAGGTGTACGAGCTGAGCGAGCTGCTGGTGGACGTCCTGGGCGTGACCGATGTCGGGGCGACCTTCCCGCACCGCGTCACCTATCACCCGACATGCCACTCGCTCCGAATGCTGCGAGTTGCCGACAAGCCGCTACGCCTGCTTCAGGCGGTCCGCGGCATCGATCTGGTCGAGCTGCCCGAAGCTGAGGAGTGCTGCGGCTTCGGTGGGACGTTCGCGATGAAGAACGCCGACACCTCGGTCGCGATGGGCGCCGACAAGGCCCGCCATGTGCGCGACACCCAAGCCGAGGTGCTGGTCGCCGGTGACAACAGCTGCCTGGCCCATATCGGCGGCTTGCTCCACCGACAGCGGGCCGGCGTTCGCGTGATGCACCTGGCGGAGGTGCTCGCCTCCACCGAACGGGACTTCGTCGCGCCCAACCAGCTGGGCGTCCAGACCGACGAGGGGGCGACATCATGAGCGGCACCTTCGTGGGGATGCCGAAGTTTCCCGATGCGGCCAAGGACGCCCTGGCCAACTCCCAGCAGCGCCGGAACCTGCACCACGCCACCCACACGATCCGCGACAAGCGCGCTCGCGTGGTCGAGGAGCTCGAGGACTGGGAGGAGCTCCGCTTGGCCGGAGCGGCGATAAAGGACAACGTCCTCACCCACCTCGACAGCTACCTGATCCAACTCGAGGAGGCACTGACCCGGGCTGGAGCCACCGTGCACTGGGCGAGCGACGCCCAGGAAGCGAACCGGATCGTCACCTCGCTGGTGCAGACCACCGGCGCAGACGAGGTGGTCAAGGTCAAGTCAATGGCGACCCAGGAGATCGGCCTCAACGAGGCGCTCGAGGAGGCCGGCATCGCTGCCTGGGAGACCGACCTCGCCGAGCTGATCGTCCAGCTGGGCCACGACAAGCCCAGCCACATCCTGGTGCCGGCGATCCACCGCAACAGGGCCGAGATCCGCGAGATCTTCCTGCGCGAGATGGGCCACGTCGGCACTGCCGCCCCGGACGGACTCACCTCCGATCCCCGCGAGCTTGCCGAGGCAGCAAGGGTCCACCTGCGGGAGAAGTTCCTGCGCGCCAAGGTCGCGATCTCAGGCGCCAACTTCGCCGTCGCCGAGACCGGCACCCTCGTCGTGGTGGAGTCCGAGGGCAACGGCCGGATGTGTCTGACCCTGCCCGAGACCCTGATCAGCGTGGTCGGCATCGAGAAGGTGTTGCCGAGGCTGGAGGACCTCGAGGTTTTTCTGCAGCTCCTCCCGCGCAGCTCCACCGGCGAGCGGATGAACCCCTACACCTCCACCTGGACGGGCATCTCCCCCGGCGACGGCCCCCAGCAGGTGCACGTGGTCCTGCTCGACAACGGCCGCACCGACGCCCTCGCTGACCACGTCGGTCGACAGGCACTCCGGTGCATCCGGTGCTCTGCCTGCCTCAACGTCTGCCCCGTGTACGAACGCGTCGGAGGCCATGCGTACGGCTCGGTCTATCCCGGGCCGATCGGCGCAGTCCTCAACCCCCTGCTGCGTGGCACCACCAGCCCTGTGGACCAGTCGCTGCCCTACGCCTCGTCCCTGTGCGGCGCCTGCTTCGACGTCTGCCCTGTCCGCATCGAGATTCCCGAACTTCTGGTCCACCTGCGCACCCGCGTGGTCGACGAGCACCGCGGCCGCGTCCCCTCGGGCGAAGAGCTGGCCATGAAGGGCGCCGCCTGGATGTTCTCCGACCGCCGACGCTGGGAGAAGGCACAGAAGGCCGCCGAGCTCGGCGGCAGGATGCTCAAGAAGAAGGACGCCATCGGCCGCCTCCCCGGGCCGCTCTCGGCCTGGAGTGACGCCCGCGACGCACCGACACCACCGACCGAGACGTTCCGGTCCTGGTGGAAGCGCGAGAAGGGCGACCAGTGAGGGGGACCAAGGAGGAGATCCTCGGCCGGATCACCAGGGCTCTCGACGGCGCCGAGCGAACCCCCGCGCCGGCGTACCAGTACGGCACGACGTCCTCGTTGCCCGACGTGGCGGCGCTTTTCGCCGAACGGGTGGAGGACTACCGCGCGGTCGTCGAGCGGGTGGACCGTGACGGGATCGGCGCGGCCGTGGCCGGCGCACTCTCCGGAACCAGGCGGATCGTCGTACCGCCCGGACTCCCGCCGAGCTGGGTTGCCGCTCTCGACGGCATCGACGTGGTCACGGACGACGGGACCTTGTCGGCCGCCGAGCTGAACAGATTCGGCGCGGTCATCACGGCAGCCGCCGTCGGCATCGCCGAGACGGGCACGATCGTGCTTGACCACGGCGCGGGCCAGGGGCGCCGGGCGCTCTCGCTGGTGCCCGACCTGCACGTGTGCATCGTGGAGGAGTCGCAGCTCGTCGGCGACGTGCCTGAGTCGATCGGCCGGCTCCGCGAAGCGGTCCGCGACGGACGTCCCCTGACCTGGATCAGCGGACCTTCGGCCACCAGCGACATCGAGCTGGAACGCGTCGAGGGGGTCCACGGGCCCCGCACTCTGCACGTCCTCCTGGTGTCCGCGGAGTCGTAGACAGCGCTCTCGCGGCAGTCTGCGCGTGGTCGTCACCCGGAAGTGAGCGCCTGGGAAGCTCGTCGACTTGAGGTGAGGGCACGCCGCGGCGGAAGGACAGAGGCGCATGGAACGAGCGTGGGACGGCAGAGGAGATGGGCGCGTTGATGAAGGACGGAGCAGGTGGGAACGGAGCGGGAGAAGGGGCGGACAGCGGAGAGGGAGATAGGCGATCTGGTTGGTCCACTCGTCAGCGTCGCTGGCGGTGGCCATCGTCGCGAGCTCGTCAATCGCCTGGGCAATCGGCAGCGTCGAACGCATGAGGATCACGCCGGGCATCGGCAGCCCAGCGATCAGACGCTCACCGGCGAACGCCGGGATGGTCTTGAGGTCGTGGCTGATCAAAACCCGGCCTTGATCCGCTGCCCACCGCAGGATCTCGGGATCGCCAGTGGTTCGGAGCCCGACCTCCTGCACGCGGACGATGTCGACCTCGTCGACCCGACGCCGTAGCCCAAGCACCAGATCGGGATCGATGTTCTCGTCGGCCAGAAACCGAGGGTTCACGTATCCAGCCGGGCCAGCAGTTTGGCGCGGAGCCCGTCGCTGAGTGGGTGCTCGGTCTCGATCCGCGCCTGGATCGCCGCGCCTTCACGCTCCTGCTCGGCCAGGTAGGCCTCAACCTCAGCGCGGTGACGCAGGTAGAAGGTGAAGATCGCATAGACGTCGGCCAAGGAGACGGTCTCATACGAATCGTGAATGACCTCGGGGGTCTTGCCCCGCTTGAAGGCGGCCACCAGAACATCCAGGGAGATGCGGGTCCCATGCACCATGAGGCGACCCGCCTGGTCGCGGACCAGCGGAACCGGCTCGGGCTCGATCGACTCAGCCGTCACGACGACGCCCCTCTCCTACGCGCTCCTTGAGAGGGTACCGGCACATGCGTGTGAGGGGCGCTCGTCGCTACCTGTCCGTCGTGCCGACGGGCCACCCATCCACCGTGCGCGCCCACCCTGTGCCTGCCAAGGGCCGATCTTGCGGCTACGAGGCATTCGTAGACACTCCGAGACCGAACCCCTGACCTTCTCTCAGGGACGTCGGCCCCAGGCGCCGGCGAGCACCGGCGGCACGATCACCGCATGCGTTTCCTGCATCGCCGCCGCGATCCGGTCGGAAAGCGAGTCCAGATCCAGCTCCTCCAGCGACGCGAGGCCGCGTCCGGTGATGACGGGAGCCAGGGACCGGATCACCCCGGCGAACATCGCGGACCCGATTGGTTCGTCCTCCCCGAGATAGGAAACGATGCCGAAACCGCCCACGTCCACCAGCCCAGCCTCGGCCAGCAGCGCCCGCAGCCGGGCGCCTATCGTCGGGTCGGCTCCGGCGGCCCGGAACGCCTGCATCGTCAGCTCGACCATTCGCGTGGTGAGTGGCTCCGGCGGCTCCGCGCGAAGCGCGCCGATGTCGTAGTCGAGGAACACCGCACGACCACCGGGCTGGACCACACGCAGGCTGTTTCGTATGGCGGTTATCGGGTCAGCGAGATGGAACAGGATCAGTCGCCCGACCACCACGTCGAAGGAATCGTGCGAGGACCAGCCGTGGACATCACCCTCCACGAACCTGACGTTCGCCCGCCCCTGCGCGAGCCTGCTCGCCAGGTCGATCATCTTCGGGTCGTTGTCAACCCCGACCACGGTGCCGGTGGGGCCGACCAGATCCGCCGCCGCAAGGGCCACGTGCCCGAGTCCGGTTCCCAGGTCGAGCACCTGCATCCCGGCAGCGATTCCCGAGGCGGCCAGCAGCACCCTGGTCGGGGCTGCCAGGAACAGTGCCTGTTGGTTGAGTCTGGCGATCTCCGGATCGTCGGACCCGAGCGTGTACGTGGTCATCGCACCTCCTCGGCGTACCCAGATGGAACCTTCGCACTAACCGAGCACCACCCGCCATGGGTACCACGCTCACGCCGCGCCGATTGGCTGCTCGAAGGTGGAGCCGTTCCAGGTCCAGCCGAGTACGTCCGCGTAGACGCTGGAGTTGATGGTGTTCGCGGTGTAGAGCAACGCAAGCTCGTCGCCGAGCCTGGTCTGTCCACTCACGAGGCCGGTGGTGTTCGAGAACCGGGCCCAACCGTCGTCGCTCACGCTGGACGGCTGCGGTGGCGGATCGGTCTGGTAGAAACCAGCGGCGGCAAGCGCTGGGGCCAGGTAGACAAGCCTTGCGGCCGAAAGGGCGACGGGATTGCAGGAGTTCGATGTGCACACCAGAGCTTGCGCGTCGGCGGGCGCCACGGTGCCCGACCCAGGCCCGGTGGCCTGGGCCGCGGGCGTGAAGGGGTCGGTGCTTGCGGCTGCGCGTGACAGCAGGAGCGGGTCGGTCGCCGGGTTGCCCAGAGCGGTGGCGGCCACCAGCGTCAGGGTCCGTCCCAGGTAGGGCAGCGGGTCTGGACGGGCCACGCCTGCGAGTCCTGCCACCGGGACGGTGACCGGCGCCTCGGTGAACGGCACCTGGCATCCCTGCGCGCGCAGCGAGGCCAGGGTTGACGCCACCGCGGCTGCCAGGTCGCTCCGCACAGTGACCATGACGGGGACGGTTCGCTGCGCGGGACCGCTTGGACGGTCGTTCGCGAACGTGGTGAGCGTGAGGGCCGGAGCCGCGGTGATCAGTCCCTGGGGCGGCTTCGAACCCGCGATGCCCAGGATCCCGCCGAGCGTTTGAAGCTCCATGTCGGTCTGACCCAGGGACTCCAGCAGGTTGAGGTAGCCGGCGATCTGGGTGATGTTGCCCGGGGGCTGTACCCGGGACGGGACGACGTCACCTTGGAGGGCGATGCGGCGCAAGATGATCCGCTGTGCCTCCAGCGCATCCGCCGAGGTGGCGTTCTCGATGATGCTCAGAAGGCTGTCGGCGATCTTGGTGTCGAACTGGGCTCCGCCCGAACCATCGTCGCCGCCCCCCCCGGCACCCGGGGCCGGGGCCGGGGTCGGGGTGGGGGTGGGGTCACCACCGCTGCCTGGTCCGCCGACCGGGCCTCCCCCGAGTGCACCGCCGGGGCCGCCGGCGGGCGGCGGTCCGTTGACCGGGCCGGACGAAGGTGCCGGGATGGGCGCGGGGTTGGTCGGCGGGGGCCCCGAGGCGGGGGCAGGGTTCATCGGTGGGTTGCCCAGCGCGGACGCAACCGGTGGGCCGGTGAACTCCAGGTCGGTGATCGGGGCAGCGGCACCGGTGGTGGGGTTCGAGGGCATCGCACGACCTCCCGTTCAGGATCCGGAGTCGGGGGCTTCCGGCGGCGGGCCGGGGGCGGGGGTCGGGGCGCCGGCACCCGGTGCGGGTGTCCCTGCGGCGCCGGGAGCCGGTGCACCGGTTCCGGCCTTGCCGCCGGTCGCCGGCGGCTTCTTGTCGTCGGTCTTGGCAGCCGGTGCGGGCGTCGTGCCGTCGGATTTGCCGGCAACCGCGGCGGCGGCGGTGGAACCCGCGGTCGGGTTGCCCTTCATCCCACCCACGATATTGCCCACGGTGGCCATTGCCTGCGCGGTGAGGTCCTTCGTGGTCTTCAACGCGTCGGCGCGGGCCAGGTTGGCGGTGTTCTGGGCGTTCTGGACGAGCCCGGCCAGTTGGGCGGCGCCGGTGAGACCGGACTCGAAGTCCTTCTGGCCTGCGGCGGCCTGGCCGAGGGCCTGCAGCAAGGCACTGTCCGGACTCGGCGCGGTCAGCACGTTGTTGATCAGGGACGGCAGCGTGGTGAGCGAGTTGGGGGCGGTCATCGCGGCCGCGATGGACTCCGAGGTCGTCGGCAGCTGGACAGGTGAGATGGTCGGCGCGGTGTCGGCCGGTGAGTCCTGCCAGTTCCAGAACCGCCGCAGGTCGACCTTCTCCGCCGACGGGCAGTGCCCGAGCACGGCCTCGGCCAGCACACCGCGGGTCGGGAGCGCGATGGTCGAGTGCGGCGGGGTGAAGGTCGTGGTCTGGTAGGCCAGCAGCGCGTCATGCAGCTTGACCGGGTCAAGTGGCGTGCCGTCGGCTTGGTCGCTCTGTGCGAGCGCCTGCGGAATGATGAACGGCATGATCATCGAGTTGCCGAAGTAGCCCAGCACCCGGTTCTCCACGCAGTTGAGCAACGGCACCATCTGGGTGGCGTCCGCGAGTCCGCCTGGGGGCACCCCGATCGTGTAGGCCTCGAGCAGAATGGCGCGCTCGTCGTCAGACATCGACGCCCAGATCGCCCGCGAGTAGGTCAGCGTGCGGCGTACGACGTGGGCCGCCATCCGCTCGATCTCGAGGATCTCGTTGTAGCGAAGGACCGGCGCGAGCTGTCGGGCCGGCACCGGATATGGCTGCTGCGGCAGCTCGATTCCTCCCAACGAGTCGTTCGCGTACTGCTCCTGCGACGAGGGGACGGCGTTGCCGCTCGCATCCAGCTCCTCGATCGCGGCCTGGAAGTTGAAGACCTGCGGCCCTCCCAGCGACGTCTCGAGGTCACCGGGGCTGAGGAACACCGTGCTGCGCTGGGGGTTGCTCGCGGTGATCGACGAGGCAAGCGCCTGGTTGATCCAGTCGGTTGACGCGCCGAGCAGCTGCTGGAGCGCCTTCATCTCCGCGACTGCCGCAGACACCAGCGTGTAGGCCACCTGGGCGAAGATGCGGCTGATCTCGAAGCCGACGATGTTGGCCCGGTTCATCGTGGGCGGCAACGCGAGGGCACCGGTGCACACCGAGATCGACGACTGACGCTGCTGGACCAGCCATTCGGTCAGCTGCTCTTTGCTCTGGAACTCCTCCTGCGGGATGTGGGCTGCGTTGTTGGCCAGCTTGACCGGGCCGATCCTAGTGCCGCGGTCGCTGACGGCGGTGATGTAGATGGTCTCGGCGGCCAGGAACGTTCCCTGCAAGGCGATCTGTACGACGTCCTCCGCGACGCCCCCGGCCGGCTCGACCGTCGCCTGCGGGTCGGCGGCGAACTGCAGCAGCATGCGCAGACCGTGCTGGAGGCGGCGCGGCAGCGCCTGTTCGAGGACGTCGCCGTGCTTGATGATCGAGGCGTACCGAGCCAGCACCTGACCGCGGCTACTGACCTGGCTGGCGTCCGAGAGGGTGGCGGGCTGGCCGGGCGGGATGAACCTGGCCACCTGGAGCGGGACCAGGACGGTCAAGGTGAGGCCGTCGACGGCGCTGGTCACGTCGTAGAGTCGCTGGACCTCCCAGTACTGCATGGTCATTGCCCGGGTGTGGTTGTGGTTGGTGATGACCTTGGTGGTGAGCTGTTCGGACTCGCTCGCGGTCGCGATCCGCATGCCGGTGCGGGCAGCGCTGCGCCGCGCCGACGCCTGGTTCTCGGCGGCCGAATGCGTCGCCTGTGCAGCCTGCTGGGAACTGTTGCGCTGGCCCTGCAAGGACTGTGACGACGTCCCGCTGGCCGACGAGCTGCCGCCGCCGCCGCTGACGATGATCAGGCTGCCGCCCCAGCTGGAGGAGTCCGACTCGGTTCGGAATGAGCTGTGGCCGGTTACTGCCTCGCTGAACGCGGAGTTGAACGTGGCTTGGGTGGAGGTGTCGGCGAGCGCACTTTGCTGCTGTGCCTGCTCCTCGGTGAAGAACTCGCTCTCGGAGACCCGGGCGGTGTCGACGCGCTCGAAGATCGCCACTTGTTGCTGCTCGCCCGGCGCGAGCGGGAGGGAGTAGACAAGGTTGCCGAGCGCCAGCCCCTGGAAGGTCCAGCGCTGCGACATCGACAGTACGTAGCCGAGTCCGAGCGTGCCCGCCATCGGCCGGGTCTCGTCGCCGGTGAAGGTGCCGTCTGGTTGCAGGCCCATCAGCTGGTCGCGGAACCCGTCCACGCTGATGGGTTGTTCCACGGGGATCCGGTCGACGTAGGCGACCTGCCCCGGGTCGTCCGGCGGCGACTCGCCGAGCACCGAAGGTGACGTCCCGAGGGCAGGCCCGGGCTCGACAGGGCCGGCTGCGGCCAGGGTGAAGGTGCTGGCGTACTTCGGCAGGAACGTCATGATGCCCGGTTTGAACGGGTGTGGCTCGACCTCGGTGACGATGCTGGCGCGGGGTTCGACCAGGCGGAAGAAGACCCCGTAGGGGAACCGGTCGACCGAGCTGTTGGCGCCGTACTGCAGCAGGCAGCCGTCACCCTCGCCGATGGAGACGACGGGCAGTTGGGGCGCGTTGTTCAGCGGCGGCGGAGTCGCCGCTGAACTCGGCGGGGGTTGCAGGTCTTGCAGGGCGGCCACGATGCTGGAGGGCAGCGGCGCCACGAACTGGGGAAGCATGACCGCCCCGGCCAGACCGTTCGCCGCGATCTGCGTGGCCGGCACCGACACCGACACGTTGTTGCCGCTGCCCCCGTGGACGGTGAGTTCCACGACGCTGCCGTCGGGCAGCGGCATGCCCTTGGGGAAGGGCAGCTGGAAGGCGCCATGGTCGCCGGTCTGGACATTGACGATGGGGCCGGGGTCGTTGAAGGTCGCCGGGTTGAACTGGATCTGCAGCCGGCCCGCCGGGCTTCCGTCCGGCTGCAGCAGCACCGCAACCAGGTTGGCCGGCGCAGTCGGGGTGAGCAGTACCGAGATCAGGTTTCCAAGGTCGGCGTGGACCTGCGCCATGCCCACGAACAGGTTGGCGACCGCCTCGATTCGTGCTGTGACCAATCCCGGTGAGATGACCTGGCCGGTTTGACCGAGGGGGTCCACGGTGGACGGGATCCGCTGGCGCACCGTCAGCACCGAGTCGGGGAATCCTCGGCTGGTCGGCGTTTCGTCGCCGCTACCGCCGACGTGAGCGGAGGTGGCACCCGGAGGGCCCACGGGTGCCGGGGTCGGGGCGCCAGGGGTGACAGCCATGGACGATCGCTCCACTCATTGTGTCGGGCTACGGCGGGCCGGATGCGACTCGTCAGCAGTTGCCGCCGCCAGTGCCGCCGTAGAAGAAGTAGATGCCCCAGGGGGCCGCCGCCGAGGCGAGCGACAGCTTGTAGCAGTCCGGCGACGGCTGCTCGGGGGTCAGGCCGGCCCAGGCCGCGCCGCCCGCCTTCGGGAAGTAGTAGATGTTGCGCTGGTACGCGGCGTGCTGCCAGCCGTCCGCCGGGAAGGCGCCGCTGCCCATCCCTGGCCACGCCACCGCCTGGCACACCGTCTCGCCCCCGAACTTGAGTACCTGTGCGTTTGAGGCGAGCTGCCCGGCGCCGTACAACGCCGTCGGGTAATAGCCGACCGCGTCGGCGGCGGTGATGCCACCGAGATAGATCCACCAGTTCCCCGCAAACAGGTAGACCGTCACCTCGATCTCCATCTGCTGACCACCCTGGACGCTGACCGGGCTCAGAGTGCCACCGAGAGTCCAGTTGTTGTTGGTCTGAACGAAGCCCGGGGCGTCGAGGTTGTAGGCACCGGTGGTCTTGTAGTTGTCGGAGGTCCAGAAAGTGAAGATCACCGGGTTGGCGTGGCCGTACTTCGCTGGGTAGACCTGCCAGCCGACCTCGATCGTCTGGTGCTGGTCGCCGTCTCCCCCGGAGTACCAGTGCTGGGCCAGCGAGAAGACCTGGTCGGCGTTGACGGCGGGGGCATAGACGGCCAGCGAGTTGTGCCCACCCAGGTTGTCGGCGGTCTGCTCGGTGTAGGCGTACCGGTGGTTCGACCCGACGTCGGGGCCTGGGACGCTCGGAGCCGTGTCGAACGTGCCCGGCTGCTTGAGAAGGAAGTCCGACAGGCTCGCGAACCGGCTCACGTCCTCGATCGTGACCCGACGCATCGGGATCGTGCCAGCCGGGGCACTCATCGGGTTGCCGTGCCGGTCGCGACGACGGTCCTCACCTGGAGTCAGCGGCAACTGCGCGGTCTGAGCCGGCGGTTGGCCTTGCAGCACCGGCGTCAGGTCAGGAGGAGCCGCGTTGGGACCCGGCCGGCCGCGCAAGGAGGGCTGCTGCTCGATCGGGATGCAGTCCACCACCCGCCCGGACGGATCCTCGTAGCTGTGCTCCGCATCGACGCCGTCGTACAGACTGACGATGTGGTTCTTCATCTCGTCGAAGTTGGCTCGGCTGGTCACCCGAACCCGCGGGTCACCCCGGTAGCGGTTCAGCGTCGCCGACCCGACAAGCGCCTTGAACGAATCGTGCGGCAAGATGCCAAGAGGAATCGCCATGTACGGCCCCCAGATGACCGCCCAAACAAGAGCCGGCCGTCCCCCAGAGGTAGACCTCATCGACCGAGCGTGTCAAGTGATGGTTGCGTCCGGGGACGGCGGGCACTGCCGGTTCAACTTGGCCGTGCTGTTCGGCCCCGATGCAGCTGCGGATTGCCTGGCGGCGTACGCCCTTGGATCTGGACCCCGCGGGGCGATCGGTCATCGGCCAAGCCGGGACTTGAGCCTGTGCCGGACGGTGCCCGAGATCTGTTCCGGCTCCACGGCATCGAGGTTGGTGGTGTCGACGTTGATCACCTGGCCGGCGGGCAACACGGGCTGATATTCACCGGAGAAGTAGCGGTCGGGGTTGAGGCTGAACTTGGCCTTGATCGGGTGCACCGATCTGCTCCCGGCCCGGCGACGGGCACGGTCGAGCAGGACGTCCGGGTCTCCGTGCAGAGCGACCTCGATCATCGGAACATCGATTGAGGAGGCGGCAGAGTGGAACATGTCTCGGTTCCAGTCGTGGTTGAACGGTGTGTCTGCGACGACGGCGGTTTTGCTAGTGACCCGTTGCAGCATCCACAGGAAGATGCTCCACACCACCCTGCCCTCGAGGTAGGTTGAGCCGCCGACGTGCGGGTCGTAGCCATCCTGGAACAGGGCAGGGTGCTGCGGTTCCCAGCCGGAGTAGACCAGTTCGTGGATGTGATCGCGGCTGATCCAGAGTGCGCCGAGTTCGTCGGCGATCTTCGGGGCGAGCGTCGTCTTGCCCGTGGCCGCGTACCCGGTAACCAGCACGAGGAAACGGTCGCCTGCATCACGCACGGTCCTCATTCTGCCGCCTCTGCCCGTTCGCCAAGTCGGAGACCGTGCCGTCCGCAAACACCGAAAATCTGCCTCCCTGCTACCTCAGCCCGTCGGCCTCTCGTCAACGTCCTGCCCCGCGACACCGGCTCCCAGCGCCGAGCGGTGCTGCACGCTCCAGACCCAAGGAACCGTGAGAGGCTCACGACATGGGCGCTGATGGCGAGCGGGTGCCGGTCGTTGGTCGGCTCGTGCTCCAGATCGCGGAGTTTTGTCGTCACACCGGCCTGAGTCAGGACGTCGTGGAGCCACCGATGCGTACCGGCCAACTGCCTGGCGCCCTGTGGAAGCAGGACGGGCAGCCGTTCGGGATCAATGCCCTCGTGACCAATTCCTGAGCACCCGCACTGATCCGTCACCTGCAGGGTTCGCGGATGCCGTCTAGCCTCGACAGTGGGTCTCCCCCGAGAGCGACAGCGCCTCGACGTCAGACCTAGTGCTCCATCACCGACGCTGATCGCCCATCCACGACGAAGCGAGAGGTCGAAGATGTTCGACAAGAAGAACAATGTCGCCGCACAGCAGGCGTTCGGCGAGGCCGTGAACACCGGCAACCTGGACACCCTCGACGAGCTGGTTGCGCCCGATGCGGTCGATCACGACCCTGCTCCTGGTCAACGGCCTGGACCGACCGGCTATCGCGAGATGTTCACCGAGCTGCGCACCGCCTTTCCCGACCTGCACGTGGAGGTCGAGCACCTGACGGCGACCGATGACGACGTCGCGTTCGCGTACACGATCACCGGCACCAACGACGGGCCGTTCCAAGGCAACAACCCGACCGGCAAGCCGATCAGGGTCCGTGGCATGCAGATCGGCCGCTTCGCCGACGGCAAGCTCGTCGAACGCTGGGGCAGCAGCGATCAGCTCGGCATCATGACCCAGCTCGGGCTGGTAGACGCGTGACCTGGTGGCGCGGTCTCGGTGCCGGCCTGGCAGCAGGCGCGGCAGGCGCGACCGCGCTGAACGCCGTGACCTATTTTGGACATGGCAGTACGCGGGCGTCCCAGCAGCAGCACGGCGCAGGACACGGTCGACACGATCGCCGGCAAGATCGGCATCGAGATACCGGGCGACGACGGAACCCGTAGCAATCGGCTCGCTGGTCTCGGTCCGCTGACCGGGCTGGCTACCGGTGTCGGCGTCGGCGCCTTGCTCGGCCTAACCAGAGCGCTCGGCTTCCCGTCGAACCCGCTCATCGCGGGCGTCGTGACGGGCGGGGTCGCGATGGCCGGCACGGACACCCCGATGGCCGCCTTGGGCGTCACCGACCCCAGCAGCTGGGCTGCCATCGACTGGCTCAGCGACGCCGTACCACACCTCGCGTACGGCCTGGTCACAGCCGCGGTCCTGCAGGCCCTCGACAAAGGTTGACTGCCGTCACGCCTAGCCCTAGCCCTGATTCCGTTCTTATCGACAGCCGGGCCGCAACACATCACCGAGGTCAGCGATTCCCGCCGTCCTCGAGGCCACCGTGCGACTGGGACCAGAACTCCCGCTTACCGGGGATCAATTCATTTTCGGCCGTCGTTGTTGGCACATTTGGCTGAATTACCACTCCTGAATAGGGCCCGCGGCGAACCGAGTGCGGCAGATCCGGCTGCTGACCCGGAAGGATGCGGGAGCCGCCTTCGGGATTCGAACCCGAGACCTACGCATTACGAGTGCGTTGCTCTGGCCAACTGAGCTAAGGCGGCGTGGTCTGGCGCTCGGCGGGCGAGCGCGTCCTCTCCGACCCGGCAGACCGAGGGACGAGTGTAGCGACTCAGCACATGGTGTTGTTGGCTGGCACCTTGTCACTCAAGAAGTAGTCGTCGATGGCACGGTCGATGCACCCGTTGCCGCGATGGAAGGCGGTGTGGCCGTCGCCGTTGCGGGACAGGAAGACACCCGAGTCGAGCTCGCTGGCAAGCGACTTGGCCCAGGCGTACGGCGTCGCCGGGTCCCTGGTGGTACCGACCACGACGATGGGCGGGGCGCCTGGCGCGTTGAACTTCGTCAGTGGTTTGAGGGTCGGCTTGATCGGCCACTCGGCGCAGCCGATGGCGCTCCAGGCGAAGACGCTGCCGAACGTCGGAGCCACCTTGTCGTACCTCGGCACCGAAGCAGCGATCTGCGCGGGGTCGAGGGGTTCGGGGTGGTCGAGACAGTTCACCGCATAGATCACCTGCGCTGAGTTGTCCTGATAGGAGCCGTCCGCGTTGCGGGACAGGTAGGCGTCCGCGAGCAGGAGCAGCGCCGACCCGTTGCCCTGGAACGCCGCGGAGAGTGCCTGCGTGAGGTACTGCCAGTAGTCCCGGTTGTAGAGCGTCACGGCGACGCCGTAGAAACCGAGCGCCTCCGTGAGCGGGCGGCTCGGATCGCTGGTCGGCAGGGGGTGTTGGTCGAGCCCCTGCAGGAAGCCGTGCATCTTCGTCAGCGCGGCTTGTTGGTCCTGGCCGAGCGGACAGGACGGGTGGCTCACGCAGTCGGCAACGTAGGAGTCGAGGGCGGTCTGGAAGCCGCGAGCCTGGCCGAGGTTGGAGGCATCGGCGCCGAGCATCGGGTCGAGCGCGCCGTCGAGCACCATCTTGCCCACGTGGGTGGGGAACAGCTCGGCGTACGTCGCGCCGATGTAGGTGCCGTAGGAGGCGCCGTAGTAGGTCAGCTTGGGAGACCCGAGCACCGCGCGCATGATGTCGAGATCCCGCGCGACCTCGATGGTCGACACGTGCGCCGCCAGCTCGCCGCTGTGCTGCTCACAGGCGGCACCCATCTGCTTCACCAGCTGCTCGGCCCTGGACACCTCCGAGGGCGTGTCGGGGTCCGGATCGAAAGACACGAACGTGTCGAGTTGCGTGTTGTTGAGGCACTGCAGCGGATCGCTGGTGCCGACGCCTCGCGGATCGAAGCCGATCACGTCGTAGTGCGACAACAGCTCCGGCGCCTCACCGGTGAACTGGTCGACGAAGTTGAGTCCGGACCCACCAGGGCCACCCGGGTTGATGAAGAGCGGGCCGAGGTCAGGGCTGCTGGTGGCCTGCTGCCGCTTGAGGTGCAACGTGACCGTGGGTCCACTCGGGTCGGAGTAGTCGATCGGCACCTTGATCGTCGTGCAGTCGTACGACCCACATGCGCTCCATGTCGCGTGCTGGCCGTAGAACGAAGCCAGGTCGGCGGGGCCGTTGCCGCCGCCGGCAACGCCCGGCCCGGTCGTCGAGGTGGCGGGACTCGACCGGGGTGTCCGCGAGGCGGACGGGTCACCAGCCACTAGATGTTGCGCCGACCCACACGCTGAGACACCGAGCGCCAGCACAAGCGCGCCCAGCACGACTGCACGGGCACGCCGCGGTGTGCAGGTCCTCGTCACGTTTGGTCCTCCGTCGTCGCGCCGAGTCGCATGAACTGTGACCCCGTCAGCGTAGGTCGGGACCGGTCCGGTTCGGCAACGATCCACAGGCTCAGGCTAGTGAGCGTGTCGCGGCGCCTGGGCTCCGCGGCGGCGTTGACACCACTCTGTCACCGCGCGGCGTTGACCCCGCTCAACTACCGCGGCTGTGTGACCGCGCCGAGACGGATCATCATCGCCTCCAGTGCCAACAGCGGCGCGGCGTTGGCCTGCACCGCCGCTCGGCAGTCGAGCACCGCCTGGATGTGGCCGAGGGTCTGCTCCGCGGATCCGCGACGTGCCAGCGACGCGATCTCGTCGCGGGTCTCGGCGTTGACGAGGGCCGCCTCGGCACCGGTCTGTGTGACCAGGACGTCCCGATAGACAGAGAGCAGGTCGATCAGGGCACCGTCGATGCTGTCACGACCAGCGCGCTTCTTGCGTCGCTCCTGGTCCTTCTTCATCGACGTCAGTGCACCGGCGTACCCGCGGGTGCGGACGGATCGCGAGCCGGTGCTGGACCCGATGCCGTAGGTGATCTCGAGGTCCTCGAGCTCCTCCGCGTCCCGCTCCGACGCCACGGCCTGCCCGGCCTCCTCGGCCACTCCGAACAGGTTTGCCGCGGACACCATGCAGGCTCCGAGGTCGACCAGCTTGTTCGGGATCGAGCAGACCTCGCGACGACGGTTGCGGACCTCCTCGTCCCGGGCGAGTGCGCGGGCCCGCCCGACGTGGCCCTGCGACGCCCTGGCGGCGAAGGATGCGATCCCCTCGTCGACCCCGTCGCGGTCCACCAGCATCGTCGTGATCGCCGCGATCGAGGGGGTACGCAAGGTCAGGGCCCGGCACCGCGACCGGATCGTCACTAGAACGTCCTCCGGGGTTGGAGCACACAGCAGCCAGACGGTTCGGGGGGCTGGTTCCTCGAGGCTCTTCAGCAGGGCGTCTGCGGCCTGGTCGGTCAGCCGGTCGGCGTCCTCGATCACGATCACCTGCCAGCGGCTGCTGGTGGGACGCAGGACGGCACCGCGCACGAGCTCCCGGATGTCGTCGACCTGCAGGCTGAGGCGTTCGGTGCGCAGCAAGGTCACGTCGGGATGCGCGCCGGACAGCGCCGTCCGGCAGGCGTTGCACTCCCCGCATCCGCCGCGCTCGCACAGCAGCGCCGCTGCGAACGCGCGGGCCGCGTTGGAGCGCCCGGAGCCTGGCGGCCCCGTCAGCAGCCACGCGTGCGTCATGCCGGTGCCGGGGCCGCCGCCGAGTCGCTCCTGCGCGGCGTCGACCGCGCGGCGGAGCGCAGAGACCACCGGCTCCTGACCGACGAGGTCGCCCCAGACCCCGGCGTCGACGGCTGGTTCGTCGAGCGTGCTCACGACGGCGCCTCGCTGGGCGCGACCCGGACTGCCTGGCCAAGCAGCGGCAGCACCCGGCGACGGATCTTGGCCGCCAGGTCGGCGGCGGACCCGCCGGCGTCGAGCACGAGGTAGTGGTCGGGGTCGCCGATGGCGAGATCGAGGAACCCTTGGCGTACGCGGGCGTGGAACTCGGTGGGCTCCGCCTCCAGCCGGTCGGGTTCGCCGAACCGGCCGCGGCCGGTCTCCGGGTCCACGTCCAGCAGCACGGTCAGGTGGGGCCGCAGATCGTGAGTTGCCCAGCGGGCGACGCGTTCGACCTCGTCCCGGGCCAGGCTGCGACCCGCGCCCTGGTAGGCGAGCGTCGAGTCGACGTAGCGGTCGGTGATGACCACGGAGCCCTTGTCGAGCGCCGGCAGCACCACCGTGTCGACGTGCTCAGCCTTGTCGGCGGCATAGAGCAGCGACTCGGTGCGGTTCGACAACACGCCGGTGCGAGGGTCGAGCACGATCTTCCGTAGCTGCGCGCCGACCTCGGTGTCACCGGGCTCGTGCGTTTCCACCACGGCGTAGCCGTCGTCGATGAGGGCCACAGCGAGCAGCCGGGCCTGAGTCGACTTGCCGGCGCCCTCACCGCCCTCGAACGCGACGAAGAGGCCCCGCTGCGCGTAGGCACCCGCGTCGCCTCGCAGCAGCTCGGTCAGCAACGGCACTCCAGGTCGGTCGTTCATCTGGTGGTAGGCCAACAGGCCGAAGGCTATGGCCACCAGCGCGGCCAGCCCGAAGGTGAACTGCGCACCACTGTAGGTGAGTGTCGCGTCGTGGTTGATCCGGAAACGGTGGCTGCCGACAACGGCGGCGAGCAGCGGCGCCACGGCCAGGACGAGGGCCAACGACAGGCGTACCAGCGACTGCACGAACGCGAAGGTACGGCCGCGCACCTGGTCGGGGACCTCGAGACCGAGCAGGGTGTAGCCGGTCACCCACGCGACCCCGGAAGCGAAGCCGAGCCCGACGGTCAGCACGGCGACGAAGACCATGTTGGGGATCAGCGCCACGGCGCCGAGGAACAGCCCGGCGGCGACGAGCGCCAGCCCGAAGATGCGCCGGCGGGAAAGGGTCGGCAGCACCTTCGGTCCACGCCACATGCCCGCACCGAGACCGGCGAACACGGCGCCGAACAACACGCCGTAGCCCGGGTCGCCGGCACCAAGGTCGGTCACGAACACCCGCCCCAGGCCGATCACCACTCCCCCCGCGGCAAACGCTCCGACGATGCCGAGCACGAGTCCGCGGACCAGCCGGGTCGTCCGGACGTACGCCCAGCCGTCGATCACGCTGCGCACCGCACTGATCGGGCGGGGGCTGGCCGCGCCGCGTGGGATCTCGCGCAGCGTCACGCAGATGATGCCGGACAGGACGAAGCTCGCCGCGTTGCCGTACATCGCCAGGTCGACGGGGCCCTGGGCGAACCATCCCAACGTCGAATGCAGGGCGCGCGTGATCTCGGTCAGCCCGATGAACAGGACCGCGGCCGGCACGGCTGAGCCGTAGGTCGTCGCGAGGTTGAGCCGGTTGGCGTCCGCGAGCGAGGTCCGCGGCACCAGGTTGGGGATCGTCGCGTCCTTGGTCGGCAGCCAGACCAGGCTGACCGCCTCGATCACCACGGTCGCGACGTAGAGCCACGCGAGCGTGCCGACCAGCGGGATGCTGGCGAACACCGCGGCGCGGACGAAGTCACCGATGATCAACGTGCGTCGCCGGTCGAACCGGTCGGCGAGCCAGCCGCCGAGCGGCCCGACCAGCAACGCCGGCAGCACCCGCAGGAACAGCACCCCGGCGATCGCGAGGTTGCGTTGCGCATAGCCGTGTCCGGCCAGGGAGTTGGCGAACGCGGTGAGCGCCAGCAGCCCGATCCAGTCTCCGAGGCTCGACAGGCCGAGCGCCACCCACAACCGCCGGAACGCGCGGATCCGCAACACGGCGGCGACGCCGGTCGGCAGGCCCGGCTCGGGCAGCGGCTCGATCACCCGACGAGCGTAGTCGTGCGCACCGACGCCGGCGGCTGCTCATCGGCCCCGTGGGGACAGGCTCCCAGAGCCCGGTTGTCGTGACTGTAGTCGGGCGCACCGACGCCGGCGGCTGCTCAACGGCCCCGTATAGATAGGCTCCCGGAGCCGGCTGTCGTGACTGCTGCACCCGAACCCGACCCGCGTCGGTGCACGAGTCACGACACCCACCGGGGCTGCCGGTTGGCTGCGACTAATCCGGCACGGTCTTGCCCACTGCTGCCGTCTTACCCGCTGCAGCCTCCTTGGCCGTCGCCTTCTTGGCCGTCGCCTTCTTGGCCGTGGCCTTCTTCGACGTCGCCTTCTTGGCCGTCGCCTTCTTCGACGTGGACACCTTCTTGGCCGGCTTCTTCCTCGCAGCGGCCGTTCTGCTGCCGCCCCGCTTCTTCGCCGGTCCCTTGGCGCGCTTCTCGGCCAGCAGCTCGGCCGCGCGCTCGAGAGTCAACGTCGTGACATCGTCGTCCTTGCGCAAGGTCGCGTTGTAGTCCCCGTCGGTGACGTAGGGCCCGAACCGTCCGTCCTTGACCACCACGGGCGCGCCACTGGCCGGGTCGGTGCCCAGCTCGCGCAACGGCGCCGAGGCGGCGCTTCGGCCACGTTGCTTTGGTTGGGCATAGATCGTCAACGCCTCCGGCAGCGTGATTGTCAGCAGCTGTTCCTCGGACTCGATGGAGCGCGAGTCCGTGCCCATCTTCAGGTAGGGGCCGTAGCGACCGTTCTGCGCGGTGATCTCTGCACCGGACCCGGGATCGGTGCCGATGACCCTCGGCAACCGCAGGAGCCGCAGCGCGTCATCGAGCGTGATGGAGTCGAGTGACATCGACTTGAAGAGGCTGGAGGTCCGCGGCTTCGCGCCCTTTGCCGCATCGTCGGGCAAGACCTGGGTGACGTACGGGCCGTATCTGCCGTTCTTGGCGACGATCGTCAACCCCGTCTCGGGATCACCCCCGAGCACGATCTCGGCGCCGGCCGGGTTCGCGAGCAGCTCGCGGGCCTTGTCGAGGGTCAACTCGTCCGGCGGCAGGTCGTCGGGGATGTTGGCCCGATTGCCGTCGGAGTCCTCGACATAAGGTCCGTAACGTCCAACCCGGGCGTTGATGCCCTCGCCGATCTCGAACGTGGACAGCCCGCGTGCGTCGATGTCACCGAGCTCGGACACCAGCTTCGCCAAGCCCGTGTCCTCGTCGGCACCGCCGTAGTAGAAGTGCTCGAGCACGTTGTGCGGCTGCTCCCGCCCGCCCGCGATGTCGTCGAGCACGTCCTCCATGCGGGCGGTGAACTGGTAGTCGACCAGCGCGCCGAAGTGCTGCTCCAGCAGGCGTACGACCGCGAATGCCAGCCACGCCGGCACCAGCGCAGTGCCCTTCTTGTAGACGTAGCCGCGATTCAGGATCGTGCCGATGATCGACGCGTACGTCGAGGGGCGGCCGATCTCCCGCTCCTCGAGCTCGCGCACCAGCGTCGCCTCGGTGAACCTCGCCGGTGGCCGGGTCTCGTGGGTCTCGGCGGCCAGCGCGGCCACGGTCACCGAGTCACCCTCGGCGACGTCGGGCAACCGCGTCTCGCGGTCGTCGCGGTCGGCGTCGGGGTCGTCGTGTCCCTCGACGTAGGCCTTCAGGAAGCCGTGGAACGTGATCACACGGCCGGTCGCCGCGAACTCGCAGTCCTCACCGCTCGACGCGGTCGCGCCGAGGCGGACGGAGACCGAGCGACCTTGGGCGTCTCTCATCTGCGAAGCCACGGTGCGCATCCAGATCAGCTCGTAGAGCCGGAACTCGTCGCCGGACAGTCCGGTCTCCGCAGGGGTGCGGAAGGTCTGACCGGCGGGGCGAATAGCTTCGTGCGCCTCCTGGGCGTTCTTGACCTTCGACGCGTAGGTGCGCGGCGAGTCGGGCAGGTAATCCGGGCCGTAGAGCTCGCGTACCTGCGTACGTGCGGCGTTCACAGCCGTGTCGCTCAGGGTCGTGGAGTCGGTTCGCATGTAGGTGATGTGGCCGTTCTCGTACAACCGCTGCGCGATCGACATCGTCCGGGCGGCACCGTAGCCCAGCTTGCGCGACGCCTCCTGCTGCAGCGTCGTGGTCCGAAAGGGCGCGTAGGGCCGTCGGGTGTAGGGCTTCGCCTCGACGCTGCGGACCGTGAACGCCTGCGGGGCAAGGGCTTCTGCGAGAGCACCCGCATGCTGCTGCGACAGGTGGACGACACCGTCAGTGGACTTCAGCACGCCGTCGCTGGTGAAGTCGCGGCCCTGGGCTACTCGGGCGCCGTCGACACTGGCCAAGCGGGCCGGAAACTCTTGGGGATCCTTGTCGGCTCCTGCGTCGAACCTCGCCTGCAGATCCCAGTACGTCGCCACCCGGAACGCCATGCGCTCGCGCTCGCGGTCGACCACGAGCCGGATCGCGACCGACTGCACTCGGCCGGCCGATGTGCCGGACATGATCTTCTTCCACAGCACGGGGCTGACTTCGTAGCCGTACAGCCGGTCGACGATCCGCCGGGTCTCCTGCGCGTCGACGAGATGGTCGTCGATGCTGCGGGGATTGGCGACGGCGTCCTGGATCGCCTGCGGCGTGATCTCGTGGAACACCATCCGGTGCACCGGCACGGTGGGCTTCAGCTCGTCGAACAGGTGCCAAGCGATCGCCTCCCCCTCGCGGTCCTCGTCGGTCGCGAGGAAGAGCTGGTCCGACTCCTTGAGCAGCTTCTTCAACTTGGCGATGTGGGACCGCTTGTCGGCCGGCACCACATAGATCGGCTCGAAGCCGTTGTCGATGTCAACACCGAGCCGGGCCCACGACTCGCCCTTGTACTTGGCCGGCACCTCTGACGCGTTGTGCGGAAGGTCTCGGATGTGGCCGATCGACGACTCCACGACGTAGCCCGGGCCGAGGTAGCCGGCGATCGTCCGTGCCTTGGCAGGCGACTCGACGATGACCAGCGCCCGCCGTTGGCCTTGGCCGGCCGGGGAGGATGTGGTCGCCACGGGTGCTCCTGGTTCCGAAGTGGACGGTGGGATCGGTGGTCGCGCTGCGCCAGCCGAACAGTGGGCCACGGTAACCCCATCGCGCAACTCCGCCGTGCACGACCCGGCTGGAGCATGTGGTGATCAGGCCGGCAGGGTCTCGAACTGCTCCCACCGTCCACGCCCGGCGGCCTTGGCCGCGTACAAGGCGATGTCGGACTCTCGGAGCATCGACTCGGCTGTGCTGTCAGGACCACTTCGCCGGATCCCGACGCTGACCGACGGGGTGATCGTGGCGCCGCCGACGTCGACGGGCTGTTGCACCGCCTGGCGGAGCCGTCGCATCAGGTCGGCGAGATCCTCGTCGGTGGCGACGCCGTCGATCAGCACACCGAACTCGTCGCCGCCGATCCGCCCCACCGTGTCGCCCAGACGTACCACCGACGACAGCCGGTCGGCCACGGCGCGAAGCACTGAGTCGCCGGCGCCGTGACCGAAGGTGTCGTTGACCTGCTTGAACAAGTCGACGTCGACATAGGCGAGTGCCGCGTCGCCGTCGTAGGTCCGCGACCCCGTCAGCGATGCCTTGAGCCGGCGCAGGAAGAGGATCCGGTTGGCCACTCCTGTGAGCGGGTCGTGGAGGGCGAGCCGTTCGAGCTGCTCGTGGGCATCGCGGATCGCGGTCACGTCCTCGATCTGGCTGACGAAGTGGAGTGGCTCACCGGTCACGTCACGCACAAGGGCCACAGCAAGCTTCGCCCACACGACCCTGCCGTTCGCGTGGTGATACCGCTTCTGCAGCTCGTAATGGTGAATGTCCCCGGCAAGAAGACGGGCGCGCAGCTCGAGGTCGGAGTCGAGATCCTCGGCATGGGTGATGTCCTGGAAGGTCAGGTCCAGTAGGACGTCCTCTGGGTAGCCGAGGATCGCGCAGAGTCGCTGGTTGACGCGCAGCCATCGTCCATCGAGGTCAACCAGCGCCACCCCGATCGGCGCGTTGTCCACGGTGAGCCGGAAGCGCTGCTCCGACAAGGCGAGCGACGTCGCCTGCACGACCTCGTCTGTGCAGATGGTGAACATGGTCAGCACCGCGACGAACGCATCCGGCGGGTTGCTGTCGCCGAGCAAGGACAGCCCGGTGAGCTCGCCCGTGCGGCGCGCGTCCAGTGGAACGGCGGACACTCGGAGCCACTCGATCGCGCCGTCCGGACCCTGGGCGCCGATGACGCGGCGGACGGCGTCACCGGTACGCAGCGCCATCCGGGCCGGGTACGCCCCCTCGCGAAGCGGCTGGCCCTCGTCGTCCACGGCGCGCCAGTACGGCGCGGTGAGGGGGGCCACGCCGGCATCGATCCCCCACACGAGTCCCACTGCATCGACGGCATCGAACGAGCCTCGCAGAACCCGGCCGGAGCGGTCCCAGATGATCACGCCCTCAGGCAGCATCGACCGCCGGGGCGCGGGGCCCGAGAGTTCAACCACGTCCCGGAAGGCTCCCCCGACAGGAATCGAGTCGGTAGACAAAGTCGCCCTCCGGCATGTCCCGTCGACGAGGCGTCGACGGGATCGGCGTACGTCGCACAGATTACGACGCGGGTCGGGCGGCGTACGGCGATCGTTCGATTGCCCCGAGACGTCCGGCTCGACCGGGTTGGCATGATGACACCGGCAAGCACCCGCACCATCGTCACGGAGCAACTCCCGGGCACCGAAAGGCAGCCGTTTGATGCCTCGCCTCTACCTCCACATCGGTCCGCCGAAGACGGGCACGACGTACCTGCAGGACGTGCTGTACCGCAACCGGGACGCACTCGCGGGCGAGGGAGTCCTCTATCCGGCCGACCAGCGGGACGCCCACTACCTGGCGGCCCTGGACGTGCGCGGCCTCGCGTTCCGCGGTCACGCCAACCCGGCCGCCGAGGGAGCCTGGGCCGAGGTGGTACGCCGCACTTGCGGCTGGACCGGTGACGCCGTCGTCGTGTCACACGAACTGTTCGCCGGGGCGCCGGACCCGGCGATCGAGCGGATCATCGAGGATCTGGGAGCCGACCGGCTGCACGTCCTGGTGACGGCGCGTGATCTGGGGCGCCAAGTTCCGGCAATGTGGCAGGAGTCGATCAAGAACGGCCAGACCGTGCCGTTCGGTCGCTACCTGCGGCTGCTTACCCGCGACCCTCCGGGCGGACGGCATGCCGAGGTGTTCTGGCGACAACAGGACCTGGCGGCGACGTTGGAGCGCTGGTGCGGTTTCGTTCCGGCGACACGCATCCACGTGGTCACAGTGCCTCCGGCGGGCGAGCCGCCGACCCAGCTGTGGGAGCGGGTGTGCAAGGTCATCGGCGTCGATCCGGGGGTCCTGGACACCGAGGTGCGCGCGGCCAACACGTCGTTGACACTGCCGCAGGCGGAGTTCCTGCGCCGAGTCAATGCGGTGCTCGGCAACGACCTGGAGTGGCCGGACTACGAGGCCGTGGTGAAGTTCGGTTTCGCCGAGGAGATCCTGTCCCGCACGACGGACGGGCCGCTCGCCCGCGTACCCGAGCGGATGCACGAGTGGTTCAAAGACCGTGCAGCCCAGATCACCGAGGCCCTGATCCGCGCCGGCTACGACATCGTCGGTGATCTCGCCGACCTCCGGCCGGACTTCGGCGCGCCCGAGGCCCGCTCGGTGATCGCGAGACCGCGGTCGGTCGCCAACGCCGGCGCCGAGGCGGTGGCCGCCGTGCTGCGGGAGCAGGGCACTCAGCATGCCCGCAGGCGTACCCGCCGGGTGCGGCAGACCCTGCTCACCAGCCGTTCGGGCCGACGACTGATCCGGCTCCTCCGCCCCTACCTCCCCCGCGGCACCCGAGGTAATCGCTGAGCGATTGGGGTCAGGCGGTGGCGGTGGCTGCCTCCGCTTCGGCGCCGATGGCGATCGGGCGTCGCTTCGAGACGTACACCGCGACGGCGATGACGGCCGCGGCCGCAACCGCGATGACGATGCGCAGTGGCGTGTTGGAGCTCGTGCCGTACGACAACGTCACGATGGCTGGAGCGATCAGCAGCGAGACGAGGTTCATCACCTTCAGCAGCGGGTTGATCGCCGGGCCGGCGGTGTCCTTGAACGGGTCACCAACCGTGTCACCGATGATCGTCGCCTCGTGCGCCGCCGAGCCCTTGCCGCCGTGGTTGCCGTCCTCGACCAGCTTCTTGGAGTTGTCCCAGGCGCCGCCGGAGTTGGCCAGGAAGATCGCCATCAGGGTGCCGACACCGATCGCACCGGCGAGATAGCCGGCGAGCGGCCCGACCCCGAGGCCGAAGCCGACCGCGATCGGCGCCAGGATGGCCAGCAGGCCCGGGGTGGCCAGCTCGCGCAGCGAGTCGCGCGTGCAGATGTCGACGACCTTGCCGTACTCGGGGCGACCGGTGCCCTCCATGATCCCGGGGATCTCCTGGAACTGTCGGCGCACCTCGAACACCACCGCGCCTGCCGCGCGTCCGACCGCGTTGATCGCCAGACCGGCGAACAGGAACACAACGGCCGCACCCAGGATCAGCCCGACCAGGGTGTTGGGGCTGAACACTTGCGCGTTCTTGAGGAAGTCGTTGAAGTCGGCGTGCGTCGGTACGTTGCTCCGCACCGCGTCGGTGAACGACCCGAACAGAGCGGTCGCGGCGAGGACCGCGGTGGCGATCGCGATGCCCTTGGTGATCGCCTTGGTGGTGTTGCCGACCGCATCGAGCTCGGTGAGGATCCGGGCGCCGTTCTCGTCGACGTCGCCGGACATCTCCGCGATCCCCTGCGCGTTGTCGCTGACAGGGCCGAAGGTGTCCATCGCGACGATGACGCCGACCGTCGTGAGCAGGCCGGTCCCGGCCAGCGCGACCGCGAACAGCGACACGAAGATGGACGCGCCGCCCAGCAGGAATGCGCCGAAGACAGCCGCCGCGATCACAATCGCGGTATAGACCGCGGACTCGAAGCCGACGGACAACCCGGACAGGATCACCGTGGCCGCACCGGTCAACGCCGTCTTGCCGACGTCCTTGACCGGCCGGTGGTCGGTCCCGGTGAAGTAGCCAGTCAGCGACAAGATGATCGACGCCAGCACGATGCCCAGCAGCACCGCGACGATCGCGACCACCCGCGGGTCGCCGGTCCCACCGCCGCTGGCGTCGGTGAGGGAGCCGAACGAGCTCGGCAGGTAGACCAGGGCGGCGACCGTGCACAAGACGGCGGACACGCCGGCGGAGATGTAGAACGACCGGTTGATCGTGGTCAGGCCGCCTTCTCCGGTACGCGGCTTGGTGATGTAGACGCCGAGGATGGCGGTCAGTGCCCCGATCGCCGGCACGATCAACGGGAACACGAGGCCCTGCTCACCGAACGCGACCTTGCCGAGGATCAGCGCGGCTACCAGGGTCACCGCATAGGACTCGAACAGGTCCGCCGCCATGCCGGCGCAGTCACCGACGTTGTCGCCCACGTTGTCGGCGATCGTCGCGGCGTTGCGGGGATCGTCCTCAGGGATGTTCTTCTCGACCTTGCCGACCAGGTCGGCGCCGACGTCGGCTGCCTTGGTGAAGATGCCGCCCCCCACGCGCATGAACATCGCGAGCAGGGCGGCACCGAAGCCGAACCCCTCGAGAACGCTCGGCGCGTCACTGCGATAGATGAGCACGACCACGGAAGCGCCGAGGAGGCCCAGCCCCACGGTGGCCATGCCGACGGTTCCGCCGGTACGGAATGCGATCCGCATCGCGTCCTCGCGGCCGGTCGTACTCGCGGCGGCAGCCACCCGCATGTTGGCCTTCGTCGCCAACGACATGCCGAGGAAGCCGATCGAGGTCGAGAACCCGGCGCCCACCAGGAAGAAGATCGACCGGCCCACCCGGATCGACGCGTCGCCGGGCAGCACGAACAGCAACAGGAACGCGATCACGGCGAACACAGCGAGCGTCCGGAACTGCCGGAACAGGAACGCGTTGGCGCCTTCCTGCACGGCTTTGCCGATGGCCCTCATGTTGTCGGTGCCCTCGCCGGCCGCAAGGACCTCTTGCCGGAACAACGCGGACATCGCGAGCGCCACGACGGCGATCGCGGCGACCACGACGACAAGGGTGATGCTTCCACCGGACAGGGAGACCGAGCCGCTGTCGGCGGCAAGGACTCGGGACATGCGTCCTCCTTGTGTGGGGGCTCGCGCCCCAACCTGTTGGGGGCGTCGTGCCCCCGGCCTGTGTGCCGGGACGACGCGGCCCCGCTGGTCTGAAGATGAGCGGGCCTACCCTACGGGGTGGACCTCACGTTGCTGACACGTGGATAACAGATGAGTGGTGGACGCGACCACCGGGTCACTCCTGGACGTTGTTCACACGACCGGTTGTCAGCGTTGACGATCCCATCGCATTCTCACTTTGGTGCCGGACGGCCCGGTCGTCACCGTCATGGAGTCAGCGAGGCCCTCAATCAGCGCAACCGCTTCGGGCAGCGTGGTCATCGTGTCCCCGCGATCGGACGGCGAGAGGAGCTCGCCCGGCTCGCTGGCCGCCTGCACCAGGTTGCCCACGGCACTGGCCGCCCGCAGCACGTCCGCGGCGCGTTCGCCGCTGGCGGCCGGCATCGCGACCTTGTCCCGCACGGTCATCACCAGTCCACGGTCCTCCTCGATCTCGATGACGATGGGCTCGTCGACCATTCCCTCCCGGTGTGCCGCCACCGCGCGGCCGCAGGCCTCACCGGCGGCCAGCCGCACGTCGTCCAAGGACTGCTCGGCCACGCCGTACATGCGCCCCAACGACACGGCGACCAGCCGGACGACCCGGACGTGCGCGGGATCAGCCGCCAGGGCGAGCCGAACGGCGGACACGACCGCGAGCCTCAGTCGCCGGCGCCGGCGACGTCGCCGCCAGCGACCGCGTCGGCCACCGACGAGTGGATCGCGAACACCTTGGTGAGGCCGGTGATCCGGAAGATCTTGAGCAGTCGCTCACTGGTGCAGACCACGGACAGGCTGCCCTCGTGGGCGCGGACGCGCTTGAGACCGCCGACCAGCACCCCGAGCCCGGTGGAGTCGAGGAACTCGACCCTCTCGACGTCCACCACCAGGTGATAGCTGCCGCGGTTGACGAGATCGATGAGGGCCTCACGCAGCTTCGGGGCGGTGTAGACGTCGATCTCACCGGCAACGTCGACGATGGTGTGGTCGCCCTCGGTGCGAGTGTCCAGGGACAGGTCCACGGCATTCTCCTCGGCACACTGACAATCGGGGTGAATCGCGGGCAGAGCCGCATCGGGCAGTCAATCACACGCAGGGCCGGCGCGGGG
>JBOHDX010000016.1:0-13549 GCA_050700835.1 Nocardioidaceae bacterium
GCCCGCGCCAGCTGGACCCGCCGACCCGCCAACCCCATTAGAAGAAGGGCAACACCATGACCGTCAAAATGTCCGCCGCCCTCCCCGACGACCACACCCAAAACGGGCTCACCGCCATCACCAGCGACCTCGTCCGCGACCCCGAAACCATCCATTACGCCATCGTCGCGGTCGACTGCTGCCGACTCACCACCGACACCGACACCGACGAAACCGTCCCCACCGCCCGCATCCGCCACATCGAGCCACTCACCGGCGCCGCGGCCACCGACGCGACCCGGCTCCTCCACCAAGCCCAAGCCGACCGGACCGGCCACCCCGCCCTACCGCTCACCACCCCCGACGGCGCCGACCTCGTCGACATCGACGGAGTCCTCATCGACGACTAGCCCCCCAACCCGCGCAACACCAACCACCATCCCGGGACACACGTGCACACCACCACACCGCCAGCCGCCGGCCACGACAACGACCGGCCGCCCGACACCATGCCCGACCTCACCGGCTACATCGAACACTTCCGCGCCCGCGTCGCCCAAGACGCCCTCAACCAGGCCACATCCCGCTACTGGCACCTGCGCGCCCAAACCTTCGACGACGCACGCCCACAACCCGGCGACTACACCGGCAACGCCACCCCCACCCAGATCGCCGCACAAGACGCCCGCCTCACCGAAACCGCCCAAGCCTGCCGCAACCGCGCCACCATCTGTCTCCTCCAAACCATCGAACCCGGCACCGTCACCGCCGTCCGGGAGGCAGCACCATGGACCTAACCCCCGCCGCCACCGGTGACGACACCCAGCTACCCGACACCACCGACCCGCTCGACGCCGAAGAAGCCGCCATAAACGCCGCCAACGCGTTCAGCGACGCCGTCGCCCGCGAAGCGTGGACCCTACGCGTCCGCCAAACCGCCCGCCGCCGGCTGGTCGCCGAGGACGCCGGCAACCGGCCACCACCCACACCCGTCGACCTGACCGACTTCCTCGCCATCGACGACCCCGACCCCACCTACCGCATCGACCGCATCTGGCCCACCGGCGGCCGGATCCTCCTCGCCGCCCAATGGAAAGCCGGCAAATCCACCATGGTCGGCAACCTCATCCGCGCACTCGCAGACGGCAAAGCGTTCCTCGACCACTTCGACATCACCCGCACCGCGAACATCCTCCTCATCGACGACGAGCTCGACGAACGGCTCCTACGCAAATGGCTCGCCGCCCAGCAGATCGGCACCCCCGAAGCCGTCAAACTGCTCACCCTCAAAGGCCGCGCCACCACCTTCGACCTCCTCGACCCACAGACCCGCGCCCACTGGGCCCACCAGATCACCGGCGCAGACATCGTCATCCTCGACTGCCTAAGACCAATCCTCGACGCCCTCAGCCTCGACGAAAACCACGACGCCGGCCAATTCCTCGTCGCATTCGACGACCTCCTCAACCAAGCCGGAATAACCGAAACAATCATCGTCCACCACATGGGTCACAGCGCCGAAAGATCACGCGGAGACTCACGCCTAATGGACTGGCCCGACGCACTATGGAAAATCGTCCGCGACAAAGACGAAGAAGACGAAACCGCCGACGACCCCGCCGGCGCCCGCTACTTCTCCGCCTACGGCCGCGACGTCGACATCGGTCAAGCCGAACTGTCCTACGACCCCGACACCCGACACCTGACCCTAGGCACCGGCGCCACCAGCCGCCGCCAGGCCACCGCCCACCGCAAAATCGTCCGCACCGACGAATCCGTGATGGCCGTCGTCACCGACACCCCCGGCCTCACCAAGCGGCGCCTACGCGCCGCAGTCGCCCACACCGGCGGCCACAACCCCGACATCGACGCAGCCGTCGAACGCCTCGTCGCCCAAGGCCTCATCCTCCGCCAGATCATCGGCCAAGCCCACTACCACTACCCCGGCACCGAACTGACAGCCCACACAACCCAGCCGGACAAACCCGGCCAAACCGAACTACCGTGCCCACCCGTGCCCACCCGTGCCCAACTCGGCGCGCAACCGGGTGTGCCCGTGCCCTATATAGAGGGCACGGTAGTAGGTACGGCCCCCGACGCCCCCGCCGTGCCCGCCACGGGCAGCGGGCACACCAACCCCACCACCTGCCCCCACCACATCACCGGCGGCAACCAACCCCACCCCTGGCTCGGCGACCAACTCCTCTGCCCCCAATGCGCCACCGAGCTCGAGGAGGGCGGGTCGTGACCTGCTGCTGCGTCTGCGGCGCCGATGCCGACCAGCGGACCTGCCCCGTCTGTGTCGGCGAAGCCCGCGACAACCTGAACACCATCACCACCCTCGCCGCGCACCTACCCCACCAGGCCGTTCACCGCGGTGTCGACTCCGCTGCCGCGATGGCAGCCGGCCCCGCCGCGGATCCCGAAGCGTGGCAGCACCGTGCCCTGTCGGCGATCACCGGCCGCGTCTGCCGCTGCGCCACCCGGGGCCGCGGCTGTCCCCGCGACTGGCCCACCCCGGCGCCTTGCCCGGACGAGGCGTACCTGTCCGACTGCCGCGACGAGCTGCACCCGCTGTGGGTTCTCGGCATGTGGGAGTCGGACTGGCGGCAGGTGTTCGACCAGCCGACCGGGCTGCGGGTCACCGTCGGCCGGGCCGCCGCCTACCTGGCCCGCCAACTGGCCTACGCAGCGGCCCATCATGACGGGTTCGACGAGTTCGCCGCCGACGTGGACCGCTGCCGGCGGTGGCTGGAGGACGTGCTGTACGCCGGCGCACGGGACGAGGCGACCGCCGCACCGTGCTTCCGGTGCGGCGGCCGGCTGGTCCGGCGTGTCGCGGCCAGGACCGGTCGGAGTCTCGGTGGCCGGGAGGACACGCGTCGGTGCCGCCGCTGCGGGCAGGTCTACGACGAGACGTCGTACTGGCTGGCGGTGCGGGCGCATGCGGAGCAGGTGGCGGCACAGTGACCGCTCATCGGGTCCGCTCCTCGGCGAGCGCCAGCATGGTGGCGTGCCATGCCTGGAGGAGTGCACTGTCATCGGGGTCGGCGCACTTGGCGGTGATCGCGACGGTGTACTGGTCGACGAGTGCGGCCATGAGGTCGGCGCCGAGTTCGCGGGCGACGCGGCGTTCGTTGTCGGAGTCGAGGTGATTGAAGCGGCTGAGGATCCCGTGGCGGAGGTGACCGCGGGTGCCTTCGATCATCGCGATCTGTAGGTCCGACATGCGCTGCCCGGCGTCCGCGTACCAGGCTTCTTCAGTGGCGTAGGTGGTGGTCATGGTGGTCGTCTCCTGGGGGGTGGTGGGTGTCTCGCTCATGTAGGACACACTACACCCGGATGGTAGGGCTGTCTACACCTGTGCGCGAGAAAACGCCGACTATCTTCGACGCCGCCACGGCCTACACGCAGCGGCACACAACCCCCGGTGACCGGTCAGCGTTTGCCGAGGGCGGCGCGTACCGTCATCCGGTCCAGCCCGGCCCGGCGGGCGGCCTCCGCCTCCGGCATCCCGTCAAGCACAGCCATCCGCGCCACCTGCTGCGCCACCAGCGACGCGGCCCGCTCGGCGGTCCGGGTCCGGACCCGGTCGGCGCCCGCCTGGTCGATGGCGATCTCGCCGAGGAGGTACTGCACGACGGCGGACAGCGCCGTGTCCCGGTCGGGCTGGTCGCCGGGGTCGTCGCCGACACGAGCAAGCACGCGTTTCGCCTCGTACTCGAATCGATCGAGCTGCTCGGCGGTGAGCTGGTCGGCTGCCGGGCCGAGCCACACGGTCCTGTTCACAGCGTCTCGCCGACGCTAGCGGCGATCTCTTCGGCGAGGTGGCGCAGGTCTTCGATCGTGTTGTAGTCAGCCGAGAGCCGGTTAGCGGTGTCGATGTCGATGCCGAGAAGGTTGCGGGCACGTGTGTAGACATGGCCGTCGGCTAGGCGGTCCTCGTCCGTCTCTTTGCCGGAGAGGTAGCAGACCCATCCGAACAGGCAGTAGGTCGTGCCGCAAGTCGGGGGCGTCATGTCGCGCCCATACGCCTCCCGAGGGGTCAGCCGCCAGTATTGTTGGTGCCATTGGCGGTCGTCGGGCGGTTTGGCGGCTTCCGCCTCAGCCCACGCGAGGGCTTTGCGGAGCAGCGGAATGTTGGGGGTGCGGTCGGTGCTCATCGTCATACCACCCCGCCGCGGACCATCTGCAGGACCAGGGGGGCCACGTCGTCCGTGGGCAGTCCGCCGGCGATGGCGGCGTCGCGGATGAGGTGGGCAAAGCCGGGGGTGGTGGCGGCTGCGTCGACTGCGATCAGGTCGGCGTCACTGCACGCCCTGATCGCGGCCTTGGCGCGGGTCACGACCGCCGAGTCGTCCTGCTCGAAGCTCAGCGCGAGAATGAGGTTGCGGCGGTAGCGGCGCAGCGCCTCGGTCATCCGGTCGGTGGTCTGCTCGGTCATGGTGGTCGTCTCCTGGGTGTCGGTGTAAGTGCTGCTCATGTAGGACACACTACACCCGGATGGTAGGGCTGTCTACACCTGTGCGCGAGGAACCGCCAACTATTTTCGCCGCCGCCACCCGGCCTACACGTGGTGGCCCACCCCCGGGCGCATACTGGGCACCATGATGATCGGCTGGGGCCCACCACGCCTCATCGCCGCCTACACACACCGGCCCACCGCGACCATACGCAGCTGGGCCGCCAACCTGGCCATACCGTCCGCCTGCGACCTGACCACACGCCGACTAGTCATCCACGCAGCCTCGACACGGCAGTACGCCGACCATGCGACACGCCGCCAAAAACGCGTCGCGGCTTGACAAACCAGGATCCTTACATCACCCTTTTTGCACGGACGACGTATGCCCACAGACCCGGCCAAGCGCCGGGTCTCGCCACGTCCGGGAGGCGACACACCATGCCGACAGCAGCCCCCGCCCACCCCGAACCACACCCAGAGACCTAACCCCCCGGTGAGCGCCTGCCTCGACTGCGGCCAACCCGGCGTCACCACCCGCTGCGCCACCTGCACCCGCACGGCGGCCGGCACCACCACCAGCCGCGGCTACGGCCACACACACCAGCAACTCCGCCGCCAATGGGCGCCGCTCGTCGCCGCCGGCACCGTCCGCTGCTGGCGCTGCGGGCAGCAGCTGCTGCCCCACGAGCCGTGGGACCTGGGCCACGACGACCACGACCGCCAGCTCTACGCCGGCCCCGAGCACCGCGCCTGCAACCGGGCGACCAGCCGCCCCCGCTAACCCCCGGGGGTACCCAAAAGTCGGACAACCCCGACAACTCCTGACCCGCCCAAGGCTTACGCACGCGGGCATAGAACCCAGTAACCGGTGAAAAACGGGAGGTTTCGTCATGGGACGTCCCCCGGCGCCGATTGAGCATCACAGAAGGGTCGGAAGGGCTGGGGGGACGAAGAAGGCTGATGGTCGGCCGTTGCCGGATCCGGGTTGTGTGACGGCGTTGCCGATGGCGGATGGGGTGCCGGATGCGCCGGTCGATTTGGGTTTGGAGGGGCGGGCGTTGTGGGGGCGGGCGTGGGGTCATGCGATCACGTGGTTGTCGCCGGACTCGGATCGGGATGCGATTGAGGAGGCGGCGCGGCTGGCGGACGATTTGTCGTCGGCGCGGCGCAGGTATCGGGCGACGACGGACCCGGCGGATGGTCGGGTGGTTGTTGCGTTGAGTCGGCAGATGTCTGACTCGTTGTCGTCGTTGGGGTTCACTCCGACGGCGCGGGCGAGACTTGGTGTGGCGGAGGTGAAGAAGGCCAGTGCCCTCGAAAGCCTCCTTGCCAAGCAGGCCGGTCGCCGCCGCTGACGCCTGGCCGCCGCGGTGGTTGACGCCGGTGCCGGCTGCGGATGTGCGGCGCGGCGACGGGCGCCTGTACGGGGACTTTATTGAGGCGGTGTGCCGGGTCACGAAGGACTCGGTGGCTGCCCCGGTGGGGGAGCTGATCCGGCTGCGTTCGTGGCAGCGGTCGCTGTTGGGGGCGTTGTTGGCGAGGCGTGTGGATGGGCGGCTGCGGCATCGGCAGGCGCTGGTGGGTGTGGCCCGTAAGAACGGGAAGTCGGGGGTTGGGGCGGGTGTCGGTCTGGCGTCGCTGGTGATGGGGCCGGATGGCGGTGAGGTTTATTCGTGTGCGGCGGATAAGGCGCAGGCGAAGGTCGTGTTTGACACGGCGCGGCGGATGGTGGCGATGGACCCGGAGCTGTCGGCGCTGCTGAATGTGTATCGGGATGTGATCGAGTTTGAGAAGACCGGGTCGGTGTATCGGGCGTTGTCGGCGGAGGCGTTCACCAAGGAGGGTTTGAACCCGCATCTGGTGGTGTTCGACGAGGTGCATGCGCAGCCGACCCGCGAGTTGTGGGATGTGATGGCGCTGGCGATGGGTGCCCGGGTGGAGCCGCTGCTGCTGGGTATCACGACGGCGGGGGTGCGGACGGATTCGACGGGTCAGGATTCGTTGTGTTTCTCGATGTACGAGTACGGGAAACGGATCGTTGCGGGTGAGGTTGACGATCCGTCGTTCTTCATGGCCTGGTGGGAGCCGTCGGCGCCGAGGGCTGATCATCGGGATCCGGCTGTGTGGGCGGAGGCGAACCCTGGGTTGGGGGACCTGGTGGCGGTGGAGGATTTCGTGTCGACGGTCGGTAAGACGCCGGAGGCGGAGTTCCGCACGAAGCGGACGAACGTGTTTGTGGCGTCGTCGGAGACGTGGCTGCCGGCTGGGGCGTGGGACGGCTGTGTGGACACTGGCCGGTTGGTGGAGGCCGGGGCCCGGGTGGTGCTGGCGTTTGACGGGTCGAAGACGGGTGACTCGACGGCGCTGGTGGGGGTGACGGTTGAGGACCGTCCGCATGTGTTTGTTGTGGGGTCGTGGGAGCGGCCTGCGGATGGGTTGGCGTGGCGGGTGCCGCGTGCGGAGGTGCGGGCCGCGGTCCGTGCGGCTGGTCGCCGGTGGGACGTGGTGGAGGTCGCGTGGGATGACTGGATGTGGCAGGACGCTCGTGAGGAGCTGGAGGACGACGGGTTGCCGATCGAGGTGTATCCGCAGACGCAGGAGCGGATGGGTCCGGCGACGCAGCGGTTCTATGAGGCGGTTGTCGATCACGGTCTGACTCATTCGGGGCATCCGGGGTTGGCCCGGCATCTGGCTAATGCGGTGTCGAAGCCGACGCCGTCGGGGAAGGCGCGGATCGTGAAGGACAATCCGCGGTCTAAGCGGTGGATTGACTTGGCTGTCTGCGCGGTCATGGGCGTCGACCGTGCCGCTTGGTGGGCATCGTCGGCGGCCCCGTCGTCGGGCTTCAACATCTGGTGAGGAGGGCTCGCCCGTGTATCGAGCGGTCATCTTCCTGGTCGGCGCTGCGGTGGTGACGTTTGGCGCTGTCCTGATCTATCTGCCGGCGGGGCTGATGCTGGGCGGCGCGATCTTGTGTGTGTGCGCGTGGGCGCTTGAGGTGGAGTCGGCGCAACGGCCGGAGGAGTCGGCGCGACCTGAGGCGAAGCGGCCGTTTCTGAGGCCGGCGTCGCGACGGACTAGGGGGACGGCGCAGTGACGTTCCTGCGGGCGATGGTGACCCGGTACGCGAATCCTTTGGAGAACGCGGAGCTGCCGCTGACGAACGAGTCGTTGCTGGGGCTGCTCGGCGGCGCGCCGACGGCGTCGGGGGCGCCGGTCACCCCGGATGGGGCGATGCGGGTCGGTGCGGCTCTGCGGGGGACGCAGATCATCGCTGCCGGCATCGCGGGGTTGCCGCTGAAGACGTATGCGGGCGGGTCGGCGACGCGGGAGACGAACAAGCCGGCGATCACCGGGCACAACGAATACCAGACGTCGTTTGAGCGGTGGGAGACCGTCGTCGCGCACATGGTGCTGTGGGGCAACGCGTTCCTGTTCAAGACACGCGACGCGGCCGGGAACGTTGTCAGGCTGACCCCGATCCACCCGTCGCGGGTGCAGGTCGATGCGGTGGACTCGTTGGAGCTGGGGGGACTGGTCCGCCGGTTCGTGGTCGACGGGAAGCCGTGGACAGCGTTCGAGGTTCTGCACATCCCGTGCATGTCGTTGACGGGGGTGTCGGGGATCGGCCCGATCCGGGCGGCGCGTGAGTCGGTCGGGCTGGCGTTGTCGGCGGAGCGGGCGTCGGCGAAGCTGTTCGCCCAGGGTCTGATGTTGGACGGGTTCTTGACGACGGATGCTGGGCTGGATCAGAAGCAGGCCAACGCGCTGAAACGGAAGTGGCGGCGGACGTTGCAGGGCGCGGAGCATGCGGGTGATGTGGGGATCCTGGACAGTGGCGCGAAGTTCCAGTCGCTGACGATGCCGTTCAAGGATGCGCAGTTCCTGGAGTCGCGGAAGTTTCAGGTGACCGAGATTGCCCGGCTGCTGGGGCTGCCGGGGTGGATGCTGAACGACCAGGAGAAGTCGACGTCGTGGGGCACCGGGATGGAGCAGCAGTTCCGGACGTTCGTCACGTTGACGTTGAAGCCGTACATGCAGCGGATTGAGCAGCGGGTGACCGCGGAGCTGCTGTACGGCGCGCAGTATGCCGAGTTCGTGGTTGAAGGGTTGTTGCGCGGCGACTCGGCGGCCCGGGCAGCGTTCTACGCGTCGGGCATCGTGAATCACTGGATGGTGCCGAACGAGGCGCGCGCGAAGGAGAACCTGCCGCCGCTGCCGGGTGGCGACGAGCCGTTCTCGCCGAACACCACGGGCGCGCAGGCCAAGACCGAGCAGGACTCTGCCGATGGAGGTAACGCGGCATGACCACCACGATGATGCGTCACGGTGCGGCGGTGCTGGAGCGGCGGCTTCGCCCGTTCGGCGACACCGACGTGCAGCTGATCCGCGCGGCCGACGACCAGCAGGCTGATCCCCGGTTCACCGGGCATGCGGCCGTGTTCGACTCGCGGACCGCGATCGGGAACCCGTTGAAGTGGGGCTGGTATGAGCAGATCGCGTCGTCGGCGTTCGACAAGACGTTGACGGAGACCGATGCCCGGTTCCTGGTCGATCACAACAGTTCGTTGCTGGTGGCGCGGATGACGGCCGGGGATCTGCGGCTGTCGAAGGACGCCACGGGCCTGGTGGTGGATGCGGACCTCGACGTCGAGCTGTCGTATGTGCGGGACCTGGTGCGGAATCTGGAGAAGCGACGGCTGACGGGGATGTCGTTCGGTTTCTACGTCGTCAAGGACAGTGTGGATACCGAGACGGTGTCGACGAGCGACGGGCAGGACGTTGAGGTTGAGGTCCGCACACTGCTTGAGGTCCGCCTCTTGGAGGTGTCGGCGGTGACGTTCCCCGCCTACGAGGAGACCGACGCGGGTCTCCGCAGCACGTGTGGCGAGGTTCGCGCCGCACGCCATCAGACGTCCACCTCTGCGCAGGAGGTGGCCCCCGAGCCGGGTGAGTCCACTCGGGGAGAAGGCTGCACGGAGCCGGGTGAGTCCACTCCGCAAGCCCTGCGCCTGGCGACGATGCGTCAAGATGCGCTCGCCGCCCGCTACCTGCTCGGCAGGTAGCGCCACCCCACCCGAAACACGGCGCCCCGACGTGGGCGCTGTCCGACATGCCTGGAGGCATGATGAGCGACAAGCTCAAGAGCCTGCTCGACAAGCGGGCGCGGGCGTGGTCTGAGGCTCAGGACATCCGTAAGCGGATCTCCGACGCCGATGATGACGCGACGCTGTCCGGCGACGAGCAGCGAACGTATGAGGCCGCCCTCGACGACGTGGAGCGGTTCTCGGCCGCCATCGAGACCGAGGAGCGCGCTGAACGGATTGGGAAGGTGATGGCCGTCCCTGAGGACCGGGCACCGGTCCCGTCCGAGACGGCCGAGGAGTCCGAAACTGGCGGGGCGTATGACCGCGCGTTCGGCACCTACCTGCGCGTAGGGATGGCGGGCTGTGACTCCGAGGAGCGGGCGCTGCTGGCGCCCGGCGCGGACAACTCCAAGGAGGTCCGGGCGTTGGCGGGTGGCTCCGGCTCGACCGGCGGCTACCTGATCCCGACCACGACGCTGAACAAGATGACGGAGACGATGAAGGCGTATGGGGGCCTGCTCGGCTTCGCGAACGTCATCGACACCGCGTCGGGCAACGTGTTGCAGTGGCCGACGAACAACGACACGTCGAACGTGGGCGCGATCTTGGCCGACAACACCCAGATCGGCGAGCAGGACGCCGCGTTCGGCCAGAACACGCTCGGCGCGTACACCTACACGTCGAGGCTGATGCGGTGTCCGTGGTCGCTGCTGGAGGACTCCATTTTCAACCTGGAGTCGTTCCTGGCCCGCAAGGCTGGGCAGCGGATCGGCCGCGCAGTGTCGGCGCACCTGGTCACGGGCACGGGCACCTCGCAGCCGCATGGGCTGTTCACCGGTGCCACGTCGGCGGTCACGTTCGCGTCGACGACCGCCGTCACCTACGACGAGTTGCTGGACCTGCAGCATTCGGTTGACCCGGCGTACAGGTACTCCGACCAGGGCTGCATGTGGGCGCTGTCGGACCAGGCGTTGAAGGCGATCCGGAAGCTGAAGGACAACCAGGGGCGGCCGCTGTGGCAGCCGTCAGTCCAGGCCGGTGAGCCGTCGCTGCTGCTCGGCGACCCGTATGTGGTCGACCAGGGCATCGCGGTGCCGGGTGCGGCGGCGGTGTCGATCGGCTACGGCGACATCGACGCCGCGTTCACGATTCGCCGGGTCGCCGGCGGGTCGATGGTGACGCTTCGGGAGCGGTATGCGGACTACCTGCAGAACGGCTACTTCGCGTTCATGCGGTTCGACTCCGTGCTCGACGACGCTTCCGCGTTCAAGACCGGCACCCAGGCCGCGGCCTGACCCGATACGCGTCGGAGGCTGGGCCGCTCCCTGACGGCCCAGCCTCCGGCGTCCACCCCAACCCCGCCACATCCAGATGAAGGAGCCGTGATGGCTGCCAGCCGCACCAAGGAGACCCCGGAGACCCCGGAGGCGTCGCAGCGAGCCGCCGAGTCCCCGGAGGACCGTGACGCCCGTGTGGAGGCCGCGAAGGCTGACACCGACGTCGTCGCGGTCGAGTCGATCGACAAGAACGGTAATCCGGACCAGGCCGAGGGCTACAAGGTGCTCGGCCGCGACGTCCCGGTCGAGGGCGTCAACGACCACGACACGAAGTGAGCGATGGCCTCGACAGCCGTGTCGCCGCCGGTGACGCTGGAGGAGTTCCGCGCCGAGCTGAACGCGGAGACGTCGAAGTCGGCGGCCGACGACGAGCTGATGCGTACCCTGCTCGCAGCCACGGAGATGGTTGAGTCGGCTGTCGGGGCCATGTCGCCCAGGTCGGTGACGGACCGGACCGGTACGGCCACCGAGCAGCTGTACCCGTGGGCCGACAGGGGAGCCTATGGCGCCACCTATGGTGCGGGCCAGTTCGGGGCGGCCCTGTTGCTGCCGCAGTCGCCGGTCGTGTCGGTGGAGTCCATCACCCACATCCGCACCGGCAACACCTACGACCCGGCCGGGTTCGAGATCGACGCCGACACCGGGATTCTGTCGTCGGTGCTGTCGTGGCTCCCGTTCGGGCCGTACACGGTGGCCTACACGGTTGGCCGTGACCCGGTGCCCGACATGCTGATGAAGGCCGTCCTGATCACGGGTGAGCATCTGTGGGAGCGGCAGCGGTCGGGCGTGACCCGGCCGGGCATGTTGGGCGAGACGCGGGTGCAGAAGGCGACGCCGCGGGGGTTCGCGTTGCCGAACGCTGCGTTGGAGCTGATTAACCCGCATCGTCGGATGGTGGTGGCGTGAGGCCGCCGCAAGCATCCCGGGTGGCGGAGGTCGTCGACGCGCTGCTCGCGTTGGCGGCGTCGGCGTTGCCGGATCTGCAGGTCATCGACGGGCCCGCCGCCGGGTCGGCGGTGCTGGTCGATGAGGACGTGCTGCAAGTCGCCGGCGGGTCACCGGCGGTGCTGGTGGACCAGGTGCGTGAGCCGGGCCTGTCGCGTGGCCGGGTGGAGACAGCGCGGGTCATGTGTGTGTTGTCGTGCATCGCGGGCATGACGGAAACCAAGACGGTCCGCGACCGGTGCAAGGCGGCCCTGGACGCGTTGGCGCAGGCGCTGAGAGACGACGGGACCCTCGGCGGTGTAGTTGACGCCGCAACGTTGGGTCAGACGATGGAATGGCACACGCTGCAGTCCGACGGCGCCGTGTGTGAGGTCCTGTTCGAGGTCACCACGGTGGCGCACATCTGATGGCGCACATCTGATGGGCGTCGAGGGCATCGTCGGGGTCCGCGACCTGGCGGCGCGGATGGGGACGGTCCCGGCCGAGCTGCGGGCCGAGCTTCGGCCGAAGCTGAGGGCGGCCGGCACGATCGTGGCCGACCAGGCGAAGGCGAACGCGTCCTGGTCGACCAGGATCCCCGCCGCGATCGGTGTCCGCACATCGTTCGGTACCCGCGCCGGCGGGGTCACGATCCGTGTGGACTCGGTGAAGGCGCCGCATGCGCGGCCCTACGAGGGCCTGTCGGCGGGTGGTGGCCGGGGCACGTTCCGGCATCCGGTGTACGGCCACGACGTGTGGGTCACCGAGGCGACGCGGCCGTTCCTGATGCCGGCAGTCAGGGCGAAGCGGTTCCAGGTGATCTTGACGGTCGACCAGGCCATCAAGTCCGCGTTACGCACCTTAGGAGGCATCCGTGCCTGATTTCACGCTCGTGTACGCCACCCATCCCGGTATCGACGGTGTCGCGCAGATGCCTCGGGCCGCGCTCGAGGGGTCCGGATGGTCGGAGCTTGTTGAGCCCCGCAAGTCTGCCCGGTTCCGTGCCGCGGCAGAGAAAGACCCCGCCCTTGAGGCGGCGGTGACCACCCAGAAGAAGAAGCCGGCCGAGCCGGTCCATCAGCCGAAGGAGTCTTGAGCATGGCTGCTCTCACACCGGCGACCCGGTATTTCCAGCCGGAGGTCACCAAGGTTTTCGTTTTGCCCACTGTCGTCGCCGCCGACCTGACGCCGACCCTGTCGGAGATCACCGGCGGGACGGACGTGACCGGCGATCTTGCCGACTGGACGGGCTGGTCGGTGACGTCGAACGACATCGTGACGCCCGACCTTGCCCACCGGTTCAACTCGTCGATCCCGGGCCGGATCACGGCCGACGCCTCTTCGATCACGTGGTATGCGGACCTGACGGGCGTGAACGACATCCGGACCGTCTTGCAGCGGGACCAGAACACCTTTCTTGCGATCATGGACGGCGGCAACGTCGTCGGGTCGCTGATGGATGTGTTCAAGGTGACCGTGTCGTCGGTGGGGAAGATCCGGGCGGTCGAGGATGCGCCGAAGCTGACCGTGATGTTCACGATCCGTGACTTCGCCGAGGATTTGCCGATCCCGGCAGCCTGAGCGCGCAACCGTCCCGGCACCCACTCACACCCGTTTTCACCACTCACCTACTTGGAGCTGTCCGCATGTCTGATGCCCAGGATCGTCGCGCCGCCGCGTTGCAGTGTGCCTGCCGGGCTGTCCCTGTGGGCAGCCCGGTGGGCCACTTTTTTTCGACTGCCCGCATGTTTGACCGG
>JBOHDX010000017.1:0-14766 GCA_050700835.1 Nocardioidaceae bacterium
AGACTGCTCCGCACGATGCGCAACACCTGTGCGGCCAGCTGTCGCTGCGGCCCGTCGGCGCCGCCGTCGAGCACCAGGTCGGTCAGGACCCGCACCAACTGCTCCTCCTGAACCGGGGAGAAATGGCCGTACCGGCTCTTGCGGACGCTGGACATCAGGGCGCCGTAGAACGCGCGGTCCGAGGCCGGGTTCAGCAGCTGGGAGATCACCACGCGGCTGGCGTCCGGGTGCGCGCTGGAGTCGAGGTCGCTGAGACTCTCGACCACGACCGGGTTCTGGGAGTCGATCCCCATGCTCGCGCAGGCAACCACGGCTGGGGTACCGAAGACGGGGTGCGCGAGCATCCGGTTGAGCGCTTCGTACCTCGACATCCAGGCGATGCCGTCGGCGATAAGGCTCTCCAGCAGCCGCCGCTCGGCCAGCACCGTCGCGGTCGACGGCTTCGGCAGGACCACCTGCGGGGTGGTGGCCAGAAACGCCGTCAGCTCGTCCCACTCGTGCCCGCTCACCGACGCACCCGAGGACCCCCTGTCGATGATGTCGGCCAGGTGGTCGTGCCGCACGATGTCCAGTGGCCGGGCCGGCCGCCGAAGCGCTGGCTCGGGGCGCAGCCGCGGCGCGAGGTACCGGTTCAACGTGTCGATCGGCGCAACCAACGAGTCCGCGGGCAGCTCGAGGAGCTCTTCGTACCGCCGGACCGCGGCGTAGGGCACGCCGGCGAGACCGGTCTCCCACCGGGACACGCCGCTGAGGTCGACCGAGGCGGGCCAGCCGCCGCCGTGGAAGGCTGTGGCGAAGTTGCCCTGCTTGCGCAACGCCGGGTCGGCCGCCATCAGCCGGTTGGTACGCAGCACCCATGCCACGAACAGCGGCAGGTGCTCGGCATCCATGACGAGCCCCGGGCGCGACCGCACCCTCTGCTGCGCGCCCGCGTCTCGAGCCGTCCGATCCCCCCACGGCACCCCCTCGGGCTTCGTGACCTGTGCGGATGCGCTCAGCCACCCGCCTGTGCGCATGGTGCTACCTCGGCCACGATCACGCAGGCCTTCGGGTCGAATCTCTGGTCGATCGACCTCGGCCTGGTGGGTCGGCACAGCCGAGGTGGGTCGCCGTCCTCCGCGCAGCCCCGCCCGCACTCACGCACGGCAACCAGACCCTCACACCTGGTGACGCCTTCTCTTGCGCCCAGCGCGAGCCCCCGCAAGAACGTGAGTCTCCCCGCCGATCTGAGTCTCCCAGCGCCCACGGTTAAGGCGTCTGCCCGATGCCCGACCCGCGGCTTAGACCGAATCTGGAACCACCTCCAGAAGGGCGATACCGATGACCGACCCCACCTCGTGTACGACGGGAACCATCCGTTCCGCGCTCGGCTACCCACGGTTCCGCAGGCTGCTCGGCGCCCTCGCCGTCTCCCAGGCCGGCGACTGGCTCTACAACGTGGCCCTGCTGGCGCTCGTGTTCGAGCGCACTCACTCCGCCACGTGGCTGTCGGTCACCACGGCAGCTCGGCTGCTGCCGATGGTGCTGCTGGGTCCGGTGGCGGGTGTGATCACCGACCGCTTCGACCGGCGCCGCCTGATGATCGGATCCGACGTCATCCGGGTCGCCCTGATGCTGGCGCTGGCGGCCGTCGGCTGGTGGACCATGCCGATCGCGCTGGCTCCGCTGCTGGCCGCGGCCGCCACCGGCGCCGCAAGCGTCTATCCGTCCTGCGTCGGTGCCATCACCCCCCGGCTCGTCGACGATGCCGACCTCCCAGGCGCCAACGCCGCTCGTTCGGCCACCCAGATGCTGTGCATCGTCGTCGGCCCCGGCATCGGCGCCGCACTGCTGTTCCTGCTGTCGCCCGCAGGGGCGATCGTGGCCAACGCAGCAACGTTCGCCGCGTCGGCCGTACTGGTGGCGCTGATCCCGACCAGCGACGCGTTCCACCCTGAGCGCGGGACGTCCGGGACGCTGGACGACGGCGTGTGGTCGCAGCTGCGCGCTGGAGCCGCGGCGCTTCGAAGGCAGCGGCTGGTGATGCGCTGCGTACGCGCCGATGTCCTGTGCAGCGTCGTGTACGGCGCCAACACCGTCTTGTTGCTCCTGCTGGCCCGCCACCTGGGCGACGGTGCGCAGGGGTACGGCTACTTGATGGCCGGGGCGGGCGCCGGCGGAGTCCTCGGGACGGCGTTGTCGGCTCGGCTGGCCGGGGCACACCGCCTCCCGCTGGTACTGGCTGGCTGCCTTGCTCTCGTCGGGCTGCCCGGACTCGGCTTCGCGGTCGCGGACTCCCTGTGGTTGGCGATGCTGTGCGCGGTGCTCGGTGGGGCCGGGGCGATCCTCGTCGAGGTGGTCGCGGACACGTTGCTGCAGCGCGAGGTGGACGACTCGCTGCTCGGGCGGGTGTACAGCTGGGCGTTCTCGGTCTCCATCGGCGGCATCTGCGCCGGTGCGATCGTGGCGGGACCGCTGGTCGCGCTTGTCGGCCTGCAAGCCGCGTTCGTCCTCATCGCCGCAGCCGTCACCGGGTACGCCGGCGTCGTGCTCCTCGGCGCACGCGAGCACGGCGCCACCCCGGCCCACGGCGTGGCAGCGATGCCAACGGCACCCGCCGTCGCGACCCAGGTCGCCGGAAACGCCGCGTGAGTCCGGTTTGCTGTGGCAACATCACCAGACGTGGGTGCCAGCGTGGTCAGCCCCGTGTTCGTCGGTCGCCGCAAGGAGCAAGAGGCTCTGAGGGCGGCGCTGGAGTCCACCCGCGGTGGCGAACCCAGTTTCGTCGTCATCGGCGGCGAGGCCGGAGTCGGCAAGACCCGCCTGGTCCAGGAAGCGCTGACCCACGACACCGACTCCGGCTTCGCCGTGCTCGTCGGCCAGTCCGTTGAGCTCGGCTCCGACGGTCTGCCTCTCGCACCGGTCATCGGAGCCCTCCGTGCGCTCGTTCGGCAGACCCAGCCCGAGGACCTGCCGGCGCTGCTGGGCCCAGCCCTGCGCGGCCTGGCCAGGCTGCTGCCCGAGCTCGCCGAGGTGTCAGGCGACGTGGCGCTCGCGCCTGCCGACCCGCTCGGTGAGGTGGTGCAACCGGCCCAGATGCTGGAGCTGCTACTCGGCGTGCTCGGACGCCTGAGTGCGACCCGCCCCGTCCTGCTGGTGCTCGAGGACCTCCACTGGGCAGACCGCTCCACTCTGCAGCTGCTGGCCTACCTCATGCGGACGTTGCGCGGTGTCCGGGTCATGTTGGTGCTGACGTACCGGTCGGACGAGATGCACCGTTCACACCCCCTGCGCCCATTGCTGTCGGAGTGGGACCGGGTCCGGTCCGTGCAGCGGCTCGAGCTGCCGCGGTTCGCCCGGGCCGAGGTGCGCGAGCAGCTCGAGGCGATCCTCGGACCGGCCACCGACGCGGACGTGGTCGACACGGTCTTCGAGCGCTCCGGGGGCAACGCGTTCCTCGTCGAGGAGATCGTCGAGCTGGTGAGACGCGGCGGTGACCTCGATGACCTGCCACCTTCCCTGCGCCAGGTACTCATGGCCCGCATCGATGCCCTCGACCAGGACGCGCAACGGCTGCTGCGGACCGCCTCGGTCGCCGGCCGCCAGGTGTCCGACCCGCTGTTGAGCGCGGTCTGCGGGCTGGACGAGCTCGCCTTGTCGGAGGCGCTGCGCCAGGTCGTGGAGAACCACTGGCTCGTCGTCGACGACGGCATCGGCGGCTATGCCTTCCGGCACGCACTGGTGCGGGACGCGTTGTACGAGGACATGCTCCCCCGCGAGCGGATCAGACTGCACGAGACCTACGCGGGTGCGTTGGAGGCCGATCCGCAGGTGCTGGGCCCGAGCGCAGCACCTGCCGCCCTGGCGTACCACTGCTACGCGTCCTTGGACCTGCCGCGGGCCCTGTCGGCCTCGGTCGAGGCGGCGGAGTACGCCCATCGCAGCTTCGCGCCCGCCGAGGCCCTGCTGCATCTCGAACGCGTGCTGGAGCTGTGGCCGCGGGTGCCGGATGCCGAAAGCCGCGCCGGCCTAAGCCAGCTCGAGGTGGCTCGCCGGGCCGCCGATGCCGCGTACCGTTCGGGCCAGCTCGACCGGGCCTTGTCGCTGCTCGACGAGGCCCTCGCCGAGCACCTGCCAGGTGAGGACGACATCACTCACGCCCTCATGCTGGTGAGCCGCGCGTCCTATCTGCGCGACCTCAGTCGTGACCTCGACGGCATCAAGGTGCTCGAGGAGGCGCTGACGCTGCTGCCCGAGGGCGACACGCTGGAGGCGCATGCGGTTGTGCTGGCTGCGTTGGCGAACGCCTACCAGCGGCTGTCCTACATGAGTGACGCGTCGCGGCTCGCGCTCCCTGCAGTCGCCGCCGCGCAGACCTTAGGACGACCGGACCAGGAGGCGGAGGCGTTGATCACGCTGGGCGGCACCCAGGTCTACGGCGGCTCGGCCGAGGCGGGCCTGGTCACGTTGCGCGACGGTCTGACGCTGGCGCTGCGCATCGATGCCCCGATGACCGCGCTGCGGGCGTACGTGAACCTCTCCGACTCGTTGGAGGCGATGGGCCGTCACGCGGACGCCGCCGAGGTGGCGGCCACCGGCAACGAGCTCGCCGTGCGGACCGGCCTCACCCAGATCTACGGCGCCTACCTCACCGGAAACCGGGTCGAGTCGCTGATGCATCTGGGCCGCTGGGACGACGTCGACCGGATGCTCGCGGAGGCGCTGGAGGGCCGACCGGTCAGCATCTTCGCCGGGACGTTGTACGAGATCCAGGCCGAGCTCGCCGTGATGCGCGGTCGCTACGACCAGGTGTCGACGGCACTGGCGCAGGCGCGACGGGCGATGGGTCACAACGTCGGCGCGCAGTACCTCCTGCCGCTGGCGTTCGTCGACGGGGCTCTTCAGCTGTCACGGGGGGACCAGGCGGCCGCGGCCAGTGCCGTGGAGCACGCCCTCGTCGACGACGCGGCGGCCGCGTTCGACACCCGCTACTCGTGGCCGCTCGTCTGGCTCGGATGGCGCAGCTGTGCCGAGGCGGTCACGTTCGGTGCTGCCGCCGGAGCCGGCCAGGACGTTCCTGACTCGACCCGCGAGCTGCTGGATCGGCTGCTGGAGGAGCTGGCGGAGTCGAACCCGCCGTGCGCCGGCTTCGCCGCCATGGCACGAGGAGAGCGAGCCCGCGCCGAGGGACGGACCGACGTCGGAGCCTGGGAGGACGCGGTGCAGCGCTGGCGCGATATCGGCGAGCGCTACTACCTGGCGTACGCGCTGCTCCGTCAGGCCGAGGCGGAATGGGCGGACGGCCTGCGCGGTGAGGCCACCGCACATCTGTCCGAGGCCCGCGCGGTGGCCACGGGCCTCGGCGCCCTTGAGGTGCGCGACAGCGTGGATGCCTTGGCTCGCGCGGCACGCATCAACCTCGACCAGTCGTCCGACGGCCAGGGGGAGACGGCTTCGCCCCTGCCGGCGCCACCGGGCAGCCCGCTGGACCGGCTGGGTCTGACGGGCCGGGAGCAGGAGGTGCTCGCCCTGCTGGCCGACGGCCAGTCCAACAAGGACATCGCACGCGCCCTGTTCATCAGCCCCAAGACCGCCAGCGTGCACGTGTCGAACATCCTCGCCAAGCTCGGCGTGTCCACCCGGGGGCAGGCGGCCGCGTTGGCTCACCGCCTGGCGTGACTCGCCCTCGGCCCGGGGTCGGTCCGGGTTGGCCCGGTCAGTCGTTGCGGGGGAAGCCCAGGTCAACGCCGCCGTGGGATGGGTCGAGCCAGCGCGAGGTGACCACTTTGCCGCGGGTGAAGAAGTGGACGCCCTCGGTGCCGTGCGCGTGGCTGTCCCCGAACAGGGAGTCCTTCCAACCACCGAACGAGTAGTAGGCCATCGGCACCGGGATCGGCACGTTGACCCCGACCATGCCCACCTCGATCTCGTTGACGAACCGGCGCGCGGCCCCGCCGTCATTGGTGAACACCGCGGTTCCGTTGCCGTACGGGCTGGCGTTGACCAGGGCGAGCGCCTCGTCGTACGACCCGACCCGCAGCACGCTCAGCACCGGACCGAAGATCTCGTCGGTATAGATCGACATCGCGGGCGTCACCTGGTCGAACAACGTCGGCCCCAGCCAGAAGCCGCGAACGTCACCGTCGGGTTGGACGTCGCGCCCGTCCACGACGAGCTTGGCACCCGCCTCGGCTCCTTCGTCGAGGTACGCCGCGACCTTGTCGCGGTGCGGCCTGGTCACCAGGGGCCCCATGTCGGGCTCGGTCCGGCCATGCGACGGCATCCCGTCGCCAGTGCGCAGAACGGCCATTCTGGTGGCGATCCGCTCGACGAGGTCGTCCCCGATCGGATCCACCGCGACCAGTGCCGAGATGGCCATGCAGCGCTCCCCGGCCGAGCCGAAGCCCGCGCTCACCGCCGCGTCGGCGGCGAGATCAAGGTCGGCGTCAGGCAGGACCACCATGTGGTTCTTGGCCCCGCCGAGGGCTTGGACCCGCTTCCCGTGCGCCGTCCCCGTCTCGTAGACGTAGCGGGCTATCGGCGTGGACCCGACGAACGAAACGGCCGCGACGTCGGGGTGCGCCAACAGGGAGTCGACGGCGACCTTGTCGCCGTGTACGACGTTGAACACCCCTGCCGGCAGACCTGCATCGGCCCAGCAGCGGGCCAGGAAGTTGGCGGCCGACGGATCCTTCTCGCTCGGCTTCAGCACCACGGCATTGCCGCAGGCGATCGCCAGCGGGAAGAACCACATCGGCACCATCGCCGGGAAGTTGAACGGCGAGATGATCGCGACGACCCCGAGCGGCTGACGGAGAGAGTAGACGTCGACACTCGTCGAGACCCCCTCGGAGAACCCGCCCTTCAGCAGGTGCGGGATGCCGCAGGCGAACTCCGCCACCTCGATCCCTCTGGAGACCTCGCCCAACGCGTCGGAGCGCACCTTGCCGTGCTCGGACGTGATGATCTCGGCCAGCTCCTCCTTGCGGGCGTTGAGGATCTCGCGGAACGCGAACATCACCTGGACTCGCTTGGTCAGCGATGTCCGCGCCCACGCTCGACCGGCCGGGACCGCCGCCGCCACCGCGGCGTCCACGTCGGCCGGGGACGCATAGGCCACGTGCCGGGTCACCTGCCCGGTGGCCGGGTTGTGCACGTCCCCCACACGCTCGGACGGCTTGGTCCACTCGGACCCGGCGATCCAGTGGGGCAGCAGGTTGCTCGTGGCGATGTGAGTAGTCATCAGCGTCCTTCCGCGACGGCGCGCAGCGCGTCGACGAGCAGGTCGAGGCCCTCCTTGGCTTCGACGTCGGACAGGGTCATCGGCGGCGCGAGCCGCAGGCAGTTGCCGTACAGCCCTCCCTTGCCGATGAGCAGTCCCCGATCGCGGGCGGCTTCGAGGACCTCCCCGGCGGCGGCGGGGTCGGGGGTCTTCGTGCCCGGCTCGACCAGCTCGACGCCGATCATGAGGCCCTTGCCTCGCACCTCACCGACCAGCTCCAGTCCCGCCGTGGCCTCGCGTAGGCCCCCCAGCAGCATCACCCCCAACACCGCGGCCCTCGACTGCAGGTCGCGATCCAGGACGTACGCGAGCGTCGCCTTGGCCGCCGCGGTCGACAGGGGGTTGCCCCCGAACGTGGAGATCGAGTTGGCGTTCAGGCAGTCCATGAGGTCACCGCGGGCGACCACTCCGCCGATCGACGCGCCGTTGCCGAGCCCCTTGGCGAACGTCATGGCGTCGGGGACGACGTCGTGGGCACCGATGCCCCAGAAGTGGCTGCCGGTCCGTCCCCATCCTGTCTGCACCTCATCGGAGACGAAAAGGATGCCGTACTCATCCAGGACCTGCTGGTAGGCCGCGAAAAGCCCGTCCGGCGGCACGGTGAAGCCTCCTACTCCCTGGATCGGCTCCGCGATCATGCATGCCACGTCCCCGGCGGTCGTCGTGTCGATCAGGTCACGCAGGTCCTGCACGCAGGCGTCGATGTAGGCCGCGTCGTCGAGGTGGCCGAAGGGGCTGCGGTAGCGGTAGCCGTTCTGCGCGTACGTCACGTTGACCGGCGTGAGGCTCGAGGCCGACCACCCTCGGTTGCCGGTGATGCCGACGGTGGCGAAGGCCCGACCGTGGTAGCTGTTGCGGAGCGCGATGACCTGGTTGCTCCGGCGGTACTGCGTCGCCAGCAGCAGTGCTGCCTCGTTGGCCTCGGTGCCCGAGCCGGTGAAGAAGACCTTGGCGTCGGGGATGCCCGACAGGCGTGCGATCTGCTCGGCCAGGTCGATCTGGTGCCGGATCAGGTAGAGCGTCGACGTGTGCACGACGCCGCTGTCCACCTGCTCCTTGATCGCGTCCCTGACCTCCGGCACGTCGTAGCCGAGCATGTTGGTGAGGATCCCGGCGAAGAAGTCGAGATAGGTACGCCCCTCGCCGTCGGTGACCCGGCAGCCCTGGCCGGACACGATCTCGATCGGCTGGTCGTAGAACAGGCTGAGCCACGCCGGCATCGCGCTGCGGTGCCGGTCTAGCAGGTCGGCGTGGACGGACGATTCGTGCTGGGTCATCGGGAGCCTCCAACAGGCGGTTGCAGTCGATCGGGCTTTCAGGAGTCGAAGCCGAGGCCGAGCCTGTCCATCAGCCGTAGCCACACATTCTGCTTGCCGGCACGGTCGTCGGCACGGGCGAGGGACCATCGGGTCGCCTGGATGCCGGCGTACCGCAGCGGCTCGGGAGGGAACGGCACCGGCCGGGTACGCACCATCGCCAGCGCGGTGCGCTCCGTCTGCTCCCCGGCCAACAGGTCGAGCACGACCTGTCCGGCGAACCTCGTGGCCGACACCCCCAGGCCCGTGTAGCCGGCGGCATAAGCGAGCCGCCCTCCGAGCGCGGTGCCGTAGAAGGCGCTGAACCTGGTGCACGTGTCGATGACGCCGCCCCACGCGTGCGAGAACACGACGTCGTCCAGCTGCGGGAAGGTCTCGAAGAAGTGCCCGGCGAGCAGCCGGTACGTCGCGTCACGGTCGTCGTAGGAAGGGTCGATCCGGCTGCCGTAGTGGTAGATCGCGTCGTAGCCACCGAACAGGATCCGGTCGTCTCGGGTCCGTCGGTAGTAGTGGAACCGGTTGCCACTGTCGCCGATGCCCTCGCGACCCGCCCAGCCGATCCGGTCCAGCTGGTCGCTGCGCAGCGGCTCGGTGACCAGCGCGTAGTCGTACACCGGCACCGTCAGCCAGCGCAACCGGCGCAGCAGCGACGGGAACGCGTTAGTGGCGAGCACGACCTGGTCGGCGCGAACACTGCCCTGAGTGGTGAGGAGGTCGACCCCGTCGCCGGCACGGCTCACCCCGGTGACCGCCGTGTGCTCGTGGATCTGCACGCCCAGGTCGAGACACGCCTGCCTCAGGCCCCACGCCAGCCGAGCCGGCTCCACGAGCACGGTGAGCGGGTCGTACAACGCGGCGAGGTACGTCGGGGAGTCGACCCGGCGGCGTACCTCCTGCTCGTCGAGCAGCTCGCAATCGAGCCCCATCCCGCGCATCTGCTTCGCCTGCTCGCCCAGCTCCGCGACCTGATGCGGCGCGGTGGCCACGTTGAGCTCGCCGGTACGGTCCAGCCGGCAGTCGATGGCGTACCGGCGGACTGTCTCGACCAGCTCGTCGAGGTTCGCCCGGCCCAGCTCCAGCAGGCGAGGCATCTCGTCCGGCCACCGGGCGAGGCCGTTGGCGAAGCCGTGCGTCAGGCTGGGCTCTGCGAACCCGCCGTTGCGGCCGCTGGCCGCCTGGCCGCACTCGAACGCCTCGCACACCACCACGTCGCGATGGGGATCGCGTTCCTTCGCGAGCAGCGCCGTCCAGAGCCCGGAATAGCCGCCGCCGACCACCGCGAGATCGGCGGTCGTGCTCCCCCGGAGCGCCTGCTGTGGATCCGGTCGCGCGGTGTCGTCGAGCCAGTACGGGACGCGGGCTGTCGTGCGCAGCGAGTCGTCGACCAGCGAGTCCGCCGGGCGCACCCGTCCGCGTCCCGCTGTCCGCACCGCGAAGACCTCCTCGACGACAACGGGCCAGCCGTCGGGGTTGGCCTCCTAGTACGGATCGTGTCAGAGTGAGCCGTGCTCTACAAGGGATTCCGTTGCCGACTGCGGAACATTCGACGGATTTCATGGCCTAGATGCGTTCAGACGGGCCAGGTCACTCCGACGACCCTGTCTGCGATCCGGGGCGCCGCGGGCGCAGGTCTACGAAATCCGGAGGTTTTGGGAGCAATATGCTGCGGATTCCTTGCCCTGGCCCCGGGGAATCTGCACTATGTCCACCGTGGTGACACGTCATTCCCGCGACAACGGCAACCGTCGGGAGCGCTCGAACGGCCTCGACGATGTCTCCAAGGGCATCATCGAGCAGCTCCAGCAGGACGGGCGGCGGCCGTACGCCGCGATCGGCAAGGCGGTCGGGCTGTCAGAGGCGGCAGTGCGGCAACGGGTGCAGCGACTGCTGGACCACGGGGTCATGCAGATCGTCGCCGTGACCGATCCCCTGCAGCTCGGGTTCGCCCGGCAGGCCATGATCGGACTGACGGTCGAGGGGCCGCTGGAGCCGATCGCGGACGCGCTCGCGGAGATGGACGAGATCGACTACGTCGTGGTGACGGCCGGGGGGTTCGACCTGTTGGCCGAGGTGGTCTGCGAGAGCGACGAGCACCTGCTCGAGGTCGTGTCCACCCGGATCCGCACGATCCCGGGCGTACGCGCGACGGAGTCGTTCGTCTACCTCAAGCTGCGCAAGCAGACGTACTCGTGGGGCGTGCGCTGACCACCGCCCGCGCGACTCTGGCAGGAGCAGCATGACGTCGTCCGGCTACGCCTCCCTGTCGTTGTGGCACGACACCGCGGGAGACGACTGGGTGCCCCGGCCAGCGCCGAACGCCGACGTGGACTGTGACGTCGTCGTCGTGGGCGCCGGATTCACCGGGCTGTGGACCGCGTACTACTTGGCCACGCTCGATCCCACCCTGCGCGTCGTCGTGGTCGAGCGCGAGGTGGCGGGCTTCGGCGCCTCGGGCAGAAACGGCGGATGGTGTAGCGCGCTGTTCCCAGCCTCCGCGGCCGCGCTCGCCGAGATCGGCACCCGCGACGGCGCCCTGCGCCAGGTCCGCGCCATGCAGGAGACCGTCGCCGAGGTGGTTCGGGTGGCCGAGTCGGAACGCATCGACGCGCACGTCGCCCACGGCGGCACAGTGGTCGTTGCGCGCGACCAGGTGCAGCTGCGTCGCGCTCGTTCCCAGGTGGACGAGGCCCGGCGGTGGGGCGAGACGGACGCCGATCTCGCGCTGCTGGGCGCCGACCAGGCTCGGGCCCGGCTGGGCGCGACGTCCGTGATCGGCGGCACCTACACACCGCACTGTGCCGCGATCCATCCGGCCCGGCTGGTACGCGGGCTCGCGACCGCGGCTGAGCGGGCGGGGGTGCACATCTACGAGCAGACCCCCGTGACGAGCATCGAACCCGGACTCGCCCGGACTCCGCACGGAAAGGTCCGGGCCGACGTCGTGGTCCGCGCCACCGAGGGATACACCTGTCAGCTGCCCGGGCACGAACGGGCGATGGTGCCGGTCTACTCGCTGATGATCGCCACCGAACCGCTGCCCGACTCCTTCTGGGCCGAGGCGGGGCTGGCGGCACGCGAGACGTTCAGCGACGGACGGCACCTGATCATCTACGGCCAGCGCACCGCCGACGGCCGCCTGGCCTTCGGGGGCCGCGGAGCGCCGTACCACTTCCGATCGAGTATCCAGGCATCGTATGAGCGCGAGCCCCGAGTGTTCGCGGCGCTGCGCGAGACGTTGGTCGAGCTGTTCCCCGCTCTGGCCGACGTGTCGATCACGCATCAGTGGGGTGGCGCACTCGGGATCCCTCGGGACTGGTGCGCCTCGGTCGGGCTCGACCGGCGGACCGGCTTCGGCTGGGCGGGCGGCTACGTCGGCGACGGGGTCGGGACGACCAACCTCGCCGGGCGTACGCTCGCGGACCTGATCCTGCGCCGAGACACCGATCTGGTGACGCTGCCATGGGTGGGGCACCGCAGCCGCAACTGGGAGCCGGAGCCCCTGCGCTGGCTCGGTGTCAACGCCGGTCTCCGGGCGATGAGCGCCGCCGACGCCGAGGAGCGGCTGACCCGGCGTCCGAGCCTCCTCGCCAAGGCGATGGCCCCGCTGGTAGGTGGCCACTGACCGCCCGCGCCCAACGGGACCATTTCCCCGCAATCGCGGGAGGGGCGACGGGGTAAATCGGTTGCCGGGGACTCTCGGGTCCGGCACAGTGTGCCGAGCCGCAACACGGGGCGTCGCACACCGACGCCCGGGAAGCGAAGGAGGCGTCGAGATGTCCACCACTGTCCGTGGGGTCGTCACCGTCCCCGCTTCCCGACGCCTCTCCCACTGAGGTCGGCCACCAGCGCATCGCTGAGGCGGCCGACCCGGCCCAGGGGCGACACAGCCTCTTGGAGCCTCACCCATGTCGTTCCCGACAACCGCATCTCCTGAGTACGAGCCGGACGCCGACGTGTTCGACTTCGGATACACCGCCTACGACGAGCTCACGCCGGATCAACGCTGGTCCACCTGGTCGTCGATCGAGCGGGGGGCGCACGGTCCCGAACCTCGACCCGACTGGATCATCACCGACGACGGAGCGATCGACACCGAGCTCGGCATCCTCAAGACCGGCAAGGAGGCCGACGTCTTCCTGCTGGAACGCGCGGTGCCGCAAGGTCCGTCAGTGGTGCTCGCGGCGAAGCGTTACCGCTCCGAGGACCACCGCTCGTTCCACCGAGCGGCCACGTACACGCAAGGGCGTCGCACCCGCAAGAGTCGCGACGCTCGCGCGATGGCGAAGAAGACCGCCCACGGCCGTGCCGCGGCATCGGGGGAATGGGCGCTCGCGGAGTTCTCCGCCTTGTCGCGGCTGTGGTCGGCCGGCGTGCCGGTTCCGTACCCGGTCCAGATCGACGGAACCGAGCTGCTGCTTGAGTTCATCGAGGTCGACGGAGTCGCCGCACCGCGGCTGGCCCAGACGCGGCCGGATGACGCCGTCCTGCGCGGCTACTTCGCCCAGCTGCGTGACGCGATGGGCTTCCTGGCCAGGTCGGGTTGGGCGCACGGCGACCTGTCGGCGTACAACCTGCTCGCGCAGGGTGAACGGCTGGTGATCATCGACCTGCCGCAGATCGTGGACATCGTCGGCAATCCACAGGGGATGGACTTCCTGCTCCGTGACTGCACGAACGTGTGCTCGTGGTTTCGCGCCCGCGGGCTCGACGTCGACGAGCAGGAGCTGTTCGGCGACCTCGTGGGCCAGGCGTTCGGTGGCTAACCGCTCCTGACCAGCCGCCCCGGGAGGGCATTCGACCGCGTCAGGAACGTAAGACGTTAGCCTGCGCGCGTGCACACCGGCCGGGGTCGCTCACGCGAGATCGAGTCGCTGGCGGAGTTCGACGAGGCCGCCCGGTCAGCGACGTCTATGCGGGGCTGGCGCGTGCAGTCGGTCGACCTTCGTGACCGATCGAGAGTGCTGTCCACGCTGGACCCGCGCGGCGCGATCTTCCTCGGTGTCGCGCTCGACGACGTGACAGCGGCGGATCTGCGCCGGCGCGGTGCGCTGCTGTTCCCGTTGGTGCCCGCGCTGCCGTTCGACCCCTACCGAATCAAGCTGTATACCCCGGGCGACCTGTACGCAGGGATCGACGCCGAGCAGTACGAACGAACCCCCGATGCCCGGATCTATGCCTGGAACCAGCGAACCGGTCGTCGACACGACGTCGCGGACACCCTGTTTGCGGCCATGCACGACCACGCGGTCGACGACGCCCTCGACGAGGCTTTGCGGGACGGCTTGGGCTCGTCGGCCGGACTGGTGGGTGTCATGGGTGGTCATGCGACGCTGCGCGACCAGCCGGCCTACGGTTTCGCGGCGCGGCTCGGACACGCGCTCGGGGCTGCCGGATTCACGGTGGCCACCGGCGGCGGCCCCGGAGCGATGGAGGCGGCGAACCTTGGCGCCTACCTCGCCGACGAGGCGCCGGACATGGTGGACACGGCGGTGACCGCCCTCGCGGCTGTTCCTGACTTCGCTCCGGACATCACCGCCTGGGCGAGGCTGGGCCTCGCGGTGCTCGGCGCTCACCCCGGCGGCCGCGCCACCCTCGGCGTACCGACCTGGTTCTATGGTCACGAGCCGCCGAACGTGTTTGCCTCGGCGATCGCGAAGTACTTTCAGAACGCGATCCGTGAGGCGGTTCTGCTGGCCCGCTGCGACGGCGGGATCGTGTTCCTGCCGGGGGTGGGCGGCACGGTCCAGGAGGTGTTCCAGGCTGCCTGCGAGAACTACTACGCCGACGAGGACCACGTCGCCCCGATGGTGCTGGTCGGCCGCCGCTACTGGATGCATGAGCTGCCGGCCTGGCCGCTGCTGACATCCCTGGCGGTCGGGCACCCGATGGCCGACCGGCTCGTGTGCGTCGACACCATCGATGAGGTGCTTGAGGCGCTGTGCTGACGGTCGCTGGACCGCTCGGCGCTCGTGCTGACGGTCGCTGGACCGCTCGGCGCTCGCGGCTGGCCTCGACCCACCCCGCATCCCTTCCGCGGCTCCCCGCCGCCTCCGCTTCACACGCCGCAGGTACCGAATCGCGCCGGATATGTCGGGTTCGCTGAACCGTACGACGTGTGAAGCGGGGCCAAGGGCAGGACGCACTCAGCGGCCCACGGGTCACCGACGCAGCTGCTCGAGCACCTCGGCC
>JBOHDX010000018.1:0-4278 GCA_050700835.1 Nocardioidaceae bacterium
TTGGGCGAGTAGCCGCGCAGCCCGGCCAGGTGGGTGGTCAGGAAGCGTCGCAGGAACACTGCGAAGTCAGTGGCCATGACGCGGCCCTGCCGTGGCGGGCGGGACGACATCGCCGATGGCCTGCTGCACCTGGGTGGTGATGTCCGGGTAGGACTCGGCGGTCAGGTGCAGGTAGTAGGCGGTGTCGGACAGCGACGAGTGACCCATGTAGGTTTGTAGCACCGGCAGCAGCGCGCCGACGTCTCGCCCCTGGGCGAACCAGGACCGCAGGTTGTTGACCGCGAACGTGTGACGCTTATGGGGAATTCCCCATAAGCGTCATTAGGCGGACGGCTGGGTTATGCGCCCTGCCGTGGCGTTTCCGCTGGTAGGGGCAGCGGAGCTCGGGTTGTTGTCCGCATAATCTCGGTGCGCGGCATGCCTGGGTCGGCGAAGAGTCACCTTGTTCGTTCATTCCGCTAGCTGAACGCAGAGGTGATTCTCGTGGGAGAGGTAGATGTCAGGGTCGCCGTGGGCCGTGTCCTGGCGGCATTACGCGAGGCTGGGAGGTCCGAGGGCACAGTCTGGTGCTACGAGGTTGTGCTGGACCGGTTCGCAGCGTTCCTGGCCGGACGGGGCCTGGTCACGGCGAGCGACCAGGTGTGCCTGGATTTCATCGCGAACCAGACCGGGATCAGGCTGGGGGCGTTGCGGGAGCCGGTCAGGGACAGGGGCGTCCAGGCGGTCCGCCGGCCGGTGGTGCTGATGGCGGACGCGCTGGCAGGCCGGGCGGTCGTCGCCGGCCGGCCGGTGATCCCGGCGAAGGACGGCTGTCCCGCCGGGTTCCGTCCGCTCAGAGACGACTATGTTGCCTCGTGCCGCGTGCGCGGCAACGCCGAGGCGACCGTGGCCGCGAAGGACAAGGCAGTCAGCCGGTTCCTGGGCTACTTGGACGAGGTGGGCGCAGGGGATCTGGCCGCGCTCGGCGTGCGGGACGTGTCGGGTTTCTTCCTGCGGCAACGCGGGCTGCGCCGCAAGACCATCGCGGCTATGAGGTCGTCGCTGGCGGACTTCCTGGCCTTCCTGGCCGCCGCGGGCCGGACACCGCAGAGTCTGGCCGACCGGCTGCCGCCGCACCGGCACGTTCGCCACGAGTCCGAGCCGCACCTGTGGACCGCAGAGGAGATCCGGCGGGTGCTGGCCGTGATCGACCGCCAGTCCGCCACTGGCAAACGCGACTACGCGATGATCCTGATGACCGCCCGGCTCGGCCTGCGGATCTCCGATCTGCGCCAGCTCGACCTGGGCGATCTGGACTGGCGGGCGAAGACCATCACGATCGTCCAGCAGAAGACGGGCCGGCCGTTAAGCCTGCCGCTGCTGGACGACGTCGGCTGGGCGATCATCGACTACGCCGGGCACGGCCGCCCCGAAACCGCCTGCCCGAAGGTGTTCGTCAAGCACCGCCATCCCTTCGACGCGTTCGGGTGCGCCTCGTCGGTCGCCTCCCGGCTGTCGCGGCACGCTGCCCGCGCGGGGATCGACTTCCCGCCGGGCGAGGTGTGCGGGATGCATTCCCTGCGTGGCGCGCTGGCCGTCGCCATGATCGGCAACGGGGCGCCGATGCCGGTGATATCAGCCGTGCTGGGACACGCCTCAAGCGACACCACGCAGGCCTACTACCTGCGTTTCGACGTCGAACGGCTGCGATGCTGCGCGCTGGACGTCGAGGACGTCACCGGCCAGGCGGGGGCGGGTGAGCGCAGTGCCTGACACGACGCTGCCGGGCCTGGTCGCCGAACTGGTCGCGTCGCGCCACGCTGGCGGATACAGGTTCAAAGTCCAGGAACGGGTGCTGCGCCAGTTCGCCGGCCACTGCCGGCGGGAGGGCTACCCGGACGGGTCAATCACCAGGGAAGCGGTCGACGGGTTCCTTTACGGCGGTCACCTGCGGTCCTCCACGGTCCGGCGAAACGAGCTGGCGCTGCGCCAGCTGGCCGAGTACGCCTGGGCGGCCGGCTGGGATGCCTGCGCCCCGGCCGCGGCAACCCGGGTCCGTGTCCGCGTCCAGCCCCCGTATGTGTTCACCGACGACGAGGTGCGCCGATTGTTCGCCGCGATCGACTCCCAGGCCATGTCCTGCTACTCGAACAAGGCGATGGTCGACCCGGTCCTGTTCAGGGTGCTCTACGGCGCCGGGCTGAGAGTTTCCGAGGCGCTCAGCCTGAGCCTGGCGGACGTGGACACGCGCGGCGGGACGCTGCGTATCCGCGACACCAAGAACGGCGAGAGCCGGACCGTGCCGGTCACCAGCCGACTCGCCGCGACCCTGGAGGGCTACATCGGGGCCGCGCACCCCGCCCCCGAAAGCAGCGACTACCTCTTCTACAGCGTGGCTGCCGGTCGGCCGATCAGCCAGTCGACCGTCTACGTGCGGTTCCGCGGCTACCTGGCCGATGCCGGCATCCCGCACTTCACCGGCGGCCCGCACCCGCACTCGCTGCGCCACGGCTTCGCCGTCGCCAACCTCAGGCGCTGGGCCGCGCAAGGCGCGGACCTGGCCGTGATGCTGCCCTACCTGGCGTGCTACATGGGCCACGCCGACCTTCGCGGCACCCAGTACTACCTGAGGCTGACCGCGGACGCCTACCCCGAGGTGATGACCAGAGCCCAGATCCGGTTCGGCTACGTCATCCCAGCGCCACCCGGGGACCAGCCGTGAACCCGCGCCCCGCGCCGCCACCGGAGCTTGCCGGGCGCTGGCTGTCGAAGTTCTTCATCGACCACCTGGCCGGGGAGCGCGCAGCCTCACCAAAGACCATGGGCTCCTACCGGGACGCGATGAAACTGCTGCTCACCTGGTTCAGGGACGCAGAGCGCATACCGCCGGAGAAGCTGCGCCTGGCCAACATCGACCGGCCCCGGGTCCTGCGGTTCCTGGACTGGCTGGAGGCCGAGCGGAGCTGCTCGGCAGCCACCCGCAACCAGCGCCTCGCGGTGATCAAGTCGTTTTGCCGCTACACCGCCGTCGAGCAGCCCGACCATCTCGACCAGGTCACCCAGGTCCTCGCGATCCGGCAGAAGAAGACCCCGGCCCCGCAGCTGGGGCACCTGACGGGCAACGAGGTCAAGGTGCTGCTCGCCGAACCCGGCACGGCCAGCGCACGCGCTGTCAGGGACACCGTCTTGCTCGCCCTGGCCTACGACACCGCCGCCCGCGTCCAGGAGCTCTGCGATCTCGACGTCGCCGACATCCGCCGCGCCCGCCCGATGACTGTGGTGATCCGCGGGAAGGGTTCCAGGATCCGGTACCTGCCCGTGATGGACCCGACCGCCCAGCTCGTCGCCGGTTACCTCGACCACCGCGATCGGCATCCCGGCCTCGGCGCCGACGCAGACCCGCTGTTCCCCGGACCGAACCACTCCAGATTGACCCGGTCCGGGGTCGCCAAGCTCCTGGCCCGCCACGTGCGGGCCGTCCGGGCGCGCGACCCCGGCTGGGCTCCCGGCCTTCCGGTCACGCCCCACACGCTGCGGCGGACCCGGGCAATGCACCTGATCCAGGCCGGTGTCAACCTGATCTACATCCGTGATCTGCTCGGCCACGCCGATGTGTCCACCACCGAGATCTACGCCCGCGCAGACGCGGAGACCAAACGCAAGGCGATCGAAAACGCCTACGAGCCACTCACCCCAGATGCCTTGCCGGACTGGACCTTGGACTCGTCCCTGATCGGCTGGCTCGACTCGCTCGGGCGCTGACGCCGGCGCACCGAGATTATGCGGACAACAACCCGAGCTCCGCTGCCCCTACCAGCGGAAACGCCACGGCAGGGCGCATAACCCAGCCGTCCGCCTAATGACGGACGTCGTGAAGCCTAGGAGACCGGTCTTGGCCCGAGCTGGCGAGGCCCGCGTCGCGCACCAGGCACGGGAACACGGTGCTGACGTTGTCGCGCAGCAGCCGGGTGCCTGTTGTGGAGGTGAAGAAGCTCGTAGCGCTTGGCGCGTGGTGATGGGCTCGTCCGTCGCGGCGATGTCGTCGTGCATCGCGGCGTCGGGCGTAGTCGGCGAGCGCGTCGACCGTGCTCGGGTGCACCGGGATCTGGCGGGACTTGCCGTACTTGCTGTTGCGGATGGTGAGCAGCCCCTGCTCGAGGTCGACGTCATCGCGGTCGAGTCGGACGGTTTCACCGGCCCTCATCCCGGTGACCGCGACGAGCCCGATCAGGGTCTGGTAGGTGTCGGCGCGATGGGCGCTGTGCAACCGACCGGCCGCCGTCAGGAGCCGGGTGATGT
>JBOHDX010000019.1:0-9481 GCA_050700835.1 Nocardioidaceae bacterium
CCGGCCTGCCACGCCGCCCAGAACGGTTGATACAGCTCGGGGACCAACTGGTTGGAGAAACGCATCGTCATCAACACCCTCACAGGATCGATCAGGTGTTGCGACCACCGCACGAACCCGGGGAACGGTGTGCGGCAGGGTGCGGCACCGCCGGACGCCAAGGAGGCCGTCGTCCCGCAAGCCCAAGGATCCGCTTGCGGGACGAGGCCTTCCGGCCTGACCCACGGTCGTGGCATGATTGTGGCATGACTCGCATACGCTTGAGCACCACGGTCGACGCTGGACTCCTCGAAGGTGCCCGCAAGCTGTGCGCAACGACAGACTCAGTGCTCATTGACCAAGCCCTCGCCGCCTTGCTGGCTCGCCACCGCTCCGCCGAAGTGGACGCAACCTACGCCGCCTATGACGCACACCCTCTTGACGAACCGGACGAGTGGGGAGACTTGGCCTCGTTCCGACGGGCGGTTGCCGCCTCGTGACCGCCCTGCCCACTCGCGGGGAAGTCTGGTGGTGTGAGATGGCCGAGATCGGCCGCCGACCCGTCGTCGTTCTGTCCCGCGACGCTGTCATTCCACGGCATCGCCGCGCACTCGTGGCCCCCTGCACGACCACCATCCGAGGACTCGTCAGCGAAGTCGTTCTCGAACCCAGTGACGACCCGGTGCCACTGCGCTCGGCAGTCAACCTCGACTCGGTCGAAAGCGTCTCGACTGCGATCCTCGTCGAACGCCTGGGACGGGTGGCCGACGCTCGCATGCGCGAGATCTGTGCCGCTCTGGCAGTAGCGGTCGACTGTTCCGGCTGAGCTTCGACCGTACGCCGCAGCGGGATCGACTTGCGGGATTGTGGTCACCGGGCGGGAAGTGCCGGGCCGGGGTGCCCTGCCGCCGGTCGTGCGTGGCGTCGGGGTCAGACGTGGGGGCGTCTCCTTCGATGGAAGTCTTGGTCGACCCGGCTCCGAGTGCCTCGACCGTGCCACCGACCGTCAGTTCCGTAACGGTTCCACCCTCGCTGACCTCCAGGGTCACCACGCCATCGCCACGGGTGCGCAACGATCCGCCGATCGTCACCTGCGCGATGGTGCCGCCGGGCTTGACCGAGAACGCGATCGCCTTCAGCGACACCTGAACCCCCTTGACCAGGCTCATGCCCTCTGCCCCGGCGGTCTCCACATCGTGATGCACCGTCAGTGTCCCCAGCGGCTTGGAGACCTGGATGCCGATCGACCCGTCACCGGTGGTCTTGATCGACTCGAACGTGGCTTCCTGCAGGGATCCGTCGTACAAGTTGAACCCGCGCGCTCCCGGCCCGGTGGTCAGGATCGGCGCCTGCACCTCCAGCCGGTCGATGTCGCCGAAGTTGACGAACCCGATCCAGGACGGGCCGGTCGAGGTGACCGGCGCAGTGGCCACCCACTCCTTCACATACCCCCAGTTGTCCAGCACCATGTCGTTCTGACCATGGGTGGTCACCGTGCCCGCGTTCTGCACCCGGTCGACGGTGGCGCCGGACACCACGAACACTCCCCCGCTGATCTTGTCCGGGGTGCCAGGTGCGATCCCACCGTCGGTGACGACCATCCCGGTCTGGATCAGGTCGGCGCTGAACGTGCCGCCGGCCCCCTTCCCGTCCCGGTCGCCGTACCCGGCGACGAACACCCCGGACCCGCGCACCGGCGCCTGCTCCGTGCCGACCGAGACGTCCCGCAGGGTCGCGGTGAACGACGAGGAGGGGTCGGGCTGCCGGTTCCACAAGGTCACCCCGCCCTGCAGCACGTCCACACCGAACCCGTGCGGCTGCTCCACCCGGCCACGGACGTCCGCCTCACGCACGTGCAGCCCGCGCGTCTCCACCCGAGCGGTCCTGGTGGCGTCGTCGGCAAGGATCAGCACCTGCCCGACCGTTGTCACGTTCTCGAACACCAGGGTCCCGGTGTCCGGCTGCGACGTGTCGTTGTACACGGCGACCTCGTACGGAGTGGTCGTGATCACGATGTCGCGCAGCGTGTTGTCCCGGGTCAGCCGCACGCCCTTCGCGGTGAACACCAGCTCGCCGCCGCGCAGCGTGGAGCCGGGCGGAAGAGTAATGGACGGTGAGCCGCTGATCGTGCCCTGCACGACGATCTCGCCGGCACCCGCGCTAATCGCGTCAGCCAGCTCGGCGGCTGTGGTCACAGTGACTGAAGCCGAGGTCACGAGCGCCTTTCTACACCCCAAACCCTGGAGGATTATTCCAGGACGCCCAACCGCTGCACCACAGGCGGATCCTCTATGGGACGAGTCAGGGCCATGGGTCGTCCTTGGACTGCGGATGTGGCCCTGCAACTAATCGGCGCCGGTCTGCCGCCGACCGGGACTTCCTCACTGCGCAGGCTCTGCGGTTCCTCCTGGACGCGCCGTGTACGTCGTCGGTGCGCAGGTTGGTGATGACCTCTAACGTTTTCATCTTCCGAGCCTGACATATGGCTCGGACACGGATCGGTGCGAGACACTCGTCGCTATTGGTCGTAGACGTCTCGTCGGTGACCAAGCCTCAAGACGACCACCAACAGCACGTCGTCTTCGACCGTGTAGATGAGGCGGTAATCGCCGACCCGGACACGAAGACCGGGCCGACCTTGGAGGGCGCGTGCACCTGGAGGGCGCGGATCCTGGGCGAGCAGAGCGATTGCCCCTTGGATCCGACGGCGAACCTGAGGGTCGAGTTTGCGCAAAGCGCGGACGGCCGCCGGACGAAGCTCGATGCGGTACGCGCTCACTCCCAGCCAAGGTCAGCCTTGACCTGCTCCCAAGGGATGTTCGGCCCCTCCTCGGCAATCGCAGCGTCGAAGGCCGCCACATCTTCCGCGTCCTCCAAAGCGGTCATCAGCTGCTCGTAGCGCTCGGGGCTCACCAGCACCCCCGCCAAGCGGCCGCGGCGCTGGACGAACACCGCCTCGGTACGTGCGGTCTCCATCGCGCCAGGCAGGTGATCTCGCGCATCGCTGATGTTCATCGTGGCCATACCTGAATCGTACAACTCATCGCCTGAATCGTACAAGTGGTGTCCGGATGGCGATGGGTCAGGTGATCGACTCGAATGCGCACCGGGGACCGGTGGCCCGTGCAAGCTTGGTGGACGCTCGTGACTGGAGTGAGTCGCAGACGGGGCATCGGCTTCGCGGTCGCCCGACGACTTGCTGAGATGGGAGCCTCACTCGCCGTGCATCACCACCTCGCCCACGATCTCGCCGAGTACGGCGACACCGATGACATCGAGACCCTTGTCGAAGATCTCCGCGAAGACGGGCCTGGTCGCGTGCGGCGCTCCGACCCGACGGCAGTGGCATATACTGCCAATGGAGGTGGCCGACGTGGCGACGAGGAATGTGGTTCTGAGTCAGCACCAGCACGAGCTAGTGGACGCGCTGGTGAAGTCTGGGCGTTACCAGAACGCCAGCGAGGTGCTGCGCGAAGGTCTTCGACTCGTGGAGCGCGAGGAAGCGGTAGAGACGGCCAAGTTCGCTGTCCTGCGCCGAGCCGCCGAACAGGGCTGGTCAGATCTGGCGTCGGGACGCTTCGACGACGTCGATGAGGAGTCCCTTGACCACTTCGTCGGGCAGCTCGGTGCCAGCGCGGCCAAGACCCCATCAGTGGGCTGATGGCCACCTATCGCCTCACCCACGCAGCCCAGGCCGACATCGTCTCGATCCTCGCCTGGTCGCACGAGCAGTTCGGAGAGGAAGCACGCAAGCGCTACGAAGCACTGATCGCCACGGCCATGCGCGACGCAGCCACGCGCAGCTCCGAGGTTGGGCGGACGGCCCGCCCCGAGCTGGGTGACGGAGTCTTCTCTTGGCATCTGGACCAGAGCCGCACTCGTTCGCAGGGCGGAACCGTTCACCGCCCGCGCCACTTTCTGATCTGCCGACGCGACGGCGAGGTATTGGTGGTCGGTCGGGTGCTGCACGACGCCATGGAACTTCGTCGGTTCCTCGAACCTCAGCAGACCTGGGAGTAGTCGCCGCAAGTCGATCCCGCTGTAGCGATGGCCCTCGCGGTCAGAGAGACAGGCTGGGGCCCTCAGGCGATGAGCAGTCGAAGGCCAAGGTCTGCAGCGTCGAGATCGACAAGATCGCGGTTGCGTTCTGCCCAGCGACCTGAGGCGAGGTCATCCCTGAGGCTGGTCACAGCTCTGTGTTCTACGCCTGGCCCGAGTCTGGCCCAGATCGACATCCCGCGACGGAGACTGTCGTCGAGGTATGCCTCGGGTCGGCGCCAGTAGGCCTCGGGGAAGCCGTCAATGCAGTCCCACGGGATCATCACCGATTCGATCCAGGCCCCGATGGCGTCGGCCATCTCGGCCAGCGAAGGAAGGTCGACGACGAGGCCGAGCAGCTCGGGCACGTAGTCGCGAGTCAGCCAGAACTGGCTCAGGCCATCGAAACTGAACGTGAACGCCACAACGCGGCGAGCTACGCGCTGCATCTCGCGCAGTCCTGCGACGGGGTCCGGCCAGTGATGGATTGTGGCGACGGCCATCGCCGCGTCGAAGGACCGGTCCTCGAACGGCAAGCTCTCCGCAGTCGCAGCTACACACGGCGCCCCATCTGGCGGGCGCTGCGAACGCATGACCGCCGACGGTTCCACGGCGAGGACGTTAAGGTCGGCGGGCTCGTAGGACCCGGTACCCGACCCGACGTTCACGACAGTCCGGGCATCTCCAAGCGCAGCCCGGATCTGCGCAGCGATGCGCGGGTCGGTGCGCCGGGTCACCGCGTACGCGGCTCCGATGGTGTCGTACAGCTGCCCGCTGGACACGGCCGCCGCCTTTCCCTGCCCGGTCAACCAGAAGCGTCCCATAACGTCCAATCCGTTCGCTCTCGATGGTTGAACTTGGCGGTCAAGGGCGACCGGAAGCGGAACGGGTACTGGCCAACACTGAGCGCCTGGCGCGGCGCACCGCGGCGTTGGCGGACCGGCGCCATCACCGCAGCCGCGCTCGTCCTGCTCCACCCACAACGACCCGTCCGGCGAGACAACCTCAGTGCGCTACAGATCGAGCACCAGGGAGAGGGCTTCGTCGACTCGCTGCATCTCCCCGAGCGTGAGGAAGGCGACGACCAAGGTGCTCAAGGTGAGCCAGTCCGGGTGCAGCACCACCGCGTACCGGCGGCCCTGCTGCTCTCGGCTACTCCCGGTAGACGCCCTGCTTGGGCGGAGTCGACTGCTTGTGGCGCCTTTGACGCATTGTCGGCGACCGTTTGAAAGTGCCGGTTCGTCCGTGCGCGGCTACCACGCCTGGCGGAGGACGTCGGTGGAGTCGGAGGCCTTCAGACGTGATTTGGCGCGTCGGCAACTTGGCTCTGGCCGACACGCCGGCGAGTGATCCGCGAACCCACTCGCTGACAGACGGGCGCGAACCTGCGCGGCACCGCCCGCAACTCCGCCCGGCAGCGGGCCATGGCCCTGCTCGACCGGGTCGGCCTCGCCGCCAAGGCACACCGCCGTCCGGCCCGGCTGTCCGGCGGCGAGCGACACCGCGTCAGCGTCGCACGCGCCCTGATGGGCGACCCGGCCGTCCTGTTGGTCGACGAACCCACCTCCGCGCTCGACCACGAACGCGGCGCCGCTGTCGTCGAACTGCTGCGCGAGATCACCCACGAGCAGCACCTCGCGACCGTCATGGTCACCCACGTCCTGCAGCACCTGCACCTGATCGACCGCACCGTCCGGATGCAGGACGGCCGACTCGCCGTAACCTGGCAGCAACTCGGCGCGACACCCACGACCACGTGACCTGCCGCCAACCACCCTCGCGGGCCGCCCGAGTTCTGTCCCGCTGAGGGATCGGAGCACGTTGCCTGGGGGTCGCGGAACCACGTTCACCCGGCGACTGATCGCGCCATCTTCGCCGCCACCTCGGCGACCGCCTCGCGCAGCTCCGGACCGCCCTCGACGGTGATCTCGAAGGGCATGCCGGCCAGCCACTCGCCGGCGTACATCGTCGGGTTGCTGGTGCTGCCGGTGACGACGCAGCGGTCGTCGCCCAGCGGTTCCAGCCGACCCATCGTGGGGCGGAGGTACGGCGCCACCTCGACCGCCGGCGCGTGGAAGACCACCCGCGCGTCGTGCTCCCATCCGGACGCGAGGTTCTCCTCGAGCACCGCCACCGGGTCGAGCCCCTCGGGGGCCTCGAAGGTCCGGGTGCCCTCGCCGACGGCGGTCACCCGGTCGATGCGATAGGTGCGCACGGCGTCCGCGTGGTGGGCGAAGCAGAGGAGGTACCACCGCCCGTAGCGCACGACCACGGACCACGGGTCCACGTCGAAGGAGTGGCTGTGGCCGGCGGCGCTGCGATAGCCGATGCGCACCTGGCGCTGCTCGCCCACCGCCTCGACCAGCGCGCTGGTGATCTCGGGGTCGGGGCGGGCCCATCGGTCGGGGACGGCGTGGGCGTGCTCGCGCATCGTCGCCGCCTGTCGCGCGACGTGGACCGGGAGAGCGCGGATGATCTTGCCGAGCCCGGACCCGACGGGATCCTCGTTGTCCGCGGCGGCGTGCCGGCCGTCGAGGACCGCCATCACGAGGCCGAGTGCCTCGGCGGCGGTGAATACGAGGGGCGGCAGCCGCACCCCGCGGCCGAGCCGGTAGCCGCCGTACGGACCCCGCACCGACTCGACCGGGATGCCGGCCTCGCGCAGGATCGCGACGTAGCGGCGGGCGGCGCGGTCGGTGACGCCGAGTCGCGCTGCCAGGTGGTTGGCGGTGCAGCCCGGTCGGTTCTGCAGGATCTCCAGGGTCCGCAGGGCCCGCGCGGTCGGGCTCGTCTCACTCATCCGGCCAGACTGACATCGGACAGACCGATCCGGAAGGAGAACGTCCGGAACCAAACTTAGGCTGGGGCCATGAACGCATCCACCGCTTCTCTGCCCCGTGGCGCGCACGTCGAGCACACAGACCTGCGGGCCATCTCCTTCCACCACGTCCGCTTCGTCGGGCTCGAGCTGGTCGATGTCGAGATCACCGGCGAGATCGAGGGCGTGACGATCAACGGGGTCGACATCGGCCCGCTGGTCGAGGCCGAGCTCGACCGCCGCATGCCCGACCGTACGAAGATGCACCCGAGCACGGTCGCGGGGTTCCAGGAGGCGTGGGCGACCCTGGAGCGACTCTGGTCCGAGACCGAGGACCGCGCCCGAGCACTGCCGCCCGAGCTCCTGCACGAGCGGGTCCGCGACGAGTGGTCGTTCATCGAGACGCTGCGCCACCTCGGCTTCGCGAGCGCCGCGTGGGTGAGCCGGATGGTGCTCGGCGATGCCGTGCCGTGGCACCCGCTCGACCTTCCCTGGGACGACGCGCCCGGCTGGGACGGTATCCCCTGGGACCGCGAGGTACGTCCGTCGCTGGCCGAGGTCCTCGCCGTACGCCGCAGGCGCCAGGCCATGGTCCGCGACGTGATCACCGCCCTGACCCCCGAGCAGCTCGACGAGACCGTCACCCGGACCGAGCCCGGGTGGCCGCAGCTCAAGGACTTCCCACTGGCACAGTGCCTGTTCATCGTGGTCAACGAGGAATGGCACCACCGGCTCTACGCCGAACGAGACCTGGGCGCACTCACCGCTTCGACGAAGACGGAGAACTGACATGGACATCGTGCTCATCGCCGGCATGTGGCTCGACGCGACGGCCTGGGAGGACGTGGTGCCGGAGCTGGAGAAGCTCGGCCACCGCCCCGTCGCCCTGACGCTGCCCGGCCAGGGAGACGGCGACAACACTGCGACGTACGCTGACCAGGTCGCCGCCGTCACGGCGGCCGTGGACGCCGCCGACGGCCCGGCCCTCGTGGTGGGTCACTCGGCCGCGTGCGCCCTCGCCTGGGTCGCGGCGGACGCGCGGCCCGAGAAGCTGGCGCACGTGGCGCTGATCGGCGGCATGCCGAGCGCCGACGGCCAGTCGTACTTCGGCGCCTTCGAACCGGTCGACGACGTCGTGCCGTTCCCGGGCTGGGAGCCCTTCGAGGGTCCCGACTCCGACGACATGTCGGCCGAGCTCAAGGCGGCGGTGGCGCATGGTGCGATCGCGGTGCCGGCCGCGATCACCCAAGGCGTCGTGCACCTGAGCGACGACCGTCGCTACGAGGTGCCCGTGACGATGGTCTGCCCGGAGTTCACGCCGGCCCAGGCCAAGGAATGGGTCGAGGCCGGCGAGATCCCCGAGTTGGCGAAGGCGAGGCGGGTCGACTACGTCGACATCGACTCCGGCCACTGGCCGATGTACACCAAGCCGGTCGAGCTCGCGCGCATCCTCGCGGACTGCACCGGGGCCTGAGCCCGTTTGCGGATCCGCAACTGAAACACCTCGTCCGGACAGTGCCCGGACGAGGTACGTAGCCAATATGAGCGACGCAGCGTTTCCACCTTCCCAAGCGCCATCGGCTTGAGGTCCGCGTGACCCCGGAGCAGGATGCCCTCATCCGCGAGGCCGCGGACCTGGAGCACGCGACCGTGACCTCCTTCCTGCTCGACACCGTGACCGCGCGGTCAGGCCGACGCAGGCAGGTCCTTAGGTCTCCGGGTACCAGCGAATGCACAACGCGTCGTGAGTGAGGGGCGCGGTTGTCGCCCCCGCCGTCGCACACGTTCGCGCGACCAAGTGCTCGGTCTCGTCGAGTGCCGCCTCGCACTCGTCCTCGGGTAATAGGCGGACGTGCGAGACCGTCGACACGAAACCTCGCCACTGCTGCGGCGTGAGTGTCCACGTCCAGCGGAACGCACGCTGCTCGGCCCGGCCCGTCGAGAGTCCGAGATGACCCAGAGGATCGAGATCGTCAGGGCGTTGCAGCGCCGGGTCAAGCCTCAGCGCCTGCCACTCCCAGTCATGCTGCAGTACAGGAACGTTCCATACGCAGCCCAGCCAGCCGTTGGGCCGGAGCACGCGGGCCACCTCGGCGGCGGCCTCGCTCTTGGGGAACCAGTGCCAGGCATCTGCGACGACGACCGCGTCGACTGAGGCGTCACCGAGCGGGAGGTTTGCGGCTCCCGCCTCGTGGATTCGCAGCCCGGGGTGGCGCTGGCTGATGATTCCCAGCATTCGCCCATCGGGCTCCACGACGTCGAGTTCGAAGTCGCGCTCAATCAGACGATCGGTCAACTTCCCCGTCCCCGCACCGATCTCGGCAACGTGCGCTCCGCCGGGCGGTACAAGCCAGTCCACGGCCGCGTCGGGGTAGGTGGGACGCCAGTCGTCGTACTCATTGGCCCAGGCCCCGAAGGAGGTTGGGCGGATTCTGGCGGTCATCGCAACAGCAGTGGTCCAATCAGTTCGATTGGCTTCTTGAACTGTAGGCGTTTGCGGGGTCTGTCGTTGAGCTCGGCGGCGACGGCGTCGAGGTGCTCTTCGGTGTGGACCGACAGATCGGTGCCCTTCGGGAAGTACTGGCGGAGCAGGCCGTTGGTGTTCTCGTTGGTCGCCCGCTGCCACGGCGAGTGCGGGTCGCAGAA
>JBOHDX010000020.1:0-8474 GCA_050700835.1 Nocardioidaceae bacterium
CCGAAGAGCACCTCGACGCCGTCGCCGAGGAGCTCAACGACCGGCCCCGCAAACGCCTACAGTTCAAGAAGCCGATCGAGATGATCGGACCACTGCTGTTGCGATGACCGCCAGAATCCGCCGATCCCTGAACGGGCAGTGCAGATGGGTGTTGTGATGCCTATCGGACGGTCGCGTCAGCCTGGTCGAGCAACGCCTGCAACTCGGAACGGTCCGCAGGCTTGGGCTTGTCGAAATCCCCGCCTTCCGCGTAGGCGCCGGCGTAGGCGGGCTGATCGCGCTGGAAGCGCCAACTGTCAGCCAGGCTGCCGGTGTCGAAGACGTCGTACCCGATTGCGTCGATGAAGTCGGAAGCTGTCTTCTTGGCCGCATCGTCGTCACCGGCGATCATGAGCGTATTGCGGTCAGCTGCCCCGCCAGGTCGCTGCATCGAGCCGAGGTGCTTGAAGAAGATGTTGTTGAAGGCCTTCACTACTTCGGCCGACGCCAGGTGTTGCTGAACGAGCCCGCTGGTCGTGGTCTGTTTGTCGTCGAGGGCGGGGATCGCGCCATCGCGCTCGGGGTAGTAGTTGCAAGTGTCGATGACGACCTTGCCCGCCAGGGGCTCCACCGGTACCTCGTCGATCTTGCCGAGCGGGATGGTGACGACGACGATGTCGCCTGCTGCGGCGGTCTGCGCCGATGTCGCGGCGCGTGCCCTGGGCCCAAGACTCTGCACCAGATCGGCCAGCGTCTCTGGGCCACGCGAGTTAGAGACGACAACGTCGTAGTCGGCGTCGACTGCCAGTTGGGCGAGGGTGCCGCCTATGTTGCCGCTTCCGACGAATCCGATGGTGGTCATGGCAGTCCAAAGGCCCACCAGGAGCCAGATATTCCGATCGCGTACTCACCCCAATCGAGCTCCAGGCTACCTCTCACGGATCCCGTTGTGGCACGTGCAATCCGGATGTGATCGAGGATCCGATCGACACGGAAGGCGCTGTCTTCCCGTCCCGAGCGGGATTCTCAGCGGTCCAGGATGTCCCGGGCAGAGAGGATGCCTGGGCCAAGGCCCCAGACGCGCCAAGTCCCGTCTTGCACCTTGACCAGGGTCAAGAACGTCATGGCTGTCAGATACGCCTCGAACACCCGGGAAGCCGAGCTGACTTCCGGAACGAACCGCATGAATGCGATCCGATCGGGAGCGTCGACGGCGCGGATCACTTTCGACGCCAGAGATCGGTCAGCGAGGTGGTCAATGGCCCATTGGTAGTCGCCCCAAGCCTGCGGGTCGTATGTGAGTTCGCGGGCCAAGTCGAGATCGTCCAGGAGTCCTGCGCACCATCCGAAAGCGACCTGCGCCGGGTTGGTGATGTCGCCGGGTTCGCCAAGAGCGGCGATGCCCGCCTCGTCTTCGGACATGACCAGTGCAGGCACCGGGGAGACCGGACCAGGCGGATCGACGAGAGCATCAGCCGCCAAGTTGGCGAACATCGGCACGGTCGCGGTCAGACTGGCCAGGAAGTCAGTGACCGTCTGTGGCGGATGCTGGAAGGCAGCGGTCTCTCGCGCCAAGGAGGAGACCACAGCCTCGGCGTGCCCGCCGAGCAAACCGACGAGGAAGTTGTCTGGATGAAGGATCTCGATCCCGTGCGGCGCTGCACCCTCGTCGGGAAAGTCCTTCAGATTGAAGGTCACGACGGTGTTTGCACCAGCGCGGACGGCGGCGGCGAGCACATGCCGGTCTTTGGGATCGCACGCCATCTGGTCGATGAGGTCATCAAACCCCTCAACAAGCGCCTCGGCGCCGAAGGCTTCCCTCATCATTCGGATACGACGGCTCGCAGCTTCAGGTGACACGCCGACCTTCGGCAGTGTCCTGCTCACCTCGTCCAAGATCGGGTCCGACCACAGTGGCTGAAGCAGGCCGGACTCAGCGAGCCAAAGCAGCGTGGTCGCAAGCCTGATCGGGACAAGTGTGCACGCGTCGAGAACGGCAACTGGGCGACTCACCGAGTGCTGATGACCTGGTCCGGCGGTGTGCCCTCGCCGATCTCCTGGGCGAGTTCATGCAGTGCGGCTCTGCGCCGGTTGGTGCTGACCGCGCGATAGCGGGCCAGTTCCGAGGCCGCGATGCGGCGATGCACTCCGCCGCCCTCCGCTGCGAGCTCTCCGCGATCGATCAGCCGAACAACCGTCATTCGACTGACGCCGAGGAAGTCGGCGGCATGCTGAGTGCTGACAAGAGTGTCGGACGGCAGTACCACCGCCTCGTCACTCGACTCCAGTACATCGACGAGTCGAAGGAATGCGTCACGAGCCGAATCCGAGACCTCGGGTGAACCTTCCAACTCCCGGAACACGCTTTCAAGCGCAGCGCGCAAACGTTGCGCCTGGTCGTGCGCGATGGCCCCAGTCATGGATCAAGCATACTCAGAACGCTCAAAACGCACACCCGCGAGTCTTCCTCGTCGCCGTTCACGGATCCTGGTCCGGGACGGAGTCGGCGCGCAGAACCGCCAAGTACTCCGCGTCGCGAGGCGAGCCGAGTTGGGGGTGACCATCTGGTGGTGGCGTGAACGCGAAGATCCTCGCCGACAAGATGCAGCGGAGTGGGGGTGTCGACCGGGTAGCGCCAAGGCCTGAATGTACTCGGTGGGCGGGCAGGTCAGAGTTGGTGCGCGCTCGGGGCCGTCGGGTGCAAGGTCACGCTCTGCCCCGGCCGGAGCTGCCCGCATCGGTCCACGTCGTGGTCGACGACGTACGCGATGACCGGATAGCCGCCGGTGGCGGGGTGGTCGGCGAGGAAGAGCACGGGCTTGCCCGACGGTGGGATCTGGAGGGCTCCGCGCGCCAATCCCTCGCTCGGTAGCTCGTCTGTCCGAGTGCGTTCGAGCGGCTCGCCGTCGAGCCGTAGCCCCACGCGGTTGCTGTCGCTGGTCACGATGTACCGCTGGCTGACGAGCAGGGCCCATGCCTCGTCGCTGAACCAGTCCCACCGCGGCCCGGGCATCACTCGCACCGTGACATCCCCCGCCTCGGGGTCGGCCACCGGCGCCAGGTCGACGCCGGGTGCCCCGAGCTCGGGATCTCCGACAGGGAGCACATCGCCGACCGCGACTGGAGCCGGGCCGAGTCCCGACAGCACGTCGGTGGAGCGAGATCCGAGGACGAGTTCCGTCGTGAAGCCGCCGCGAACCGCGAGGTAGGTGCGCAGACCGCTGGCTGGCGCCCCGAGTTGCAGCTCCTGGCTCGCCCGCAAGGGTGCCGGCGCATTGTGTGACCAGGCTCCCTCGCAGCGCGCGCCGGTGGTCACCACCACGACGTCCTGGTCGGCACGAAGTCGCAGACCGCCGAATGTGACCTCGAGGACCGCGGCGCCCTCGGGGTTTCCGACGAGTCGATTCGCCAGCCGGTATGCCGCACGGTCACATGCTCCTGAGGGCCCGATCCCGAACGCCGCCCTGCCCGGGCGGCCGGCATCTTGGACCGTGGTGAGTGCCCCGGTCGCCAGCACGGTGAGGTGGCGGCTCATTGCGCGTCCTCGTCGACGAATCGGACTCGGATCCCCGGGCGGAGCAGAGCAGCTGGGTCCCTGGACGGTTCGAACAGCTCCAGCCGGGTCCGGCCAATCAACTGCCAGCCACCGGGCGACTCGCGCGGGTAGACGCCGCTGTACCCGCCGGCCAGCGCGACCGACCCGGGAGGCACCTTCTTGCGGGGCGACGAGCGGCGCGGCACCTCTTCCTGCCACGTCTTTGACGTCAGGTAGCCGAAGCCGGGGACGAACCCGCAGAACGCCACGGCCCACTCGTGCGTGGTGTGCCGACGTACCAGCTCGGCACCGTCGCAGCCGAGGAGCCGAGCCGTCTCCTCCAGATCCTCTCCGTCGTAGGTCACCGGGATCTCCACGAGCTCGCCGGAGTTGAGAGGGTCATGGCGAGGTGTCGTGCGCCGCACCACCTCCGCGGCTGCTGAGAGCGAGGTGACCGCGGGATCGGTCACGACGAGCAGCGTGCGCGCGGCCGGGACGACGTCGATCACGCCCTCCGGAAGGTCGTCGACGAGCGCTGCGTAGCATCCGAGCACCTCCTGCAGGTCGTCGAACTCGACCAGGAGGGCGGTGCTTCCACTGGGCAACACGCGCATCAGGTGGCGAAAGGTGAGAGGGCGACCCCGGCCGCGGCAAGAGCCTCCTTGACCGAGCGAGCGATACCTACGGCGCCGGAGGTGTCTCCGTGCACGCAGATGGACTTGGCGGTGACGGCCAGCGGAGCGCCCCCGATGTCGGTGATCTGCCCGCCCGTGGCGATCGCGACACATCGCCGGGCGATCTCGTCGGCATCTTCGAGAACCGCGCCCGGCAACCGTCTGGAGACCAGCGTGCCTTGCGCGGTGTAGGCCCGGTCGGCGAAGGCCTCCTGCACGACGCTCAGGCCCGCCTGTCCGGCCCGGCGCAGCCACGCCGAGCCGGCCAGCCCCAGCACGGGCAGTGTTGAGTCGTAGTCGACGAGCGCCTGCACGACGGCGGCCGCCTGCTCCTCATGGTGGACGATCGCGTTGTAGAGCGCGCCGTGCGGCTTGACGTAGCTCACCCGCGATCCGGCCACGCGGGCGAACGACTCCAGGGCGCCGATCTGATAGATGACGTCCTGGGTCAAGGCCTCGGGCTCGATGTCGATGAACCGCCGACCGAAGCCCGGCAGATCGCGATAGCCCACTTGCGCGCCGATGGCGACCCCACGCTCGGCCGCCCGGTCGCACACTCGGCGCATGATCGACGGGTCGCTGGCGTGGAATCCGCAGGCGACGTTCGCACTGGTGACAATGCCGAGCAGCGCGTCGTCGTCGCCGAGGGACCAATGGCCGAAGCCCTCGCCCAGATCGCTATTGAGGTCGATCGTCGTCACCTCGCCCGCCATCAGAAGAGGCCCCCGAGACCGGTCAGCGACTTGTAGCCCAGATAGAGCGTCAGCACCCATGCCACCGCGCCGATGCCGAGCAGCCAGCGCGGGTAGCGGTAGCCGCCGAGCAGGTCACGACGACGGGCAGCGATCCACAGCAGGATGCCCAGGCCGAAGGGGAGGATCAGCCCGTTGAAGGCGCCGGCGAAGATCAGCAGTTTCACGGGTGTCGTATTGATGGCCAGGAAGATCACCGTCGAGATCACGATGAAGCCGCACACCACCCAGCGCTCCCAGCGGGTCACCCAGGGACCGATCACCTTCAGGAACGACGTGGAGGTGTACGACGCCCCGATCACCGAGGTGACCGCCGCGGACCAGATGATGACGCCGAAGACGATTTCGCCGGTGGTGCCCAGAGCGTGCTGGAACGCCGACCCGGTTGGATTAGCCGGATCCAGGCTCCTGCCGCCGGCCACTACGCCGAGAATCGCCAGGAACAACAGCACCCTCATCACGCCGGTGATCAGTACGCCGGTGATCGAGCTGCGGGTGATCTGCCCGACGAACTCCTCCCCCTTGACCCCGTTGTCCACCAACCGGTGCGCTCCGGCGTACACGATGTAACCGCCGACCGTGCCACCGATCAGCGTGGTGATCACCAGGAAGCTGATCGTGTCCGGGGCCACGGCCTGTCGCAACGCCTCGCCGGCGGGCGGCTGGGTCTTGATGGCAACGAAGGTCGTCAGCGCGATCATCACCACGCCGAGGAGCACCACGGCCCGGTCCATGGCCACGCCGGCGCGGCGAATCAGGAAGATCGCGATGGCCACCGCGGCCGAGATCGCGCCGCCGATTCGCACGTTCAGGCCGAAAATCGCGTTCAACCCCAGTGACGTGCCGGCGATGTTGCCGATGTTGAACACCAGCCCGCCGAGCACGTCGAGCGCGGCAAGAACGTACCCCGCTCCGGGCAACACGTTGTTCGCGAGATCCTGCGCACGACGTCCGGCGACTCCTACGATTCGCCAGACGTTCAGCTGGATCGCGATGTCGAAAAGGATCGAGGCCAGAACCGCGAACGCGAAGGCGGCCCGGAGCTGGTCGGTGAACTCGGTGGTCTGGGTGATGAAGCCGGGGCCGATCGCTGAGGTCGCCATCAAGAACATGGCGCCGAGGAACTTGGCGCGGCCGCTCAGCTGGCCGCTCGCCGGAGGTGCCGCATCACCCCCTTCGGGAGTTGTGGGCGCGACTGAGGCAGGTGGCTGCACAGACTTGGCCCGGCGCTGGCCTTCGTGGTGATGGGACATGGTCGCTCCAGAGGGGAGAGGTGTGTCGCGGATCACAGCACCCTAGCAGTTCGTTGAACAATCCGACAAGAGTCTGATTCAACACATTCTGGCTTTTGGTCGCGCGCTGAGCGATGATTGACCGCATGGTTGCCCGGAGACAGCCCGACGAGCCCGGTCCCAGCTGGCTCGGTGCCGTCGCCCACGACGTAGGTCTCATGGACCGCACCAGCACTGCCGAGCGAGTGGCCGGCGTGCTCCGCCGGCGGATCACCGAGGGGGACCTGCCGCCGCGCACGCGGCTCTCGGAGGAGCAGCTCATCGGTGTCCTCCACGTCTCTCGAAACACGTTGCGCGAGGCCTTCCGACTGCTCACCCATGAGGGCCTGGTGGAGCACCAACTGCACCGGGGAGTGTTCGTACGCGAGCTCGACGAGGCCGACCTGGTCGACCTCTACCGGCTTCGCCATCTCATCGAGTGCAACATCGTCCGGGGCCTCACCGAGCTCGATCCCGGCCTGCTGCGCCGCCTTGTCGACGACGTGGAGGATGGCGAGTCAGCGGCGCGACGCGAGGACTGGGTCTCGGTGGGCACGGCGAACATGCGGTTCCACAGCGATCTCGTGGGCCTGGCGCGCAGCTCGCGTGCCGACGAGATCACCGAACGACTGCTCGCCGAGCTCCGGCTGGCCTTCCACGCCGTCGCGAGCCCCCAGCGCCTCCACGAGCCGTACGTCGTCCGCAACCGGGCCCTTCTCGACGCCCTGGTCGCCGGCGACTACGAGGCCGCTGCCAAGGATCTCGAGCGTTACCTCGAGGATTCCCTCGCCGAGCTCCTCGACGCGGTCCGCGGCCGAGCGACACCATGACCGGCAGCATTTCCCGGGCCGTCCGGCCGACCGCCCGCGCGGACGCATCGTCGGCGGCACAGTCGACACCCGCTCAGGCACGGCAGCAGTACCGTGACGGCCTGGTCGTCCCCACCACCGGTTGGGCCGCCGGCTTCACGCAGGCGAACTTGGTGACACTGCCGCGGGACTGGGCATACGACATGCTGCTGTTCGGCCAGCGCAACCCGAAGCCAGTTCCCTTGCTCGACGTCACCGATCCCGGGGACACCCACACCGTGCTCGCGCCCGACGCCGACCTGCGCACCGACCTGCCCCGCTACCGCGTGTGGCGAGACGGCGAGCTCGCGGATGAGCCAACGCACGTCACCGACCTGTGGCGTGACGACCTGGTCACGTTCCTGATCGGGTGCAGCTTCAGCTTCGAGACCGCCCTGATGGACGCCGGCGTTCCGGTCCGCAACATCGAGCAGGGCAGCAACGTCTCGATGTATCGAACCAATGTCGGCTGCCGGCCGGCCGGGCGGTTGTCCGGTCCGCTGGTGGTGTCGATGCGGCCGATCCCTGCGGCACAGGTGGCCACCGCCGTACAGGTGACCGGACGCATGCCCCAGGTGCACGGCGCACCCGTGCACGTCGGGATGCCCGAGGTTCTGGGCATCGGCGACCTGTCGGCTCCGGACTACGGCGACCCCGTCGACGTGCCGGACGGTGATGTGCCTGTGTTCTGGGCATGTGGAGTCACGCCACAGGCCGCCTTGATGGCGTCCCGTCCGCCCTTCGCCATCACGCACGCACCGGGATTCATGTTCGTCACCGATATCCCCGACGCGGCCTACCGCCAGCCCTGAGGCCCGGCCGGCAACAACCTCGCAGTGCGAGGGCTCTGTTTTTGCGTTTCAGCGGTCGGTGGCGGGCATCCACCGGTAGAGGGTGGGGATCGAGACGCCGATGTTGGGGGCGCGACGTCGGCGGCGGAGGTTCCGTGTGAAGACCGGCCCGCCAGACTCCATAACGTCACTGACGTTCCGTTGCTGCTCAACCCCCTGCACGTAGGCGAGCGGGTCGCCGAACGAGCGGCGGTAACTTTCCGGCTGGCCAGACAACCAGGGTCGCTGGCAGAGTTACGGGGCTCGGGTGGAGCTGCGGCGGCGACACGCGCGCAGGGGCGGGGGTCCACCACCCATCGCAACGGGGCTCACCTCGGCCATTCGGGCGTTCCGTACGACGATCGCGGATTCTGGCGGTCATCGCAACAGCAGTGGTCCGATCATCTCGATCGGCTTCTTGAACTGTAGGCGTTTGCGGGGCCGGTCGTTGAGCTCCTCGGCGACGGCGTCGAGGTGCTCTTCGGTGTGGACCGACAGATCGGTGCCCTTCGGGAAGTACTGGCGGAGCAGGCCGTTGGTGTTCTCGTTGGTCGCCCGCTGCCACGGCGAGTGCGGGTCGCAGAA
>JBOHDX010000021.1:0-89459 GCA_050700835.1 Nocardioidaceae bacterium
GGCCCGCGTGAGCAGGATGTCGGTGCCGGCGTTCACGTCGGCGTGCCCGGGTCGACGTTGTAGCTGACCAGGACCCCCGGGTCCACGCCCTGCTCGCACAGCCGCGTGGCTGCCTCGGCCACCACCGCCTGCGCCAGAGCCGAGCCGGTGAGGGTGGACAGCGCCCCCACGCGTTCCGGCCGGCCGGGCAGGTCGACAGCCGCGTCGCCGGCTGGGACCGCGTTGTCCAGGACGAGGTCGGCGACCTCCATGAGGCGACGTCCGCTCGGAGCACAGGACGCCACGGCGCCGCTGTGCGTCACGGACGTGATCGCGACCACTGTGCAGCCCCGGCGGTGTGACTCCTCGGCGAACTCCACCGGCACCGCGTTGCGCCCCGAGCTCGACACGACGAGCACCACGTCGCCGGCCTCGACTCCCGCCTGACCGACGAGGATCGCGGCGTACCCGGGTAGCTTCTCCAGCGCTGAGCTCTTCGCCGCGCCCTCGTGCAGCATGAGGGAAGGCTCGAGCACCGCCTCCACCGCACGGAGGCCGCCGGCGCGCATGAAGAGGTCCTCCGCAATCAGGTGCGAGTGACCGGTGCCGAAGGCGACCACGCGGTGGCCCTCGCGGAGGGTGTCGGCGACCAGCTCGGCAACGGCGCAGATCTGGTCTTACTGCGCCGCGACGGCCGTGAGCGCCCGGTCCGCCGCGTGGAGGTACGCACGGGCGCCCGCCCCGGACTGTTCGGACGCCGTGACGGCTGCTGCCTCGGTCACAGTCCCTTGCCCTGCAGGACCTTGAGGAAGTCGGCCGGCTTGTCGGTCGGCATCATCTGTTGCCTCAGCGTGAAGCCTTGTTCGGCGATCGCGCGGAACGTGGCCGCGTCGTCGGCGGTCACTGCGATCGAGCGGGTGACCATGGTGAACTTCGTGCCCGGCCGCGGTGCCTGGTTGCCGACGTTGATCTCGTCTGGTCTGACGCCCTGTTCCACCAGGGCTAGGGCGTCGGTGGGCAGCTTGGCGATAATCATGATCTTCTCGGCCTGCGCGTCGTCGCTCGCGCAGTAGTTGACAGTCTCCTGCACCGTCAGCACGGAGGTGTGCACGCCTCTGGCCGCCTGCGGCAGGATCATCCGCTGCATGTCGTCCGAGGCCACTTCGTCGTTGCACACGATGAGATGGTCCGCGCCGACGTTGCCGACCCAGCTGACGGTCACCTGTCCATGGATGAGCCGGTTGTCGATGCGTACATGGACGACAGCCATCGGTGCTCCATCGGTCGGGCCGGGGTGAAGTGGTCTAGTCCACCGTAGGGATCGTCTGGGTTGGTGTAAACACCTTGCCTATGGCTATTTGCACCGTTTCGGGACAGGTGCGCCACGGGGGCCGGCCCGACCCGCAATTGCGGGAAAGTGGCTCGGATCCGGCCACCAACTCGACCACTTTCCCGCAATTGCGAGAGGGTGCGAGGGAACGAAGGCGGGGTGCGCAACGTCTGGCACCGTCGCCAGCGTGGAGTCCGAATACGGTGAGGAAGGTGCCGGTCGATGATCGAAGCGGGTCCGGAGGCAGTAGCGCGGCGCATGGCCGCCGAGTCCCTCGCCGCCGCCGACCCGACCGGCTGGTTCGAGCGCTTGTATGCCGCCGCCGGGGCCGGCGCGGCGGTCGTGCCGTGGGACCGCGGCCACCCCCACCAATTGCTGGTCCAGTGGGCCAAGGGGCGGACACCCGTCGGCGGCGGGCGGACCGCGCTCGTGGTCGGATGCGGCCCCGGCCACGACGCGGAGTACGTCGCGGGTCTCGGCTTCGACACACTGGCTTTCGACGTCTCAGCGTCCGCCGTTCGCGCTGCCACCGAACGCTTCCCAGGGTCGTTGGTGGAGTACGTCGTCGCCGACCTGTTCAACCTGCCGCCCCGATGGCGCGCGGCGTTCGACCTCGTGGTGGAGAGCTGCACGGTCCAGTCGTTGCCGGTCACCTGGCGAGCCGAGGCGGTTGCGGCGGTCACCGACCTGGTGGGCCCTGGCGGGATGCTCGTCGTCATCGCCTCCGCCCCGCTGTCGGCCGAGCCGACCGACGGTCCGCCGTGGCCTCTCACTCGGACCGAGGTCGACTCGTTCGCGACCGGCGGCCTGCGCCCGGTCCGCATCGACGACGTCCGCGACCCGGGCGAGCCGGGAGTGCACCGCTGGCTGGCAGAATTCCGGCGGCCGTAGTCGCCCCGCAATACACCCAACCCCGACCGCCGATCCGACACCGGCCCCGACCCCCGGTCACGCAGGGCGGCTCACAAACCGCTGGCCTGGCGCGTCTACCTGGCATGACTTCTACTGACTCCGCCGCTCCGAAGACCACACCACTCACGACGATCCGCATACTCGCTCTCAACGCCGGTACGTCTGAGGAACTGCGCCGACGGGCGTTGGCGACCGGGGCGGCGGCTGTACTCGTCGACAAGCCTCACAGCTATCCGTGCCGCCAGTGTCTGCGCGACGCGGAGCCAGGCGAGCAGGTGCTCCTGATCAGCCACAACCCGTTCCGAAGTGACAGCCCTACGCCTCGGCGAGCCCGGTCCTACTACACCTGAAACCATGCGAGACGTACTCCACCGACGGTGCTATCCCGGAGTCGCTGACCCGACGACTGCTGTCCGTCCGCGCTTACGACGACCGAGAGATGCTTCGGGATGCGGACGTGATCTCCGGCAATGACCTTCCCGCCCGGGCGCGCGAACTGCTGGCCGATCCGGAGGTCCGCTACGTCAATGTGCACAATGGCCGCCCCGGCTGCTGGGCCGCCCGGCTCGAACGCCGATCCTGATTCCGCTCCCGACGCCGATGCCCGACCCGGGGCGGGCGGGGGTGCGGGCGGGCGGGGGTGCGCGGGGCGACGGTGCGGGGCGGGGGTAGCGCGGGCTAGTCGTTCGTGGGCAGTCGAAGCACGGCGCGGGCCCCGCCGAGCGGACTGTCCAGCAGCACCACGTCGCCACCGTGACTTCGCGCGACCGACCGCGCGATCGGAAGCCCAAGGCCGGCTCCCCCGTCGTCTCGGGCCCGGGCATCGTCGAGCCGCATCCACCGCTCGAAGACGCGCTCGCGATCATCGGCCGCAACTCCGGGACCGTCGTCGTCCACTGTCACGACCGCATCCAAACCGTCGAGCGTGGCCGCGACCTCGACCCTCCCCCGGGCATGCCGCCGAGCGTTGGCGACCAGGTTGTCGATCGCCCGCCGCAGCGCCGGCGCGTCACCGTTGACCCACACCGGAGGACCGCCACGGCCGATCAGCGCAGCGAGGTCGACCGCCTGACGGTGCTGCGGCGTACCCACGTCCAGCCGCGCCAGCAGCAGCAGGTCGTCAGCAAGGCGTCCGATGCGGTCGACATCGGTGCGGACGTCGCGGCCGACCTCCGCCCACTCGTGCTCGTCGGTCGGCGTGGTCAGGGCGACGTCGAGCTGAGTACGGATGGACGCGACCGGCGAGCGCAGCTCATGGGCGGCGTCGGCGACGAACGCGCGCTGCTGCTCGGTCCCGCGGTGCAACCGGTCGAGCATCCGGTTCAACGTGTCGGCGAGGCGCGCGATCTCGTCGCCGCTCTCCGGGACCGGCAGGTGCGGGGCCGCTCTCTGCGGGGTCTGTGCCACCGCGTCGGCGGCCGCACGCAGCTCGTCGACCGGCCGCAACGCCGAGCTGACCGCCAGCCAGGTGGCGCCGGCCGCAGCCAGCAGGACGAGAGGGACGGCGATCACGAGCACCCGCAGCAGGGCATCCAACGTTCCCCGGACGTCGGTGAACGGCACCGCGCAGACGATGGTGACCGTGGCGCCGTGCAGCCGCGTCGTCGACACGACCACCCGCAGCGGGGCCGCGCCGAACGCACTCGACGTCGTGGTGAACGGATGGCCCGCCGAGACGGACGAGATCACGCCGGGCGGCAGCACCGGGACCACCCTGCTCGCCGACGGAGTGGCCGCGAGGACTGTGCCGGCCGAGTCGAGCACCTGGGCGAGGACCGGCTGCGCTGCCGGGGCGGGCAGCGGGTCCGGCAGCTGGCCGGATGCCACCAGCGACGTCACGGTTGCCGACTCCGCCCCCACGTCGGCGTCCACCGCAGCGACCCGACTGTGGAAGAACAGCGTGGCCAACCCGGCCGCACCGGCGACGAGCCCGATGCCCAGCACGACTGTCGCGACGATCGTCAGCCGCAAGGTGAGTGACCTGGTCGCCCACCAGCGACGGACGGGTCGGCTCATGGCGAGCTCAGCCGGTATCCGACGCCCCGGACGGTCTGCACCGCGTCACGCCCGAGCTTGCGGCGCAGATAGCCGGCGTAGACCTCCACAGAGTTCGGGTCGGTACCCGCGGCGCTCCACACGTGTGCCAGCAGCTCGGCCTTGGTCACGACCTGGCCGCCGCGACGCATGAGGTACTCGAGCATGGCGAACTCGCGGCCGGTCAGCTCCACCGGCTCGCCGGCCTTGGTCACTGTGTGGCCACTCGGGTCGAGCTCGAGGTCCCCGACCGTGAGGACAGTGGGCCGAGGTGTCGCTCCTCGCCGCAGCAACGCGCGTACGTGCGCGAGCAGCACGACGAACGAGAACGGCTTGGTCAGGTAGTCGTCGGCACCGAGGTCGAGGCCGTCGGCCTCGTCGTACTCTCCGTCCTTCGCGGAGACGACGAGGATGCGGCTCCAGACGTTCGCCTCACGCAGCCGGCGGATGACCTCATAGCCGGACAGCACCGGCAGCATGATGTCAAGGATGATCGCGTCATAGGGAGTCCGCGCAGCAGACCGGAGCGCAGAACCGCCGTCGTGCACCACGTCCACGGCGAAGCCTGCGTGCCGGAACCCCTTGGCGAGCGCCGTCGCCATTCGATGCTCGTCCTCGACGATGAGCAGCCGCACGGTCCACCTCCGCTCGTGCAACCTAGGGCCTCATCCTGTGAGCCCGCTGAGCAGGCTTCCTGTGCCGGTGCTGAGAACGACCGCCCGCGATCCGTGTCGACCACCGCCGCGGGAGCATAGTGGCGTCATGACTCACGTGTTCACTCCTCGCCGGTTGCGCTGGGGCGCGCCTGCCGTCGTCGCCGCCGCAATCGCTGCCGCCGCCATCACGAGCACGAATGCCGGTGCGTCCGCGCAGCCGAAGCTGCCGCCGCGGACGGCCGCGCAGCTGCTCGCGGCCGTCGAGCAGGCGCATCCGACCGGGTTGTCCGGCACGATCGTCGAGACCGCCAACCTCGGTCTGCCGTCGCTGCCCGACACCCCCGGCGGCGGAGGGGGCGGAGGCCTGTCCCCGCAGGCGCTGCTCAGCGGTTCGCACACGATCCGGATCTGGTACGCCGGCCCGTCCCAACAGCGTCTCGCCGTGCTGGCGCCGATGTCGGAGCGCGACATCATCCACAACGGCTCGAGCCTGTGGACCTACACGTCGACCACGAACGAGGTCACCCACTCCACACTCCCGGGATCGGCCGAGCACAAGACGAGTCGCAGTGAGGCGGCAGTGCCCACGCCGCAGAGTGCCGCGGAGCAGGCACTGCGGGCCATCGACCCGACGACCAAGGTCAAGGTCGACCGCACGGCGAGGGTCGCCGGTCGTCCGGCCTACCAGCTCGATCTGGTTCCCCGCGACACGCGGTCCCTCATCGGGAGCGTGCGCATCGCCGTCGACTCGGCCACGTCCGTGCCACTGCGCGTGCAGGTCTTCGCCAGGGGCGCGTCCTCACCGGCGATCCAGGTGGGCTTCACCGACGTCACCTTCGGCACACCCAACGCGTCGGTGTTCCAGTTCGTACCCCCCGCCGGGGCGAAGGTGACGCAGCAATCGCTGGGTTCCCACCAGGGGGAGGGGCCGACCAAGGCCCAGGGTGCCCACCACGGGAACTTCATGAAGCCCAGGCAGCACGCGCATGCGGCCGGTGCCAGTTCGTCGCCAACGACACTCGGCAAGGGGTGGACAACGGTGGTCGAGCTGCCGGCCGGGCAACTCGGCTCCAACGCCCAGCTCCTGAACCAGATGTCCACCCCCGTTGCGGGAGGCCGGCTCATCACGACGGCCCTGCTGTCGGTTCTGATCACCCCTGACGGGCATGTGTTCGCCGGTGCGGTCAGCGGGTCCGCTCTCCAGCACGTCGCGGCGACCGGGCACGGCCTGTGACGGACCTCGCCACCCGCGTCGCCGACAGCCCTCCGGACACGCAGCAGGATCTGGCGATCCGCACCACTGGGCTCACTCGGCGATTCGGCAGCCACACGGCCGTCGACGCCGTCGACATGACCGTCCCGCGCGGCGCGGTCTACGGCTTCCTGGGCCCCAACGGGTCCGGGAAGACCACCACGATCCGGATGCTGCTAGGTCTGATGGCACCCCATGCCGGCACCGTCGACCTTCTTGGTGGCGCCATGCCGTCGTCGTCACAGGACGTGCTGCCTCGTGTCGGCACCCTCGTCGAGGGGCCGGCGTTCCATCCGTACCTCTCGGGGGCCGCCAACCTCCGCCGCCTCGACGCGTTCGACGCCACGACCGACCCCGCCACCGGCACCCTGCGGATCGACGAGGCGCTGCACCGTGTCGGCCTCACCGCCGCGGCCGGGAAGAAGTTCCGCCGCTACTCACTCGGCATGAAGCAGCGTCTCGGGCTGGCCGCGACGCTGCTCCGCCCTCGCGACCTGCTGATCCTGGACGAGCCGACCAACGGCCTCGACCCGCAGGGCACCCGCGAGGTGCGGTCGCTGATCCGCGAGCTCGCCGCCGACGGCACCACGGTCCTGGTGTCCAGCCACCTGCTCGCCGAGATCGAGCAGGTCGCCACACACGTGGGCATCATGAGCGCCGGACGGCTGCTCAAGCAGGGGCGCCTTGCGGACGTCCTGTCCGACACGGTGTCGCAGCTGCGGGTACGCACGCCCAGCCCCGCGGATGCCGCCGCCACCTTGACCGAGATGGGGCTCTCCATCATCGACGTCGGCACCGAGTCCGTCACCGCACGCTTGGACGACACACCTCCGGAGCAGGTCAATGCCGCGCTCGTCCGAGCCGGGGTTCCGGTTCGCGGCTTCGCCGTGGAGCTGCCGGCCCTCGAGGACCTGTTCGTGTCGCTCACCGGGGAGGGTTTCGATGTCGTCGGCTGACCTGGTCCCACCTCCGGTGGTGGGCAAGCACTATCGCGGCATCACCGGCCGGCAGCTGCGCAGCGAGGTACGCCTCGTGTTCGGTCGCCGGCGCAACCTCGCCATGTTGGTCCTGCTGGTGGCCATACCCGTGTTCATCGGGATCGCCGTCAAGATGTCGACGCCACGACCGGGCGAGGGGCCGCCGTTCATCAGCCAGCTGACCGGCAACGGGTTGTTCCTGGCCTTCACGGCCCTGGCGGTCTGTCTGCCGGTCTTCCTACCGCTTGCCGCGGCGATCGTCTCCGGTGACGCGGTGGCGGGCGAGGCCGGCACCGGAACCCTGCGCTACCTGCTGACGGTCCCGATCTCCCGCGCGCGCCTACTCGCGGTCAAGACCATCGGCGCACTGATCTACACCGCGACTGCGGTGCTGCTGATCGCGGTCGTCGGCATGATCACCGGGATAGCCCTGTTCGGTACGCACGGGGTCACGCTGCTGTCGGGCGACACAGTGTCGCTCGGCGACGGTCTCGCGCGAGCAGGTGGAGTCGCGTTGTACGTGTTCATCGACCTCGTCGGACTGATGGCCATCGGGATCTTCCTGTCGACCCTCACCGAGGTGCCGATCGGCGCCATGGCTGCGACCGTCGTGGCCGCGATCGCATTCGCCGTCCTCGACTCCGTGCCGCAGCTGGGCAGCTTCCGCGACATCCTGCTCACCCACAACTGGCTGAGCTTCGACGAGTTGCTGCGCAGCAACCCGGACTACTCCTCACTGCTGCGCTGGTCCCTGGTGCCGCTTGCGTACGCCGCCGTCTTCGGCGCAGCGGCCTGGGCGCGCATCACCACCTCGGACGTCACCAGCTGAGCCTGCGTGCTTTGATCGAGGACATGACAGACACGTTGAGTGCCGAGACCGTCCAGATCACCGGTCACGAGGGCGCGAAGATCGAGGCCTACCTGGCGCGACCGGCCGGCGCCGGCCCGCGCGGAGGCGTCGTGGTGATTCACCACATGCCCGGCTACGACCGCGGCACCAAGGAGATCGTCCGCAGGTTCGCCGAGCTCGGCTACGACGCGATCTGCCCCAACCTCTACTACCGCGAGGCTCCCGGCGCCGCACCGGACGACGCGGCGGCCACCGCGCGCGCTGCCGGAGGGGTTCCGGACGAGCGGCTGCTCGGCGACGTCGGCGGAGCGGCAGCGCACCTGCGCGGCCTGCCCACCTCCAACGGCAAGGTCGGCGTGATCGGCTACTGCTCCGGCGGTCGCCAGTCGGTGCTGGCCGCCTGCAACCTCGACCTGGACGCGGCGGTCGACTGTTACGGCGCGTTCGTCACCGGCACCCCGCCCGAGGGTTACGTGCTGCGGGTCGGCAACCTGGTCGACCAGCTCCCGAACCTGGGTTGCCCGCTGTTGGGGATGTTCGGCAACGACGACTCGACCCCGTCCCCCGAGCACGTGAATGAGCTCGAGCAGATCCTGCGCGCGCAGGGGAAGGAGTTCGAGTTTCACCGCTACGACGACGCCGGCCATGCGTTCTTCGCGGTGGACCGGCCGGCGTACCGGGTCGCTGCGGCCAACGACGGCTGGGAGCGCATCGCGGACTTCTACGCCAAGAACCTCGGGAGATGACGCTCATGTGCACGTACGCCACCGTCACGGCGGCGATGGACGGCAGCGCCAAGGGGCCGAACGGCACGTGGTTCCACGTCACGGACGCCACCGTCTACTTCGACCACCCGGTGCACGCGATGGCCGAGCACACCCTCAACATCGACTTCGCGGACCCCGCCAACGGGCCGGCCGCCCGGGTGGCCGTCGAGCTGACCGCTGAGTCGGCCCGTCGGATGGTCGCCGCCGTGCAGGACGCGCTCGCGTCCGCACCACCGGAGCTCGCCGGCTGACGCCGATCGCCCCGGTCGGGGCAGTCCGCGGGTGCGGCTCCTCGCGACTTCACCCGCCGGGCGTACCGTCCAACCGGACATATCGGGCGCATTTCGGTACGCCAGGCGTGTGAAGCGGCAGACCAGGTCGGTGACCCGGCGGAGAGGCCACCCCACGGTTGTCGGTGGTCGGGAGCACAGTTGCGAACCGTGACTCTTACCCGCTTCGACGCGCCACCGAAGGGCCGACTGACGGCGACCCAGGGCACCGCGCTGTACGTCGGCGCCGTGCTCGGCACCGGCGTGATCGCGCTGCCAGGGCTGGCCGCCCGAGCGGCGGGTCCGGCGTCGCTGCTGGCCTGGCTCGTCCTGGTGCTACTGTCGGTGCCCCTCGCCGCCACCTTCGCGGCTCTGGGCTCGCGCTATCCCGACAGCGGTGGAGTGGCAACGTACGCACGAGCCGCGTTCGGAGAACGCGCCGGGCAGTTCGTGGGCTGCTGCTTCTACTTCGCGATCCCGGTGGGCGCACCGGCGGCGGCACTGATCGCCGGCGGCTACGTGTCCTCGGCGCTGGGCGGTGGCACAGGGACGGCAGTGGTCACGGGTGGCCTGCTCATCGCGGCCGTCTTCGCTACCAATGTCGCCGGCATTCACGTCAGCGCCCGCTTCCAGCTCGTGCTGGGCGCGCTGCTCCTCGCGTTCCTGGTCGTGGCTGTGTCCTTGTCGCTCCCGCACGCCACAACTGGGAACCTGCGCCCATTCGCCCCGCACGGCCTTCTCGCCGTCGGTTCGGCCGGAGGGCTGCTGATCTGGAGCTTCGCCGGCTGGGAGGCGATCACGTCCTTGGCCGGCGACTTCCGCGATCCCGGACGCGATCTGCCCCGAGCGACCGGGGCGGCCGTGGCCATCGTCGGTGTCCTGTACCTCGCCGTCGCAACGGCGACGATCACGGTCCTCGGACCGTCCGGAAGCCGGTCCGCGGCGCCGCTCGGAGATCTCATGGCGCGTGGCCTTGGCGGCAACGCCCGGTGGCTCGCCGCCGCGGTGGCGGTGTTGCTGACCTTCGGCGTGTTGAACGCCTACTTCGCCGGCGCTGCCCGACTCGGAGCGGCCCTGGGCAGAGACGGCGCCCTGCCTGTCTGGTTGGCGCCCGGGGGTGAGGTCGGTGCAGTTCCGCGCCGTAGCCTCGGAGCCGCCACCGCCATGTCGGCTCTGTCATTGCTGATCGTGGCCGCCGCGGGCATCGGACTGAGCCCGCTGGTGTCGGCTACGAGTGCGCTGCTGGTGGCGATCTACACGGTCTGTGTGGCTGCCGCCGTGCGCCTGCTGCCGGGCGGCAGTAGACATCGGGCTGCCGCCATCGTCGCCGCGGCGGCGGTGATCGTCATGCTGGCGATGACTGGGCCTTACCTGGCCGTCCCACTGGCCTTGCTGGTCGCGATCACCATCGTGAGGCGAAGTCGCCGGTCACTGCGTCGCTCTCGCGACGACGGAGTCGAGGCGGACTCGCGGGCCGCGCGCAAGGATCCGACGCCCAGGACCTGTGCCGAGCGGGCCACCGTCGCATCGTTGCGGCAGGGAAGCGGTACGGTCCTGGGCGTGCTGAGCGTCGATGTCGAATCGGTAGGCGCGGAGCTGGACGGCCGTCGGGTGGTGGTCACGGGGGGAGCCGGGTTCCTGGGCTCTCACACCTGCGCCGCCCTGGTCGAGTGCGGCGCCCACGTGGTGTGCGTTGACGACGAGTCCAGCGGCCTGTTCAGCTCGGTCGAGAGGCTGGCGCTCTCGGGTCGCTTCGAGGCGGTCAGGGCCGACGTGACCGCGGGCATCCGCGTCGCCGGTGCGGTGGACGTGGTGCTGCACCTGGCCTGCCCCGCGTCCCCGGTGGACTACCAGCGGCGGCCGGTCGACACCCTGCGTTGCGGCAGTGAGGGCACCCTGGCGGCGTTACGGCTGGCCGGCGGACACGGCGCCCGGTTCGTGCTGGCGTCGACGTCGGAGGTGTACGGCGACCCGCAGACGAGCCCGCAGACCGAGTCGTACTGGGGACACGTCAACCCGATCGGACCGCGCAGCATGTACGACGAGGCCAAGCGCTTCGCCGAGGCGCTGACCGTTGCCGCGAACGCCGAGTGGGGCGTGCGGGCCGGCATAGTCCGAATCTTCAATACCTACGGTCCGGGGATGCGACCGGACGACGGGCGGGTGGTGGCCACATTCATCCGCCAGGCGCTGACCGGACAACCGCTGACGATCCACGGCGACGGCCGGCAGACGCGGTCGTTGTGCCACGTGACCGACACCGTCCGTGGCCTGCTGGCGATGGCCGGCACCGACCATCCGGGACCGATCAACCTCGGCAACCCGCAGGAGCTCTCCGTCAAGGACATCGCCGAACGGGTACGCCTGGCCACCGGTTCGGCGGCACCGCTTCACTTCGAGCCGGCTGCCCCGGAAGACCCGCGGCGGCGACGCCCAGACATCGGCCGGGCAGCCCGACTGCTCGGCTGGACACCGGCGGTCTCTCTCGACGAGGGCCTGGCGGACTCCGTCGCGTGGTACCGCGACCACCTCGGCGCGTCCACGACGACCGAGCCGACCCATCCGGGCTGACTCAGGCGCTCGTGCCCGACGGCTGGGGCGCCCGTCAGCGCACCGGACGGCCCAGGGGTGCCCGTCAGCGCACCGGACGGCCCAGGGCGTACACCTGCCAGCCGGCGGCGGTCCACTTGTCGCGGTCGAGCAGCAGACGGCCGTCGATCACCGTCGGGGTGCGCACGGTGGCGGACAGCGCCACCGGGTCGATGCCGGCCAGCTCGGGCCAGTCGGTCAGCACCATCACCAGGTCCGCCGCCACGCAGGCCGCAGTCACGGACCCGGCGTAGCTGAGCTCGGGGTGCGCGCGATGAGCGTTCGGCATCGCCTGCGGGTCGAACACCCGCACCGCTGCCCCACGGCGGCGCAGTGCGGAGGCGATGCTGAGGGCAGGGGAGTCTCGGACGTCGTCGCACCCGCCCTTGAACGCGGCCCCGAGGACCGCCACCCGCGGCTGATCAGAGGCCTCGGCGAGCAGTGCCGCGGCGACGTCGACCGCCCGGTCGCGTTGGTGGGTGTTGACCCGGTCAACCTCGACCAACAACCGCAGCGACGTCCCGACACCGAGCTCGTGACCGCGGGCAACGAGGGCCCGGAGGTCCTTGGGCAGGCAGCCTCCACCGAAGCCGACTCCCGGGGAGAGGTAGTCCGCGCCGATCCGGTGGTCCAGCCCCACGATCCGGATCAGGTCGGCCACGTCCGCCCCGGAGCGCTCGCAGACCTCGGCGAGCAGGTTCACCATCGACACCCGGGATGCCAGCATCGCGTTCGCGGACACTTTCGCCAGCTCGGCCGTTGCCAGGTCTGTCCGCACGACCGGCACGCCGTCGGCGATCAGCGGCGCATAGATCTCCTCCAGCAGGACGGCCGTGCTCGGCTCATCAACTCCGAGCACCAGACGGTCCGGATGCAAGAAGTCGGAGACCGCGTACCCCTCGCGAAGGAACTCGGGGTTCCAGGCGACGTCCACCGCCGTTCCAGCCGGCGATGTCTGGCGCATCCGGTCCCGCAAGGTGACGGCTGTGCCGACCGGGACGGTGGACCTCCCCACCAACAGGCAGGGCCGCCGAAGTCGCGGCGCCAGCGAGTCGGCCACGTCCCACACGAAGGACAGATCGGCGCGTCCGGCTCCGATCGCCTGAGGGGTCCCCACACAGATGAAGTGCACGTCGGCGTCGTCCACGAACTCCAGCTCGGTGTGGAAGCTGAGCCGACCCGACGACATCCCGGCAACGAGCAGCTGGTCCAGACCGGGCTCGTGGAAGGGTGCGGACCCGGTGCGCAACTGCGCGACTCGTTCAGCGTCGCAGTCCACGGCGACGACCTGGTGACCGAGGCCGGCCAGGCAGGCCGCGTGGATGGTCCCGAGATGCCCCGCTCCGATCACGGACACCCTCACAGAGCCAGTCTTGCGCCGCCCCGCGGCGCATGTGCGGGAATCCAGGCAATCGCATGAGCGGTTGGCCGAACCCGACTAGCCTGCCGGACAAGTAGGCCTCGACCAGGCGCCCGTTGGCGCCGTGCCGAGCGGGAGGCGTACATGCACGTCCAAGCAGTCTCCGACTGGCGCGACAAGGCCAAGGTGGCGGCGTTCTTCGGCCGGCTCGCCGTCAAGGAGCATGTGCGCCCGGACCTGCACGTACGCCCGCTCGTGGCGGAGCTGTTCCTCACCGACAACTGCAACCTGCGTTGCACCAGCTGCGCCTGCTGGCGTACCACCACCCGCCAGGAGCTGACGACGGCGGAGTGGAAGACGGTGATCGACCAGCTTCGACCAGCCGGGATCGTTAAGGCCAACTTCACCGGGGGCGAACCGCTGATGCGCCGAGACGCCCCGGAGCTGATCGCGCATGCCATGGAGCGCGGCGTGCGACGCCTGCACCTGAACACCAACGCGGTCCTGCTCGACGACACCCGCCGCCGCGCGGTGCTCGAAGCCGGGGTACGCAGCTTCAACGTGTCCGTGGACGGACCGACCGCGGCAACCCACGAGGCGGTACGCGGGGTCCCCCGGTCGTTCGAGCGGACGATGGCCCACCTGCAGGATCTGGTTGCCGCCCGGCGCCGATACTCGCTGAGGCTGCGGTTGAGCTTCACGGTGATGGCGACGACCGTGTCGACGCTGCCGGAGATGATGCGCTTCGCACAGCGCGTCGGCGTGCCGTTGTACCTCAACCTGGCGACCGACAAGACGTTCCTGTTCCGCGACGAGCAGGTGTCCCGCGAGGCCGACGTGGGGCGAGGTGACGTCGACCGTGCCCTGGCGCAGATCGAGGCGCTGTTGCGCACCGACCCGCACGGTCTGCCGAGCTTCGCCGAGCTCAGCTATCTGCGCCGACACTTCGGTGATCTGGTGCAGGCCGACCTGCCCTGCGCGGAGTCGCAGCTGAAGCTGATGATTCACTCCCGCGGCGAGATCGGCGGCTGCTGGGCGCATGATCCGCACGACAACGTCCGGCAGACAAGCGTCGCGGATGTGATCGCCAGTGCGCGGTACCGCGACGACCACGCCCGCTTCTTCCGCAAGGACTGCGTCGGCTGCGGCAGCAACTACTCCCTCAACCTGAGCTGGCGACCGCACACCCATGTCGAGAACGCGCTCTGGCGGGCCGGGCGTCGCAGCCTGCTCGCAGGTGACCGTCGATGAGCGGTGAGTCCGACCAGCTCTTCGCACACTTGGCCCCCGACTACGAAGCCCACTTCTGCGTTCCTCATCGCCGCGCGTACGACCAGCTCGCCTGGGAGCTGACGCTGGAGCAGCTGCCGCCGTCGCCGGCCACCGTCGTCGACATCGGTTGCGGCACCGGCCGGTGGGCCCGGCGGCTGGTCGACCTCGGCTACAGCACCATCGGGATCGAACCGTGCGCCGAGATGGCCCGGCGCGCGCAGGCCGACGTCCCCGAGATGACCCTGCTGCCGGCCCCAGCGGAGGACGCGGTGCTGCCTGCTCAGTCGGTCGACGTCACGATCGCGATGGGCTCCCTGCAGTACACCGACACTGCTGCCGTGCTGGCCCGGGTGACGCGCTGGCTACGCCCGGGCGGGTTGCTTTGTGCCCTAGTGGACTCGCGTCTGGCGTTGGGTCTGGAACTCCTGCGGTCGGGGCAGACCCGGGAGGCGTTTGACCGCCTCGACACTTGCAGGGGCTGCTGGACGGTGGACGGCATCAGTGCACCACTGAGGCTGTACGACCGGGAGCGGCTCGCCGCCGAGTTGACCGGTGCCGGTCTGGAGGTGCTGGCGATCCGTGGGCTGCTCATCGGCACCGCAGTGTGGGGACGAGACGAGGTCACCCGGAGGCTGCAAACGTCGTGGACGGAACATCTGAGGCTGGAGCAAGCGCTGACGGCGCGAGAGGACCTTGCCGACTCCGGGAAGCAGCTGTACGTCCTCGCCCGCAAGCCAGCGCACTGACCAGCGCCGCGACCACCCTCTCGGCATCCTCCCCGGTCATCTCCGACGACATCGGTAGTGCCAGGGCCTCCCGGTCCAGCGTCTGCGTCCGCGGCAGGTCAGGGGCCGGCTCGGCATGCGGTCCCCAGTCGTGGGTGTGCAGGGCCGGCCAGTAGTAGGGCTTGGTCTGCACCCCGACGTCCAGGAGTCTCTGCTGCACAAGTGTGCGGTCGGCACCGGTGATCCGGGCCGCCCAATGCACGTAGGCGTGTCGGTCCCCGGGCCGAACCTGTTGCGGGACGACGTCGTCGCGGATGGCGGCGAACTCGGCGTAGACCTGCGCCACCTCGTGCCGCGCCTCGACGAGCTCCTCCAAACGTCGTATCTGGTCGAGGGCCACCACGGCAGGCAGCTCGCCCAACGGGCAGGAGCGCAGCCAGTCGACTGGTTCTCGCAACAGCGGCACGGTACGCGCGGGCAGCGCCAGTGCCCCGCCGGCACCACCGGCCGAGACGACCTTGGCAAAGCTCAACGAGAACGCGTGGGCTGCCGTCTGCGAACCGACCGGCACACCTTGGTGCAGGGCGCCCAGCGCCGGCGCCGAGTCCGCCACCAACGTGACCCCGTGCCGCGCGCAGACCTCGTGCAGCCGCGCGTAATCGGCCGGTGCGCCCAACGCGTCCACGGCGACGACGACCTTCGCCGGCGCCGCGTCCAACGCGACCGCGAGTGCGTCGGGGTCCAGCGTCCAGGTCAGGGGGTCCACGTCGACGAACCGGAGCCGATAGCCCAACTGGACCAGGACCTCCGCGGTCGCTGCGAAGGTGAACGCCGGTAGCACCGCGACGTCGCCGACCGTCCCGGTGCCCACCGCAGCCACCACCGCGAGCCGGAGGGCCGCGGAGCCGGAGGCACACAGCAGCAGGGCATCGTCGGTGCCGAGGCCGAGGGCCTGGTGCAGCCTGGCGGCTAGCTCGGTCGTCCAGCGGTGACCGGCCTTGATCCGGCCCGACCAGAGCGCCTGGTGTTGTCGGTCGGCAACCACGTCAGGCTTGTCCGGGCGAGGCGGTGTCACGACCGGCAACGGGGGGTCGAGTGGGCGTACCTCATGGGCGAGCCGCCGCACGAACGCGCGCAGCGACTGCTCCAGCGCCTCCACCGGCTCGGGCAACGTGTCGGCGAGCCCCACCAGCGTGGACGCGTCCACGTCGTCCTCCGGCGCAGCGTGCACCCGCACCTCGTGGGTGCCGCCGACCGCCTCCGACACCAGCTCGGCCAGGCGTACCAGGGACAGCGGGGTCCCCGACAGCACGTGTACGCCCGGCTCACGATTGAGCGCGAGGTCACGGCCGGCGTCGTCGACGTGCAGGAAGCATCGGGTGGTGTCCGCGACGTCCAGCGGCAGGCCGGCCAGTGCTCGGTGCGTCAGGCGGGCGACTACCCGGTCCTGGTCCAGCCCGAACAGGTTCGGCAGCCGGACGATTCGCAGGTTCCCAGGCTCCAGCGTGCGGGTGAGCAGGAGCTCCTGCGCCCGTTTGGCGCTGGCGTAGGTCCAGCGGCCGCCGGGACGGACCAGCTCGCGGCACAGTGCGGCGGCCCGCCACGGCGGGCAGGCCTCCACGGCCAGCTGCAATGCGCGAGTGCACCAGGCGTCCAGCTCGTCGTCGTCGATCGGGAGTCCCCCGGACTGTCCGGGTGTGCAACCCCGACCGAGCACCTCGACGCTGGAGGCGAGCACGACGCGCCGACCGGCCAGGTGCGGCGCCAGCCGCGCCGCCGTCACCGCGTTGTCGAGGACCAGGGTCCAGGGGTGGCGCACCCGAGGAAGGCTGCTGCCGGCGACCACGATGACGTCGCCGTCCGGCAGGCGCACCTCGTCAGTCAGCAGGTCCGTGACCAGATGGGTCGCGTTTCGCACCGAGGCCGAGGGAGGCATCCGGCGGTCGACGGTGACGCAGGAACGTCGCACGCCGTCGAGCTGGCGGGCGACCGCCCGGCCCAGGAACCCGCTGCCGCCGACGATCACGCTGGTGCCTGGCATCGGTCTGGCCTCCCCACCTCACTGCTCGTTGACCACACTCCCGCAGATCGCGCGGCCCTGTGCCGCAAACCGGCAATCGCGCACGATGGCCTCGGCTGCGTGGTTCACTCACCGCATGGTCGGCCCGGACCGCAGGCTCGACGTGTTGCTGGTGTCCAGCAGCGGTGGCGTGCTGCTCGACGTACTTGCGCTGTCCCCGTGGTGGCGTCAGCACCGTGTCACCTTTGTGGCGGTGCCGGGTCCGGACACCTCCCAGCGGCTCGCCGGGCACGTTGTGCACTGGCAGCAGGAGCTGGCCCCGGCGTCCACCGTTCGGCTCGCCGTCCGACTGGCGCAGGCGACGGCCTACTTGCGCATGCACTCGGTCGACGTCGTGGTCTCGGCCGGCAGTGGAGTCGCCGTCCCCTGGTTCTTCGCCGCGAAGCTGTTGCGGGTGCCGCGGGTGTGGGTGGAGACCTTCAACGTGGTGGGGCGCCCGGGGCTCGCCAGCAGGTTGTGCGCCTCGATCGCGACCACCGTGCTGGTCCAGCACCGCGACCTGCTGGCCGGGCACCGCCGCGCCATCTATGTCGGTGAGCTGTACTGACGGCGTCGAACCCGCGGCTCACCGTGTTCGTCACGGTCGGCATGGGCCCGTGGCCGTTCGACCGGCTGCTCTCCGCGCTGGGGCCGGTGTGCCGCGACCACGATGTCTTCGCCCAAACGGGTACGTCGCAGGTGCGACCCGACTGCCCGTCTGCTCCCTTCTTGCCTTGGGCCGACATGCAGCGGCGACTCGCCGCCGCGGATGTCGTGGTCACCCATGCCGGCAACACCGTGCGACTGGTGCAGCGACTTGGGAAGGTGCCCATCGCGGTCGCCCGCGAGGCGGGTCGCGGCGAGATGCGCAATGACCACCAGGTCGACTACCTGCATCGGGAGCTGCCGGGGGGACGGGTAGTGATGCTGGATGGCGATCTGCGCGGACTTCCGGCGGCGGTGACCCGGCATCCGGCCGTCCAGCGCCGGCTACTGACCGAGGCCGCTGCGCTGCCCGAGCAGGACCCGGCCGGGCTGGCCGCGCTGCTGGACGACCAGCTCGCCACGACTTCGCAGTCCCTGGGACCCAACCCGTTCGCCTCCCACCCACTGCGCCGGTACGCCTGGGCCTTCCACCAGCTGGGGGGTCGTACCGGCGTACACCTCGACCTCGGCTGTGGTGACGGCGCCTTCGCCGCCGCTCTGTCGGAGCACACCCGGCTGCGTGTGGTCGCGGCCGACGCGCACGGCGGCTACCTCTCCGATGCTCGAGGTCGGCGCCCCGACGATGCACTCGTCCAGGTGGGGGGCGTGCTGCCGTTTCGCGATGCCAGCATCGATTCGGTGTCGATGCTGGACAGCCTTGAGCATGTGGCCGACGAGTCGGCGACGCTCAGCGAGGTTCACCGGGTCCTCGCGCCCGCTGGGCTGCTCATCGTTACGGTCCCGGCGCGACACCTCTTCTCCGTGCTCGACCCGGACAACGCCAAGTTCCGGTTGCCCCGTCTGCATGCGCTCGTCTATCGCGCTCGGTACGGCGAGGACCGCTATCGCCAGCGGTTCGTTGACGACGCGGACGGGTTGCGCGGCGACCTAGCGTGGACCCGCGACACCCACACGAACTACGACCCGCGCGAGCTCTTCGAGCTGATCGAGGCAGCCGGTTTCCGGCTGCAGGTCCGTGATGGGGCGAACCTGTTCTGGCGGCTCCTGCAGATCCCGCAGCTGTTGCTGCCGTCCCGGGTCGCGCCGGTGCTCGACCCGGCGATCCGGCTCGACGGACAAGTGTTCGCGCGGGCCAATCTGTTCCTGCGCGCTACCCGCGAGTGAGCCCGCGCGGCACTGCTGTGGAGCCGCGCCGGGCCGACGGCCCGAGACTGACTCTCGTCCGCCCAGCACGGGATTCGGGGAATGGCCTCTATCGGTCGGACTTGGCGAGCCACTCGTCGGAGAGAAGTGCATAGGTAACGGTGTCGAGCCACTGTCCTGATCGGTGGAGCGAGTCCCTTACGGCGTGGGCCTCGCGGCTCATCCCGACGCGCTCCATCAGCCGCCAGGATGAGTCGTTGCCCAGGAAGCAGGTCGCGACGACACGGCGTAGGCCGAGCTCGTTGAAGCTGTAGCGGATGAGCTCGAGCAGGGCTTCGGCGGCATAGCCGTGGCCGGCCCGGGCGGGGTCGAGCACCCATCCGAGTTCAGCTTGGCCGCCGTCTGCTTCGTCGGTCACCTCCCGTTGTGCCCAGTCCTCGCGCTGCAGCATGAAGTCGCCGAGGACGCGGCTACCCGTGTGGGTGTTCGCGGGGTTGTTCAGCTCGGCTACGACCGTGGTTGCGAGGCGATCGGGCTGGGCGAACAAGGCACGGTAGGCCCCAAGGTCCGGGGGACAGCCGGTGAGCCATTCGTTGACCGAGTCGAGCTGCCTGAGGGCCCAGGTCGGGCCCGCGTCCGCTTCAGTTGCCGGACGCAGCGTGACGCGACTGGTGACCAGAGAACGGGTCAATGTCGGTACCCAAACCGCCGGCTGGCGCCCTGACTCGGTGGCGAGTGGGGTGTCGGTGGCCCGGAGTGAGACAAGGCTGGCGTTAATGTCTCGGAGGCCGGCGAGCAGGCCGTGGAGCTGCGCCTGGTCGACCATCGTGGCGGTGATGCTGCTGGAGCCGTCGCTTCGGCGGTGGATGGTGACGTCGCCGAACCAGTCGGACCAGTGGTCGTCCAGGTGGCGGTCGACCAGGATCTCGTACCTGGTGGGGGTGCTGATGCTCATGACGATCTTCCTGCTGGGACTGGTTCGCTGGCTTGACGCCGACGGGCAGTCCGGCCATGTGGGAGAACGTAGGCAGCGGCGTGGTGAGGGGGCATCACCACGTGAGGTGACTCAGGTGGTGATCTTGGGCGGGCAGGCCACACATGACGCGACACCACCGAGAGACCCGGCGCGTCAGCGAGGGACGGATCGAGAGAGCAGCCCCAGCTGGTGTGCCTTGCTGACGGCCGAGCGACGGCTGTTGACGCCCAGCTTGGCGTAGATGTGCTTGGTGTGAGTTCGCACGGTGTTCAGCGAGACCACGAGCTCTCGGGCGATGGCCGGCCCGTCGAGGTCGGAGCCGAGGAGTCGCAGCACGTCAAGCTCGCGGTCACTGAGCGGGTCCACGAGAGGTTGCCGAACCTCAGAAGCGGGAGTCTTCACGACGCCCTCGACGTCGCCGACGGGCTCGCCGATCGGTTGGTCGGACGATGTGGCTGCGCCCAGCAGCGCACGCAGGTAGTCCGAGGTCGGGCGTCGCTCCGCGAGCGTGTGGAGGAGGGGGACCGCTGCAGGCCCGGCGTCGACGAATACGCGGACCCACTCGTCCGGTTCCGCGAGGTCGACGGCGTGCACGAGCGCGCCGAGCGCCGCGTCGCGGTCGCCGGCCGCGCTGCGGGTCAGGGCTCGAAGTATCTCGATCTCGATGGTCGTGCCGACCCGGTGCCCGGTCACTGCTGCGGCCAGGAGACGGTCGAGAAGCGTGTTGGCCGTCTCCAGCGCCCCGTGACACTCGGTGTCTGTGTGTTGGGCGAGCAGGAGCCGGGCCAGGGTGAGGTGCTCGTACTCCCGGAGGTAGGAGAGGTCGTCGTCGGCGCCGATCTCGTGGTGGTGCGCCCAGGCGGCAGCCCCAGCCAGGTCCCCCGAGGCGACCAGCATGCGCGCGCGGGTCGCGTGGATGGGATGTATCTGGGGCGAGAAGTCGCCCACGTAGACCCTCTCGGCCTCGTCGAGGAGCTCGACAGCTGCGGTGACGTTGCCTTCGGCCGCGCGAAGACGGGCCAGCGCAACCCGCCAGCGGTACGGGTGCTGAGGCAGACCGGCCGACTCGCCGAGATCGTCGGCGCGGCGCAGGAACTCCGCGGCGGCAGCGAGATCGTTGCGATGCCAGGCGACGCGACTGAGACCGACAACCATGTCGGCGGTACCCCGCATGACCATCGGGCGGCCCGGGTCACGTCGTTCGGCGAGCTCGAGGGCGTGCTCGAGCGTGCGCTCGGCGTCGCCCAGCCGGCCTAGGGCCAGCTCCATGTCGGCGAGCGCGAGAGAGCAGCCCAGTACGTCGGCGATGTGTCCGGCGCGGGTCAGGCCCACCCGCGAGGTCGCGTAGGCATCGTGGGCCGCGGTGATGTCTCCGCTCGCCCAACAGGCCAGGCCCGCCAGTGCGGCCGCGGCCGACCTCGTCAGGTCGTCTCCCTCGACCGCGACAGCCATGGCCTGCTGCGCGTGGGCGAGGGTGCCGGCCAGGTCACCGGCAATGAGGGCGAGGCCGGCCCAGTAGGTCTCGACGGCGGCGGGCAGCCGGGCCAGCTCGTCCCGGTCGACGACGACCAGCTCGGAGGCCGGCCTGGCCAACGTCTGTTCGGCCGCACGCAGGCGCGCCTCGACTTCGCCGAACTCGTTGCTCGCCATCAAGGCGCCGATGAACCCGACCGCCAGGACTGGTCGCTCCCGGACGACGTCGTCGGGGAAGTCGTTGGCCCAGCGACGGATGGTGCTCTCGCGTCGTTCGCGACGCAGGTCAAGGATGGCGGCCTCGACCAGGTCCGCTGCCGTGTCGACGTCCCCTGCCGCGAGGGCGTGCCGAACGGCGTCCTCCGGCTCGCCCGCACCCGCGTACCAACGGCTCGCGCGGCGATGCAGCCCGGGAATGGCATCGGGCCGCTCCTGGAGAAGGTGTGCGTGGAGCACGTCGGCGAACAGGTGGTGGTAGCGGTACCAGCGCCGTTGGTCGTCGAGCGGCACCACGAAGAGGTTGCGGCGCTCCAGCGCCTCCAGCATCTGCGCGCCGCCAGTCGTCTCGTTGATCGCGTCGCACAGCGAACCGCTGAGCCGGTCGAGGATCGCAGTGTTGAGCAGGAAGTCGCGGACCTCCCCCGGCTCGTCGTCGAGGACCTCTTCGACCAGATAGTCCACGACGTACCGGTCGGTGCCGGCGAATCCGGCGATGAACCCCGAGGGGTCGTCGCGGTCGCGCAGTGACAGCGCGGCCAGCTGCAGGGAGGCGATCCATCCCTCGGTTCGGGTTCCGAGCGCGGCCACGTCGGCCGCGTCCAGGGCCAGGCCGGTCGCGTCGGCCAGGAACTCGGTTGTCTCAACGTGGGTGAAACGCAGGTCAGCGGCGCGGACCTCGGTCAGATCTCCGCGGGCGCGCAGCCGCGCCAGTGGTAGTGACGGGTCGGCACGGGTGCTGATGACCAGGCGCACCTGCGGCGGCAGGCGCTCGACCAGCAAAGCCATGCCCGGTTGGATCCTTGGGCTCTCGGCGAGGTGGTAGTCGTCCAGCACCAGGGCCACGTCCTCGGGGAGGACACTGAGCTCGTTGAGGACCGCAGCCAGCACCACCTCGATCGGCTGGCCGGCGCCGAACAACGCCAGACCCGCCGAACCGGTGCCCGGAACGGCTCGCTCGAGAGCCGTCAGCAGGTACGTCCAGAACGTCTCTGGTTCGCGGTCGGACTCATCGAGCGACACCCAGGCGAGGCGCCGGGCGCGGGACGTCGCGGCGGCCGCCTCCCCCAACCACATGGCCAGCAGCGTGGTCTTGCCGAAGCCGGCAGGCGCCGACAGGAGGGTCAACCGCGCCCGCCGAGAGTTCAACGCCGCCCCGAGGCGGGCACGGGGGACGAGTCCGTCGCGCACGTACGGCAGGAAGAACTTGGTCTCGACCAATGCGACGGTCATGGCGCGCCTCGCACCCGCATCCGCTCTCCGGGGCGCCCGAAGATGCTCAGCACCTCCGCGGGCCCGTCACCGGTGCTGCCGAACCAGTGCGGCAACCGCGTGTCGAACTCAGCTGCCTCTCCGGCCCCGAGCACGAGGTCCTGGTCGCCCTGGATGAGTCGCATCCGGCCGGTCAGGACGTACAGCCACTCGTACCCGTCGTGCGTGCGCAGCTTCGGCGTCGACTGGGTCGCCGGGATGATGATCTTCCACGCCTGGATGCCGTCAGGGTGTGTCAACGGCACCACCGTGCGCCCGTTGGCCCGGTGCGGCTTGAGCCGGATCCGAGGGTCGCCGACCTCCGGCGCCCCCACCAAGTCGTCGAGCGGCACCCGGTAGGCCTGCGCAAGCGGCAAGAGCAGCTCGAGGCTCGGCCGCCGCTGACCGTTCTCCAGCCGTGACAGCGTGCTCTTCGAGATCCCGGTCCGCTCGGCCACGTCGGTCAACGTGATGCCGCGCTGCTTTCGGACCTTGCGCAACCGAGGACCGACCAGCTCCAGGGCAGTGCTGATCGGCTCTGACGGGCTCACAACCCCATTTCATCGCTCCGTTCCCGGAAACAGCAACACTTGTTGTCGTCCCGGGGCGCAGCCGCGACCCTCGTCAACATGAACGAGTACGACGTAGCAGTGATCGGCGGAGGAGCCGCCGGCCGGTCAGCCGCCCTGGTCCTGACGCGCGCTCGACGCCGGGTCGTCGTCATCGACGCAGGCGAGCCCCGCAACGCATCCGCGGCCCACATGCAGGGGTTCCTGTCCCGCGACGGCATGCCTCCCGCTGAGTTGTTGGCCGTCGGCCGCGAGGAGGTTGGCGTCGTACGGCGGTCACCTCGTCCGCGGCACGGTCACCTCGGTACGCCCCCACGACAGCTTGGGCTTCGAGGTGCCATTGGCTGACGGGTCGGCGCTGGCGGCTCGCCGGATCCTGGTGACCACAGGTCTGCGTGACGAGGTCCCGGACGTTGCTGGCGTTGCGGAGCGCTGGGGCCGTGACCTGCTCCACTGCCCTACTGCCACGGCCATGAGGTTCGCGACCGGGAGCTCGGCGTCCTCGGAGGCACCCCCGAGGCCGTCCAGCATGCGCTGCTGGTCCGACAGTGGTCCAGCGACGTCGTCCATTTCAACCACACTGGCACGCTCACCCCGGTCGAGCGCGAACGGCTCTTGGCCCGAGCCGTCGGCATCGTCGAAGGTCGCGTGACCCGGCTGGTGGTCGAGGACGACACGCTGCAGGGCGTCGAGCTGGAGGATGGCCAGGTCGTACGCCGCGACGCGGTCTTCGTTCGGCCGTCCTTGGTCCCCAACGACGACCTCCTGACGGCTCTCGGCTGCGCTACGCACCCAGGAGGCTGGGTCGTCTCCGACGACACCGGGCGTACCAGCGTGGATGGCGTCTGGGTGGCAGGCAACGCCACCGACCCCCGCGCACAGGTCATCACCGCCGCCGGCGAAGGCTCCGCCGCGGCCATTGCGATCAACTCCGACCTTGTGGAAGACGACGTGCGCGCTGCCGTCGGTGGGCGTACTCCAGGGAGCAGTCGGATCGTCGCCTGCTGGTGGTCTGATCCGATCAGCAGGAAGATCTGAATCGTGACAGTGCGCCCTGAGATCTCACTTGGGTCGGCTCAGGAGGGCCAGACATGCGGTGAAGACCCAAGGATGGCGGTGGTGACGTGAGCGGCAAGGTGGTTGTGAACAGGTGTATGTCGCTCGACGGCTTCATCGCCGGTCCCGGCCATTCGATGGACTGGGGGGATGGTCGCGCTCTCGCCGACTTCGTGGCACCGGACGACTTCGCGGAGATCGCGGCGGCCAGGGGTGCCATGCTCGTCGGCCGGCGGACGTGGGAGGTGGGCGACCGGATGGAGGCCGAGGAGCCTGGCAGCGTCGACTACCCCTTCTCTGGACGAATGTTCGTTCTCACCCACAGGCCACTGGAGCGGCCGGACCCGGAGGCCCGAATCCTGTCCGGCGACATCGGGGAAGCGGTCGCCACGGCACTGGACGCTGCGAGCGGCAAGGACCTCGAAGTCCTCGGCGCCCACGTGGCCGGCCAATGCCTGCAGCGCGGGCTCGTCGACGAGATTCTCGTGTACGTACTGCCGGTGCTGCTCGGCGACGGCATTCGCTTCTCGTCCCCGGGGGTCGCGAGGACAGATCTAGAACCGATCAGCAGCAAACGGTCGGGCGACGCCACCATCCTCCGCTTCCGCGTCCGCAACCGGTCCGATCGGACTGTCGGATGATCCTGAGGCCGACAGCTGCGATCAGCGACTACCTCGACTACAGCGCGCGGGAAGATTTCCGAAGCGGCGGCGCGCGCATGATCCCGATCGACACACCGGCCGGGCGGAGTCGGGTCTGGACAAAGCGGATCGGCAACAATCCCGATCTCAAGGTTCTGTTGCTGCACGGCGGTCCAGGCTCGACGCACGAATACCTCGAAGCACTCGACAGCTGCCTGCCCGCCGCCGGCGTCGAGTATTACTACTACGACCAGCTCGGCTCGGGTCACAGCGACCAGTCCGACGATGAGTCGTTGTGGAACCTCGATCGCTTCGTCGATGAGGTCGAGCAAGTGCGGACCGCCCTTCGTCTCGGGCGCAGCAACTTCGTTCTCTACGGGCAGTCGTGGGGAGGCATCCTGGCCATGGAGTACGCCCTCCGCCATCCCTCGCATCTGCGTGGGCTCATCGTCTCGAACATGATGTCAAGCGTCCCGGCATACAACGCGTACGCCGAGCAGGTGCTGATGCCGCGCATGGATCAAGCGAAGCTTGCCGAGATCAAGCAGCTCGAAGAGACGGGAGACTTCGATGATCCGCGCTACATGGAGCTGCTGGTCGAGCAGCACTACACCCACCACGTCCTGCGCATGCCGCCGCAGGACTGGCCTGATCCGGTGCAGCGCGGGCTCGCCCACATCAACCCGGCGATCTACCGGAAGATGCAGGGACCCAGCGAGCTGGGAATCAGCGCGGACGCGACACTTGCGTCGTGGGACCGCAGTAATGACCTCGGGACGATCGACGTGCCGACCCTGGTGATCGGCGCCCAGCACGACACGATGGATCCCGATCACCTGCGGATGATGGCCGAACGCCTGCCCAGGGGGCGCTACCTGCACTGCCCGGAGGGTAGCCATCTTGCGATGTACGACGACCAGGCAACCTATTTCGCTGGACTTGTTCGCTTCCTGGCCGAACTGCCCGAGTGAGTTCGCCTGCGGCTAGACAAGTCGCCGAAGGCCACGGAGACCACCGACTGTCGGCGAAAACCAGTGGCCGCCGTCGTGGGGCTCTCCCACCGTGGGAAGAAGCCAGCCACCACGAGAGGGAGAAGCAGATGCGAGCAGCACGCACCTCTATCGAGATCTGCTTCCACCACTCGAAAGGTCTGGCGCGTGCTCACACGTTCACTCAATCTCGGGATCCTGGCGCATGTTGACGCCGGCAAGACCACGCTGACTGAGCGGCTCTTGCATACCGCAGGGGTCATCGACGACGTCGGCTCGGTGGACCGCGGCACCACCCAGACCGACACCCTGACACTGGAGCGCAGACGCGGCATCACCATCAAAGCGGCCGTGGTCGCGTTCCCGTTCGCCGGCACCAACGTCAACGTCATCGACACACCGGGCCACCCTGACTTCGTCGCAGAAGTCGAGCGGGTGCTCGGGGTGCTCGACGGCGCCGTGCTGCTGCTCTCTGCGGTCGAGGGCGTCCAGCCGCAGACCCGGATCCTGATGCGGGCATTGCAGCGGCTGCAGGTCCCGACCCTGCTATTCGTCAACAAGGTCGACCGGACCGGCGCCGACCTGGATGCCGTCTTGGCGGCGGTACGGCGCCGGCTCACCCCCGCCGTGCTCGCGATGGGTCAGGTTGTGGCTGCGGGGAGCCGGGAAGCCGGCTTCAGGACGTACCCTCCCGATGACGCGGCGTTTCGCGAGCGTGCGACGGTAGCGCTCGCCGAGCACGACGACGCCCTGCTGGAGGCCTACGTCCAAGGGCGCCCGCTCAGTGCGGCGGCGCTTGCGCAGGGTCTGCTCGCCCAGGTCCAAGACGGTCTGTTGCATCCGGTGTACGCCGGGTCGGCCGCGACCGGCGCCGGAGTTCGCGAGCTGATGGCCGGGATCGCCGCCTTCTTGCCCGCCACTGCGCCGGACCAGGGCGGACCTGCCGCGGGCCGGGTGTTCAAGGTCGAGCGCAGCGCCGCAGGGCACAAGGTGGCGTACGTCCGGATGTTCTGCGGTTCGATGGGGGTGCGGGCTCAGCTCCAGCTCGGGTCGGGTCGTCGTGGCAAGGTCACCGGAGTGCAGCTGTTCGACCGTGGTCGCTGGGTCCACGCCGAGACGGTCGGCGCTGGGCAGATCGGCAAGTTGAGCGGCCTGGGCGAGGTGCGGGTAGGTGACGGCTTCGGTGACGCGGCACGGGTGGGCGAACAGCACTTCGCCCCGCCGACGCTGGAGGCGTCAGTGACCGCCGTGCATCCGGAGCAGGGCCCGGCCCTGCGTACGGCGCTGGCCCAACTGGCCGACCAGGACCCGCTGATCGGAGTCCACACCGGCGAGGACGGACTCCCCACGGTGTCGTTGTACGGCCGGGTGCAGCAGGAGGTGCTCGGCGCGACCTTGGCCGAGGAGCACGGGATCGACGTGGAGTTCGCCGACGCGAGCGTGCTCCACGTCGAGCGGCCGCGCGGCGTCGGAGAGGCGGTGCTCCGGCTCAACACCGACGCCAATCCCTACCACGCGACGATCGGCCTGCGCATCGCACCCGGACCGCCCGGCACCGGGCTGACGTTCCTCACCGCGGCCCCGGCACGAGACATGCCGCTGTACTTGTTCAAGAGCGCTGAGGGTTTCGCGGCCGCGATCGAGAAGCACGTACGGCGCGCACTTGAGCACGGCTGGTACGGCTGGCAGGTCACCGACTGCGTGGTCACCATGACCGAGTGCGCCTACTGCGTCGCGGATGGGCCCCCCTCGCGGCGCGGACCGACGAGCACCTCCTACGACTACCGCAAACTCACGCCAATGGTGCTGAGCCAGGCGCTCAGCCGTGCGCGTACCCAGGTGTGCGAGCCGGTGCTCAAGGTGCTGCTGGAGATGCCGACCGACGACACCGCTGCCGTGCAACGGGTCGTCATCAGGTGGGGTGCGGAAATACTCGCCCAGACTCCCGCCGGTGACCTGACCCGGCTCGAGGCGCGACTGGTCGCGGCCCGGCTGCACGAGCTGCAGCGACAGTTGCCGGACCTCACCGGAGGCGAGGGCGTTCTCGAGCAGCGGTTCGACGGCTACCAGCCGGTTCGGGGCCGGCCTCCGGTGCGTCGTGGTTGGGCCACGCCTGGCTAGGAGAGATCGCCGCCTGGTGGAGAACCGCCATGACCTAGGCGCCTTGCATGTCGACGAACCGGCTGTAGTGGCCCTGGAACGCAACGACGATCGTGTCGGTCGGGCCGGCGCGGTGCTTGGCCACGATCAGATCCGCCTCGCCGGGTCGGGTGGACTCCTTCTCGTACGCGTCCTCGCGGTGCAGCAGGATCACCATGTCAGCGTCTTGCTCGAGCGAGCCGCTTTCGCGTAGGTCGGACAGCAGCGGCCGCTTGTCGGTGCGTTGTTCGGCGCCACGGTTGAGCTGGCTGATGGCGACGATCGGCACGTCGAGCTCCTTGGCCAACAGCTTGATCTGCCGGGAGAACTCGCTCACCTCCAGCTGCCGGCTCTCCACCTTGCGGCCCGAGGTCATCAGCTGCAGGTAGTCGACCACGATCAGCTTGAGGTCGTGGCGCTGCTTGAGCCGCCGCGCCTTGGCGCGGATCTCCATCATGGTGAGGTTCGGGCTGTCGTCGATGAACAGAGGGGCGCTGCTGATCTCGCCCATCTTGCGCGCGAGTCGGGACCAGTCGTCGTCGCTCATGTGGCCGTTGCGCATGTGGTTCATCGCGATGCGCGCCTCCGCCGACAACAGCCGCATGGTGATCTCCACCCGGCTCATCTCCAGCGAGAAGATCGCGCTGGTCATCCCGTGCTTGATCGACGCGCTTCGGCAGATGTCCAGGCCCAGGGTCGACTTGCCGATCGCGGGTCGCGCCGCCACGATCACCATCTGGCCGGCGTGCAGGCCGTTGGTCAGCTCGTCGAGGTCGGCGAAGCCGGTCGGGACACCTGCCATCCGGCCGTCGCGCGCGCTGATGGCCTCGATCTCGTCGAGCGTCGGCGCCATCAGGTCCGACAGCGGTGCGTAGTCCTCGCTGGTCCGCCTGTCGGTGACCGCGTAGACCTCGGCCTGTGCGCGGTCGACCACGTCGTCAACCTGGCCCTCGCCGACGTAGCCCATCTGGGCGATCTTGGTGCCGGCGTCGACGAGCCGGCGCAAGATGGCCTTCTCCCGGACGATGCCCGCGTAGTGGCCGGCGTTGGCCGCGATGGGTACGCCGGCGACCAGGGTGTGCAGGTAGGGAGCCCCTCCCGCCCGGGCCAGCTCGCCCCGGCGCCCGAGCTCGGCCACCACCGTGACCGCGTCGGCCGGCTCGCCCCGGCCGTACAGATCGAGGATGGAGTCGAAGATCGTCTCGTGCGCCGGCCGGTAGAAATCGACACCCCGGACCGACTCGACGACGTCGGCGATGGCGTCCTTGGACAGCATCATCGCTCCGAGCACGCTCTGCTCGGCTGAGTTGTCCTGTGGCGGGGTCCGACCGGCCCCGCCGCCGCCACCGAAGGCCGCCTCGAACTCATCCGGCCCGTCGTCGGGGCGCCCATGGTCGCGGAACTCGGCGACGCTCACGGTGTGTCCTCCAGCCCTGCATCGTTGCGTTCACCGACCCCACGCAGCGACGCTAAGCGGGTGTACCGACAACCCCAGTCGCCGAGCCGACAGGACACCGTAGGCAACGCCCTGCCGGACAGGGAAGTCCGGCGTCCACAGCCCTTGTGGAGCACTGCCCGATGGCTGTGGAAAACACCTGCGGAACGTGTGCACAGGTTGTTCATGAACTTGTGGACTCGGCTTTGACGGTTCCGACTACCCCAGCTCTGACCTGCAGTGATGTAATCCACCGGGATGTGAGGCAACAAAGTTCTCGACATCGAGTCTGTCCACCGCCTGTGGGTGTCTGCATGTCGACTTAGCTCTCTTGCCGCCTCGACATTGGCCCAGAAAGTTCGCCGCAGCTGTTCCCAGAGCCGACCGGGATGCCTACGATGTTTCGCCCGCGCTGGACCGACACCGACCGTGAGATTGCGCGGTTGGCGGTGCCGGCGTTCGCAGCTCTGGTGTCCGAGCCGTTGTTCCTGCTGGCCGACACCGCGGTCGTTGGCCACCTTGGCACTGCGCCACTCGCCGGGCTCACCATCGCGTCCACGATTCTCCTGACCGTGGTGGGGCTCGCCATCTTCCTCGCGTACGGCACCACGGCCAGCGTGGCGCGGCACCTCGGGGCCGACGACCTCCGCGGAGCCATCACCACCGGGATCGCCGGCGGATGGCTCGCGCTGCTGATCGGTGTCGGGTCGGCGCTGGTTCTGGTGCTGGCCGGGCCGGGCGTCATCGGCTGGTTCGGCGCCGGCGCTCCGGTCCGCACCGAGGCCGATCACTACCTGCGGGTCGCCGCCTACGGGTTGCCGGCCATGCTGATGGTGCTCGCGGCCACCGGCATCCTGCGTGGCCTGCAGGACACCCGCACCCCGTTGGTGGTCGCGGTGACGGCCAACCTGGCCAACATCGCCCTCAACGTCACCCTCGTCTACGGCGCGGGCCTCGGCATCGCCGGCTCGGCGCTGGGCACCGTGGTCGCGCAGCTCGGCTCGGCCCTCGCACTCGTCGTGGTGATTGCCCGCGCGGCGCGGCGGCACGAAGCCGCCCTGGTGCCGCACTGGTCCGCGGTCGCCGAGGCCGCCCGTGTCGGCGTACCTCTGATCATCCGGACCTTCACGTTGCGCGCCGCTCTGCTGCTCGGCACCTACGTCGCGTCCACGATGCCCGACGCGTCGATCGCGGCCCACCAGATCACCGCCACCGTGGTCAACACTCTGGCGTTCGCCCTCGACGCGATCGCCATCGCGGGTCAGGCCATGACGGGCCGGTCGCTGGGCGCGCGCGACGTCCCTGGTGTGCGCCGGGCCACCGCCAGGATGCTCGGCTGGGCTGTCTGGGGCGGCACCGCAGGCACCCTCGGCCTGATGCTGGTGGCCTACTGGCTTCCGCTGGTGTTCACCGGCGACCAGGCGGTGCGCGCAGCCGCGTTCCCCGCACTGGTCGTGGTGGCGTTGATCCAGCCCGTGTCCGGAGTCGTGTTCGTCCTCGACGGCGTGCTGATCGGGGCCGGCGACGGTTCCTATCTCGCCCGCGCCGGCGTCGTCACGTTCGTGGTGTACGCACCGCTCGCCCTGCTGGTGCTGGTACTCGGCGCCGGACTCGGCTGGTTGTGGGCCGCCTATGCCGGCTTCATCCTGGCCCGCATGGTGACGCTGGTACGCCGCGAGCGTAGCCAGGCATGGCTCGTCACCGGTGCGCCGGCGCGAGCCTGACCGAGCCCGGCCGGACACCTCCGGCGGGGTCACCACCTACGCTTCGCGCATGCCACCGATCCAGCGCACCGGCGTCGGCTGGGTCATCGTGCTGCTCGATGTCCGCGTCCATGGGTACGACGTGGTGGCCGATCCGGTCGGCTGGCTGCTCATCTGGTCAGGTCTACGAGTCCTGGCGCCCCGCTCGCCATGGTTCGGCCGTGCCGCGGTGGCTGCGGCGGTGACCGGCGTGCTCAGCCTGGTGGAGTATGCGCCGGCGTTCACCGGGGGCACCGCGCTGGCCGGGGCGTACAACCTGGTGCTCGCCAGCGTCATCGTCTCGCAGGCATGGGGCATCAGAGACGCCGCGGGCGCCGCCGGCGAGCACGGCCCGGCGGCCCAGTGCCGGGTCATCGCTTGGGCGACGGTGGTCATCGCGGGCTTCCTCGCGGCGGGGTTGATCGGCTACTACGCGGCGCATGGAGCTGCGGTGAGCCTGGTCGCGTCGATGGTCTTCCTGGCGTTGCTGGTGATGATCTGGTTCACCCTGCTGCAGTTGCTGATCGCGCCACGCGCGTACCTGCGTGACCCGTCGGGCGCCGCACCCGCGGACTGACCCGGCGGGGTCGGGCAGGTCAGGCGGAGATCACGTTGAGGTGCAGCGTGGCCGCGACCTCGGGGTGGACCCGAACGCTGACGTCATGGGCGCCGATTGTCTTGATCGGGTTGCCGACCTCGATCCGCCGCTTGTCGATGTCGGGGCCACCGGCCGCCTTCACCGCGGCCACGATGTCGGACACCGTGATCGCGCCGAACAAGCGGCCTCCGTCACCGGCGCGAGCCTTGAGGTTCACCGAGACGCCCTCGAGCTGCGACTTGATCTCCTCGGCGTGGCTGACGTCACGCACGTCGCGGACCTCACGTGCCTTCTTGATCGAGCCGATCTGCTTCTCTGCGCCGCGAGACCAGCGCAGCGCGAAACCGCGCGGCAGCAGGTAGTTGCGGCCATAGCCGTCCTTGACCTCGACGACGTCACCGGGGGCGCCGAGGCTGCCGACTTCGTGGGTGAGGATGAGCTTCATCTGTCTGGAACCTCCTCAGCGAGTGGTGGACGTGTAAGGCAGCAGCGCCATCTCGCGCGCATTCTTGATCGCCGTGGCGATCTGCCGCTGCTCCTGGACGGACACTCCGGTCACCCGGCGGGCGCGGATCTTGCCGCGATCGGAGATGAACTTCCGGAGCAGGTTGGTGTCCTTGTAGTCGATGTAGGTGACCTTCGCGGCCTTGAGTGGGTTCTGCTTCTTCTTCGGCTTGCGGATGACGGGCTTTGCCATTGTGGTGCTCCCTTTCAAGAGCCCGACCGGGGTCGGAATGGTGGGATGGATCGAATGGATGGTCTTGCCAGAGGGGTGCTGCTGGTCAGAAGGGAGGCTCCTCGGAGCTCCCTTGGCCAGACGCCCAGGGATCACTGCCGGCGCTCGAGCTGCCGCGGTTGCCGCCGGCCTGTCCACCGCCCTGTGCACCGGACGCCCACGGGTCGTCACCGCCAGACGACCCGCCAGACGACCCGCTGCCGGAGTAGCCGCCACCGGCCCCCGACCGAGTGGTCTTCACGACCTTGGCTGTCGCGTTCTTCAGGCTCGGTCCGACCTCGTCGACGTCGATCTCGAACACGGTGCGCTTCTCGCCCTCACGCGTTTCGTACTGACGGGACTTCAGTCGCCCCTGCACGATCACGCGCATGCCCTTCTGCAGCGACTCGGCGACGTTCTCCGCCGCCTGTCGCCACACTGCACAGCCGAGCCACAGCGTCTCGCCGTCCTTCCACTCAGACGTCTGCCGGTCGAACGTGCGCGGCGTCGACGCGATGCGGAAGTTGGCGACCGCCGCCCCGGACGGGGTGAAGCGGAGCTCTGGGTCGTCGACGAGGTTGCCGATGACCGTGATGACGGTGTCGCCTGCCATGAGGCCTCCCATGCGTTGGCCGGTTTCTGCTGTGCAGTGAACACGATGCGACCGACAGTTGCGAGGCGCGGTCCACAGCGTGGTTGGACGGCGTACTGGTGGTGGATCAGGCTCCGTGCACGTCCGGGCGCAAGACCTTGGTCCGCAGCACCGACTCGTTCAGGGTGAGCTGGCGGTCGAGCTCCTTGACCGTGGCCGGCTCGGCGTCGAGCTCGATCACGGCGTAGATGCCTTCAGCCTTCTTGTTGATCTCGTACGCCATCCGGCGACGTCCCCAGATGTCGACACTCTCGACGTTGCCGCCGTCCTGACGGACCACGTTGAGATAAGTGTCGAGCGACGGGGCGACCGTGCGCTCCTCGAGATCGGGGTCGAGGATGACCATGACTTCATAACGACGCAAGGCGACTCCACCTCCTTCGGACTCGGGCGGTCACGGTCTTTCCGTGACAGGAGGGCTCTGCATCAGCGGGTACGCGGCAGGCGCCGCGTGAAACCCATGCGGCCCGGCTCGCACCGGGCAACCTGCGGAGTCTAGCCGGGCGGCCCGCCGGCACGCGAATCGCCGGATCCCCCGCGACCGGCCGACCGGGCAGCTCACTCGGTGGTGATGGCTCGCAGCACGTCGAGGCGGGCGGCTCGTCGGGACGGGAACCAGGCGGCCAGCACACCGACGATCGCCGCGAGCACGACGAAGACGATCAGCTGGGCGACCGGGATCGACAACACCGCGATCCCCTGACTGGCCAGTGTCTGTTGCAACGCCACCCCGAACGCGACGCCCATGACCACACCGAGGACCGCGCCGAGGACCGCGATGGCCACCGACTCCAGACGTACCATGCGGCGCAGCTGACGGCGGCTCATGCCGACTGCCCTGAGCAGCCCGACCTCGCGAGTCCGCTCGATGACCGACAGCGCGAGCGTGTTCACGATGCCGAGGATCGCGATCACGATGGCCAGCCCCAGCAGCGCGTAGATGAGGTACAGCACCTGGTTGACGCCCGCCTTCTGCTGGTCCGCGAACTGCTTCTGATCCTTGAGCGTGACCGTGGGCAGGTCCTTGATCACGCCGTTGATGCCGGCGGTGACCGCCGCGGCTGAGGCGCCCGGAGCCCTCGTGACATAGACGGACATGTCAGCCGGCTGCAGCTTGGCTGCGTCGAACACCGAGAACGGAACGAGGTAGGTGGCGACGCCGGGAATGTTGTCGTACGTCGCGACGACCTTCAGCCGCTCGGTGGTGACCGGGAACGCCATGCTCACGGTGTCGCCGACGCGGACCTTGAGCGACTTCGCCTCCTTGGTCTCCAGTGCGATCGTCGATCCGTGCAGTCCGGACAGCGATCCCGACGACGTCGTGAACGCGAACATGTGTGTGAACGACGTGATGTCGGTGGCCTCAGAGAACTGCTTGTGCCCGTTCACCTTGGCCTCGGTTCCGCGTACGGCGGCGACCTGGCCGACACCAGGGACCGTTGCGATCTGCTTGGCCACCGTTGGGGAGAACGGCGAGCTGATCACGTTGGACACGATGTAGTCGGCGGTCAGGTCCTTGGCGATCTCCTTGTCGATGCTGGCGTTGGTGGACGAGGCGAACACGCTCATCGCCGACATCAGCGTCAGGCCGATCATCAGCGCGGAGGCGGTCGCCGCGGTACGCCGGGGATTGCGCACTGCGTTCTGGGCGGCGAGAGCGCCGGTCGTACCGAAGACCCGCCGGTAGAGCACCCCCAGCACCTGCAGCACCGGGCGGCCGATGATCGGGCTCAGCAGGGCCACTCCCACCAGGATCGCCAGCACGCCGAGGCCGACTGCGAGCAGCGCCCCGCCACCCGATCCGCCGAAGCCGACGACCATGGCGACGATGCCCAGCACGACGAGCACGGAGCCCACCACGGAGCGCCGGTGCAGCGACGACTCGGGCATGGCGATGTCGTCGCTCATCGCGGCGACCGGTGCGATCTTGCTGGCCCTCCGCGCCGGGAGGTACGCCGCGAACACGGTGACCACCATGCCCACGACGTACGCCACGATCGCGGTGCGCGGCGCAAAGATCAGGCTGGCGCCGGACAGGTCGAGACCGAACACCGCGAACAACGCCTTCAGGCCGATGGCGAGCACGAACCCGAGGAGCAGCCCGGCGGTTGAACCCGCGAAACCGACGATCGCGGACTCCACCAGGACCGAGCGCGTCACCTGGCGGCGGGTGGCGCCCAGCGCCCGCAGCAGCGCCAGCTCGCGGCTGCGTTGAGCGACCAGGATCGAGAAGGTGTTGATGATCAGGAACGATCCGACGACGAGGGCGATGGCGGCGAACACGAGCAGGAACGTGTTGATGTAGCCGATCACGGTGCCGATCGAGTTCTGCTGCTTCTTCACCGCGGAGTCACCGGTGACCGCCTCCACGTCGGGTGGCAGCAACGGCCTGATCTCGTTGACCAGCTGGGTCTGGGAGACGCCTGGCTTGGTTGTCACCCAGATGTTGGAGAAGACGTCGCGACCGCCGTAGAAGAGGTCCTGCGCCGCCTTGGTGTCGAACACCGCCAGCGTCGCCCCCAACGTGGCGCCGCCACCGAACTGCGCGATGCCGACGAGCTCGGCGCTGAGCCGCGGCTGAGCACCGATCGTGACGAGTCGGACGGTGTCGCCAAGGTGGTAGCCGGCGCGGTCCGCGGTGGTCTGGTCGAGTGCCATCTGGCCGGTCCCGCGAGGCACCTGGCCCTTGACGATCTGCAACGCCTGGTCGCCGGTGATCGCCGGCGCGGTGTTGTAGTTGAAACCGAACGACGGCGCCCCTTGCCCCCCGATCAGCTTGCCGGTCGTGCTGACGACGAAGACGTTGCCGACGCTGACGTTGCCGTCAACCCGGGCGACACCGGGAACGGAACGCAGGCGGCCCACCAGCGAGGCCGGGATCGTCCGGGTGTCGGGCGCATTGTCCTGACTGCCGCTGTCGGGGGCGTTCTTGAGCTGGACCACGACGTCGCCGGTGCTGCCCTTGACGATGTTGTCGAAGCTGTGTCCGAGAGTGTCGGTGAAGACGAACGAGCCGGCCACGAAGGCCACCCCGATCACGATGGCGAAGCCACTCATCGCCAGTCTGAGCTTGCGAGCCAGCAGGCTCTTGAAGGTTGCTCGCCACATGGTCAGCTGGCTCCCGCAGGTGCATACGCGGAGGTGAGCGTCTTCATCCGCTCGAGCACCCGGTCCGACGTCGGTCTGCGCAGCTCGTCGACGACCTTGCCGTCGGCGAGGAAGACGACGCGGTCGGTGTAGGCGGCGGCCAGCGGGTCGTGGGTGACCATCACGATGGTCTGCCCGAACTCGTCGACGCAGCGGCGCAGGAATCCGAGCACCTCGGCGCCGGACGTCGAGTCGAGGTTGCCGGTCGGCTCGTCGGCGAAGACGATCGACGGCCGGCTGACCAGTGCACGCGCGCAGGCCACGCGCTGCTGCTGCCCACCTGACATCTCGTTCGGGCGATGCCCCAGGCGGTCCCGCAGACCCACGGTGTCGATCACCCGGTCGTACCACTCCCGATCGGGCTTGCGTCCAGCGATCGAGAGCGGCAGCAGGATGTTCTCCTGCGCGGTCAGCGTTGGCACGAGGTTGTACGCCTGGAAGACGAAGCCGATCCGGTCACGCCGCAGCAGCGTGAGCTGCTTGTCGCCGAGCCGGTTCAGTGGAACGTCGCCGACGTACACCTCGCCGGACGTGGTGGTGTCGAGGGCGGCCATGCAGTGCATCAGGGTCGACTTGCCCGATCCGGACGGACCCATGACCGCGGTGAACTCGCCCTCCGCGAAGTCGACGGTGACGTCGTCGAGCGCGACGACCTCGGCCTGGCCCTTGCCGTACACCTTGCGCAGCTGTGCGACCCGGGCGGCCGGGGGCGCACTGGTGAGATCGGGTGGCGGCAACGTGGTGTCTGTCTGAGCCGCGTGGTCCGGCATGGTGGTCCCTTCCTGGTCGATGCACGTGTTGGCTGCCGTCGACCGTGGTCCCGGTACAACCCGACGCTACGGTCCGGGTGGGGTGCCGGGTACCGGTTTTCCCCGGACTCGACCCTGGCACAACCCCGGCCCAGGGAGGGGTACGGAGGTCCTGATGCCGCCATGACCTCCGTCCTGTGTCGGGCCAGGCCCGACCGCCGGTGCTGACCCGGGCTCGCTGGCCGAGGCCGGTTGGGTTGGCCCGGCTGGCCCGGGCTGAAGGTCGGCCCGGGACTGACCAGAAGATCCCTCGGCATGCCGTCATGCTGCGCGCCGCGCTGCGAGTGCCGCGTAGCTGCGTGCGCGCGTCCCGCGTGGCGGGCTGCGTACGGCCTCGGCCCGGCCCCAACCCCAACTCCGACCCCGGCCTCGGCCCGACCGCCGGCCGGATGGATCCTCGTCCACAGCCGTGCTCAGTGTTGGCCAAGGTCGGGGTCGTTCTCATCCACAGTCTCGGCATGCGCAGATCCGCCGACATCCCGAGTGAGCTCCTTGGTGGCCCGTTTCGCCGTCGTGACGCCGAGAAGGCCGGGATCAGTCGGCGCATGCTGCAAGGTGGACGGTTTCGCCGCTTGACCCACGACGTGTACGCCCCGGCCGAGCTCGCAGACGACGCGCTGGTGCTGGCCCGAGCCCTTCAGCTGGCGAACCCGGCCGCGGTCATCAGCCATGCGAGCGCAGGCGTGTCGTGGTTGTTGCCGGTCCCTGAGGGCACCGTCGCACATGTGACGGTGCCGAAGGGTCGGCTCCGGTCGATCGTGAGTTGCGAGGCGATTGTCCACGAGTCGCGACGTCCGGAGTCGCAGCAACAGGGAGATTGGTGGGTCACGCCGCCCGCTCGTACCTTCACCGACCTCCCCGCCTGCCACGGATTGTCCGACGTCGTGGCATGCGGTGACGCGTTGGTACGTCAAGGTGTCTGCAGCGCCGAGGACCTCGTCCTCGCCGCCCGCGAGTGTCCGCGGCCGGGAGCCCGGCGATCACGCGCCGCTGCCGCTCTTGTGCGTCCGGGGGTGGACGCGGCCACCGAAACGAGACTTCGCCTGCTGATGGTGCTGTCTGGCTTACCTGAGCCCGTGACGAATCGGGACGTGTTCGACTCCCTCGGTGCGTGGGTGGCCCGACCGGACCTCAGCTATCCCGACTACTTGATCGCCATCGGTACGACGGCCGACGGCACGCCTTTGACGATCGGCAATGGTCGAAGGACATCTATCGGCGGGAGCACTACGACTGCGCCAGCTGGCGGGTGGTTGTCGTGACGTGGGTCGACCTTCTACCGGCGGCCGGGCCCGACGCTCATGCGCATTCTGTCCCTGCTGCGAGAACGCGGCCATCCACACGCCCCCGCGATGCCAGACCTGAGCTGCCTGTCGTACCTCTGACGGACACGATCCAGAGCGGATGTCCGCGCCGCCGGGTCGACCGGCCCTGCGCCGCTGGAAGCCGATGCCGCCGAAGCCAGTCGATGCAGCAGTGGAGTTGAGCGGAGCCATGTGAGGGTCGCACGGCTGCGAAGGCTGGCGCGGGTTCGCGCATCTGCCGCCAGCCCCTCCATCGTGCCGGTCTCACCGCTCCCCGTCGTCACACTGTCGTGACACCTGCCCCGGAAAGCCACCCGCTACCGTGCACCCGTCACAACAGCCGGGACCCGAGAGCGGCGTCAAGACGACCGGCCGGGGGGTCCACCGGCTACCAGATCAAGGCGGGAGCGGACCCGGACGGTGTCTACGCCGACCGTCGGAGCCGCCGCCTACGCTGGCACGATGAACACCGACCTCCTGATCGGCGGGCACGGCGAGCAGGCCGACCCGCTCGCCGAAGCACAGTCCCGCGACGCCAGCCTGGCGCAGTTCTTCCTGGGTGACCCGCAGGCCTGGAAGGGTCCAGAGTTCGCCTACGCGGGCGGCGCCGAGGGCCTTCGCGGCGACGCCGAGTCGGCTGGCATCGCGCTGTATGTGCACGCGCCGTACGTCCTGAACGTCGCGACGACCAACAACCGGATCCGCATCCCGAGTCGTAAGTTCCTCCAGCAGCAGGTCGATGCCGCGGCAGCAGTCGGCGCCCGCGGGCTGATCGTGCACGGCGGCCACGTGCGGAAGGACGACGACGCCACGACCGGCTTCGACAACTGGCGCAAGGCGGTCGACCAGACCGACGCCAAGATCCCGATCCTGATCGAGAACACCGCCGGAGGCACCAATGCGATGGCGCGCTACCTCGACAGCATCGCCCGGCTCTGGGACAGCATCGGCCGGGCCGACGGCGGTGACCGGGTGGGCTTCTGCCTCGACACCTGCCACGCCTGGGCGGCCGGCCTCGACCTGACCACGGTGGTCGACGACATCCGCGCCGTCACAGGCCGGATCGACCTGGTGCACGCCAACGGCAGCCGCGACGAGTTCGACTCCGGCGCGGATCGACACGCCAATCTCGCAAGCAGCCTGATCCCTCCCGAGCAGATCGTCGAGGTCGTACGCCGGGCCCAGGCGCCGGTGGTCTGCGAGACCCCGGGCGCGGCCGCGGGCCAGGCCGACGACATCGCGTGGCTGCGCAAGCAGCTGGGCTGACCCCCTGCTCATCTGCGGCGGACGACCAGCACAGCCGAGTCGACCGACGGGGGCGGTTCGAACGCGTTCGCAGGCAGCCGCAGTCCCTGGTCGACGGAGTAGCGCCGCCGCACGCGGGCGCCGCCCGGCACGCGACCGGACAGCACCCCGGCCACGACGCCGCGCTGCAGCACGACGTCGGCGGCAACCAGGCCGCTCGATGGGGCCAGCAGCCGACGCAACAACAGCGACGACAAGGCGTACGGCGGATTGGCGACCACGCGGAACGGACGCCGAGGGAAGACGAACTCCGCCAGGTCACGCTGCACGACACGCAGCTCCGCGTCGCAGAAGCGATCGCGCAACCGCTGCGCGCGACCGTCGTGCAGCTCGATCGCGATGACCCGGGCGCCAGCCGCCAGCAGGGGCAGAGTGAGCGCTCCGTCGCCCGCACCCACGTCGATGACCAGCTGGCCAGGGCGTACCAGCGCGTCCTCGACCACGCGCTGAGCCCAGTCAGGCGAAAGCTGGTACCACCCCCAGCGCCGCCCGGCCACGGCGCACCATCACGAAGCACGGCATGGCCGCGACGGTAGGCCCTGGCCTCGGTGGGCTCAACCGAGTTTCCGCCCATGCAGCTCGCGGCGCCGCCGCCCGTTTCGGGTTGCGAGCCCTCGTTTCCCGCGATGCCATGAGACTCCGGAGGGCACCGGAACAGATCCGAGGACGACCGACTGACACAGGGAGAGGTACGCCACATGGCTGCTGACATCACCGGCAGGACCGTGGCCTTCGCGGTCGCGACTGAAGGCACCGAGCAGGTCGAGCTCACGGAACCGTGGAAGGCGATCGAGCGGGCGGGTGGCGTGCCGAGACTGATCTCCACCGAGCACGGCTCTGTGCAGGCCTTCAACCATCTCGACAAGGCCGACACGTTCGACGTCGATGCCACCTTCGACGAGGTGACGGTCGACGACTTCGACGCGCTCGTGCTCCCTGGCGGCGTCGCCAACCCGGACGCCCTCCGCTTGGACAAGGGGGCCGTCAGCTTCATCGGCGAGTTCGCCGGGTCCGGCAAGCCGGTGGCCGCCATCTGCCATGCGCCTTGGACCTTGGTCGAGGCGGACGTCCTCAAGGGCAAGCGGATGACGTCGTGGCCGAGTCTGCGGACCGACCTCACCAACGCCGGCGCCAGCTGGGTCGACGAAGAGCTGGTTGTGGACGGCAGCCTGATCACCAGCCGCAAGCCGGACGACCTTCCGGCGTTCTGCGCGGCCCTCGTCGACGCCGTGGCCAAGGCCTGACCGATGGCGTCGCTCGGCTACACCTTGATGACCGAGCAGACCGGGCCGCGAGAGCTCGTCCGCCACGCGGCCCGGGCCGAAGGTGCGGGCTTCGACTTCGAGGTGATCAGCGACCACTTCTTTCCGTGGCTCGACGAGCAGGCCCACGCGCCGTACGCCTGGAGCACGCTGGGTGCCGTCAGCCAGGTCACTGAGCGGGTGGAGTTGATGACGTACGTGACCTGCCCGCTGATCCGCTACCACCCTGCCGTCGTCGCACAGAAGGCCGCGACCATGGGGCTCCTGTCCGGTGACCGTTTCACGCTCGGGCTTGGCGCCGGCGAGAATCTCAACGAGCACGTGGTCGGCCGCGGGTGGCCGCCGGTCAATGTCCGGCACGACATGCTCGCCGAGGCGATCGCGATCATCGGCGCGTTGTTCGACGGCGGCTACGTCAGCGTCGCCGGCGACCACTTCCGCGTCGACTCGGCGAAGCTATGGGACCTGCCCGACCGGCGGGTCCCGATCGCCACAGCGGTCTCGGGCCGCCAGTCGATCAGCAGGTTCGCCCCGGTCTCCGATGCCATGGTGGCGGTGGAGCCCGACGCGGGCCTCGTCTCACTATGGGATCGCCACCACACTGGTCCATCCCGCAAGATCGGTCAGCTGCCGATCTGCTGGGACCCGGACAAGGACGCGGCGGTGACTCGGGCGCACCAGCAGTTCGGTTGGTTCGGTGGCGGATGGAAGGTCAACGCCGAGCTGCCGGGTACGGCGGGGTTCGCCGGTGCCACCGAGTTCGTGCGGCCCGACGACGTGGCGGCGTCCATCCCGTGCGGTCCAGATGTCGAGCCGATCATCGACTCTTTCGCCGCGTTCTGGGATGCCGGGTTCACCGACGTCTGCCTGGTGCAGATCGGTGGCGACCAGCAGGACGAGTTCCTCGACTTCGCCGCGGCGGAGCTCGTACCTGCCCTGCGTGACGCGGCCCCGTGACGACCGAATCCGCGGACGAGCGGGCCATAACCCGCGGGCGGGCCGGCCACAACCCGCGGACGGGCCGGCCACAACCCGCGGACGGGCGGGGGTGACCCGGTAGCCTCGCTCAGCGTGACTCCGGCCCCGCATGACCCGGACCCCGGCGGGTCAGCCCGCCCGCACGACTCTGCGGCTGACGTGTCCACGATCAGCGCGGAGCAGCACCTCGCGTACCTGCGGTCCCTGCGGTCGGCGAGCTTCCTGCAGACCCCGGCGTGGGGCCTGGTCAAGGAGGAGTGGGAGCACGAGTCGATCGGGTTCCACGTGGGCGGGGAGCTGGTCGGCGCCGGGCTGGTCCTGTATCGCTCCCTGCCGAAGCTCAGACGCTCCCTGGCGTACCTCCCGGAGGGCCCACTGCTCGACTGGTCCCGCCCAGACCTGCCCGACCTGCTGGCCGCGATGACGCGGCACGTCGCCGGGCGCGGCGCGTTCGGGGTCAGGATGGGGCCGCCGGTCGTTACCCGGAGGTGGCGCGCCGACACCGTGAAGCACGCGATCGGCGATGCCGCGCTGCCCACCCTGAGCGCCGTCCCGGCCGACGAGACGGACGCGAGCGGCGAGGCGGTAGTCGCGCTCCTTCATCGGTCCGGATGGCGACGTCAGGACGCCGCGGGCGGGTTCTCGGCCGGCCAGCCGCGGTACAACTTCTGGTTGCCGCTCGCCGACCGGACCGAGGACGACGTGCTGGCCGGCATGAACCAGCTGTGGCGGCGCAACATCAAGAAGGCCGCCAAGGCGGGGGTCGCGATCACCGTCGGCGGCCGCGCAGACATCGCGCGGTTCCACACCGTGTACGCCGAGACGGCGGCTCGGGACCACTTCACGCCGCGGCCGCTGGCGTACTTCGAGAGGATGTACGACGCACTGAACGGCGAGGATCCGGACCGGCTGCGGTTGTACCTCGCCCATCACGACGGTGACCTGGTCGCCGCCACCACCCTGGTGCGGGTCGGTGAGCACGCGTGGTACTCCTACGGCGCATCGACCACGGCCAAGCGGGAGGTCCGGGGCTCCAACGCGATCCAGTGGCAGATGATCCGGGACGCGAGGACCGCGGGGGCGACCGTCTACGACCTACGCGGCATCACCGACACCCTCGACGAGCACGACCCGCACGTCGGGCTGGTGCAGTTCAAGGTCGGCACCGGTGGCGAGGCGGTGGAGTACGCCGGGGAGTGGGACCTGCCCCTGTCGAGGCTGCTGTACACCGCGTTCGACCTGTACATGAGGCGTCGATGACCGGACTGACCCTGCACATCGACGGTGACCGGTGGCGGGCCCAGCTGCGCCAGGTGGCCCAGGCGTACCCGGGGATCGTGCCGGTGGCGAAGGGCAACGGCTACGGCTTCACGCTGCCGCGGCTCGCGCGCCGCGGGGATTGGCTCGGCGTCGACACGATGGCGGTCGGGACGTACCCCGAGGTCGACCACGTCGCGTCCCGGTTCTCGGGTGACCTGCTGGTGATGACGCCGTGGCAGGCCGCAGCTCCGCGAAGCGCGCGGGTGATCCACACCGTCAGCCGGGTGTCAGACCTGGTCACCCTGGCGGGCCAAGCGCCGGGAACGAGAGTGGTCGTCGAGGGGCTCACGTCGATGGCCCGTCACGGGATGACGCGGCACGAGCTGGCCGACGCTGCCCGCGCGCTCGGCCGGCTGCGGATGGAGGGCCTCGCGTTGCATCTGCCGATGACCGGCGACCGGTTGGCCGAGGCCGAGCAGTGGTGCGCGGTGCTGGAGGCCTCCCGGCTGGCCACCAGCACGGTCTTCGTGTCCCACCTCGGCGCCGCGGACCTGGGCGTACTCGCGGAGCGCCGGCCGGCGCTGACGCTGCGCCCGCGGATCGGTACCGCCCTGTGGCTCGGTGACGGGTCGGCCCTGCGGGTCACCGCTACCGTGCTGGACCGTCACCCGGTCTCGCGGGGAGAGCGGGTCGGCTATCGGCAGCGGCCGGTGCCGCGCGACGGCACACTGTTGGTCCTCGCCGGCGGCACCTCGCACGGCATCGGGCTCGAGGCACCGGCGGCGGCCTCGTCGGTACGCCAGCGGGCCGTGTCACTCGCCAAGGGCGGCCTCGCGGCGGCCGGGTTCGCGCTGTCCCCGTTCACCGTGGGCGGCAAGGCGCGCTGGTTCGTCGAGCCGCCGCACATGCAAGCGTCGATGGTGTTCCTGCCGAGCGGAGTGGCCCCCCCGGCCGTCGGCGACGAGGTGAATGTCGTCGTCCGCAACACGATCGCGACGTTCGACACGGTCGTCTTCGAATGAGCGGAGGTGAGGCAACCCGGCGCCATTGGGCGCAGCCAAATCCGTAAGATTAGGCTGCGTAGTCACGAGTCGACCCGAGGCATCCAGGCGGGAAATCTGGCCCTTGCCGATTGATCGCGCTTGAGCGTATCGTGAAGCCTAGCCTCATAGCGGGGAGGGCTTACATGATTGGTAGGTCGTCAGCCGGTGATGTATTCGTCTTGGCGGTTGGTACTGGGCTGCTGCTCGGAGTCGGGTCGGTCGCTGCCGAGGCGGGACGGGCTGCCAGCCCAGTCGCCGGTTTCGGACCCTTGTACGAAGGGTACAACTATGACGATCAAGCGTACGTCGACACCGAAGGTGGCGGCGCACCGTACGCCGTGGGGCAAACGATAGTTTTCGCCCCCAAAACCACCACGCGATACCCCGTAGGTTATGTGGGCGCCAGCGCCGAGACATTTTGGAATGGCTACGCTTGCTACATTACTAGCTATTCTTACAATCAAACTCGAGTCAACTCCTTTCAAGTGCAACCACCTACAGGAGGAGACTGCGGCGCTGGAACGTACAAATCACGCGGGGTAGCCAAGGGCTATACGGGGCAGGGTTCCGACCCGTACAGCGCGAACTATACGTTTACTTCTCCCAACCAGAATTACTCGCCCTAGTTGGCGAGTGTGCACGTAGGTATGGCTGCTCTTTAAACTCGTTCACGGTTTGGGGGCGTCGGAAAGGTGACGCAGGAGGTGGGTTTCCCATGAAGCGAACGCTTCGCCTGACAAGTAGATTGACTATAGCGGCAGTCGGGCTGGTTGCTGGCGGGGTCACCGGTGCTTGGGGCTTAAGTGCCACCGCAACGACCGGGACCCCCCATGCCCCTGGTGGTCAGGTGTACCCGGTGAACCAGCGTGGGCAAACATTTGGTTCCGCGTTGAGGGCAACGAGTCCTGCCGACGCTCCGGCATTGGTTGCCGCAGTCGGCGATGACGGCACGCTGGGTTACATCTTGCAGTCCGATGTTGACGGCCCACAGCCCAGCACCCCGGCTCAGGCTGCGACAGAACCCAATGTGGACCGGCAAATTCCGTTGTATGCGAGCGATGGCACCACGGTGATTGGGACATTTACGATCCATGCAGCGCAAACATCTCCGATGGGAACCCAGTAGTCGCGGCTTGCGCGTTCTCAGGTGAACCGCCGGCCACCTACCTCATCGGCCTGGTCGAGGACGCCGCCGGCAGGATCGTCGGTCAGCCCGTCGCGGCGCACCGGGTCGTGCCAGGGGGCCGTCACGTCCCGGATCACCAGCACCGCGAGGTAGATCTCGCCGGCCAGCCGGACCAAGATGCCGATGACGGTCACCCAGTCGGTCGCCCCGGCGTGCACGGTGTAGCCGTCGAGCTGCCACCACAGGGTGAGGCCGTAGAACAACTCCGCCGCCTGCCAGATCAACAGGTCCCGCCACGACGGACGGGCCAAAGCAGCAAGAGGCAGCAGCCACAAGGCGTACCAGGGTTCGTAGCTGCGGGCCAGTATCAGACCCCCGAGCAGCAACAGCAGCGCGACCTGCGGCACTCGCGGGCGGCGGTGGGCGGTCCACGTCAGTGCGCCGACCGCCACCAGCACCAGCAGCCAGCCGCCGAGGCTGGCCCGGTTGACCGTGGTCGGGTCCGGGCCGAGACCGGCGTCGCCGAGGAGGGCCCAGATCGAGCCGGCTCCGGCGCCGGCGCTGAGCTTGTCGGTGAACCAGTTCAGCCATCCCGACCCTGCGCCGACGTAGGCAGGGAAGTCGATCACCATCCACACCACGAGCACCATGCCGGCGGCTAAGCCGACCTGGCCCATCCGCCTGGCCCGACCACCGAGCAGCGCCCACGCGAGCAGCACCACGATCGGCCAGAAACCGACCGCGACGCCGGCGCCGATCAGCGCGCCGGCGAGCAGCTCACGCTGCCGCGACCAGGCCCACATCCCGCCGGCGGTGAACGCGACTGCGACGAGATCCCACCCCGACACGACGCTGGCCAAGCCGTCGCTTCCGGTGATGCCGTTGAACAACAGCAGTGGTGACGCGGCGAGACCTAGCGCGTCCCAGGGCCGCGACCGGTGGGTGCCGACCAGACATGCGACCGCAGCGAGAAGGGCCATCATCAGCAGGAAGGCGCACACGGCCACGAACATGACCGACTCACGCTGCAGCGTCTCGTCGCTGCTCTGCTGGTCCACGGGGTGGTTGTTGCGGACGTCGACGTCGGGCCAGCCCTCGAGCGCGTGGGTGCCGAGGGCGGCTACATAGCCCAGGGCCGCAGTCGGCGCGGACACCGACTGCGGATCGAAGCGCCCGCCGTCGGACGACAATGGCGGCGTCAGCTCGGTGAGCCCCTGCATGAAGTACGACTGCTGCAGCCCACTGGAGCAGCCGAACGCGTACTCGCGGCTGCCGTGGAACCAGGCGCCTCCCATGGCGCACGGAAACTTCGTGAACATGCCGAGCCCGAACGTAAATGCCGCGATGACCAGTGCCACCCGGAGCACGGTCCACGCGGGATGACGACGGGCATGATCCCCGATCGGGCCACCGACGAGGGCGGACGCGGCCGCGACGACCGGGTCCTCGCGCGACGGGTGCACCGGGTCCAGCACCGCCGCGGCCGTCTCGCGGTCATCGCCCACCTCGTCCCGCACAGGCGTCAGGCTAGCGACGTCGTGGCGGGCGGGCCGGCGGGGAGGTCACGGGGTCGGAACCGTCGTCGACGGCGGCGTCACGGGGTCGGAAGCGTGGTTGGCGGCGGCGTCACGGGGTCGGAACCGTCGTCGGCGTCGTCGTCGGAGGCGTCGTGGTGGGCGGCGTTGTCGTCGGTGGCGTCGTGGTGGGCGGCGTGGTCGTCGGTGGCGTCGTGGTCGGCGTTGTCGTCGGTGGCGTCGTGGTCGGCGTGGTCGTCGGTGGCGTCGTCGGCGGCGGTGTGTACGGCGTGCCGATGGTGCCGTTGATCGGCTTCAGCTGCGGGAACGAGACGCAGCCCGACCCCTGCCCGGCGCCCTGCATGAACGAGGTGAACGTGTCCGCCGGGTAGTTGGCGCCGAAGAAGGTGGAGAGCCCACCGGTGCCGTCGAGGTTCTGCGTGCCGTCGCCCTTCACGTACATCACGGCGGCCGCGAGCTTCGGCGTGTAGCCGACGAACCACGCGGACGTCACCGTGTTGGGCCGCAGCGCCGCTGTGCCGGTCTTTCCGGCCACAGGGCAGCCGATGGCCTGTGCCGCGCCACCGGTGCCGGACGTCGACTGAACCACCTGCTGTAGCGCGTAGTTGACGTTCGAGGCGATCGCGGGACTGAACGCCTGGTCGGTCTTGACCTTGTGGTCGTACAACGTCTGGCCGTTGGGATCGGTGACCCTCTCGATCACATACCACGGTGCGTGCTGGCCGTTGGCGGCGAACGTCGCGTAGCCGTCCGCCATGTCCACCGGCCGCACGTTGGCGACGCCGAGCGGTACGACCGGGACCGCGTCCAGCGCCGGGGAGCTCTTCGGGATGCCGGCCGCGATGGCCGCGTTGACCACCGACTGCGGGCCGTTGGTGAGGTGCTGCACCATGTCGACGTACGCGGTGTTGCTCGACACCTCGGTGGCGGTCAGCAGTGAGATGGCGCTGCCGTAGCTGTAGCCGAACTCGTTGCCCACGACCGCGCCGCCGGGGAGGGTCAAAGTGTCGCCGGTGAACGTGTCCTGCAGAGTCGTGCCCTGCTTCAGCGCAGCCGCCAGCGCGAACGGCTTGAACGACGAGCCGGGTTGCCGTCCGGTCATCGCCCAGTTGATCTCGGACTTGAGGAAGTTCGGTCCGCCATACATCGCGCGCAGGGCGCCGGTGCCGGGTTGCACCGCCGAGATGCCGATGTGCACCCCCTTGGCCGCGATCGTCGGCCGCTGGGTCCTGACCGCGTGCATCGCGGCCTGCTGGTCCTTGTAGTCGAACGTCGTGACGACCCGCAGCCCGCCGCCGTTGATCTGCGCGTCGGTGAACCCCTGCGCCTCGAGCTGAGCCTGCACGAGCTTGAGCAGGTAGCCCTTCTCGCCGCCGAACTGCTGGACCGGCTTGATCTGCGGGAACTTCGGCAGATGCTTGCCCACCCGTGCGGCCCGGGCCGGGTTGAGGTTGCCCATGCTGGCCATGCCGGACAGCACGTAGTCGTAGCGGCTCACCAGCGCGGCGCGGGCGGCCTTGCCGTTGGCCGGGTCATAGGTGCCGGGACTGTTCAGGATGGCCGCGAGGGCCGCGCTCTGCGCGACGGTGAGCTGTTCGACGTTGACCCCGAAGTACGCCTGGGCTGCGGCCTGCACGCCGTACGCGCCGCGGCCGAAGTAGATGGTGTTGAGGTAGCCCTGCAGGATCTCCTGCTTTGACTCCTGATGATCGATCTTCAACGCCAGGATCGCTTCCTTGATCTTGCGGGTCCAGGTTCGCTGCTGGGTCAGGTAGAGCACCTTCACGTACTGCTGGGTGATGGTGGAGGCGCCCTGGGTGTTGCCACCGCTGGAGTTGTTGAGCACCGCCCGGAAGATGCCGCGGAAGTCGATGCCGCTGTTGGAGTAGAACGTGCGGTCCTCGGCCGCGATCACTGCGTTCTGCAGGTGCGTGGGCACCTGCGAGAGGGGTACGGACTGGCGGTTCTGCGTCTCGAACGTGCCGATCTGGTGCTTGCCGTCGGAGTAGTAGACGTGCGTCGTCTGGGTGAGATAGGCGGAGTTGGGGTTCGGGATGCTGATCGACTGGTAGAGGACGACGAACCCGACGATGCCGGCGATGATGAACAGCGTCATCGCGATCGAGAACCACTTGACGACCTTGCGCAGACGCGGGTGCTTGTGCACCTTCTTGGCCGACTTGTCCTTGCGCGCCCCTGGCTTGCCAGAGCGCGACCCGGCGGGTCCGCGCCCCTGTGTGGGGCTCTCTTCGCTCACGCGTCGTCTCCTCGTCGATGCTCCGGGATGGTCGGCTCCGACTGCCGCGGATCTGGGCTTCATCCCGGGTCCGCTCGTGGGCGAATCGGCGCAACGGCCGCAGTCCAGTGTGCAGGGTGTCGGCGCAGATGCCGAATCCAGCGACCCCGTCGGACGCTGTCGAGGGGCGCGCCGTCACGGTCCGGTTTCGCATCGGGCCGATGTATCGGTACGATATAGCGATTCGGTCCACACGAACCGTGTGGGCCGCGGTGAGAACCGACGGGAGTGGCTGTGCCCAAGCGTGGAGCGGCACTCGAGCTGGCAGTCCTCGGACTCCTGCACGAGACGCCCATGCACGGCTACGAGCTCCGCAAGCGGGTCAACTCACTGCTCGGTTGGGGACGGGTGCTGTCGTACGGCACCCTGTATCCCTGTCTCAAGCAGCTGACCCGGCGTGGGCTGATCGTGCAGGAGGCGCCGATCGCGGAGCCCAGTGTGGACCCGGTCACACCGCGGAGCCGGCGGGGGCGCATCGTCTACCGGCTCACCGCCGAGGGCAAGGAAACCTTCACCGACATGATGGCGGAGTCCGGCCCGTCGGCCTGGGAGGACGACAACTTCGGCGTCCACTTCGCGTTCTTCGCGCGCACCGACGCCGAGACCCGGGTCCGCATCCTCGAAGGCCGGCGCAGCCGGCTGGAGGAACGCATGGAAGGAGTGCGCACCTCGCTGGCGCGCACTCGCGAACGCGTCGACACCTACACCCTCGAGCTGCAGCGCCACGGGCTCGAGTCGGTCGAACGCGAGGTCCGTTGGCTTTCCGAGCTGATCGACGTCGAGCGCGCCGGGGGCCAACCCGGTGACGCAGCGGCCTCGACCAACGCGGTGGGCTCAACGGGCCGCCCGGGGGGCCGGCGGCGCGCGCGAGCAGTCGCCGCGCCGACACTCGCCACATCCCCGCAGGACAAGAGCCAAGTGCACCCTGAAGTGCAAACGAGTACCAAGTGAGGAGAGCCCCATGGGTTCGGTTCGTGTAGCCATCGTCGGCGTGGGCAACTGCGCCACGTCGCTGATCCAGGGCGTCGAGTACTACAAGGACGCCGATCCGAGCGGCAGCGTGCCTGGCCTGATGCACGTCAAGTTCGGTGACTACCACGTCGGTGACGTCGAGTTCGTCGCGGCGTTCGACGTCGACGCGAAGAAGGTCGGCTTCGACCTGTCGGAAGCCACGCAGGCCAGCGAGAACAACACCATCAAGTTCGCTGACGTACCCCCGCTGGGCATCACCGTGCAGCGTGGTCCAACGCTTGACGGGTTGGGCAAGTACTACCGGCAGACGATCGACGAGTCCGACGCGGAGCCGGTCGACGTCGTGCAGGTGCTCAAGGACACAGGGGCCGACGTGCTCGTGGCATACCTCCCGGTGGGCTCGGAGCAGGCCGACAAGTTCTACGCGCAGTGCGCGATCGACGCCAAGGTGGCGTTCGTGAACGCGCTTCCGGTCTTCATCGCGTCCGACCCCGCGTGGGCGGCGAAGTTCGAGGCGGCCGGCATCCCGATCGTCGGTGACGACATCAAGAGCCAGGTCGGCGCGACCATCACCCACCGGGTGCTGGCCAAGCTGTTCGAGGACCGCGGGGTCGTGCTGGACCGGACGTACCAGCTCAACGTCGGCGGCAACATGGACTTCAAGAACATGCTCGAGCGGGAGCGACTTGAGTCGAAGAAGATCTCCAAGACCCAGTCCGTCACAAGCAACCTCACCCACGACCTGGGCGCACGCAACGTCCACATCGGCCCGAGTGACTACGTGCAGTGGCTCGACGATCGCAAGTGGGCGTACGTCCGGCTCGAAGGCCGTGCCTTCGGTGACGTGCCGCTGAACATGGAGTACAAGCTCGAGGTGTGGGACTCCCCCAACTCCGCCGGCATCATCATCGACGCGCTGCGCGCGGCCAAGATCGCCAAGGACCGGGGCATCGGCGGCGCCCTGGTGTCGGCGTCGAGCTATCTGATGAAGTCCCCGCCGGTGCAGCGTCCCGACGACGAGGGCCGTGCCTCCGTCGAGGCCTTCATCCGCGGGGACGTCGAACGCTGAGCACCCTGTCCCGCTGAGCCCCCTCTCCCGCTGAGCCTTACGTTTCCGTGGCGACACGCCGGGTTGCACCGAAACGTAGGGCTCAGCGCGTCGGCGAGGCTCGCCGCGAGAATGTCGGGATGCGCATCCCGGCGGAGGCTCGAGCGCTGTTCGCGGCCTCCGGGTTCCGCAAGCTGCTCGCGACCCGGCTGGTGTCGCAGTTCGGCGACGGGTTGTTCCAGGCCGGGCTGGCGTCGCTGGTGCTGCTGTCACCCGACAACCAGCGATCCCCGGGCCAGGTGGCGACGGCCGCCGCGGTGGTGCTCCTGCCGTTCAGCTGCATCGGCCCGCTCACCGGCCTGTGGCTGGATCGCTGGTCGCGGCGACAGGTGCTGTGGCGGGGGCAGCTCATCCGGGTGGCGCTGGTGGTCCTGCTACTGCTCGGCGGACATCAGCACGCCAGCATCGGGGGGTACGTCCTTGCCGTCGGCGCTCTCGCGGTCAACCGGTTCCTGCTGGCCGCCATGTCGGCGGGGATGCCGCACGTCGTCTCGAGACCGTTACTCGTGGCCGCGAACTCGACTGCCCCGACGGCCGGCACGATCGCGATCCTGCTGGGCGCCGGTACGGGCGGAGCGCTGCTCGGCACGCTGGGTGGCTCCGGTTCGGCCGCGCCATTGGGGGCGGCTGCTGTGGCGTACCTGCTGGCCGGTGGGCTGGCCCTGCGCATGTCCCGCGACGAGCTCGGCCCGGACGGCGCGCCGACCCTGACCCCCGGCGCGGTGATGTCCGGACTGGCCGCGGGCGTGAGTCATCTGCGTACCCGGGCGGACGCGCGGGCGGCGCTGCTCACGATCGGTGGATTCCGGCTCGGCTACGGTCTCTGGACCGTCCAGGCCTTCATGTTGTCCGTCCACACGTTGAGCAGCGGCCTGCGGGTGCTGACGATCGTGGCCACCGCCTCGGGTGCGGGCTTTCTCTCCGCAGCCGTGCTCGCGCCGCTGGCCCTGCGCCGCACCACGCGGCAGCGTTGGAGCCTGGGCCTGCTGGTCGTGGCCACCCTCGCGGTCGCGACACTGACCCAGCCTGCGGCGATGACGACCCTCAGCATGGCCGGCTTCGCGCTGGGCCTTGCGGGTCAGGGGATCAAGATCGGTGTCGACGTGACCGTGCAGTCGAGCGTGTCCGACGGCCACCTCGGTTGGGTCTATGCGATCTACGACGTCGTCTACAACGCGTCGTTCGTCGCCGCAGCGGTGTTGGCGGTACTCATCGTGCCGGTGTCCGGCCGCTCGGACGCGGCCATCGTCGCCTCGTGCGTCGTGTTCGGCGCGACCGGCGCGGCTCTGGTCGTCAGCGGATGGCGCCGCGCCTCGGTTCAGCGCTGACCGATCCGGGCGCCAGAACCCGCGGATCGGCAGGCCAGAACCCGCGGATCGGCGGGCCAGAACCCGCGGATCGGCAGGCCAGAAGTCACGGATCGGCGGGAGTGGGCGGAGCCCACCAGGTGCGGAGCTCGGCCTCGGCACGTTCCGGCCCGAGCGGACCCTCGTCCATCCTGCGTTCCAGCAGGAAGTGGTACGCCCGACCCACGTCCGGCCCAGGGCCGATGCCGAGGATCGCCATGATCTGGTTGCCGTCGAGGTCCGGGCGCATCGCGTCCAGCTCCTCCTGCTCGGCCAGCCGGGCGATCCGAGTCTCGAGGTCGTCGTAGGTCGCCTGCAGCCGGGCCGCCTTGCGCTTGTTGCGGGTGGTGCAGTCGGCACGCGTCAGCACGTGCAGCCGGGATAGCAGCGGACCGGCGTCGCGGACGTACCGCCGGACCGCCGCGTCGGTCCAGTCGCCGGAGCCGTAGCCGTGGAACCGCAGGTGCAGCTCGACCAGCCGCGCCACGTCGGTCGTCTCCGCGGTGGAGAAGCGCAGTGCCCGCATCCGCTTGGTGGTCATCTTGGCGCCGACCACGTCGTGGTGGTGGAACGTGACCGTCCCACCGGCCACGAACCGGCGGGTACGAGGTTTGCCGATGTCGTGCAGCAGCGCGGCCATCCGGGTGACCAGGTCGGGCCCGCCCACCTCGAGCCGGTCCTCCAGCACGATCGCCTGGTCCAACACCGTCAGCGTGTGCTGGTAGACGTCCTTGTGCCGGTGATGCTCGTCCCGCTCCAGCTTCAGCGCCGGCAGCTCCGGCAGCACGTAGTCGGCGAGCCCGGTGGCGACCATCAGGCCCAGCCCGCGGCGCGGAGCATCGGAGCACACCAGCTTGATCAGCTCGTCGCGGACCCGCTCAGCCGACACGATCGCCAGCCGGTCGGCCATCTCACGCATCGCGACCACGATCTCCGGGGCCGCGTCGAAGCCCAGCTGCGCGGCGAACCGTGCCGCACGCATCATCCGCAGCGGATCGTCGCCGAACGAGATCTCCGGTGCCACGGGAGTACGCAGCACCCGGGCGGCCAGGTCCTGCAGTCCGCCGTACGGGTCGACGAACTCGGCCGTCGGCACCAGCAGGGCCATCGCGTTGACGGCAAAGTCGCGACGTGACAGGTCGACCAGCAGCGAGTCGCCGTAGGCCACCTCCGGCTTGCGGGTCGAGCCGTCGTAGCGATCGGAGCGGTAGGTCGTGACCTCGAGGATCGCGTCACCCTTGCGGGCACCGATGGTGCCGAAGGCGCGGCCGACGTCCCACACCGCATCCGCCCACGGTGTGAGCACCTTCTCGGTCTGCTCCGGCAGGGCCGACGTCGTGAAGTCCCAGTCGGTGCCGACCCGTCCCAGCAGGGCGTCGCGGACCGGTCCGCCGACGAGCGCGAGCTCGTGACCAGCCTGCTCGAACCGTGCTCCGACGTCACCGACGACCGGCGCGGCGCGCAGCATGTCATCGATCGCGGCGCGCTGGTCCGGGGTCAGGACCCCCTTGGGTGAAGGACTGTCGGACACGGGGCGCCACTCTACGGGAGCAGACCGGCACGCCCGGCCCGTCGACTCCGGGTGACCGGCGACGCAAGACCGCGCCACTAGCATGAGCGCGTGGGCGGACGCGGCATGGGCGAAGGCTGATGCCACCAGACGGCTCCCTGCGACGTCCCCGCACGGCTGCCGACCACCATCGCCCGGCCGTCCTCACCGCCGTCCTCACCGCCGTCCTCACCCTGGTGTGGTTGACCGCGATCGCGGCGTTGCCGAGTGCCTCGGCCGCGGTGGGGCCCGCGGGGATGCGCGCGTCCACGGGCGGCACCAATGCGTTCGACGTGACGATCTCGACGCTGTCCCCGGCGTACCTCACGAAGGGAACGCCGGTCACGATCACAGGGCAGATCACCAACGTAGACGCCCAGGCGTGGACCAAGGTCCAGGTGTTCATGGTGTTCTCGTCGAGCCCGATCACCGATACCGGGTCCCTCAAGGCGTACGCGGCGAGTCCGGCGACGACGTACTCCGGGAACCGGCTGTTCCACCCTGGACAGTACGACCAGGTGGGCAGGGTGCGGCCTGGGCAAACCGTCAACTTCACGCTGTCGCTGCCGTTCAAGGCACTGGACACGTCCGCCGGCCCCGGCATCTACCCGATCGGGGTTCAGGTGCTGGCCACCGACGCCCAGCGGGTGCGGGCGCAGAACGCCATCGGCCGGGCGCGGACGTTCATCCCCCTCGTGCCGCACGGCAGTGCCGACAAGGTGCCGGTCAGCGTGGTGTGGCCCGTCAGCGCCGATGTGCACCGCCTCGCCAGCGGCTCCTACCAGGACCAGCGGGACCTGACGGCGGCCGTGGCCCAGGGCGGCGCCGTTCGCACCATGCTCGACATGGCCCGCAGCTCACCGGTGCCTCTCACGGTCCTGCTCGACCCGGCCATGCTCGACGCGCTCGGCGACGTGGCCCAGGGCTCCTTCGGGCCACCCCTCGGGGGTTCGCCACCCGGCACCGGATCGACGGGCACCCCACCTCCCTCCGCCACCACGACCGGCTCTCCGCCGTCCGGCGGCGACTCCGCCTCCGTCTCGGCGGGCCAGTCGTGGGTCAAGCGGATGCTGGCCGCCAGCGGTGGCAGCGCCAGCCAGCAGCGGGCCCGCGCGTTCCTGCGCGACCTCACCGACCTCATCCACAGCCAGACGCTCTGGTACGGCGACTTCGCCCGCCCGGACCTTGCGTCGACCGGTTCCGTCGACCATCCCGCGGTGATGGCGTCGGTTCGCGCCGCTACGGACGGGGTGCTCGCGGACTACGGGCTACAAGGCCGGCGCGTCTACTGGCCCACCAGCCAGTTCGCCACCACCGAGACGATGGCCCGGGCCGTGGCCAACGGCGACCGGGCAGTGGTGGTGTCCAGCGCGAACCTGCCCCACTGGAGCCTCGATGACGGCTCTGCCCTGCAGGTACCGGCCGCAGCCGCGAAGGTGCCCACGTTGATCGACGACAGCGCCTTCCTGCAAGGCGGTCCCGGTCCCGGTGCGCAGACCGATGCGCTGCAGGTACGCCAGCGAATCCTGGCCGAGACGGCCCTGCTCGGCCTGCGCTCCAAGGCGTCCGGCCAGTCGGCGCCACCGGTCGCCTTCGTCGCCGGTCCCGACTGGAACCCGGGCTCGGACTGGGCCGACCAGTCGTTCTTCGATGCGTTCTCCGCGCCCTGGGAACAGGTCGTCGGCGCCGGTCGGCAGCTGGACACCGCCGCCAGACCGTGGGCCGGTGCGGTGCGCCGGGCCACCAGTCACGCCGCACCCCCACTTCAGTCCGCACAGTTCGATCTGGCACTCGCGATCCGGCGGCGCGGTCTGACGTTTGCGTCGCTGCTGAACGGGCACCAGGCCGTGTGGCGCTACTACGCCGAGGCCACGGCCTACGCCGTCTCGGACACCTGGCGCTCCGGGACGGCAGCAGCCAGGTACGCCAGGCGTACCTCCCGTTTCCTGAGCAGACAGCTGCACAAGGTCACGGTCGAGACGCCCCAGTTCGTGACGTTGTCCAGCAACCAGGGCCGGTTCCCGGTCACGATCACCAATGGCCTCGACCAACCGGTGACGGTGGGGGTGCAGATCACTGCCCGCGAGAAGTCCCTCGACCTGCCGGACGTCCACCCCGTGCACATCGGCCCGAACCAGAGCACCACGATCACCGTCAATACCGACGTGAAGGCGGTCGGTGTCACCGACGTGACCGCGCGACTCGTCACCGCCGACGGGCGAGGGTTCGGTGCGCCGGTGCAGTTCAACCTGCGCACCAGCGTGCTCGGCGTGATCATCTGGATCGGGCTCGCTGTCGCTGGCGGCCTCGTCGTCCTGGCCATCCTGCGACGGATCTGGCGCCGGTTCCACCGGAACCCGGAGCCGCCCGGTGACGACACCGAGCCGGGGCCGGCGGAGTCCGCGGTCGAACCGGTCCGAGGTGGTGCAGGGTGAGAGGCCGGCACGTGGCCGCTGCACCCGCGACCGGCGGGAGCTCGGGGTTGTTGTCGGCCAGCGCGTTCATGGCGGCCGGCACCGTCGTGTCGCGGCTCACCGGCTTCGTCCGAACCGCCCTGATCGCCGCCGCGATCGGCAAGGCGCTCAACGCCGACCTGTTCAACAACGCCAACACGATCCCGAACTCGCTGTACATCCTGGTGGCCGGCGGGGTCTTCAACGTGGTGCTGGTACCCCAGCTGATCCGCTCGATGCGCAACGACTCCGACGGTGGCCAGGCGTACGGCAACCGGGTGCTGACCCTCGGACTGCTCGTGCTGGTCGGGGCGACGGCGGTGCTGATGGCCCTCGTGCCGTTGCTGATGCACGTCGCCTACCAGGACAACCTGTTCAACCCGCACCTCACCGTGCCGCGGGAGTCCGCGCAGCGGTTGATGCTCTACTGCCTGCCCCAGGTGTTCTTCTACGGCATCTTCGTTCTGCTGGGGCAGATCCTCAACGCACGCCAGCGGTTCGGCCCGATGATGTGGGCGCCGATCGTCAACAACGTCATATCCTGCACCGTGCTGGCCTTCTACATCGGGGCGTACGGCACGTCGAACGGCGCTGGAGGCTTCGGCACCGGCGAGGAGCTGCTGCTGGGGATCGGGTCGACCGTCGGGATCGCGGCACAGACGGCGGTGCTGGTGCCCTACCTGCGAGTCGCGGGGTTCCGCCCGCGGCTCCGGTTCGACTTCCGCGGTGTCGGTCTGGGCCACACCTTGCGACTCGGCGCCTGGACGGTGGGATTCGTGATCTCCACCCAGGTGGCCTTCTTCGTGGTCAACCGGATCGCGTCGGGGTCGTCGGCCGCGGCTGCGCTGGGCCACGGTCAGGCGTCCGGCTCGACCGTGTACCAGTGGGCGTTCCTGATCACCCAGGTGCCGCACGGGATCATCACCGTCTCGATCGTCACCGCGACGATGCCGATGCTGTCCAGGCTGGCGGCGGAGCAGCGGATCGGCGCGATGCGGCGCGAAGTCGTCTCCACCCTGCGCACTGTGCTGGCCGCCGTGACTCCGACCGCCGTCGCGGTGGCCTGCCTCGGACAGCCGATCGCGACTGTGCTCTTCTCCCACGGCGGCGCAGCCGGGCACACCAGCGTCATCGGCGCCGCGACGATCGCGTTCGCGCCCGGGCTGCTGCTGTTCACCGTTTACTACCTGCTGCTGCGGGCGTTCTACGCGCTCGAGGACACCCGGACGCCGTTCCTCATCCAGGTCGTGCTGAGCCTGGTGAACGTCGTCGCCGCCGTGATCTTGACGACGGGATCCCCGATCGACCAGGTGGCGACCTGGTTGGCGATCGCGTACGGGATCGCGTACCTCGTCGGCGTGACGATCGCCACCACGGCGCTGTCGCGCCGGCTGGGCACGCTGGTCGATGCCGAGTTCGTCCGTTTCGTCGTGCGTCTGGCCCTCGCGTCCGCGGTGGCGGCCGCGGTCATGCTGCTGGCTGCACACGTGCTCGAGGACGCCGGCTTCTCAGCCGCCCGGGTTCTCAGCGGCGCCGTCGTGGTGGTGGCAGCCGGGCTGGCCGGTCTGCTGGCGTACCTCGCGGCGGCGCGGGCCATGCGCATGGACGAGCTCGGCTCGCTGGTACGCGCAGTGAGCCGCCGCGGCTGACCCGCACAGGAGGGGTCACCTCCTACGATGGGGGCTGCGTCCTTGCCGGGACGCCTGCGCCGCGACCGAAGGGATCCACCAAGAATCGTGGACGGGCGCGAGATCGAGCCCGGTGTGGTCCTGTCCGGCAGGTACCGGATCGAGGACCTGATCGGCGACGCCGCCGGCGCGCGTTCGTGGCGCGCGTTCGACGAGCTGCTCAACCGCTCCGTCGGGATCGAGGCGCTGCCCGCGACCGATGCCCGGTGCGAGGCGCTGCTCAGCGCTGCTCGTCGATCGACGGCAGTCACCGATCCACGTTTCCTTCGGGTTCTCGACGCCGTGGAGGACGAGGGCGGCTGCACCTACCTCGTCCGCGAATGGGCCCGGGGCATCGGCCTCGACGCGATGCTCGCGGAGGGCCCCTTGCCGAACCGTCGGGCCGCGAGCGTCGTCGGAGAGGTCGCCGATGCGCTGGCCGCCGCGCACGACGACCGCGTGTTCCACCGTCGCCTCGACCCGTCCTGTGTGCTCGTCCGCGACAACGGCGCGGTACGTATCCGGGGTCTCGCGACCGCGCAGGTGCTGTACGACCGCGTCGCGCCGGCGCGCCCCGGGGAGGCGGTGTGGGGGCGCAACGGCGACGCGATCGCCGAACAGACCGACGTGACCGCCCTCGGCAAGGTGTTGTACGCCTGCCTGGTGGCCCGCTGGCCGGGCGGACGCGGGCTGGGGTTGCCCGCAGCCCCCACCGAACACGGCCGGCTGCTACGACCCCGGCAGGTGCGCGCAGGGGTGTCCCGCGAGGCGGACGGGGTGTGCGACCGCATCCTCGGCAACCCCCCGCGGCACCATGCCGCACCGCTCCGGAGTGCCCGCGACGTCGCTTGGGCCCTCGCCATGGTCGGCGAAGACGAGTCGAGTCTCCTCGACGACACCCAGACGAGCATGCACGGCAACGTGATCGTGGGCACCGCGGGGGCGCTGGCTGCTGGCGGCGGGTCGCCACCCGACCTACACCCGGCCGTGATCGCCGGGCGCCCCCGCCCTCCTCAGCCCGAGCCCGAGCCGCCGACCCCGTTGGAGACCGCACGTGCCGCGGCAAGGTCGGCGGCCAAGGCCGCCACCCAGGGCGACCGGGCACTGATCTGGCTGGGGGTCGGGATCCTGGTGATCGTGTCGGCGCTTCTCGCGTTCATGGTCGGCCGGCAGTCGGGAACGGGCCCAACGCCGCCGCCGCCGCCCAGCACCGCGACCACGCACAGCTCCGGAACCCTCCCTCCGGGCGTGAGCGACCTGAGGATCGCGACGGCCTCCGACTTCGACCCGCTCGGAGACGGCACCGAGAATCCCGAGCAGGCACCGTTGGCAGTCGACGGCAAGCTCGGCACCGCCTGGACCACCGTGCACTATGACAGCCCCCGGCTCGGCAACCTCAAGCCCGGGGTGGGTCTGCTCCTCGACCTCGGTAGCGACCAGGACGTCACCGGCATCCGGCTGAACTTCGGGACCTCCCCGACGGCACTGCAGATCAAGGTGGCACCACCGGGCACGACAAGTCCGCCGACGCTGGGCCAGATGCGCAACGTCGCCACCGACTCCGCGGCCGGCCCGTTCGCCAGCCTGCAGCTGCGGCAGCCCCAGACCACCCGGTACGTCCTGGTGTGGCTCACGTCCCTGCCGTCCGACGGCGCCGGCCGCTACCAAGGCGTGCTCGACGAGGTCGGAGTCGTGGGCGTCCCACGATGACCGACGACCTCTCCGCGCGACCGGTGGACCTCGACGAGGCGGATGACAAGGAGCTCCTCCGACGTCACGTCGCCGGTGACGTCGACGCCTTCGGACTGCTCGTGCGGCGGCACCAGGACCGGATGTGGGCGGTCGCCATGCGTACCCTCGGCGACCGTGAGGAAGCGTCCGACGCCTTGCAGGACGCGCTGATCTCCGCGTTCCGGCGGGCCGAGTCCTACCGAGGGGACGCCGCGGTCACGACCTGGCTGCACCGGATCGTCGTGAACGCGTGCCTCGACCGGGTCCGGCGGCGCAAGGCCCGCCCCGCCATCCCACTGCCTGAGGACGCGGACCGCGCGGCCGAGCTGGCGACGGAGGAGCCGGTCGACTCGGCGTCCGCGCGCGAGGACCGGCTGGACGTTCTCGCCGCCCTGCGGACCCTCGGCGACGAACAGCGTGCTGCCTTGGTGCTCGTCGACATGGAGGGCTACTCGATCGAGGAAGCGGCGGCACTGCTGGACTGCCCGACCGGAACGGTCAAGAGCCGGTGCGCCCGCGGCCGGGCGAAGCTCCTTCCGCTGCTGGAACACCTCGGGCCTGCGGCCACCGGGCGGAACCGGTCGGCGCCGCAATCCGTCCCATCCAGCGTGGGGGGAGCGCCCACGGCGCCCACTCGAACCGACGACCGCCAGGGAGGTGAGGACGGGTGACTCAGCCCGACGACGCCGCGACCGCCGCCCACCCCGACCTCGACACGCTGGCCGACCTCGCCGCCGATGCGCCACTCGACGCCCAGGTGCGCACCGCGGCACAGGCGCACGTCGGCAACTGCGACGCGTGCTCCGCGCGGCTCGCGGCGCTAGCGGACCTGCCGACGGTGCTGGCCAACGCCTCGGTCGAGCCCATGCCGGCGAGCGTGGCGCAGGCGCTGCAGGTCACGCTTCGCCATGCCGTCGACGAGCGGGCCGACGGTACGCGCTCGGGCACCGTGGTGCCGTTGGCTTCGCGACGCCGACGGTGGGTGCCCGCGCTGGTCGCCGCTGCCGCCGCGGTCGTGGCGGTCGGAGCGATCAGCCTGGCCCAACCCTGGAACAACAACGGCGCCGGCCCCACGGCGGCAACCACACCGGCCACGAACTCCATGGCCGGCGCCCTGCAGCCGTCCGGCCCGGGATTGACCGGGAGCGGTGCGGTCCCCGCGTTCGCCCTCACGTCCGCGGGATTCGCCGCCGAGGTGCGCACCGAGATCTACCACCGTCCCGCTGCGGCGGCGACGGGGACCCCGACCGACAAGACGCCGGATCCCCGCGTGGCCCTCCCCCACTTTCTCGCCGCGGAGGTGCGGACGGCGTGCTCCGCTGCTTCGTCGACGACGTCCGGTCAGCAGCGGCCCATCCTGTCCGGGCCGCCGCAGCTGTGGAACGTGACGTTCGACGGTCAGCCGGCGGTGCTGGTCAGCAGCGGCCCGGTCGCCGACCGGGTGGTCACGGCGTACCAGTGCGGGAGCGGTCACCCCGCGGTCCTGGCGACCGTGGTGCTCGACCTGCGCTGAGTCGGCGCCGCCAGGCGACCGGAATCGTGGACACCTAGGATGCGTTGCAGCGATCGTGGCGCCCAGCTAGGCCCCAGCCACCGCAGCGAAAGTCGAGGATCCCTGTGACAGCAGTTCGCAACGTGATCATCATCGGCTCCGGCCCCGCTGGCTACACGGCTGCCATCTACGCCGCTCGCGCCAACCTGGCCCCGCTGGTGTTCGAGGGATCCGTCACCGCCGGGGGTGCGCTGATGACCACCACCGACGTGGAGAACTTCCCCGGCTTCCCCGAGGGGATCATGGGGCCAGCCCTGATGGACGACCTGCGCACCCAGGCGGAGCGCTTCGGCGCCGAGCTCGTGCCTGACGACGTCACGTCCGTCGACCTCGACGGCGACGCCAAGATCGTGCGTACCGCCGACGGAGTCGAGCACCGCGCGCACGCCGTGATCCTCGCGATGGGGTCCGGCTACCGCAAGCTCGGGCTGGCCGACGAGGACCGGCTGTCCGGCCACGGCGTCTCCTTCTGCGCCACCTGTGACGGGTTCTTCTTCCGGGGTCAGGAGATCGCGGTCGTGGGTGGCGGCGACTCCGCGATCGAGGAGGCGACCTTCCTGACCCGCTTCGTCGACAAGGTCACCCTCGTGCACCGACGGGATCGGCTGCGGGCCAGCAAGATCATGCAGGACCGGGCGCTGGCCAACGACAAGATCGAGTTCGCGTGGAACTCCGCCGTGGACGCGATCCACGGTGACGACCGTCTCAGCCACCTCACCCTCGTCGACACCACCACCGGTGCCCGTCGCGAGCTGGCGGCGACGGGGCTGTTCATCGCGATCGGCCACGATCCTCGCTCGGAGCTGGTCAAGGGCCAGGTCGAGCTCGACGACGAGGGGTACGTCCTGGTCGACGCCCCGTCCACACGTACCAACCGGTCCGGGGTGTTCGCCTGCGGAGACCTCGTCGACCACACCTATCGCCAGGCCGTCACCGCCGCTGGCACCGGCTGCGCCGCGGCGATCGACGCCGAGCGCTTCCTCGCTGACCTGGAGGAGACCCTCACATGGTCCACGGCCGCCGCTGCTGCCTCGAAGGCCTGATCGGCCCTCTGATCGTGCGTCCTGGCTGCGCGCCGACCGGGGGAATGTCCGGAGGGTCAGGCATTGTTGGACAGATTGTTGGACATGGACGTGAGACGGTGAGTTCCGGCTCACGTCAGTGACCACCGCGACAACCCGCGTGAGCCCGCTCACGCGACCTGGTCCCACCCCCGAAGGAGCAATAGTGGCCGCCATCGAACACGTCACCGACGCCGACTTCTCCACCACCGTGCTGGAGTCCGACAAGCCTGTGCTCGTCGACTTCTGGGCCGAGTGGTGCGGACCGTGCCGCCAGGTGGGCCCGATTCTCGAGGAGATCGCGGCGGAGCACGGCGACGCGCTGCGGATCGTGAAGATGAACGTCGACGAGAATCCTGCGACACCGGCTCAGTACCGCGTGACGGGCATCCCGACGATGAACGTCTACAAGGGCGGCGAGGTCGTCAAGCAGATCGTCGGCGCCAAGCCCAAGTCGGCCCTGATCAACGACCTGTCCGACTTCATCGGCTGACCGGCACGACCACGACGGCGGTCCGTCCCCTGCACCACTGCGGGGCGGGCCGCTTTGTCATGTCGTGGGCCGCGCCGAGTCGTCGGCCTCGAACAGCCGCACCGGAACGGGATCCGGGCGTACCACCCTCCGCAGTCGCGCCAGGGCCGCCTCGACATCCGGACGCCAGGTCACGGTGGCCCGCAGATCGAGCCGCATCCGCGGGTGCCTGGGGTGGTCCCGCACGGCCTCGAACCCAACGGCCGACAAGAACCCCGCCGGCCACACGCAGCCGAACGGGATCGGTTGATAGTCGCCGAACGCCTCCAGCGCCCGGACGCCGTCCCGGCTCACCATCTGCTTGGCGGCGTGCTGGACGAGGAGTCGGCCGAGACCGGCGCCCCGGTAGTCTGGCAGGATCATGCCGCTGACCAGCAGGAACGCGTCGCTCGTCACCGGCCCGGTGGCGAAGCGGGCGACCCCCGGCACCGCGTCCGGCGGTGCGTACACGAGCCAGCCGGCCGGCCCACCGTTGATGTGCACGATCGCCCCGGCGGTGCCGTCCTGGGCGACGCGGTCGTGAACCCACAGGCGTTTGGCCTCGGTCGCTTGCTCGTGCGTCGCGCGGGCACCGGCGACGGGTGACAGCTCCCAGGTGACACAGGCCCGGCACGTCGGGTGCAGGTCGTCGATGTTCGAGGACGTCAGGGCGACAACGCGACGCGCCACAGCCACCTCCGCTCCCCGACTCCTAGAGCGCGGCGCGGCCCCCTGCCTCCGGCGCGGCCCGCCATGAGGCATCGTAGTGCCAGGTCTGCGACGACCGATCCCGATCCTCAACCCGACGCACGACAAGTGTCCGACCACCTCGGAGCGTGGGATGGCAGCGAGCGACCACCGGCCACCGTCCGGCGACGAGACCGTGGGCGCGGTCGGCGCTGCCGTCGGCGTGGGCGCGAGCCCGGCCGGCCGGTCCACCCGGCTCGACTCCCACGTCGACCGCTACGCGCACCGCACCAAGCGCATGACCGCGTCGGAGATCCGGGCATTGTTCGCGGTCGCCAGCCGCCCCGAGGTGGTGTCCCTGGCCGGGGGGATGCCCAACCTCGCCGGTCTCCCGCTCGACGCCGTGGCCCGCGACCTGCACGACATCGTGCGCAACCACGGCACCTCCGCCCTGCAGTACAGCTCGGGCCAGGGGGACCCCGTGCTTCGCGAGCAGATCTGCGAGGTGATGGCGGCCGAGGGCATCTCGGCCCATCCCGACGACGTCGTCGTGACCGTCGGCAGCCAGCAGGGAGTCGACCTGGTCACCCGGATCTTCTGCGACCCCGGAGACGTCGTTCTGGTCGAGGCGCCCAGCTACGTGGGGGCACTCGGGGTCTTCCGGGCGTACGAGTGCGACGTCGTGCACGTGGCCATGGACGACGACGGCCTCGTGCCCGAGGCGCTCGAGCAGGCGGTCGCATCGGTCCGCGCGTCCGGGCGGCGAGTCAAGTTCCTGTACACCATCCCGACCTTCCACAACCCCGCCGGCGTGACCCTGACACCCGCGCGCCGCCGCGCGATCCTCGACATCTGCCGGGCCGCTGACCTACTCGTCCTCGAGGACAACCCGTACGGCCTGCTCGGCTTCGACGGTGAGCCCCCGCGGGCACTGCGCGCCGACGCGTCGGAGCACGTCGTCTATCTCGGTTCGTTCTCCAAGACGTTCGCTCCGGGATTCCGGGTCGGCTGGGCGCTCGCGCCGCACGCGGTGCGCGAGAAGCTGGTAATGGCTCAGGAGTCCGCGACGCTGTGCCCTCCGACGTTCTCCCAGGCAGTCGTGTCCGCCTATCTGGCGGGCAGCGACTGGCGCAGCCAGATCAAGGACTTCAACCAGATGTACCGCGAACGACGGGACGCGATGCTCGCCGCCCTGAACGACCACATGCCTCCTGGTACGCGCTGGACCGTCCCTCGCGGTGGGTTCTACGTGTGGGCGACCCTCCCGGAGGGCCTCGACGCCAAGGCGATGCTGCCGCGCGCGGTGACCGAGCGGGTCGCCTACGTGCCGGGCACCGCGTTCTATGCCGACGGGTTCGGCAGCCGGTGCATGCGCCTGTCCTACTGTCATCCGACGCCCGAGCGGATCCGGGAAGGCGTGCGCCGGCTGGCGGACGTCGTCACCGCCGAGCTGGAGCTCCGCGAGACCTTCGGCACGACGTTGCCGAGCGCGTCGCGCGGGTACGAAGGACCCCAGTCCGACCTCACCTGAGGTCTGCCTCATCCACTGCGAGTGACCGACGACCGGGAGAGGCTCATGACCGACCGAAGCCCGAGCACGCGTCCCTTACCGGACCTTGGTGGCCGCGTCGTCGTCTTGGCGGGAGGCCTCTCACACGAACGCGACGTGTCGCTGCGATCCGGCCGACGGGTCAGCGAGGCGCTGCGTCATGCCGGGATCGAGGTCGAGGAGCGAGACGTTGACGCCTCGTTGCTCGGCGCCCTCCGCGATGACCCGCCGGCGTGCGTCTTCCCTGTCCTGCATGGGGAAACCGGCGAGGACGGTTCGCTCCAAGAAGTGCTGGAGCTGCTGGAGATCCCGTATGTCGGCTCGACACCGACCGCCTGCCGGACAGCCTTCGACAAGCCCGTGGCCAAGGCGATCGTGGCACGTCACGGTCTGCACACACCACGGCAAGCGGTCCTGCCGGCCCAGACGTTCCGGGAGATCGGCGCCGCTGCCGTGATGGAGGCACTGCTGGGGCGACTCGGCCTGCCGTTGGTGGTCAAGCCAGTCCGCGGCGGCTCTGCCCTCGGCTGCGAGGTGGTCCGCCGCGAGGACGAGCTGCCCGGCGCCATGGTGCACTGCTTCTCCTACGGACCGGTGGCGTTGGTCGAGCAGTGCGTCGACGGCACCGAGGTCGCCGTCGCGGTGATCGAGTCCGGTGGGCGTCCGCAGACGCTGCCGGCAGTCGAGATCCGGCCGGACGGTGGGGTGTACGACTACTCGGCGCGCTACACCGCCGGGGCCACGGAGTTCGTCGTACCCGCAGCCCTGGCTGACACGGTCAGCGACGCGTGCGGGCAGGCTGCCCTCTCGGCCCACCGGGCCCTGGGACTTCGCGACCTGTCGCGGTCCGACCTGATCGTCGACCCCGAGGGCACCGTGTGGTTCCTCGAGGTCAACGTCGCGCCCGGCATGACCGAGACCTCGTTGCTCCCGCTGGCGCTGGAGGGGTCCGGCCGGGAGCTGGCCGAGCTGGTCCACCAGTGGGTCAGCCAGGCAGTGGCCCGTCAGGCATCAGCGGCTCATGCACGGGGCTGACCGACTCTGCCGTGGCCGGTACCCGGGGTGGTGGCAGCCCCCGGTCGCGGCCACCCACGCTGAACCGCAGGTAGATCGCCGAGAGCGCGAATGCGCCCGCCATGATCGCGAAGATCACCCGGAAGCTCACCACGGACACCATCAGGGCGCCGACCGCGATCGACAACGACTGCGGCGTGCCCAAGATGACGTCGAACGCCGCCGAGACCCGGCCCATCAGTGCCTGGGGCGTGCGTACCTGCATCAGCGTGGTCAGCCCGATGATGATCGGCGGCAGCGCCAGACCGAAGACGAACACGCTGGCCAGCACCATGAAGATCGACTTCGCGGCCACCATGATGGCCAAGCCCACGGTGCAGATCAGGAGGCCGGCCAGCATCACGGAAACCTCACCGCGACGTTTGACCAGCCGGCTAGTCATCAGGCCGGCGAGGACTGCCCCCACGCCTTGCACGGTCGAGATCACGCCGACGAACGACGCGGTCTTGTGGAACGCGTCGAGCACCGCATAGATGCACGACTCGGTGAAGCCGATCACGCAGATCGCGATGCCGATCGCGATAAGGGAGTGCTTCAGCACCCGATCACGTCCGATGTGCCGGATCCCCGCGAGCACCTCGTCCTTCCAGGCGAGGGTGCTGACCTCGACGACGTCGGTGTCCACCCGCAGGGCAAGTACCGCAGCAGCCGCCACCAGGAACGAGACGATGTCGATGCTCACCACGACCGAGGGGCCGAACGCGGTGTACAGGCCGGCCCCGAGCAGTGGGCCGCCGAGCCGCAGCCCTTCCCGCGTGGTGGCGATCGCCGCGTTGGCGTCGATCAGCTGGTCGTCGGGCAGCAGGTGCTTCAGCATGCCGTTGAGGGCCGCCGGCAACGTCACGAACGAGATGCCGTAGCCGACGGCGACCGCGTAGATGACCCACACGTGTCGCGAGTCGTGCACCAGGAACAGCGGCAACAGAACCAGCGCCGACGCGAGGTTGCCGACGACCAGGAAGGTACGCCGTGCCACCTTGTCGACGCCCCAACCGAGCAGCGGTGCCGCCAGTGACGGCAGCACCAGCCAGAAGAACGTGAACCCGGCGGCAGCATTGGAGCCGGTGAGGTTCTTCACCCAGATCGAGAGCACCAGCAGCATCACCGAGTCCCCGAGCTGACTCGCGACGATCCCGCCGAACAGGATTCGGAAGCGCCGCTGGGCGAACGCCGCCCTCACGACGCGTCCCTCGGGATAGCCGTGACGGACCCGGCGAAGGTGGGGCCTGGGGTCGGTGCTCGCTGCCCGTCGACCGAAAGCAGCGACAGCAGGTGGACGAGACGACTGCCGGGCGGGCGTTCACCCGGGTCGTCGAACCGGTCGAGGTATCGGGTCATGACGGCGCGCAGGTCGGTCTGGACCTGTTCGACCTCGGCAGCCGTCAGCCACATCACGCTCTGGCTGGCCGTGCTCAGCTGGTCCCACTCCGATCCGAGCCGGTTGGCGCGGGCGGCCTCGAAGCGGGCCACCTCGCGCTGGACCAGGACCCGAGACAGCGCGTCGGCGGCCATCAGGACCTCCGTCGACTCTCCGGCGTCGGCCCAGGACAGGCCCCGCTGCGCCGCCTGCCAGGGCCGCTGTCGACCCACTCCTCCCGCCGCCTCGACCACGAAGCCGTACTTGGCCAGGGTGCGCAGGTGGTACGAGCAGTTGGCTGGGGTCTCCGACAGGGCCTCTGCGAGATCGCTGGCCGTCAACGGGCCGTCGATCGTGAGCTGCTCGAGGATGGCCATCCGGACGGGATGGGCCAGGGCCTTGAGCTCCGATGCACCGCGGAGACGACGAGGGTCGAAAGACATGTTGCGACAATAGGGTATGGCAACGATTGTTGCAATACCCTATTGTCGGCCCGGGTGCGACGGGATCATCCATGAGCGAGCCTCAGGCCTTTGACATCAGCGCGCGCGTCGAGGCACCGTTACATGGCAGCGAGGTCGCCGTCCTGCGTGGTTCGCTGACGTACCAACGCCGACACGCTTCGGTGGAAGTACTCTGGCCTGACCCGGGACCAGCTGGCGCAGCCGTTGCCGCCGACCGATATGACGCTCGGCGGGCTGATGAAGCACCTCCCGCTCGTCGAGTCCTACGTACCCTTGCGGTTACGTAACCGATTGGATACGTTACCCGCCATGGACACGGTGCTGCACGCGTTGGCCGACGAGAGCCGGCGAACGGTCCTGGAGATGCTTCGCGACCGGCCTGCCACTGCGGGCCAGATCGCGGACGCGCTCCCAATCGCGCGGCCCGGCGTCTCGCGACACCTGCGGGTGCTGCGGGAAGCCGGACTGGTCGACGTCCGCGCGGACGCACAGCGCCGGATCTACAGCCTTCGACCGGAGCCGCTGGCCGACGTCGACGCCTGGCTGGGCAACTACCGCGCGCTGTGGCAAGGCCGCCTCCGCGCACTGCACAACGAGATCGCTCGAGGAAAGAGGACCCGCTCATGAACATCATCGGCGCGATGCACGCACTCGACGAGACGCACGGAGCCGTCCGCGTGGAGGACGTCTACGAAACCGACATCGCCGACCTCTGGGATGCCTGTACGACGCCCGAGCGGCTCGCCCGCTGGATCGCCGAGGTCGAGGGCGACTTCCGTGAGGGTGGCACCATCCACGCCTCCTTCACGAGCACCTGGACCGGGCCGGGGCGCGTCGAGGTCTGCGACGCTCCGCAGCACCTGTTGCTCACCATGGACCTCGGCACCGACGACGAAGGCCAGATCGAGGCCTGGCTGACGGCGGAGGGGGTCAAGACCCGTCTCGTGGTCGAGGAGCGCGGGCTGCCGCTCGGCAACCTGTACTTCTACGGTGCCGGCTGGCAGGCGCACCTCGACGACCTCCGACGGTCGCTCGCCGGTGAGCCCTCCGCCTGGAAGGCGCGCTGGGACGAACTCACCCCAACCTACAAGGCAATGCCGGTCGGCTGAGCTCGCCAAGGTCGCCCTCCACCTCGCCGACGGGGCGGACCTGGGCGGTGCCCTCGTCCGCGCCGTACTCATCAGCGCGCTCCGCTAGCGGAGCAGGCCCCAGCACTGGTCGAGCTGCACCTCGAGCTCCCGCAGGCGCTCGGGCTCCTCGCCGGGTTCGATCTCATGGCGGGTTCCGCCACCAGATCGCCGATCTGCTCGACGATCTCGCCTGCCTGCCATGGGTCACCCCGCCGCCGGGCTCCGGAGTCCTGCACTGGACCTGGATGGATAGGGAGTGTGCCGCCAGCGAGAGTCACTCCTCGCTAGAGACGCTATATCGATAAAACGGTAAACCTATATATCGATAAGCCGCTTTGTCCCTTGATCGGCTTGACGCTAGGTCGCGTTGTCGGCCCTCACCGGGTCCATCAGCGTCACGATCCGCTCGAGATCCTCCAGCGACGCGTACTCAACGACGATCCGTCCCTTGCTCTTGCCCAGCGTCACCTTGACCCGAGTCTCGAACCGGTCGGACAGCCGAGCCGCCAGATCTGCCAGCCGAGGGGCGGTGACGCTCCCCGCCCGCCGCCGCGCGGACCGCCCCGCCCCGTCGGCGTCGGGCAGGGCGACCATCTCCTCCAGGGCGCGCACCGACAGGCCCTCGGCGACCACCCGGGCCGCCAGCCTGTCCTGGACGGCCGCGTCCTCCACCGAGACCAAAGAGCGAGCGTGCCCGGCGCTGAGGACGCCGGCCGCCACCCGGCGCTGGACCGCCGGGGATAGCCGCAGCAGCCGGAGCGTGTTGCTGATCTGGGGCCGGGAACGGCCGATCCTGGCCGCCAGCTCGTCGTGGGTGCAGCTGAAGTCGTCCAGCAGCTGTTGGTACGCGGCGGCCTCCTCCAAGGGGTTCAGCTGGGCCCGGTGCAGGTTCTCCAGCAGTGCGTCGCGCAGCAGGTCCTGGTCCTGCGTCTCGCGGACGATGGCCGGGATGCTCGCGAGTCCCGCGGCAGCCGTGGCCCGCCAGCGACGCTCACCCATGACAATCTCGAAGGCGCCCTCGCCCAGCGGGCGTACGACGATCGGCTGCAGCAGGCCAATCTCGGCGATGGACTGGGTCAGCTCCTCCATCGCGTCGCCGTCGAACACCTCACGGGGCTGACGCGGGTTGGGCGTGACCGCGTCGACCGGAATCTCGGCGAAGTACGCCCCGCCGGCAGCGATCGCAGCCGGCTGCGGATGCTCGCCGGACTCAGTCGCGTCCGGCGCGGTGTCGGGTAGGTCCTCGTGGACCGGTGCCGACGGGATCAGCGCTCCGAGCCCGCGTCCCAGCCCTCGCCGTGTGCTCATCTGGCCTCCTGCTCATCCCCGGTCCGAGTGGGCCGGACGGCGGAACCGATCTCTCTCGCCGCCTCGAGGTACGACAGGGCACCGGGCGAGCTCGGGTCGTACGTCATCACCGTCTGCTGGTAGCTCGGTGCCTCTGAGATGCGCACGGACCGTGGGATCGCCGTCTTCAACACCTGGTCTCCGAAGTGCCGGCGGACCTCGTCGGCCACGCCCGCGGACAGTCTGGTGCGCGCGTCGTGCATCGTGAGCAGGATCGTCGACACCTCGAGGTCGGGATTGAGGTGCGCCTTGATCAGGTCGACGTTCCGGATCAGCTGTCCCACGCCCTCGAGGGCGTAGTACTCGCATTGGATCGGGATCAGCATCTCGCGGCCGGCGACCAGCGCATTCACGGTCAGCAGCCCCAGAGACGGCGGGCAGTCGATGAACACGTAGTCGACCTGCTCCTCGGTGTCCGCACGGGTGGCCAGGTAGGCATCTAGCGCCTTCTTCAACCGGGACTCCCGGGCCACCAGCGACACCAGTTCGATCTCGGCGCCAGCGAGGTCGATGGTCGAGGGCACCACGTCGACGCGGGGGAGATCCGCCGCGGGTTTGATCAGCTCGGCCAGGTCGGCGCCCTCGACGAGCCCTTCGTAGGCACCCGGCGTTCCCTCCGGGTGCTCGACTCCGAGAGCGGTCGAGGCATTGCCTTGAGGATCCAGATCGATCACCAGCACACGCTGACCGTGCTGGGCCAGCGCGGCGGCCACGTTCACCACGGTGGTCGTCTTGCCGACGCCACCCTTCTGGTTCGCCACCACGAACACGCGGGTGTGTCGCGGCCGGGGCAGGGGCACCTGCGACCGGCTCATCGAAGCTCTCAGCACGTCGTGTGCGGTCACGGCGGCCAGTGGCGTGCCAGCGTGCTGTTCGGCCGATGGCCCGGCGACGTACTCCCCGACCGTCGGGTACGCCCGGGTGCCGGGCGCAGGTGCGGGACCGAAACGGCCTGGCTCCCCGCCCCGGCTGGTGGCCGCTGCGCCGTCCACGGAGGCAGGCTCGCCGTCCCCAGAGCGCGCCGCCGCCGTGGTTTCACGTGAAACATGGCCAGGATCGGGCAGCTCTGCGGCGCGACGCGGCCACCCAAGGCCCGATGCAGTGCCTACAGCTGGGCCGACCGCGGGGCCGACCGCGGGGCCGACCGCGGGGCCCGACCCAGGGTCGTCAGGAACGCTGGCGACCGGCCCCGGCCAGCCCAGGCCCGGCGTGACGTGGTGCCCGTGCAGTGTCACGTCGTCCCCTCTCCGTCGGCCGCCGGAGTCGTCGGGCGAGGGCTCTCGGATCTCCGCTGCAGGGACACCACCCGCACGGGCGTGGCCAACCGACCCTCACCGTACGTCCTGACCTCCGCATGTGTCGCGCCAGCCCGCCGGAGAGTCGCCTGTGCGTCAGAAAGCTCCTGCGCCGCCGATTCGCCCTTCATGGCCAGCAGCCAGCCCCCGGGGCGTACCAGCGGGAGACACCAGCCTGCCAGCCGGTCCAGCGGAGCCACTGCTCGGGCCGTCACCACGTCGAACGACCGGTGGCCGGCCAGGTCTTCGGCGCGCGCCCGCAGCACCTCCACGCGCTCCAGGTGCAGTGCGGCCACCGCCTCGGCCAAGAAGGTGAACCGCCGGAGCAACGGCTCGATCAACGTGACGGACAAGTCGGGTCGAGCCATCGCCCACACCAGCCCCGGCAGCCCGGCCCCGCTGCCGACGTCGGCAACGTCGGCTCCCGCGGGTACATCCGCAACGGCCACTGCGCAGTTCAGGAGGTGCCGCTCCCACACACCTGGGGCCTCCCGGGGGCCGAGCAGACCGCGCTCCACGCCGACGGTCACCAACAGCCCGGCGTACTCGATCACCGCGCCCAGGCGAGTCGAAAACACCTCCGCGGCCCAGGCGGGCGGCGGAGGTGTTTCACGTGAAACGGCGGGAGTCACGATCCAGGGGCGATGACGACCCGGCGCTGGGGCTCTTCTCCGATCGACGAGCTGCTCAGACCGGCGTCGGCGACGGCGTCGTGGACCACCTTGCGCTCGAACGGCGTCATCGCCTCCAATGTCACCTTCTCGCCGGACGAGCGCACAGACTCCACGGTCGTCCGGGTCAGCTCGATCAACTCGCGCTTTCGGGCCGCGCGGTGCCCGGCAATGTCCAACATCAACCGGCTCCGCTCCCCGGTCTCGCGGTACACCGCCAGCCGGGTCAGCTCCTGCAGGGCCTCCAGCACCTTCCCCTCGGGGCCGACCAGCTGACCGAGGTCCCCGCCCACGATCGACACCGCGGCCCGCTCGCCCTCGATGTCCATGTCGATGTCGCCGTCGAGGTCGGCGATGTCCAGCAATCCCTCGAGGAAGTCGGCGGCGATGTCGCCCTCCTCCTCCAGTTCCTTGACCTGCGCTGCCCGGCGAGAACCCGGCGCCGGCTCGTGCAGCTCTTGGCCGCCCTCTCCGTCGTCTGCACCCTCTGCAACGTCAGCATGGGTCGACGCCTCGTCGCCGTCCACCTGCTGGTCGGACGCAGGCGCTGGGCCGTCAGTCGCTGCAGCGGGCGCGGCGGGGACCTCCACGTCGGGCGCCTGCGTTGGCTCGGTCTGGCTGTCTGCGCTCACGGGTCTCTCCTCCGGACATGCGGCCGCAACGGCCGACGTCGGCGGGGACGGGCTCGGCCGTCGCCCGCCAGGGCTTGGGTTGTAGCCCTAGCGGCCGCTCGGGCGCCGCTGGGGCTTCTTCTTCTTCGGCTGGGGTCGTTGCTTGCGAGGTTTGCCGTTGGCCGCGGTGTTGCCCGATCCGGGGGCGCCATCCTGCTGGGCCGGAGGCGTCTCGTCCGCGCCGGCGCCCCCGTCCGCGCCCGGTAGACCGTCCGCACTCTCCTCCTCCGCACCAGCCGACGCCTCGACGGCGCCGGGCTTCGGGGCGGCGCCGGAGCGCCGCTGGGCCCTCGTCTGCTTCTTCGGCTGGACCCGCGGCTTGTCCAGACGGACCGGTTCGTCACCGGCGCCACCGTCGGGCTCGACGGTGGGCGTACGGCCGTGCCGGAGGTCACGCACGCGCTTGGCCTCGAAGGCGGGGGTGCCGGGTGCCGGGTTGTTGCGGATGACGTAAAACTGCTGGCTCATCGTCCACAGGTTCGACGTCGTCCAGTACAGCAGCACGCCCACCGGGAACGCGATCCCGCCGACCGCGAAGACGACCGGCAGGACGTACAGCAGCATCTTCTGCTGCTGCGCGTAGGGTCCGCTGAGCGCGTCCTTCGGCATGTTCTTGCGCATCAGCTGACGCTGGGTCAAGAACGTCGTTGCCGTCATGAGCACGACCAGGAACGCGGTCAGGATCCGGACGTTGATCGACGTCGCGCCGTTGAACGTGTCGGAGATCTGAGCCCCAAAGATCGACGCGTGGTGTAGCAGGGTCGCGTCGTGCAGCGACAGCACGCCCTTCGGCTCGTCGTGCACCGCGTGGTTGATCATCCGGAACAGCGCGAAGAAGATCGGCGCCTGCAGCAGCAGTGGCAGGCAGGAAGCGAACGGGTTCGTCCCCGACTCCTTGTAGAGCTTCATCGTCTCCTGGGTGAGATGCTCCCGGTCGTGGCCGTACTTCTTCTGCAGCTCCTTGACCTTCGGCTGGAGCAGCTGCATGTTGCGGCTCGCCTTGATCTGCCGGACGAACAGCGGGATCAGTGCCGCGCGAATGGTCACGGTCAGCCCGATGATCGACAGCGCCCAGGTCCATCCCGAGCCGGAACCGAACACCTGCTCGAAGATGAAGTGCCAGAAGATCAGGATCGACGACGTCAAGTAGTACAGCGGCGTCATGATCGCGGTGCCGACGGTGGAGAGGAAGCCCATTCATGCTCCTTGGTGCGGCGCCGTGGCGGACACGGAACGGCCGCGTGGGGACGAAGGCACGGGATCGTAGCCACCCGCGGCCCACGGGTGACACCGTGCCAGGCGCCGAACGCCCAGCCAGGTGCCGCGGATCGCGCCGTGCTCGGTGATCGCCTCGAGGGCGTAGGCCGAGCAGGACGGGTGATAGCGACAGACCTGGCCGTACAACGGGCTGATCAAGGCGCGGTACGCCTTGAGGAACCAGATCATCGGATACTTCATCGCGCCGGTCCCAGGGTACGCATCAGGCCCCGGTCGAGGTCACGGCCGAGCTCGACCGAGGTGGCCACCGCCGATGCGGGCAACGCCCGCACCACCAGCCGGGTGCCCGCGGGCAAGGCGGCCAGGCGGTCGCGCATCAGGTGCCGCAGGCGGCGGCGTACGCGATTGCGCGTCACCGCGGGACCGACGGCAGCACTCACCACAAAGCCCACTCGCACAGGGCCGTCCGCAGGGCCGTCCGCAGGGCCGTCCGCAGGGGCGGCCGAAGCGGGGTCGCCGGAAGGCGCGGCTGCGTGGAGGACGAGCGTGCGCGTGCCGGTACGGCGGCCGCGTCGCGATGTGTCACGCAGCTCGCGTCCGGAGTGGAGTCGGTGCGGAGCTGGCAGCACGAGCCTGGTGCCGACCGGGCTCAGGCAGCCAGGCGCTGGCGGCCCTTGCGGCGGCGGGACGCCAGGATCGACCGACCGGCGCGGGTCCGCATCCGCAGACGGAAGCCGTGCGTCTTATGACGGCGGCGGTTGTTCGGCTGGAACGTGCGCTTGCTCACCGGAGAACTCCCAGATCCATGTTGATGACGCGGACAATGTGCAGAGAGCGCCGGCGGGCAAGAGGGCCCACCGGCTTCGACTGCCACCGCCCACCCGCGGCCATCGACTCGAGGCACAGCGCCTCGAGCACAGATCCGTGGGCATGCGGCAGGTGTCGACACCAGTCCGACCCGACCACGGTACGGCGTGCTTGTCGACACGGTCAAACCGGCAGTCGCCCGGATTCGACTGCCTGTGGACAATCGCTTGATGCGACGGCGCAAGGGTTGTTAGCGTCGCCCCCGGCAACTACCACTTCTCCGTACCTCTCGGCCCCGCTTCCCCGGGTGAACGATCCCGACGATCGCTGATTCACAGCCTGTGGATAACCGTGTGGACACAACTGCCCCCAGCGCGGGCCAGGAAGGCAAAGCGGTGCCTGAATCGCTCGACCACGTCACGTCTGTGACCACCGATCACCCCGATCACCACCACCAGCCCGATCACCACCACCAGCCCAACTCCTCCGGTCAGACCGACCTCGACGGCACGTCGCCCGAGCTGCGGGCGACGTGGGAGGCCATGGTGGAGGAGCTTCCGGGCAACCAACGGGCCTGGCTCGGCGCCTGTGCACCGGCCACCGTGCACGGCAGCACGATGATCGTCGCGGTCGCGGACGAGTTCACCCGGGAGCAGATCGAGACCAGGTTGCGTGGGCAGATCGAGGAGCGCCTAAGCCACCACCTGGGTGCGCAGATCCGGCTCGCTGTCACCGTCGACCCGTCGCTTGGGCTGGCCGAGCCCACCAGGCACTACCGGACTAACGACATGTCGATAAATCTCCCTACCGACCTGTCCGCCGGCGCGCGGCCGGCCGACGCCGAGCGGCTGGTGGACGAGCGCCGGATCACCGACGGAACGGTGGCCGATCGGCTCCCGGCGAACGCGCCTCGCCGAGACCACGCCGACACAGACCACGTCCGGCCGGTGGACCGCGGTCAGGGCCTCGGTCAGGGCCCCCCACCGGGGGCGACCGCGGGACCCTCGGGCGCACCCACGTCGGCCAGCGCCGCCGAGGCGCGGCTCAACCCCAAGTACGTCTTCGAGTCGTTCGTCATCGGCTCCTCCAACCGGTTCGCCCACGCGGCGGCGGTGGCGGTCGCCGAGGCGCCCGGCAAGGCCTACAACCCACTGCTGATCTACGGCGACTCCGGACTCGGCAAGACCCATCTGCTGCACGCCATCGGGCACTACGTCCGCAGTCTCTACGCCGGCGCCCGGGTGCGCTACGTGTCGAGCGAGGAGTTCACCAACGACTTCATCAACGCGATCCGCGATGATCGGGCGGCCTCGTTCCAGCGCCGCTACCGCGAGGTCGACGTCCTGCTGATCGACGACATCCAGTTCCTGGAAGGCAAGATCCAGACGCAGGAGGAGTTCTTCCACACCTTCAACACGCTGCACAACGCCAACAAGCAGATCGTGATCACCTCCGACCGGCCGCCGAAGCGACTCGAGGCGCTCGAGGACCGTCTCCGCAACCGGTTCGAGTGGGGCCTGATCACCGACGTGCAGCCGCCCGACCTCGAGACTCGGATCGCGATCCTGCGCAAGAAGGCGGCGACCGAGAAGCTCACCGCTCCGCCGGACGTGCTCGAGTTCATCGCCAGCAAGATCCAGACCAACATCCGCGAGCTCGAGGGCGCTTTGATCCGGGCCACCGCGTTCGCCAGCTTGAACCGGCAGCCGGTGGACCTCACGCTCACCGAGATCGTGCTCAAGGACCTCATCCCCGAAGGTGGGGAGCCGGAGATCACCGCCGCGCTCATCATCGCCCAGACGGCCGCCTACTCGGCGTACTCCATCGACGAGTTGTGCGGCACCAACCGCAGCCGGGGCCTGGTGCAGGCGCGCCAGATCGCGATGTACCTCTGCCGGGAGCTGACCGATCTGTCACTGCCGAAGATCGGCCAGCAGTTCGGCGGGCGGGACCACACCACCGTCATGCACGCCGAGCGGAAGATCCGCACGTTGCTTTCCGAGCGCCGAAGCGTGTTCAACCAGGTCAGCGAGCTCACCAATCGGATCAAACAACAGGCAAGGCACAGCTGACCACTACGCGTGGGGACGAACCTGTGAACGGCGGGCGCCGGATCGGTCCAGCCCTGTGGATGTCGGTGCACAGTGCCCTCCCGGTCGCCCGGAATCCACGTCCACCCCACCGCGACAGTCGGTCCGTCCACCAGCCGTCCACCGGCCGAAACCGCTGCTGGCCTGCGCAGACGCGGGATGTCCACAGCTTCCACAAGCGTGACTAACCTGATGGAAGAGTTACATGTCAGCACTCAACCGAACGTCACCCGGCCCTTACCTGGGGACAACCCCTCCGGATGGCCAGGCAAGCGGCACGGATTCGTCAGCCCTTCCCCCTGTGGCTCTGTCGGCCGGACGTGGCAGGATCGCTTCGGCCGACGCGCAGCTGCGTGGGCCGGAAGGTCGGTTCCCGACCGCTGCTGCGACCTCGACCCAGGAAGGCCTTCTGGCGTGAAGTTCCGTATCGAACGCGATGCCCTCGCCGACGCGGTGGCCTGGACGGCGCGCAGTCTGCCCACCCGGCCCAGCGTCCCCGTGCTGGCCGGCCTGTTGATCGAGACCACTCCAGACGGACTGAGCCTGTCCGGGTTCGACTTCGAGACGTCGGCCCGCGCCACCGTCTCGGCCGAGGTGGCCGACGAGGGCAAGGCGCTGGTGTCCGGCCGCCTGCTCGCCGACATCTGCCGGTCGTTGCCCCATCACAGCGTCGAGGTTGCACTCGACGCCACGAAGGTGTCTCTGCTCTGCGGCAGCGCCAGGTTCAGCCTGCAGACGATGCCCGTCGAGGACTACCCCACCTTGCCCGAGATGCCACAGTCCACCGGGACCGTTCGGTCCGATGTGTTCAGCGCAGCCGTCGCACAAGCGGTCTCGGCCGCCGGACGTGACGACATGCTTCCGCTGCTCACCGGTGTGCGACTGGAGATCGAGTCGAGCTCGATCTCGATGCTGGCCACCGACCGGTTCCGTGCCAGCCTGCGTGACATCGAGTGGTCGCCCGACCGCAGCGACGTGTCTGCCCAGGCGCTGGTGCCGGCCCGGGTGCTCGCCGACACGGCGAAGGCGTTGACGGCGGGGACCGACGTGACCATCGCCCTGTCCGCGAGCGGTGTCGGCGAGGGGCTGATCGGATTCGAGGGCGTCGTCGGCAATGGCACCCGGCGGACCACCACCCGACTACTCGAGGGCGAGTTTCCCCGGCTCCGTCAGCTGTTCGCCTACGAGCCTCTCACCACCGTGTGGATCGACACCGCCGCCTTCACCGAGTCGGTGAAGCGGGTCGCGCTCGTCGCCGAGCGCAACACACCCGTCCGACTGGCGTTCACCTCCGGACAGGTCGTCCTGGAGGCCGGCAGCGGCGACGAGGCCCAAGCGTCGGAGGCGGTCGAGGCCCGGGTCGACGGTGCCGACATCAACACCGGGTTCAACCCGCAGTACCTCCTCGACGGGCTGGGGGCGGTCACCGCGCCCGTGGTGCATATGGCGTTCACGCAGCACAACCGGCCCGCTGCGCTGGCTGGCGCGGCCGAGCTCGGTGGCAACCCCGACTTCGACTTCCGCTACCTGATGATGCCCGTGCGTCTGCAGTCCTGACGACAGTGTTTCACTGGACTGTTCAGCAGCAGGCGTTCACCGGACTGTTCAGGTCAGCGAGCCGTCCCGCCGCCGGACCCGACCCGAGAGGACTCTCATGGACATCGGCTTGATCGGTCTCGGCAAGATGGGCGGCAACATGCGCGAACGGCTGCGCGGCGCCGGCCACACCGTCGTCGGCTACGACCGCAACGCCGAGGTCAGTGACGTCGGCAGCCTCGCCGACCTCGTCGAGCAGCTGCCCGCACCGAAGGTCGTATGGGTGATGGTGCCGGCCGGCGACCCGACGAGGCAGACGATCGAGGAGCTCGCCGACCTGCTGTCCGAGGGCGACGTCATCGTGGACGGTGGCAACTCCCGCTGGACCGACGACCAGGCGCACGCCGAGCTGCTGGCCAAGCGGGGGGTCGGATTCCTCGACTGCGGCGTGAGCGGTGGCGTCTGGGGGCTGCAAAACGGCTACGCGCTGATGTGCGGCGGCGAGCCGGCCGACGTGGCCAAGGTCCAGCCCGCCTTCGACGCCCTCAAACCGGACGGCGAGTTCGGCTTCGTGCACGCCGGCAAGGTGGGGGCCGGGCACTTCGCCAAGATGGTTCACAACGGCATCGAGTACGCCATGATGCAGGCCTACGCCGAAGGCTACGAGCTGCTGATCAAGATGGACCTTGTCGACGACGTCGCCGGCGTGTTCACCTCGTGGCGCGAGGGCACGGTGATCCGCTCGTGGCTGCTCGATCTGCTGGTCAAGGCACTGTCCGAGGATCCGGCTCTGGCCAAGATCGCCGGATGGGCCGACGACTCCGGTGAGGGCCGCTGGACCGTCGAGGCGGCGATCGACAACGCCGTTCCCATGCCGGCCATCACGGCTGCGTTGTTCGCCCGCTTCGCGTCGCGTCAGGACGAGTCTCAAGCGATGAAGGCGGTCGCCGCGATGCGCAACCAGTTCGGCGGGCACGCGGTGAAAGCCGAGGGCGGCGCCGCCGGCGCCTGACCTCCGTGTACGTCGCGCACCTGAGCCTCCACGACTTCCGGTCGTACCCCCGCGCCGAGGTTGCGATGTATCCGGGAGTGACGGGGTTCATCGGGCCCAACGGGCAGGGCAAGACCAACCTCGTCGAGGCCGTCGACTACCTCTCCACGCTCGGCTCCCACCGGGTGGCGGCGCAGGCACCCCTCGTGCGCCAAGGCGCGGACCACGCGGTGATCCGCGCCAACGTGATCCGAGATGACCGAGCCGCGTTGCTCGAGGTGGAGCTCAATCCAGGCCGGTCCGACCGTGCCCGAGTCAACCGCGCGCCCCTGCCACGGGCCCGCGAGCTGGTGGGCCTGCTCAAGACGGTCCTGTTCTCGCCCGAGGACCTTGCCCTGGTCAAGGGCGACCCGTCCGACCGCCGCCGCTTCGTCGACACCCTCCTGGTGCTGCGCGCCCCCCGACTGGCGGGCGTGCGCGCCGACTACGACCGCGTGCTCAGGCAACGCAACACCCTGCTCAAGACGGCAGGTGCTGCGCGCCGCGCTACCGCCGAGGCCGGCGCGCTGCACACGCTCGAGGTGTGGGACGAGCACCTCGCGCGCACCGGCGCGGAGCTGCTGCAGGCGCGGCTGGGTCTGCTTCAGGAGCTCGGCCCTCACCTCACAGCCGCCTATGCGGACGTGGCCGCGGGCGCTGCCGACGGCCGGACGGGCGTGTCGATGTCCTACCACGCCAGCATGCCGCTGCCTGAGGCTTCGGTGCCGTCCCGGCAGACATTGACGGCGGCCCTGCTCGACGAGCTGGCCTGTCGGCGCGCCGACGAGCTCGATCGTGGCGTCAGCCTGGTGGGTCCGCACCGCGACGACGTCCTGCTGTCCATCGGGGAGCTCCCCGCCCGCGGTTACGCGAGCCACGGCGAGTCGTGGTCGCTCGCGCTGGCGCTCCGCCTGGCGGCGTTCGACCTGCTGCGTGCCGACGGCGACGATCCGGTGCTGATCCTGGACGACGTGTTCGCCGAGCTCGACGGCGAGCGCCGTGACCGGTTGGCCATCCGGGTGGCCCCGGCCGAGCAGGTGTTGGTCACCGCGGCCGTGGCCCAAGACGTACCCGACTCGTTGAAGGGTGGCCGGTTCGACGTCGCGGACGGGAGGGTGACTCGTGTCGACTGATCCCGACGACCCCGGCAACGGCCCGCAGGAGCCCGATGCGCCCAGCGCGCCCGGTGCGCGTGACCAGCCGGAGACGGTTGGCGAGCCGGCCCACGACCGCGCCGGCCTCGAGCTGGCAAGGGCCATCGCCCGCGCGTACCAGTCCTCGGGCGGGAAGGGCCGCGGCCAGGGAGCCCCAGGCCCCAGGTCAGCCGGCCGCCGCCGCCGTCGGGCGTGGGGCCCGGGCGCAGTGTCGGGGGCGCACCCCGACGACCGGGACCCTCAGCCCCTCGACGTGACGATCGACAAGCTGGTGGTCGAGCACGGCTGGCGTGCCGACGTCGCTGTGCACGGCGTGTTCGGCCGCTGGGACACCATCGTCGGCCCTGAGCTGGCGCAGCACTGCCGACCCGAGAGCTGGACCGACGGCATCCTGGTCGTGGGTGCCGACTCGACCGCCTGGGCCACATCCCTGACCTTGCTGGCAGGCACCGTTGTGGCGCGGCTCAACGAGGACCTCGGTCACGGCACCGTGACCCGCGTCGACGTACACGGTCCGCAGACTCCGTCCTGGCGCCGCGGGCCGCGCACCGTCCGTGGCCGTGGGCCGCGCGACACCTACGGCTGAGACGCGTTCAGGGGCCTCGAGAGCACCCATCCCGCGTATGGGGACTCCAGTCCACCCCTGTCTGTGCCTCCCACCGGCCTTTCCTGGCCGCCGATGGCGGGTTCTGGTCCGGCATGGCCCACAGGCGGAGCGCGCCACCCCGCTTTCGCGGCCCGTGAGCGCTACACTGGAGGGGTACAGGATCGTTCCCGCGTCGTGCGCGTGCCCAGGCCAGTCCTGGGTCGGGTCCGAAGCTCGCGAGGGGCTCGGCGAGGACGATCCTTCGTCATGCTCAGCCTCGTGCTGTGCGCCCGTGCGGCCCGCCGCGCGTCGATACCGGGAGGTTCCCCTTCGTGACGGATGCTGCGCAGCCCAGCGAGCCCGCCGACAACGCTCAGCCCGACGCGACCGAGGAGGCTGCCGAGCAGGACCCAGCGCCACCGCAGGATCTCGGTGCCTATGACGCGAGCCAGATCCAGGTGCTGGAGGGACTGGACGCGGTGCGCAAGCGGCCGGGGATGTACATCGGCTCCACCGGGGAGCGCGGGCTGCATCAGCTGGTGTGGGAGGTCGTGGACAACGCCGTCGACGAGTCCCTGGCGGGCTTTTGCGATCGGATCGTCGTGACCTTGCTGGCCGACGGCGGCGTCCAGGTCGTCGACAACGGCCGGGGGATTCCCACCGGCATCGTCGCGTCGGAGGGGCTGCCGGCGGTCCAGGTCGTGCTGACCGTCCTCCACGCCGGCGGCAAGTTCGGTGGCAGGGGCTACAAGGTGTCCGGCGGACTGCACGGCGTCGGTGTCTCGGTGGTCAACGCCCTGTCCAGTCGCCTTCAGGTGGACGTCATGAACGAGGGATACCACTGGAGCCAGACCTACTCCCTCGGCGTACCCGATGCGCCGCTCGAGCAGCTGGCTGAGACGAGCGACACCGGTACGACGATCACGTTCTGGGCGAGTGACGACATCTTCGAGACGACGAACTACGACTTCGAGACGATCACGAACCGCCTCCGCGAGATGGCATTCCTCAACAAGGGCCTCGAAATCGTGGTCCGGGACGAGCGCGCCGGCGCCGAGGAGGTGGCCGATGCCGTGGCCGACGACACGGTGTCGCCCGAGGTCGACGGAGGTGCCGACGGCGTCAAGCCCTTCTCCGGGCTCGACGGTGCGGGCATGGAGCGGAGGTTCCGCTACGACCGGGGGCTCGTCGACTACGTGGAGCACCTCAACCGCAGTCGTACGCCCGTGCACCGCACCGTGATCTCATTCGAGGCGGACCGACCCGACAACGGCATGAGCCTCGAGGTGGCGATGCAGTGGAACGACAGCTTCACCGAGTCGGTGCACACGTTCGCCAACACGATCAACACCCACGAGGGCGGCACCCACGAGGAGGGCTTCCGGTCCTCACTGACCACGCTGGTCAACAGCTGGGCCGAGGAGTGGGGCCTGATCAAGAAGCGCGAGGACCGGCTCTCCGGGGACGACGTCAGAGAAGGCCTCACCGCGATCGTGTCGGTCAAGCTCGCCGAGCCCCAGTTCGAGGGCCAGACCAAGACCAAGCTGGGCAACACCGACGCGAAGTCGTTCGTCCAGAAGGTCGTCAACGACAAGCTCGGCGAGTGGTTCGAACAGAATCCCGGCGAGGGGCGCGACATCGTGCGCAAGGGCATCTCCGCCGCGACCGCCCGGGTGGCTGCCCGCAAGGCGCGTGACCTTGCCCGCAACCGCAAGGGGTTGCTCGGCGGCGGCGGACTTCCCGGCAAGCTGGCCGACTGCCAGTCCACCGATCCGTCCGAGTGCGAGATCTTCGTGGTCGAGGGCGACTCGGCGGGCGGCTCCGCCAAGGGCGGTCGTGATCCGCGGATCCAGGCGATCCTGCCGATCAGGGGCAAGATCCTCAACGTCGAGAAGGCCCGCATCGACCGGGTGCTGGCCAACACCGAGGTCCAGGCAATCATCTCGGCCCTCGGCACCGGCATCCACGAGGACTTCGACCTCGACAAGTGTCGCTACCACAAGATCGTGATGATGGCGGACGCCGACGTGGACGGCCACCACATCCGTACTCTCCTGCTCACGCTGCTGTTCCGCTTCATGCGCCCACTGATCGAGGCGGGCTACGTCTACCTAGCGCAGCCCCCGCTGTATCGGCTGAAGTGGAGCAACCCCAACCCCCACGAGTTCGCCTACTCCGACAGGGAGCTGGACGGCCTTCGATCCGCAGGGCAGGCGGCGGGCAAGAAGCTACCCAAGGACAACGCCATCCAGCGCTACAAGGGGCTCGGCGAGATGAACGCCGAGGAGCTGTGGGACACCACGATGGATCCGGAGCACAGGGTTCTGTTGCAGGTGACGTTGGACGACGCTGCGCAGGCTGACGAGATGTTCTCGGTGCTGATGGGCGAGAACGTGGAGCAGCGCCGTTCGTTCATCCAGCGCAACGCCAAGGACGTTCGGTTTCTGGACATCTAGGACCAGCGGGCGAGCGCAGCGAGCTGACGCTGTCCGGGCCTGCGGCACGACACCGTATTCGGCAAGCCAGTAAGGGATCCTTGTGACTGACAACGTGACCGAACCCCCCGACGGCACCCAGCGCATCCAGCCGGTGGAGCTGCAGGTCGAGATGCAGCGCAGCTACATCGACTACGCCATGGCCGTGATCGTCGGCCGAGCGCTGCCGGACGTACGCGACGGTCTGAAGCCGGTGCACCGACGAGTTCTGTATGCGATGTACGACGGGGGCTATCGACCCGACCGGGGCTTCTCCAAGTGCAGCCGCGTCATCGGCGATGTCATGGGTCAGTACCACCCGCACGGCGACTCCGCGATCTACGACACCCTGGTGCGGCTGGCGCAGCCGTGGGTGATGCGTGCCCCGTTGGTGCAGGGACAGGGCAACTTCGGCTCCCCGGGCAACGATCCGGCGGCGGCAATGCGCTACACCGAGTGCCGGATGGCGCCGCTGGCGCTGGAGATGGTCCGCGACATCGAGCAGGACACCGTCGACTTCCGGCCCAACTACGACGGCCGCAGCGAGGAGCCGGTGCTGTTGCCGAGCCGGTTCCCCAACCTGCTGGTCAACGGTTCCGCCGGTATCGCGGTCGGCATGGCCACCAACATTCCGCCACACAACCTTCGGGAGGTCGCCGCCGGTGTCCAGTGGGCGCTGGATCACCCGGACGCCGGTAGGGAGGCGCTGCTGGAGGCCCTGCTGGAGCGGATCCAGGGGCCGGACTTCCCCACCGGCGCCTTCATCGTCGGGCGCACCGGGATCGAGCAGGCGTACCGCACCGGGCGAGGCTCCGTGACCATGCGTGCCGTGGTCGAGGTGGAGGAGGACGCCAAGGGCCGAACCTGTTTGGTCGTCACCGAGCTGCCCTACCAAGTCAACCCCGACAATCTCGCCCTGAAGATCGCCGAGCTCGCCGACACCGGACGGGTGCAGGGCATCGCGGACGTGCGGGACGACTCGTCATCGCGCACCGGGCAGCGGCTGGTAGTCGTGCTCAAGCGGGACGCCGTTGCCCGGGTGGTGTTGAACAACCTCTACAAGCACACTCAGCTGCAGGACAACTTCTCGGCCAACATGTTGGCGCTGGTCGACGACGTGCCGCGGACATTGTCGCTGGACGCGTTCGTGACGCACTGGGTCGCGCACCAGATCGAGGTCATCCAGCGACGAACCCGATTCCGGCTGCGTGAGGCGGAGAAGAACGCCCACATCTATCGCGGCCTGGGCAAGGCGCTGGACGCCCTCGACGCCGTCATCGCCCTGATCCGGCGCAGCCAGACCACCGAGGAGGCCCGGGACGGACTGATCGGCCTGCTCGACATCGACGAGGTGCAGGCGCAGGCGATCCTCGACATGCAGCTGCGTCGGCTGGCCGCGCTCGAGCGGCAGAAGATCGTCGACCGGCTGGTCGAGCTCGAGCAGATCATCGCCGACCTCGAGGACATCCTGGCCAACGAGCGCCGCCAGCGCCAGATCGTCTCCGACGAGCTGGCGGTGATCGTCGACAAGTTCGGCAATGACCGGCGCAGCCAGTTCATCCCAGCCGACGGCGACCTGTCGATGGAGGACCTGATCCCCGACGAGGACGTCGTGGTGACGATCACCCGGGGCGGCTACGCGAAGCGGACCAAGACCGACCTCTACCGGGTGCAGCGCCGCGGTGGCAAGGGGGTCCGCGGGGCGACTCTTCGGGGTGACGACTTCGTGGAGCACCTGTTCGCCACCACGACGCACCACTGGATCCTGTTCTTCACCACGGCGGGTCGCGTCTACCGTGCCAAGGCCTACCACCTGCCGGAGGCGGGCCGCGACGCCAAGGGCGGGCACGTCGCCGGACTGCTGTCGTTCCAGCCGGACGAGCAGATCGCCCAGGTACTCGCGATCCGCGACTACGAGCAGTCCCCGTACCTCGTGCTGGCGACCCGGCGCGGTTACGTCAAGAAGACCCGGCTGCCTGACTACAACAGTCCCCGGCAGGCCGGCGTCATCGCGATCAACTTCCGCGAGGAGGACGACGAGCTGATCGGCGCCAAGCTGGTCAGCGCCGAGGACGACCTGCTGCTGATCTCCCGGAAGGCGCAGGCGATCCGGTTCCGGGCCGACGACTCGCAGCTGCGGCCGATGGGGCGGGCCACCTCCGGCGTGACCGGGATGAAGTTCCGGCGCGGTGACGAACTGCTGTCGATGTCGGTGATCCCTGCCACAGAGCAGGACAGCGAGTCCGAGGCTCACCACTTCGTGTTCACGGTGACCGACGGCGGCTGGGCCAAACGCACGACGGTGGGTGCATACCGCCTGCAGGGCCGTGGTGGGCTGGGCATCAAGGCCATGAAGCTGGCGGACTCCAGGGGCGTACTCGTGGGCGGCCTGGTGGTCGGTGAGGCCGACGAGGTGATGGCCATCAAGGCGTCCGGACAGGTCACCCGGAGTACGTCGGCTGGGGTTCCGGCCAAGGGACGTGACACCATGGGCGTGAAATTCGTTGACGTGGCGGACGGCGACCAGGTCGTCGCGATCGCTCGCAACGCCGAGAAGGACGTCGAGGACGACTCGGCGAGCGACACTGGCGACACCGGCTCCGACCTGGGCGAACCTGGCGCCGAATCTGACTTTGAGGGTCCGAGCGTGGACACTGATAGCACGGACGACACATCGCAGGAGTCTTGATGAACGACCGCAGGCCGGACGACTCGTCTCCGCTGGCACCCCACCGACCGCTGACCGGCCCCGCCCGGCAGAGCGCGTCGACGTGGGCCCAGGCGCAGCGTCCGGCGAGCACGGACGCCGGCGGCCCGCCCACGGCGGCGATGCCGCGCGTGACCACGCCTCCGGCGGCGCCGGGTCGAGCCGGCCGGGGCAACCACCAGCAGACCTCGGCTGCTCAGTCGGCCGTAACCGCCAGCACCGCGGCTCCACCGCGGCCCGCTGCGTCAGGTCAGTCCCCGACCGTGCCCACGGCGACAGGCGCGGCGCCAACCGCCTCATCCACCGTGGCGGGCGCCAAAGCCAAGAAGACCCCGGTACGCACCCGCCGGGCGCGGCTGCGCATCGTCCGGGTCGACCCGTGGTCGGTGATGAAGATCGCGTTCGCAGTGTCGATCGCCTTGGCCATCGTCACCGTCGTGGCGGTGGTGATCGTGTGGTCGGTGCTCGGGACCGCGGGCGTGTGGGACTCGATCAACTCCAGCGTCGCCAGCGTGATGCAGAACGACGCCAAGGGCTTCGACGTCACCAACTACGTCGGGCTGGGCCGCGTGATGGGGCTGACGATCATCGTTGCCGCCGTCGACGTCGTGCTGATCACCGCGATCGCGACCCTGGGCGCGTTCTTGTACAACCTGACGGCCTCGCTACTGGGTGGACTCGAGATCACCCTCGCCGAGGACGTCTGAGGCTCACTGACGTCTGAGGCTCACTAGGGCGGCCCTCAGTCGTCGCGGAGGTCCAGCAGCTGCTCGAGGTGCATCGACAGGTGGTCCGTGGCGTTGTCCTCGATCATCGCGCCGAGCGGCCGCGGCTCGTCCACGATCAGCTCGTCGTCGTGGCGGATCCTGACCGGTATCCGCTGGGCGCGCTGGGCGTCGCTCAGCGCGAGGTACGCCGCTTCCAGGTCGGCGGCCGAGCGCTCGATCTCCTTGGCCAGCTCCGGCAGCGAGCCGGTCCGCGTGAGGAACTCCCGCAGCTCCTTGGCGTCGACGGCGGGTTCGTTGTCGTACACCGGCTGGCCGCCGTCTCGCGCCGTCTGGGCGCACGCGGTGAAGAAGTCGTTGTTGAGGATCACGTGAGCAGCCACCAGCTCCGCAGGCCATTCGTCCGGGTCCGCGGGGATCCCGAAGCCACCCGCGCGAAGGGCATCCGCGAAGGGTGTGTAGGCCGCAGCGATGTCCGTCATGTCTTGACGCCCTCTCCCATGCCGGCGCGTCGAAGCGCCATGAATGTCCTGGCAGCGGCCCGGTTCCGGAGGCTCCGCGAGCGGCCGCTAGCGCTCAGGCTAGGACCGATCGGCGGACCCGTCATCGGTTTGGGAGCAGATCAGCCCATGGGGTAGCCTGCCGGGGCCGGTCTGCGGGGCCGGCTATCTGCGCGCGGGCCTATAGCTCAGACGGTTAGAGCGCTTCCCTGATAAGGAAGAGGTCAGAGGTTCAAGTCCTCTTAGGCCCACTCCTTCGCCGTCCCGGGCATCGGGTCAGCCTCATCGCGCACCATGGAGAGTGTCATGAAGAAGATCATCGCCCTGGTCATCGCGGCCGCAGGCGTCTTCTGGGCCGTCAACAAGTCCAAGGCCAGCAAGGCGGAGTCGGACCTGTGGGCGGAGGCGTCCGACAGCGTCCGCCCACAGGTCCGACCCGGGCGCTGACGCCGCACCACCGCAGCACCGCAGCGGTCCCCCGGACCACCCCCGGGGACGTAGCTCAACTGGCAGAGCACCGCCTTTGCAAGGCGGGGGTTGAGGGTTCGAGTCCCTTCGTCTCCACTACTCCTACCGGCGTCCGCTTCCCATCGCCTCTTCACACGCCGCCCGTACCCCGAAAACGGGCATTTCGGGCGCATTTCGGTACCGGCGACGTGTGAAGCGGGGAGTTGTGGTGGGCTGCAGGCGCCCGGGCCGGCCGAATCCGTCAGGGTGATCCGATGGTGCTGCAAGAGTGGGGCCACACCGACACGGCGAGGAGCCATCCACATGTCGCAGGTCGTCCGCGGGGTGATCGCGCACCGCAAGGGTGACCCGGTCAGCCTGGAGAACATCGTCGTCCCCGATCCCGGCCCCGGGGAGGCGCTGGTCGAGATCCAAGCCTGCGGGGTGTGCCACACCGACCTGCACTACCGCGAGGGCGGCATCAACGACGACTTCCCGTTCCTGCTCGGCCATGAGGCCGCCGGTGTGATCGAGGCGGTCGGCGACGAGGTCACGGACGTCGCACCTGGTGATTTCGTGATCCTCAACTGGCGGGCAGTCTGCGGCAGCTGCCGGGCCTGCCGGCGCGGCCGT